>JBBDIR010000001.1:0-54813 GCA_040880325.1 Pseudohongiellaceae bacterium
CTGGTGTTCGCTGGTGTTCACTGGTGTAAATTATAAGCGCTAAAGCGGGAGCCTGAAAGCTGCTCGATGCTATAAGAAAACGGGAACCGGATGGCGAAGGGGGTTATAGCGTTAAAAGGTTGTCGCTGGTGTTCGCTGGTGTTCACTGGTGTAAATTATAAGCGCTAAAGCGGGAGCCTGAAAGCTGCTCGATGCTATAAGAAAAGGGGGGAACAAAGAAAAACTCCCAAGCTCCAAGCTTTAGCTCTTTGCAACCGTTTGCTATATCCCTTATAGCAGCCAATCGCAAAGTGGAAAAATAGTAGCACAGACTTTTAGGCAGGAACTAGTGAATTACAATTTGTCACAATACCTCGTGATTTATAGCGTAGCTGAACGTTCGGTCGGTTTTATTCTTGCGCGTTTTTAAAGTCTATCGGAAAAACCGAGCGAGCGCTTGATAGTATAATCATGTCTCGGTTTCTGTTGGTAGCAGTCCGATCCTGCGTGCGCGTATTTCCCAGTTCTTTCTTGCTAGCGCACGCATGTCTTCGGCATTGTCCATCTCGTCGACGATCTCAATGCCGAGCAATGTCTCAATAAGATCCTCCATGGTTACTATGCCTTCTGTTCCGCCGTACTCATCGACCACCAGTGCGATATGTTCGTTCTCGGCGATGAACTTATCCAACAGGTCCGGGATTGGGGTAGCGCTATGGGAAATGATGATGTCGCGGCGCAGTGAGTTCAGGTCTTCTTCGCCCTTGCCTTCCACGAGGCTAAGTAGAACCTCATCCTTCAGAATATACCCGGTTACTTTGTCGTTACTTTCCTGATAGACCGGGATCCTGGAGAAGGCGAGATCCGAGTGTCGATCATGAAACTGCTGGATCGTCATGGTGCCGTTCTCCGCCACTACCACGATGCGCGGAGTCATCACATCCTTTACCAGGATTCGATTGAAACGCAGCAGGTTTATAATAATCTTCTGTTCGCTCTCTTTCAAAATTCCGATTTCCTTGCCTAGTTCCGTCATTACCAGGAAATCGCTTCTGCTTAAGACAGGTTTATCCTTGTCTTTCTTCAGGTTTTTCGTGATTAGCTGGGTCAACCAAATCATCGGGGCGAGCACGATCATAAGCAGGTTGATGAGCCGTATCGAAATGGGGGCCAGGGCCTGCCAATTATTCGCCCCCAGAGTTTTGGGTATAACTTCCGAAAGAATCAGGATAGCAAGCGTCATCGCCCCAGCGATGAAGCCCTCCCAGCTAATGATTGTTAGTTCAAAGATCTTGATTTGCGTTGAGCCGAACAGATGGGCAGCTTGCGCTCCCACGCCAATGGCCCCTACGGTGTGGGCGATGGTATTAAGCGTGAGAATAGCCGCCAATGGTCTGTCTATGTCCTCTTTGAAGCGGGAGAGTTTTCTAGAGATAGCGGTACTGTCTTTGTCCTGTGTCGCGACGTAGGCAGGCGTAATACTTAGAAGCACAGCTTCCAAAATCGAACAGAGGAAGGAAAAGAAAATACTGGCAACAAAGAATGTGACTAAAAGTCCCATTAATAACCCATGGATTCAGGAAAGATTTTGTATTCTCACATGAACTCAAATTCACGTACAGCGGATTCTAATGCCAGAGGCTGGAATCAGCGATGTCCGAATCAGCGATGTCTTAGAAGAAAGGTCGGTATGGGAGAGTAGCGAGCCTTAGTTGCTAAGGCTCGGCTGCGCTTCCTGCTGGAACTTGGGCGCCCTGCCCAGGAGCAATCGCAATCGGTCGGGAAGGGCGAGCATGGCTGGCGTCACTACGAGTGTCAGTATCGTACCGAAGCTTAGTCCGAATACGATGGCCGAAGCGAGACTTACCCACTGCGAGGTTATGGGCCCACCAACCTCGATTTCTGCGCCGATCAAGTCCACAGATACGTGCATTGCAAGAGGGAGCAGGCCAAAGCCGGTGGTGAAGGTGGTCAGAAACACCGGACGCAACCGCTGAACGCCAGTGTGTACTATGATGTCGGTGAGTGACCAATCTGCATGTTGTTCTCGTAGGTGATTGAACGTATCTATCAGTACGATATTATTATTCACAATGATTCCAGCAAGAGCGACGATGCCAATGCCGGTTAATATCACACTGAAGGTCTGGCCGGTAATAAGCAGGCCCAGTAAAACACCAGCAGTAGAAAGCAATACAGAGGATAGGATCAACAGAGCCTGATAATAACTATTGAATTGGGTTACAAGCAGAATCGCCATCAAGGCCAGGGCTAGAGTGAAGGCCTGAGACAGGAAGGCTGCGGAATTTTCCTGCTCTTCGTTGGCGCCACGGAACTGATAGGTCACACCGCGTGCCGGCGGATTCTGTTCCATATAAGCGGCTAGTTCTTGCGTCTTGTTGTCCGCAACGATGCCTGGCGCGGCGTTGCCGCGAACATAGACGACCCGCTCTCCATCGACGCGTTGTATGGCGCTTACTGCGGGTTTGGCAACGCGGGTAACAAAGCTGCTAATTGGCACCAGATCGCCGTTAGCTGTGGTTATCCTAATCGTGTCCATCTGTTCCAAGCCGCGGTATTCAGCCGGATAGCGCACGCGAATATCCACTTCCTCTTCACTGTCGGTAGGGCGATAATCGCCCATGAACACACCGTTCGTCATTAGCTGTATAGCAGTTCCGATCTCGGCCATATTGGCGCCGAACATGGCTGCGCGAGCGCGATCCACAACGATCTCCCACTCGATACCGGGAACTGGAGCGGTATCATCAATATCGATGAGGCCCGTCATTGTGTTTTCCATATGGTTGCGAATCCGCGCCGCTTCGCTAAAAAGCACGTCAAGGTCATCTCCTGACAGTTCTAATTGAATGGCTTTCCCTACCGGTGGGCCTTGTTCTATAGTCACTACTTCCGCTCTGGCGCCGGGTAGATTGGTGACTGCATCTCGGTATAGATTTTCTACTTCGAAGCCATCGATATCTCTGTCGCGCCTATCGGTCATTTCTATAAAGATCGTACCGATCAGGTCAGGAGCAGATTGTTGGCCGCCGCCCAAGCTATTTCCCGATCCGGATTGAGTGACTATGCCTTTAAAATGGCCGACCTCTCGAATCCGTGATTCGGCATGAAGCATGACATCACGTAACTCAGCGGGGGAGGAATTACCTCTGGCAAAGACTTGAATCTGGGTCTGGCTTGGCTCTACTCCGGTAAAAAATTCGACACCTTTTCCATACTGATCATAGGCCACAACTATGACAATTAAGCTCGCGATACTGGCAGAAAACACAGCTATAGGCGCGCGCACTGCAAAAGCGAGAATTCGTGCATAAACCGCGGTTATTCCGCCAGTCTTAAGTGGATCGCCATCTTCCAGGTTTTTGAGATAGGCTTGATCGGCTGCACTAGACTTGCCGATCAGTGCGCCAATAGTTGGAGCGAACAGAAGTGCATAGAATAGCGAACCTATGAGTACTGCGAAAACGGTAATTGGCAGGTAGCTCATAAACTGTCCGGAAACGCCCGGCCAGAACATTATCGGCAAAAACGCTGCAAGTGTTGTCGCAGTGGAAGCCAGGATCGGCCAAAACATTCGTTCTACGGCAGCTCTATAAGCGTCGCGAGCGTTCAACCCCTCTGCCATCTTGCGATCGGCATATTCAACCATGACGATGGCCCCATCGATGAGCATTCCGAGGCCAAGTAGCAAGCCGAACATCACCATAAAATTGTAGGTAAAGCCGAGCATGCGAATGATAATGAAGGCGAAGAAGAATGAGAAGGGAACGGCCAGGGTTACCAGCAGGCCGGAACGAACCCCAACGGAGGCTATAACTACGATAAGCACCAGCACCATAGCTGTGGCCATATTGCCCTGCAGACCCATATTCTGCTCTACAACAATTGGCGCCGTGTTATTGATATAGGAGATTGCAACTGAGGGCGGCAGGCTGGGGCGCAGCTGCTGAACCACCTGATCGACTTGATCCATGGCTTCGATGACACTGGTTCCCTTTCGCTTCATTACGTTGAGAGATATGGAAGCATAACCATTCGCATAGGAATAGCGGGTTGCATCTTTGAAAGTGCGGCGTACATCGGCGATATCTGAAACTGTCAGCACACCATCGGCATTCGAGGCCAGAGGCAGGTTGAAAAGGTCGTCGGCATTCTCGATAAGCCCTGGAACCTTGATCGAAAAGCTACCTTGACCTGTATCCACCTGACCTGCCGGAATCAAGCTATTATTATTCAGTACGGTTTGTATTATTACGGAATTGGAGATCCCATAAGTCTCCAGTTTTGCCGGGTCGATGACAGCCTCTAACAATTGTTCCCTGTCACCAACCATTAGTGCTTCTAAAATGGTGGGAAGAATTTCGATCTCTCGTTGCAACTCTTCAGCGACTTGTAGGAGAACACGTTCGGGCACACCATCGCCGCCGATTGCTATTTGCACCACTGGCACAGTCGCGGCAGAGACTTCCTGAATCAGAGGCTCTTCGGTATCTTGCGGGAAGCGCGCCTTAGCTCTGTTGATGGCCTCACGCACTTCGCTTAGCGCGTACTGAGAATCGAAGTCGATGTCGAACTCAGTGACGATGGTAGCCGCGTTCTCGCTGGAGAAGGAAGTAACCTCGACAATCCCCTCTACCGTTTTTAATTCCAACTCAGCCGGTTTGGCCAGCAAACGTTCGGCATCTTCGGGAGATATGCCCTGATGGATTATCGTGGTAATCACGATGGGTACTTCAACATCGGGGTTAAGTTCCGCGGGTATTGCAAGATAGCAGACGAATCCAGTAACCATAGTGGCGACGAACACACTTAACGTGGTTCGTGAATGAGATATGGCGGCATCAATATAATTCTTCATGAAGGAGACTCTCTTCAGCACTGCAAGTTGTTTGGAGGACTAACGAGACCAGTCGAAATTGCTTTCTACTTGCTGCCCGGGAAAGACAACTTCCTGGCCCAGGGTCACAAGATTGACCGTGCCATTGAGGCCAGTAACCCAGACCCCTGGATTCATTGCGCTGGTATTGTCGCCAACGATTTCTACGTGGTGAAACTCGATCATATTGTTCGGGCCGATGGTTTTCACTCCGATCAAGCCGCTATCATCCAGGGTCAAGGCAGAAGAAGGAATCAGGTGCGCTTGAATTTCGGCCGAGTTCACCAAAATTTCAGCAGTTAAACCTTGTCGAATATTCTTAAACGAAGGATCTACCTCCACCTCTATCCGATAACTTCTCGATACGTTCTCTGCCGTACGGGCTAAATAGCTAACTGTGCCGCTTATACGTTGCCCGCTAAGCAGCTCTGCGTTTACCTCGGCGCCGAGGCTGAGGCTACCAATATCATGCTCGGGCACGAGGCCGATTAGCAGCATGGGGCTGTCGTCGAGTACAGAAGCGCAGACTGCACCTACGTTTAATAGATCGCCGAGCTCGACAGTGCGAGTCTCCACGACGCCCGCGAAAGGAGCAGTTATCCTGGTTCTCTTAAGCGCTAATTCGGCGCGGGCCACAGCTGCTTTGGCCGATTCCAGCGCGGCTTTTTGTTGAGCCACTATGACGTCGGACTGCAATCCTCGCTCCTGCAAGTCCAGCGCAGCTGCATACTCGAAATCGGCTTGTTCTTGTCGGCTTCTAGCCTCCAATAAATTGGAATCACGGTCATCCAGCGCGAGTTCACACAGTAGATCGCCTGTATTGACTCGAGCGCCGCGAGGAACTGGCTCGCTCACGATGCGACCTGCCACCTCGGCCCGAACCTCTACATGGCGAAATGCCTGCGTGCGGCCTCGCACACGAATCTGTTGACCGTAGGTCTGCTGCTCTAGCCTGGCGGCGCGGACGACAAACTGCCCTGGATTGTCGCCTGGAGACACGCCCTCAGGCACGGCGACTACGGTGTTGGTGATTGCAGTATTGGTCTCTTGTGGTTCCTCAGCGCTCTGTGGGATTACCATCCAGAGCACTACTGCTATTAGAATTCCTGCTGATACGATGTGTTGATTCTTCACTACAATCTCCGGCAATAAAATCTATGGGTGCTGGCGTTCTGGGTCAGGAATTCGATCCCATCAAGCACTCTTAGCGAGAGGCATGTCTAGTGCGCCTACTAAGCTGGCTCATTGGTTCGATGTTGGGGTGGATCATCCTTGTTGTCGATTAGCTCTCAATAGCCGAGCCCTAGCTGCAATTCTTCTGCTTGGTAGTTATAATGCAAAAGTGTTACGTATTGTAACCCCTGCAAGATCAATTGCAATGGCTTTGTCCCGTAAAATGGTGCTCTCGGCGTGTTTTCCTGCGTTTCAGAATTGTCAGGAATTGTTGCAAATCTGTGCTAATTTCCACAGTGACAGAGATTCATCAAACTGAGGATTACAGTGTGAAAAATTTGAACAAGAGAGTTGCCATCGTTACCGGATCAAGCAGTGGAGTAGGTGCGGCTACGGTTAAACTCCTCGCCGCTCAAGGCTGCAATGTGCTTATCAACTACAATTCAAATTCGACGGGTGCCGAGGCTGTGGCCGATGAGTGCAGGGCACTTGGGGCGGAGTGTCTAGTCGTAGGTGGTAATGTCGCTGAAGATGTAAATTGCCTCGCCATGGCCGCGGCCGCCATCGAGAAGTGGGGTCGCATAGATATCCTCGTCAATAATGCAGGCACTACCAAGTTTGTTGACCACGGCGATCTGGACGGCTTGAGCAGCGAAGACTTTCAGCACATCTATGGGGTAAATGTCATAGGCAGCTACCAGATGATTCGTGCGGTGACCAAGCAGATGCAAAGCCAGGCTGATGGCGGTGCCGTGGTAAATGTCGCCTCGACAGCGGCTATTACCGGTATCGGCAGTTCCGTCGCCTATGCCGCCTCGAAGGGCGCCCTGGTAACCATGACCTTGTCACTCGCCCGAGCACTTGGGCCCAAATTGAGAATTAACGCAGTCTGCCCTGGATTCATCGAAGGTGATTGGTTGCGCGAAGGATTCGGCGATAAAAAGTATGAGGAGCTGATGAAGTTTCATCGAGAGAATTCACCCCTGGGTGTGACGGCGACTCCCGAGACCGTAGCCGATGCAATCTTGCATTTCATCAGCGGCCCGCAGGTGGTCACCGGTGAGACTCTGATAGTCGATGGCGGCAGGCACCTGACGATGACTCCGCTCACCAGAAGGTAGACTGTCGTTCTTTAAAGTGGTCATGGGTTCTATTTCGCAACAGGTCGTTTCTGTAACTTCCGTTGCAAGGTGCGACGGTGCATCTTTAGCTGTCGCGCCGTTTCGGAAATATTACCGCCGTTCTCGTTCAGAACTTTCTGTATATGCTCCCATTCCAACCTGCGCACGGACATCGGCTCGAGATGGGTCGAGTCTGGAGCGGCTAGTGCGCCTGGCGAGCTGGTGTCTAAAAGAGCACCGAGGATCTCATCGGCGTCTGCCGGCTTGGCCAGGTAGTTATCCGCGCCGAGTTTTATCGCCTCAACGGCTGTCGTAATACTCGCATAGCCAGTCAATATAAGGATGCGAAGTTTCGGATTGCTCTTTTTTAATGGAGCTATCAATCCGAGTGAGGTATGGCCGCCTAGATTCAGATCCAATATGGCGTAGTTGAATAGCGTGCTGTCGATTAGCTGTAAGGCTTCTGCCTCATTCGCCGCTTGTGACACCTCGTAGTCACGGTGCAGCAATGCACGGCTCATCACGCGAGAGAAAACCTCATCGTCCTCAACTAATAGTATACGTTCTTTATCCATTCGCAGCTCGCTGTAGTTTGCGCCTTCATTGCTTTCAAAGGACGGGTTGCGGTAAGCGGATCACACTCAACGCTCCGCCTTCTTTCATGTTTAACATTTCGATAGAGCCCCCGATGCGCTCAATCGCCGCGTTGGCAAGAAAAATGCCCAGCCCCATGCTCTCCTTGCGACTGGAAATAAACGGCTCGCCTATTTTTTCCATCACATCGCGGGGAATGCCCGGTCCGTCATCACGAATCGAGATCTCGAACCTGGAGGGCGAATCCTTCGTGATTGTAAAGCTGACGCCTACCTGACTTCTGGCCGCCTTAATGGCGTTTTCTATAATATTTATCACGGCGTGTTTCACGCTTAGATTCGAGGTCACGATTGAATCTGTAGAGGTGCCAAGATTGAACTCTATCGAGGCCGCCGGGTGAATGTTGACGATATAGTCCTGTATGTCTTCGGCGAAGGCCCTGAGAGACAACTTCTCATCTTCTTCGGGGTTATCCTTGTTGTAGTAGCGAGTCAGTTGAGTCAGTGAATTCTTGCACCGAGTAACCTGCTGCCTAAGTACCGAGATGTCACTCTTGATGTCGATAGTATTGAGCGCCTGCGCATCCAGATTATCCAGCTCGGTAAGCAACACCGACATTGTAGAGAGAGGCGTGCCCAAGGCGTGAGCCGTGCCCGCTGCAAGTGTACCTATCGCCACCAGCTGCTCATTCCGTAATTCATACTCTCGTGCCTCGGCCAAGTTTAACTCACGGACCTTGATCGCTTTTGCCATGCGCGTTATTAATACCGATATTAGTACAGCGCTTACCAGAAAGATTACCCACATACCTACCAAGTGAAGTTGAAACGTCATGACTTCATTCTCTGGAGACATCGCCATCTCATGTTCGGATGTCAGGTCGAGAAGCAAGAAAGAGGTATAGATCAGGATGCTAGCTATTGAAAAAATATTGACATAGATTTGTGGTAACAGAGTTGCGGTCAACGCGAGTAATACCAGCAGATAGGATATTAGCGGATTGCTAGCGCCTCCTGTATTGAGCAGAAGTATGATCAAAAACAACACATCCACCAGGATGTGACAGAACAGCTCGAGATTGCTAACAAATTGTGTGTTAGCGAGACGCCGGTAGCCGATGAGCACTGAGAGAACTATCGCAGCAATAAGATAGGTAATGAATTCAGCCGGAATTGTTATTTCGGTGAAGGCATACAAGATAATTACAGCGACGACACTCGCCGCAGTGACGAAGGTGCGAAGTAACAAGAGCCGCTGCAATCCTTGTCTTCCAAGGCTGGCACCGTCCGCGGATACGGGAATCAAAAAGCTCAGCAAGTCGGATAATCTGGAATGTGCCGTCATCCGGCTATTCTACCGCAAAGGGAGCCCGACGAAAGCTAAGGCTGAGTTTTGGGACAATATGTCGCAGCCCGGCCCGAGTGTCGGGCCGGGCTATGCAATGCGACATGGGCGGGTTATATTGCATCGACGCCTTAAAAAATACAAAGAGAAGCCGCTAGCAGCAGTTGGGCGACCCAATCATGACAGGTAGTATCAAACCAACAACTCTGGATTTACTGAGCCGAGTTCTCGAGCTCGAATTTGGCGAGCCTCGCTTCCAGCATTATGGTCTCTTCCCGGCGGCAGCAGGCTCGGATATCGCTAGCACCGATGCATTACTGCCTGCACAGCAACGGTTTACAGCGCAACTACAGATGCTGCTTGCCAGGGGAGGTTCAGGGCTCAATGTCCTCGTAGTTGGCGATACTCTTTTTCATTTCGCTATGGACTTCGCACAGAAGAATTACTCGACCCGCTGGATGGGATCCAAAAAGCTTCTGGATACACGTTTCAATGCCCTGGACACTATTCACTATGCGGGTTCTGACTTCGTGGCGTATTCCGAGCGGATTGCGGTCGATGTGGTGATTCATGAAGGGTCGATACGTTATCTGGATCAGATGGCCATACTCAGTAAGAGCCGGGACCTGCTCGGTGATCTCGGACAGCTTATAGTATTCAGCGAGTTTATCGCCGATGATTCTCGCATAGGGTATTCGTCACTCCCGAACCATTCTTCCTTCGAGCAGCTTTCCCGGCGGCTGGGCTTTGCTCAATTGGATAGCCTGGATCTGTCCTCCAGCGCCCAACAGACCTTGCGTATTGTGCGCCCTCTTTTAGAGAAGCATGGCTCGACACTAATGGACGAGGGCTATGCCGATTCTGAGGTTTTGTCGCAGCTGTTAGCCGAGCTCGACTCTATGCTGAGTGAATTCGATTCAGGACGGCGCGTCTTCTATCTTAAAGTGCTGCGCAGGGATCTGCGCCAGACGAGCGATTGGGCCGATGCCCAATTCGGTGATATCCGATCGTTCCAGCCACATGAAATTGCGGAACTATTCGAGAAGAGCTTTAACGTCACCTTCAATGAGGAACTCTGGAATTGGAAGTACGGCTTGGGTAATGGCAAATGTGTAGTGGCTCGATTGGATAAGCAGAGTGGAATCGTTGCTCACTACGGAGGCGCCCCGCGAAAGATCTGTTACTTTGGAAAGGCTGCGATGGCTATTCAGCCCTGCGATGTGATGGTGCACCCTGGTGTTCGCAAGCAATATGGCAAGGGTAGTTTGTTCTTTGAAGTAGCGGCAACGTTTTTGGAGCGAGAGATTGGCAATACTGTGAATCATCTGTTGGGTTTTGGTTTTCCCAACCAGAAGACAATGAATATTTCCAAACGCCTCGGGCTGTATGAGAAAACCGATGATTTCATCGAGATCGTTTTTCCTGCCGGACAGAGTGTTTCCTCGCAACAGCAATATTCTGTTGTGGACTATGAGCCCGACAATAATGCCAGCGTCGAAGAGTTGAACCGGCTCTGGGTCGCAATGCGCGCCGACTATAGTGACGGGATTATTGGAGTCCGGGATGCGGACTACATCCGCTATCGTTATGTCAGCCATCCTTTCTCGAAATCGAAACAGTATCACTGCGTTTTGATACGGGCCGTCGACACCAGGCAGGCCTTGGCATTTGCGGTCTTGAAGCAGCACGGCGCTGGCGTACTTTTGATGGACTTGATCTGCCCCGTGGCGTTCATGAAACAAGCGATTACCATTTTAAATCAATCTGTTAGCGCTGATACAGCGGATTCGGCACTGCGCGTCTGGGTGACGAAGTCGGGGCAGGACAAGGTCTTAACCGAGGGCGCGATTGTGAATGAATTGGGTATTGAGATACCCTGTAATAGCTGGAATCCTGGACCCAGCGCGGAGCTACTTTATGGCGCCTGGTGGCTTACCGCTGGAGATATGGACTTCGTTTAGTTAGCCTCTGCTGAACAGCTGCTGAACAGCTGCTGAAGCATTATTTGTCATTACGATACGGCTAAATATCTGGTGACACTGTGTTCGGAATTAATAAAATTAAATTCTATAGTTGAACGTAAAACAGGAACCCACGGAACCATGAATAGCAGAAACATTTATGAGATTGATCTTGATCAGAATCAAGCCAACTTCGCACATCTGACTCCATTAAATTTTATCGAACGCTGTGCAAGTGTCTATCCGACAAAGATATCGCTTATTCATGGCGAAAAACAATTCACCTGGTCAGAGACTTACAAGCGCTGCTGTCTGCTCGCTTCTGCCTTGATTAAAATTGGTATAGGTAAGGGTGACACGGTCGCCTTCATGGGCGCCAATACGCCGGAAACATTCGAGGGTCACTTCGGTGTGCCAATGACCGGCGCCGTGCTGAACGCGTTGAATGTGCGTCTTGATGCGAAGGCTATCGCTTTTATTTTAGAACATGCCGAGGCAAAGGTGCTGTTCACGGACCGGGAATACAGTGACACGATTAAAGCAGTGCTGAAGTTAGTGCCGAACGATATTACTGTGATCGATATTGATGATCCAACATTCTCAGGCGGAGAACTATTGGGCTCGCAATGCTATGAGGATTTTATAGCGCAGGGCGACGACAGTTATAGCTGCTTTCAGATTGAAGACGAATGGCAGGCGATCTCGCTGAACTACACATCCGGCACCACTGGAGACCCCAAAGGGGTTGTTTTTCATCACCGCGGTGCTTATTTGAACGCCATATCAAACAATATGTGTTGGGATATGACAATGCACCCGATCTATTTGTGGACACTGCCGATGTTTCACTGCAACGGCTGGTGCTTTCCCTGGGGCCTTGCCGCCGCCGCAGGAACTAGCGTCTGTCTCCGTCATGTGCGTGACGAGGCTATCTTCACTGCAATCAAGCAGCATAAGGTATCGCATTTCTGTGGGGCACCTGTGGTACTAAACACCATCGTCAACGCAGACGACAAATTAAAGGTAGGCATTGCGAAAGGGATTAAGGCGATGACAGCAGGAGCGGCACCTCCGGCCGCTGTGATAGCGAGCATGGAAAATATGGGCTTTGAAGTGACTCATGTCTATGGACTTACTGAGACCTACGGTCCTTGCGTGGTCTGCGCTCCACAGGATGATTGGGCCGAGCTCTCCGTTGAGGAAAGAGCGGAACTTTTGGCCAGGCAAGGTGTGAGGGCACCACTGCAGGATGAGCTTATGGTTGCCGACCCGGAGACGCTGCTGCCAGTTCCAAAAGATGGCACCACCATGGGTGAGATATTCATGCGTGGAAATCTTGTGATGAAGGGCTATCTGAAGAACCCCAAGACTACTCAGGCCTCATTCAAGGGAGGGTGGTTTCACTCGGGTGATCTTGCTGTCTGGCACGAAGACGGCTATACGCAGATTAAGGATCGCTCGAAAGACATCATTATCTCTGGTGGTGAGAACATATCCTCGCTCGAAGTTGAGTCGGTTTTATTTAAACATCCAAAGATTCTGGAGGCGGCGGTAGTAGCTAGTAGCGATGAAAAATGGGGAGAGGTGCCCTGTGCCTTCGTGTCGCTGAAAAATGGTCAGCAGATGGAGGCGGATGAATTGATAGCCTATTGCAGAGAAGAGTTGGCAGGGTTCAAGATCCCCAAGAAGGTTGTGTTCGGCCCTATCGATAAGACCTCCACGGGCAAGGTGCAGAAATACTTGCTGCGAGAGAAGGCAGAACAGGTAGGTTTAGCGGTGCTTAAGTAATAGCACAGCCCCCCCCCTCATAAAAAACGGGTCATGTGACCCGTTTTTTATAGATAAATTATCCAGCTAGAAGTGTTCGATTACCTCGCCAATTAGGGCTCCGTCGGCGATGTCCAGATCCACTTCGCGATAAAGGTGGATATCACCCAAGACCGATGAGCTTTCATCGATATGGATTTTCGGTGGATTGTGCTCGAAGTTAAAGATACGACCTACCCACGAGCGTCGGTCTTTTACGACAATGTCCCCCTCAACAACACTACCGTGTCTTAGAAAAATGTCTCCATTGCTGGTCTGAACATTGTCACCCACGCGAGTTTCAATGAGTGTGATCTTTCCATTCACTGTTCTCACACTGTCATCGACGACCGTGCCGGCATCGGTGCGAATACCGCCGTTTACTGTCTTCAGCGAGCCCTTTACGGATACATCTTGACCAACTCGGATGCCACCGTTGACGGTCGCTGCTGCGCTAATCGCGACGCGATCATCCAGATCGATGCCGCCATTTACCGTATCCAGTTTCCGGGCGCTGGCACTATTACCGAGATCGATACCGCCATTGACCGAAGACACATCGCCGACTCGCTCCTGGGCCGCTACTTTAATGCCACCGTTTACCTTCGAGATGTCCCGAAGTTCGGCCGCGTCGGCGCTGTAGAGATAGCTGCCCAGTAACATAGCAAGCAGGCTGGCAGCGCTTAATTTCATTGTGTGGCTTACATCTCTCATGACTTGTTCCCCGTTGTGCTTATGGGTGGCTGGCTCCACTATTGCCGAATCCCTATGTCAGGTTTTCTATCTAAAAGGTTGGCAATAAGCTTGCCAGATTCAAAACTGTATATATAACAATAGGATAGGGAAAATCATTGCTCTGAAATAGCGAAGCACATAGCGCTTTTCACCACTGAATTTGGCGTAATGCAGCGCTATCGCCGTTTCTTTACAGACTTCGGGCTATACGCTAATGTGCAAAAGCCCAAAACGTCGGTGTTCCCATGAATGAGCCTTAGACGAGTCATACTATGATTAGCTTACGCATTTTCTTCACAATCTCTCTTTTTTGCTTCACTGCTATCGCGACAGCCAGCGACCTAGTGCACAAGACTTTTGCCTCACAGACCCTCGGGCGTGACTATAACTACAATATTTATTTGCCGGATGGCTATCAGCGCTCGGGACTGCGTTATCCAGTGCTCTATCTGTTGCATGGTAATCTGGGCAGCGAACAGAGTTGGGTAGGGCCAGGCACGATTCAACAGACTGCAGATCAGTTAATTAGATCTCAAAAGATTCAGCCACAGATTATTGTAGTCCCGGCGGATCCCAATTTTTGGTGGGCTGATGGAGTCGAAGAGCAAGCACTTACAGCCTTCGTAAGGGATTTGGTGCCACATATCGACGCCAGCTATAGAACTCTGTCAGTCAGAGAGGGCCGTTCCATTGGCGGCTACTCCGCGGGTGGATTCGGTACGGTAAACATCGCTTTACAATACCCGGAAATGTTCGCGGCAGCTGCGGCGCTGAGTCCTGCGGTCTATGCTCCGGTGCCTCCCGAAGATTCTTCCGCCACGCGCCAGGACACGTTTCTTACCGACGGCAAATTCGACGCTGACCTATGGGCGAGCAAGAACTGGGTTTCCTTTATCGACGGTTACAAGCAATCGGGTGTCATCGTTCCTTTTTATATTAATACCGGTGATCATGATCGATTCGACATAGCCTATTTTGCCGCGGTGTTCTATCAGGCGTTGAGAGAACACCAACCCGAGCATGCCGAGCTACGCATTTTCGATGGCGACCATAACTTTGCTGCTTGGGGAGCAACCGTGGGAAATGCCATGGAATACATGTCAGCTTATCTCTCGGCACCCGAATAACACTTTTAACAATTGATTGATTACAGACTAAAGGTAACGGCTATGCATATAAGAAGAATAACTACGGCTCTGACATTGCTCCTATTAATGCCAGCTTTGACGTTCGCACAGGGCAGGGTGGTTGAATCGTCAAGCCATCGCTTCGAGGAGGTGGTCGATGGGGTTTGGTTAGCCACTGGTTCAGGCTCGGTGTATACCATGAGCAATGCCATGGTTTTGGTTGGTGAATTCGATACCTTAGTTGTTGATTCACATGTAACTCCGACGGCAGCTCGCGCACTGATTGACTCGATTTCTGTTATCACTGACAAGCCGATTCGCTACTTGGTTAATAGCCATTACCATTTCGATCATGCTCACGGTAATCAAGCTTTCCCTGCAGGTATAGAAATTATCGGTCACGAGTTTACCCGTAAGAAACTAAATGGTGAGTTAGGCAATGTGCTGGATGAAGCGACATTTCACAGTTTCTCGGATCCAGTATCCGGGACAGTTGCTAACCTGGAGCGCCAGGTAGCCGCAGAAACAGACCCTGTGCGTAAGGCGGAGCTTGCCGAGCGCCATCGTGTGCAACGGGATTACATGAATGCTATTGGTGAGGTTCAGCCAACGCCTCCCAACATAACCCTCGAAACCAAAATGACGCTTTTTCAGGTCGTTGCGAATGGTAGCCGCGAGATTCAGTTACACCACTTCGGCCGTGCGCATACCGGCGGCGATGTCGTCATCTTTCTTCCGCAGGATAAACTGGTATTCACCGGAGACATGATGTTGCCCGGTCTGGCCTACATGGGTGATGGCCACGTCGATGAGTGGCCGGCTACGCTGGATGGCTTGCTGACTCTTGACTTCGATACCTGGTTGCCCGGCCACGGCCCGGTGATGCGCAGCACGGAACCGGTAGGAAATTTTCAAGCTTATCTACGTGACCTATGGACGAAGACTTCACAGATGTATGCCCGTGGGGTAAGTGCGGATCAGGCGGCACAGCAGATCGATATGACGAATCACAGTCAAAACTTCCCGCAGATTCGCGGAGTCGGGGCAGACCCACGAGCCATTCGCCGAATCTATCAATTGCTGGATCAATGAGTAATGAAACTATGGGGACAGAGGTTTAACTTTGATCGATAGTGAGACAGATCCAAAATTGATCAAAATTAAATCCCTCCGTCCTCCGTCCACCTTTCTGCCTTTCCTACCCTTGCTAATCCAGTTTAGCGTAGGGCGCTACCGAGTAGGGCTTGTTGCTGTAGCTGTCGATAATAGCCTGCATCGCAGTAACCCCTACATCCTGTCGAACCGTGAGGTGACTGTAGGACGTTATCTGCGTCATCATGATGCCGATCATGTTCTCCACTGGGTCCACCCAAAAGATCGTGCCCCAGGCACCGCCCCAGCTGAATGTACCGGGCGTTAGTGGGTCTCGTGCTTTACCGGCATCACTGACCAGGCCGAAGCCAAGTCCGAAGGTATAACCCGGGCCCCGTATATATACGTCGTTGTCGCCGCTATGGTTACTGATCATGAGATTGACTGTCTTCGGGCTGAGCAGTCTCACGCCGTCTAACTCGCCGCCGTTCAATAGCATCTGGCTGAAGCGCCAGTAGTCCGAGACTGTGGAAGAGAGGCCAGCTACGCCGCCGAAATAAGTAGTTTCGATGTACTCCGGCGCCCTGAAAAGCTCGATTGTTTGATTTGGACCGGTGGGGCTATAGACGGCAGCGACACGATCGATCTTGTCTCTAGGCACAATATAAGAAGTGTCATACATTTGTAGTGGGTCCAGGATTCTTTCCTGTAAGAAATCGACCAGGGGCTGCCCCGAGATGCGCTCCACCAGAAGAGCGACATAGTCGGTAGAGCTTCCATACTGCCAGTCGTCGCCCGGGTGAAAATTGAGTGGAAGCGGCGCGCGGTTAATAATCGTCTGTTCCAGCGTTGCCATTCGCGGCAGCAGTGCCAATTCTTCTTCGCTCAGCACTTCTCTACTCGGATCGACGCCGGCGGTATGGGAGAGTACGTGACGGAAGGTGATCGGCCTGCGAGCCGACATACGATAATTCACTCCGTCTTCTTCGATGACGACTTGCTTGCCGGCGATCTCGGGAATCCAATCGGTAATGGGATCGGTGAGCAGGAAGCGCCCTTCTTCATAGAGCATCATCAGGGCGGTAGACACAATCGGTTTGGTCATGGACATGATGACAAAGATAGAATCGTCAGTCATTCTCTCTCCGCTCTCCTTGTTCTTCCAGCCCTGTGACTCGACGTGTATTACCTTGCCGTTGCGAGCCACCAAAGATACCGTTCCCGCCAGCATATTGCTGTCGATGTAGCGTTGCATAGTGTTTGAGAGACGTTGCAGGCGCTCAGAGGATACGCCCACATCTTCCGGTGTGGCAGTTGGAAATCCATCGGCCTGTAAAGCTGTACTTAAGAGTAGTAAGGGCAGTGATATCAATACTGCGATGGCTTGCTTAATTGCATGCTGAAGGTGTTTCATGGCCTGCTCCAGTTTATTGTTCTGAATTATTAAGTCGTTGCGCTTCAGCCAGTATAAGGGATGCCTTCTGGATTTGACCAGCATGGGCTTTTGCTGCATTCTCGGGCACTTTTACGGCCGCTGGGCCACACCACGATAAGCCAACGTGAAGGGATACGTCATGACAGATGCAAGCAATACGAGCCGCCCTATCTTTCTGAAACCAGGTCACAATGCTGGCGATCTGGTCGAGTCCAGTAAATGGAAGATAGTACGAGAAGAGCGTGGTTTGGTCGAAATCGAGGCCCACCTGCCCAAACATCTGTTGAATCCACGAGACCAGCTGTTCGGCGGATTCACTGGCACCTATGTTGATATGATCTCTATCTACACAGTGCGTACCCTGTTCAGCAGTCAGGAGGAATTTAAATGGTCGGCTACAGTGAATATGCGCATCGACTATTTCGCGCCGGTATTGGGCCCGCGTTTCCTGCTAAAGGGTGAATTGATTAAGGATGGCCGCAGCACTTGTTTGGTCGCTACTCACTTCACCGATATGGAGGGTAATAAACTGGTTTATGCCATCACCACGCTGCGTAAGAGCAACTAAGTACCTAGAATGAGTCTCAATATCGGGCAGCAATGCCGCACATAAAAAAGGCTGGCCAGAACACCGTTGGCCAGCCTTTTACGTTCGAGCTCAAGCTACAGAGAATAGCCTTTCTCATCGTGGTCGGTGATATCGAGGCCGACCTGTTCCTCTTCCTGCGAAACACGAATGCCTGAAGTAACCGCTCCCACAATCTTAAGCAGTATGAAAGTGAGTATACCGGTGTAGGCCGCTACCGAAACGATGCCAATTATTTGCACCGTAACTTGCGAGCTGATAGTCATGCCCTCGGCTAGTCCGTTGCCGCTAAAGATGCCCAGGTTGCCAGAAACTAATATCCCGGCAAGCAGGGTGCCCACGATTCCACCCACACCGTGAACTGGGAATACATCGAGGGAATCGTCAATTTTAATTCTTTGCTTTAGATAGGTTGTGGCGAAATAGCAGATCACGCCACCACTGAGGCCGACAATAAGGGCGCCGGCGGGACCGACGGAACCCGAGGCGGGAGTGATCGTCGCCAGCCCGGCTACCATGCCAGTGATCGCACCCAGTCCGCTCGGCTTGCCGTGCTTGATCCATTCTATGGCCATCCAAGATAGCGCACCGGTTGCTGCTGAGATGTGGGTAACGAACATAGCCATGCCTGCACTACCATCCGCTGCCAGCGCGCTTCCAGCATTGAATCCAAACCAGCCTACCCAGAGCATTCCGGCTCCAGTGAAGCTCATAGTCAGGTTGTGGGGCATCATTGGTGTTTCGGGAAAGCCCGTACGTCGCCCGAGGACGAGCGCGAATATCAGGGCGCCGACACCCGCGGTCACATGCACTACGGTGCCACCCGCGAAATCGAGCAAACCCATCTGGCCCAGCCAACCTCCGCCCCAAACCCAGTTCGCGACGGGGAAGTAGACAATCAGTGTCCACAGCGCCGAGAACAGCAACATAGCGGAGAATTTAATTCTCTCCGCGAACGCGCCTACGATTAGAGCCGGTGTGATGATTGCGAAAGTCATCTGAAACGAGGCGAAGACGGTTTCCGGAATGTCACCGGATAGAGAATCCACCACGACGCCGCTAAACATCGCCTTGCTTAGACCACCCCAGTAGGCCGATTCCGATGGGCCAAAGGCGATGCTGTAGCCAACCACAAGCCAGAGCAGGGAAACCACAACGGCAATAGCGAAACATTGCATGAGCACCGAAAGTACATTTCGAGTCCTAACAAGTCCGCCGTAGAAAAGAGCAAGTCCGGGCAGCGTCATGAACAACACGAGCGCCGTGGAGGTCAATATCCAGGCTGTATTCGCGCCGCTAAGGGCGTCTTGTGCCGAGGCCACGGCTGGAAAGAAGAGCAGAAGAGTTGTTACCAGATACTTTACTCCAGGAATTCTAGTTATCATTGTTATTGGCTTCCCTATAGCGCGTCGTTACCAGTTTCCCCGGTTCTAATTCGAACAGTCTGCTCGAGCGCGCTAACAAAAATTTTGCCGTCGCCAATCTGTCCGCTGTTCGCCGCCTTGCAGATAGCCTCAACCACAGCATCGGATAATTCATCCGCGACGGCTATTTCGAGTTTTACCTTGGGAAGGAAGTCGATGACATATTCTGCGCCACGGTACAGTTCCGTGTGTCCCTTTTGGCGGCCGAAGCCTTTTACTTCGGTCATGGTCATGCCGCTCACACCTAATTCGGACAGTGCTTCTCGTACATCATCAGATTTAAACGGCTTAATAATTGCGGTAATTAGTTTCATTGATTCTCTCCTGCATCATTTTGAGTCGCTTTCCATTTATAGGAACGGCGAATATGCGCGATTCTGGTACTTTTTATTTAAGCTGCTACAAATGAACTGGATTTTACCCATCAAGCCACCGATCCAGCATAAGGGCTTGTTTATCTCTCTTGAGCGGCACTGCGCAGCCCCAAAACTTTACCATGCCGCCTGCGAAAGCACCAATACGACGCAGAAAATTCAGGGTTCGCAATCGATGTGATTCTATTCTGGTGCGTCGGCGGAATGCAGGTTTGGAGCGAGGCTTAAAATGACCCGTAATGGTGCATTTTTCTACACAAATGAGCGAAAAAAATGGGGGCAGGCACTCACGGGGGGGATTTGTGAGCACATGCCCCCTAGCGGGGAGGGATACTTATGCAGCAACCTGCTGCGGGATAGCTTTGACCGATTGAATCAGTGGCATCATCACGAAAACGAATAGCGCAATGGATGACAGCCCCAGAACGTTCAGTGTCATTCCCAGTCCCTTGGTTTCTGCCAGATAGCCCACCACTGGGCCAGTGGTAATAAAAGCCAGGCGAAACAGAAAACTGGTGAATGAATTCGCCGTCGCCCTGAATTCGCTCGGTATGCGTCGGTTCATGGCATTGACCAGAATCACCTGATTCAGGCCGCGGCAGGCGAACAGCAGCAGGCCGATAAGAATGCCGGGCCAGCCTTGCGCCCATGCCATGCCGAAGTGTCCCGCAATTGGCAGAAGCCCCATCAGTACTAACGAGAATACGGCACCGTGTCGACGCTCGACTACAAAACCAAATCTCGCTGCGGTAGCGACCACTAGACTTTGCGAAAACCATAGCAAGCCAAACATGGCAAGAGAGATTCCCTGAGCTTCCCAATAGGGCTGCATAAGCCATGCGACATGAAACGTGGCGAGGCTATACAAGGGGATCGCGATAACTACGTTTCGCAGCACCGGATCGCTAGTGAAAAGGTGACGTAGAATTGCCGATATCTGGATGCGTTTGCTGTCGTCTCCTGCTTTCTTGTATGGTGGTTCAATAATCAGCAATGCCAACACCAGGCACATCCAGGCCGCGGCGGATTGAACGACTACTGTCGCGTCAAATGACCAGATCACTAACGCTCCTCCAGCGAGCGCTCCCAAGCCTTCGGAACTGCTCCTGAAAAAACCGAGATGAGAGATTGCCTTGCTATGTTCAATCTCTTCATCGCCCTCTAAGGCTTTCTGTGTGTCATACAACAATGCCAAGTCTGCGCCGGATAAAAGACTGGCAGCAATGCCCACGGTAATTTCGAAAATAATTAAGCTGCCAAGTTCGTCCGCAAAATTCAGATAGAAGTATCCTGCGCCATGAATAATGCCGCCCAGCACCAGCGCAGTCTTGCGCCCACATACGTCGGCGAAATATCCAGAGGGCGCCTCAAACACTACAATGGCAGTAGCAAACACAGCCTGCAGGTAAAAGATATCCGCCAGGCTGAGTCCTTTATCCATGAAGAAAGGCACAATCACAGGAACGATCACCATAAAGCTATGGAAGAAGGCGAGCCCGTAGATAAGGTTTATGTTTCTGTGCAGTTTATTTTGCACAATAGTTCCCCAGTGCCTACAGTGTTGCGGGCATTAATGAAAAAGTTTAAATAAAAAAAAGACCTCTAGGTTTCTGAACTTAGAGGTCTTTTCTTTAATTCGATTGCGAATCGTTTGATTGTTAGAAAATCACTCCAAGCAGGTCTCCCAGTTCTTCACCACGCGCGAACAGAACTGATGACCCAGAATGGCCATAGTTGTTGTCATCGTGCTGAGAATTATTTGGATAGTCATTGTCTTCACAAAGCGTTACAAAATTTAATGCGCGAATTTTAATCGTCTGAAAAAATAAGTCAAGCACCACAGAAAGTTAATTCAATTTTACAATGACGAAGCAGCATTGCGTGATTAACTCTGACACCGAATTCACTCAGGGGGCAGGGTCCTTGCTTCGTCTTTTAACAGGTACTCGAGTGACGATCTTTTGCGCGCCCAGAATGAGGCCAGCAGCGAGCCGCTAATATTGTGCCAGACGCTGAACAAGGCGCCCGGTAAGGCGGCAGTAGCGGAGAAAAATTGCGTTGCGAGCGCGACCCCCAAGCCGGAATTTTGCATGCCCACTTCTATAGCGATGGTCTGGCTCTGTTTTAGATCTAGCCCGAGTAGGCGGCTTACGTAGAAACCACCGGCCAACCCGGAGAGATTGTGCAGGACGACGGCGAGCAATGTGATCAGTCCGATATCGAGAAGCCTGTCAGCATTGAGTGCGACCACGATGGCTATGATCAACAGGATGATCAATATTGAAAGTGTCGGTATCAGAGACTCCACTCGGGTCGAGAGATTGGGCAGATAGGTATTACAGCCGAATCCCAATACAACGGGTATAAACACCATCTGCAAAATGCTCAGCAGCAGCGCCAAGGTATCTACGCTAACCGTAGCCCAGAGATAGAAGGCGCAGAGTAATGGGGTCGCAATAACCCCAACCAGAGTAGAAACCAGGGTCATACTAATAGATAGTGCAACATCTCCCTTCGCGAGATAACAGACGACATTGGACGCGGTGCCCCCGGCGCAACTTCCTACCAACACCATGCCGATAGTGAGTTGATTCGAAAGTTGCAGCATTTTGGAGAGTGTCAGGGCGAGTATTGGCATTAGCAAAAATTGCAGCACTACGCCCACCGCTACCGGTTTGGGGTCCTTGGCGACGCGCAGAACGTCTGCCTTGGTGAGGGTCAGTCCCATCATGAACATGACAGCGGTAAGCAGAGGAACGAGGGCCGAGTTCAGGGCGGCGAATGGCGCGCTGAAGAAGAATGCAGTCAGCGAGATCAGAATCGCCCATAGCGGGAATAGGCTATTAAATATACCGTACATCGGTCATCTCACTAGAATTATGGTCTGAAGGTGCGAATTCACCAGTAATGGACTTGAATCGATCAATCTTGGTGATTTCTTTAATCCATTGTGCAACAAGCACGTTCAGCTTTGATTCAGCGGCAACACTTAGTATGGCACGGGTGATCGCTGTAACCTTTTCGGCGAGCGTGCGTCTAAGAGTGTAGAAGTCACGCAAGTGTGACCTTCCGGCTGTCTGGTACAGCCAATGATGGTTGCCAAGCGAAGAAACTTGATCTGAAAAAAATTACTGCTAACGGGGAATACTAAATGATTAAGAATGCTCTATTACTTGTACTGAGTATCGTGTTGACAGGCTGTCTTGTCACTGTCAATTCTGATTCACGTCCACTGCAGACGGTATGGAATGAGTCCGATGTATCGAGGCTGCAACTTGGGGAAACCGATCAGGATTGGGTGAGCACCTCATTCGGCAATCCGATTACCAAGCTGAACTACGCCGATGGCACAGAAATCTGGAAATACAGAAACCGATCGGAGAAGGATACCGAAGTGGGGCTTTTTCTCGTGTTCTCGGTGGATGTCGAAGCAGAGCGTACAGAGACTCTATCGATTGAGTTTACAGATGGCATTGTGACAAATTACTGGATCGAAGAAGCCCGGTTCTAGCGCGGTCTTGCGGTAGCCTGGCGCGATTGCTGCCAGGCTACTGCAAGTTTTCCAGCCATGCCTGAAGACTAGTCCAGTCTATTTGGAAGACGTGCCTCGCGCCCTGCACGATTGCTGAATCTACCTCTGCGCCTGCCGACCTGAGTCGCCCGGACATAGCCTCCAGTGTGCGATGCCAATGGAAATCATCCTTCTCCCCAACCCTGATGTAGAACGGCAGGCCGTGCAGATTCTCGAGAGTCGCGTCGGGCTTGATTCTGCCGGGTGTGGCTACGACTCCACGGTAGATTTGTGGGTTGAGAGCAGCGATCGCCATGGCTTCGCTGCCGCCGCTGGACATACCGACCAGCAATGGTTTCGAGTCCAATAATTTATGGCTTGCAACCAACTGCTCAATAATCTGGGGCAGGACGGAACTGTCACCAAGGGAGAACTGGCGGCCATCCGGAGAAATGGGCACAGCTATTGCCCAGCCGCGATCGACAAATTCCTTGCCTAACCAGAATTGAGCCTTGGCCATAAACTCATTGTTCGCCCCGCCGGCAATAAATATTGCCAATGGAGGTGGGCCGGTATCCACATGGGGTTCAAAGAAGAAGAGCCTGACGGAGGCGCCATTGTTGAGTTGGACAGTCTGCTCCGCCGCCAACATTACCGTGGGAAGCAGCGCTAGCAGAACGGTAAGAAGCAGTCGTCTTAGGGCCATGTGTGGTTAATCTAGGTGAGTTTTAGAATAGCCAAAGTATAGCAAGGCAATCGCCTCCACCCGCAGGTCAATGAGACAGAACAACCGTTTAAGTCGTTGATTTTCCTTTAGACAAGGCTTCCAAGCCCAGTGTAATTAATCTACTGTAACTTTTTTTCTCACATTGCGTCTTTATCATCAAATGCGAGCACTCTATCAACAGGCTATAGACTTGTATCGGCAGCGGGTCTTCTCTTTTGCTCACTACAGCTTGCGCGTGCGAGAAGACGCCGAGGATGTGACACAGGAGGTGTTCATCAAGCTGTGGCAAAACTGGCAGAAAATCGATCATGAGAAGCTCGGTGCCTGGCTAATGCGAGTGGCGCATAACTCTGTCATAGACCATGTGCGTAAGCAGCGTGGGCAGCAAGACAACCTGGACAAGTTTGCCGAGGTGGAAGAACAGGTGGGGGAGGACTTCGATGAATCCGGAAGGGATCAGGATTCATTCAAGCGACATCTGCAGAGTGCGATCAAGGCGCTGGATGACCCTTTTCGTTCCATCGTGATCATGCGCGATATACAGGGCCTGAGCTACGAAGAGATTCAGGGCAGCCTCGATTTGAGTACCAGTCAGGTTAAAGTCTATCTGCATCGCGCAAGGCGGAAACTCAGAGAGAACACACAATTGCGTCAGCTGTTCGAAACTCAAGCAGCTGATAATTCAAAAGCCACAAAGCCTGTCTTGGTGGCAGGGAGTGACAAGGGTAATCGTCATGCCAAATAGTAATGAATCACAGTGCTATTTTATACAGTTACAGATAGATGGCTATCTGGACCAAGAGCTGAATGAGGCGCAGCAGCTAGTCTTCGTGTCCCATGTTCAGGCATGCGCCGTCTGTGCTAGCGAATTTCGCTATGCACAGACTGTGCATGATGCGGTTATGGAACTGCCACAGATCGACTGTATGGATTCTGTACTGGAGCCTGTATATCGATCCGCAGCCGCAGAGAGTCAGACCGCTGAGCCGCGACAGAGAGAATCGCTACCTTCGCAGCTAGGCGCCTTCTTGTATGGACTGCCCCTGTATTTCCGCTATGGCCTGTCGAGCGCTGTTGTGGCCGTGATTGCGCTGGCAGTCAGCTTCAGTGTTATAACGCCGCGCGATAAGCCAGAGCAGTTAGTGGCCAATGAGTCAGCCGAACAATACAGCGCGGAAGATATTTCCCGCGCACTGGAGGAGCTGAATGTGGCCATCGACTATCTGAATCAACTGAGCCAGCGCACAGAAGTCATGATCGGCGACCGTTTCCTGGTGAGCCCGATACAGGATTCGATCAATGCCTCGTTTGAGAAGGCCATGATGAGAGAGAGCGACCCGTTGCAGAATGGACCGATATAGATTTTTATCAAGTTTAACGAACGCACAGCTATTTCAACTAGCTTCAGAATATGAAATTGAGAGGTAACTGTATGAAAATATTTACCAGAATACTGGCACCGCTGTTTTGCCTCTGCCTGATTCCCGTGGTGATGGCAGCATCCGATGAGGTAGAAAACCATCCAGGGTTTGTGGACTTCGCTCGTCTCACCAGGATCGCCGCCAGCGAACCCACTGTGGAGATCAGCCTGAAGGCTCCACTGCTCAACATGATTACGAATCTGATTCGTAGCGAGGACCAAGAGGCGGCCGATTTTATCTCGAAACTGCTTCGGGTAACGGTAAATGTCTTTGAGAGCGAGGACATAGATGTCGATGAAGTAGCCGCGTCTATGTCTGTTATGGCGCAGGACCTGGATGCCACAGGATGGGAACGCGTTGTACGGGTACGTGAAGACAGCAGTCACGTGGATATTTACTTCCGCCTCGCGGACAACGCGGAGGTTATTTACGGCATCGCTATCATGATCGCTGAGCCAGGGGAGACAGTCCTGGTGAATATTGTCGGCGATATCAGTACCGATGATATCAGTGCACTGGGACGTCGCTTCGAACTCGATGAACTCGTCGATCTGGAAGTAACTGGCCAATAAAACCATCGAGGCGCCAACGGGCGCCTCGATGGCAATGTAGAGAATAAGAATCATGAAAAAACTCATCAGTGTGGTAATCATGGCGCAGCTCACTGCCTGCATGTCATTCAGTGATAAGTCATTCAGACACGCGCGACATTCGCTTGCACAGCAGCTGCCCGATATACGGCTCGAAAAGGAGTTTGCACTATCGGTTGGTAATGGGTTTTTGGGTTTATTGAGCTTCGTCACTGAGGGTGATGCCGCTATCGTCGGTCTGGACCATATTCAGGTAGCCGTCTACAACGTAAAATCGAATGGGCAGCACATCGATTTCAATGACGTCAACTTCTCCGCGGCACTTGATGCACACACAGCGAGGCTGCATTGGGAAACCATCGTGAGGGTGCGCGATGACGGTAAGCAGGTCTGGGTTTTGGCCGGTATGGATCTCGAACGTGAATTGCTCAGCGCCGTGTCGGTCTTTGTGCTGGAGGGTGATGAGCTGGTGTTGATCAACGCCGATGGCGACTTTAATCGCATGATCGAGTTTGCCCTTAGGCCGGCTTCGGAGCATCGCAACAAGCGCGAGCTAACGCAGCTCTAGGCGGCGGACTTCTGAATCGAGACGGAGATCGATTTGAAGGAGGGCGTTCGACTCCTCGGATCTACCGACTGTGGGACCAGGACGTTAGCCTCTGGAAAATAGCACATGATATTGCCGCGTTTGATATCGTACAGCGCAATACTCAAGTTGCGTAGAATGCCTGTCTCGCTAATAACATCGACCCTGTCTTGCTCATTTAGTCCGAGCTTCTTCAGGTCGTCGGCGTGGATGAATAGGACCTGACGATGAGACTGACTCCGATAGACATCTTCCTCACTATAAATGATCGTATTGAATTGGCCTTCGCTTCGAACTGAGGTCAGTGTGAAACGATTGCTATCCTCTATCTCGGCCTTGCTATCCCAGTGCGATTGCGTGGGTATGCAGAATTTTGCCCTACCCGATGCCGTTGCAAATTTTGGGCTCGCCAGTTGCCGGCCCTCGATATGAAATTCCTTCCTGCTAGCATCAATATCAGCCAGGCCGGCAAATCCGGGGATCAATCTAGCGATGGCTTCGCGTATCGATTGGTGGCGCTGGAACTCGGTAAAATCAAGAACATCGCTGTCAATAAGCTGAGCAGCAATAGCGCTAATGAGCTGTACCTCTGACTGCAGGGATGCAATTCTATCGAAGCCGCCATCACTCATGCGCAGATAGTTGAACATAGACTCCTGGGTGGTAGCTTGGGTCTCCTCGTCACGGACTCGAATAGGCAGGATGAGGTTTTCGCCGTCAACCCCATTTAGATGGGTTTGATTCAGCGTCGAATTGATCATCACCTTGAACGGAATTCGATTCAGCGCTTGTTCCGAGAACTTCGTATCAGGGTTCGCCGAAAACAGATTGCCGCCAAGCAGGAAGGCAAAATCTATCTCTCCCGCAGCGGCGGCCTGAATGCAGGCCAGGGTATCCATGCCGGTTTCGGTAGGTAACTCGACTCGAAACTCTCTCTCGATCGCAGCAAACACGTCGGCCTTCAATGCTGGAGTCATCCCCATGGAGCCAACGCCCTGGACATTGCTATGGCCGCGCAGCGGCAGCAGACCCTTGCCTTCGCCGCCGATCATGCCGCGCAGTAGAGCAAGGCTGGCGATGGCCTCTACATTATCCGTGCCGTTGAGATGGTGGGTAAGGCCCATACCCCATGAGAAGACGGTGCGTTCGCTTGCGGCATAGGTGTTGGCGAGGGATTCGATCTCAGAACGTGCTAGCCCGGATTCTTGCTCTATAGCAGACCATTTGAGGTTGGTGATAAATGCAGCATAAGCATCGAAATCTTCGCAGAAAGAGTCTATAAATAATTTGTCGACATGGTTGTTTTCGATTAGCTGTTTCGCCATGCCGCAAATCAATGCCACGTCGCCGCCAACGTGAGGCTGACAATACTGCGAAGCAACCTCAGACCCGCCGCTAATCATGGATTTGAAATTGCCAGGAGAGGCAAAACGTATGAGGCCAGCTTCCCGTGCCGGGTTGATGACTATTACTTGTCCGCCGCGTTGTCGACATTCGAGCAATACTTTGACGAAGCGGGGATGATTCGAGGCGGGATTGGCACCGAAGACAAAGATCAAATCCGCCTTGTGCAGGTCGCCGTATCGTATCGTCGCTGTGCCATTCCCGATGCTGTTGCTAAGGCCGACGCCTGAAGCCTGATGGCAGTAATAAGAACAATTATTGATGTGATTACAACCGAACAGGCGTGCGAAGAGTTGCAGAATGAACGCGGCCTCGTTCGATGATCTGCCGGAAGCATAGAAAAAACTGCGCCGTGGGTCACTATGTCGAAGCCGCTGCACGCACATGGCTGTCGCCTGTTCGTAGCTAATGGCCTGATACGACTCGGCATTCGCGTGCTTATACAGAGGCGTCGCCAGGCGCCCCAAATCTTCCAGTTGCTTCGCGCTTAATTCACGTAGCTCACGGATGCTGTTCTGTTCGAATATCTGGATCGGTATTGGCTCACGAATATCACTCAATTGAGCCTGGATATTCTTATTGCAGATTTCGATGCGATTACTGTATTCGTTATGCAGCCCGCCGCGCTGCCCACCTGTGCCGAAGGCGCAAGCCTTGCAGGTATTGTTCGACTTCACCGCCGCGGCTAGTTTTCTGGTGCCGACTTGCCGCGCACAGGACATGACGTACTGTATAGCCTTGAAGCCGCCGCCAGTGACTACTTTGTTAGATTTCTTGGCGATGTTGTTCTCCGAATTGCACGGGTCGGTGTTACAAGCCTTCAACTTCCATGCGTTCGCTGCTTGCTACCGTAACCAGGGTGCCATCGAGCGTGGTAAATGAGCGCTCCTGCAATTGGTATTTGTAGACCCGATATTCGATGGGGTCTAGCTGACCTTCGCTGTGTAAGCGCACCGTCACTATGGAGTGATCGTCCTGCCATTGGAAGTAGTACAGGGCGAGGCCGAGGCCTACGATCAAGGCAAGAAACATATAGGCACCCAGTCTTAAATCGGCTGATAGGCTATCGTCTGGTCGCTGCCTGGGTTCGCCGGCAGCCTTCACCACATCGGGACGAGCTTGTGACTTCGCTTTAATATCGCGCTGCCGAACGAATAAGAAGGCAATAACGATCACAGCTAGTGTCAGTAATATTTTTCCCAACATGGGTCCATTGTCCGAGTAATTAGTGCATAGATAGTAACAGTGGCTTCAAGGGCTTCGCTACCGCATTTGAGCCTTTGTGGTGTCAATGCGATAATCGCGCCGCCTTGCCCAGCAGTTCCGCCGCAACGCGGTGGAATAATTGACAGGCGATCCGGTCTGCTAGTCGATAATCTAAGGAATTTCCTGCACATTTTGGATAAGACCAGTACAAGCGATACAGCCTACGTGCCAGACGGCATGCCAGCGCTCGACAATTCCGGGCGGACCACCTCATTGTTCGAGTTCTGGCCGATGTGGCTGATGTATGTGCCTGTGGTTATTCAGTGGCTGCTACTCTCCATTCGATATCGAAGCCTGAGTCTTCCGCTCATAGCGAACCCCGGTATTCCCCTCTCCGGCATGGTGGGCGTGTCGAAATCAGCGGTGTTTGATCTGGCAGGAGACTATGCGCGGCAGTGGATACTGCCCTGGGTCCTGTTCGAAGTGGTGGAAGAATCCGTGCCGCTGCAAGCCGAGCGTGCGATGAAAGTCCTGGAGCAAGCAGGCTTGGGGTTTCCGGTTGTGGGCAAGCCGAACATTGGCTGTCGTGGTGCAGGCGTGCGGCTGCTACACGATGAGAGCGAATTGCAGGAGTATCTGAGCGGTTTTCCCGCTGGGGGGTGTATTCAGTTTCAGAAATTAAGTCAGTGGGATGCCGAGGCAGGCGTTTTCTATGTGCGCGATCCCCGGAAGCAGGTCGGAGAGATTACCTCGTTGACCTTAAAATACACACCCTATGTCGTGGGTGATGGGGAGAGTCGACTCGGTCAGTTAATAGCCGCCGATCCGCGTGCGGGCGCGCTATTGCATCTCTATCGTGAGAGGCACTCAAAGCGCTGGGACGAAGTAATCAAACGCGGAGAGCCTTTTAGGCTGGTGTTCTCAGCGAGCCACTGTCGCGGAGCCGTGTTTAGAGATGCGGCTTATCTAATTGACCGAAAGCTGTCACAATCGCTGGATAAAATATTCTTCGATATCCCAGGATTTTATTACGGACGACTCGATGTTAAATTCAAAGATGTGGACAGCCTGCGCGGCGGAGTCGATTTCAATATTATAGAAATCAATGGAGCGAGTTCCGAATCCATCAACATATGGGATAGAAAAGCGCGACTCTCAACGGCGCTTAGAACCCTGTTGCGGCAATATCACACGCTGTTTGAGCTTGGAAATGCTAACCGCAAATTGGGGAGTAAACCGCCTGGATTGACGGCGCTTTATCGCGCCTGGCGCTTCGAAAATAATTTGGTGAAGAAATACCCTAACAATGACTAATCCCTGCCGTTTGCCCTTTAAGCCACGATTTGTCTCGGCCCTGCTAGAGAAGGCGCTCGGCCTGAATCGACTCGGCGCAATCTACGATGCGCGTCCTGAAGGATGTACGCCGCACGAGTTTCTTCAGTACACCCTCGATTCTCTCGGTGTCAGTCTGAAATTAATTAACGATTCGAATCTTCAGGAACTGCCACGTACCGGCCCCGTCCTGATCGTAGCGAATCATCCGCTCGGTGGTCTCGAGGGAGTGGCTATCGCCAAGGTGATTTCCGATATTCGGCCCGACCTCAAAGTATTAACCAATGAGCTATTGCGAAGGATCCCCGAACTTGCCGATATTTTCATCGGAGTGGACGTGTTGTCCAGCGCAGCGGCCTCGGGCAATGTGGCCAGTATCAAGCAGGTCCACAAACATCTGGGCAATGAAGGCGCCGTATTAATCTTCCCCGCCGGTATGGTCTCAGCTTACGAGCATGGCCATCGCCGAATTCAGGACCGACGCTGGAATCGACTGGTCGGACAGTTGCTGAAACGCTATCAGGCTACCTGTCTGCCGATACATGTTGGCGGTGTTAACAGTCGCCTGTTTTATGCGGCAGGCATGATTCATCCGAGGCTGCGAACGGCGCTTCTGCCGCGTCAGTTGGCCAATAAACAAGACTTTAGCCTTACGCTGCGTTTCGGGCGCCCCGTGCCTGCGGCAGAGCTTCGGCTCCTGCAGAGTCCCAGGGCGATAACAGATTATCTCCGTGTCAGCACCGATGCGCTCATTAGAGAACCCCTGACAATACCCAATTTAAAGCACCAGCTGGTGGCCGATTTCAATCCGGCGGCGGGCAGCGCCGAGTTGCTGGTAACGATAGGGAGCCTCGAGGAATTTCGATTGATTGAGCACGAGGAGTTAGATGTCTATTGTGCGCCGTTCGACCGACTTGGCCCCATCATGGAGCAGATTGCCATAGCCCGGGAGGTAACGTTTAGATCCGTGGGCGAGGGGACCGGCCTGTCTAAAGATTCGGATCAATTCGATCCGCACTATCTGCATCTCTTTCTGTGGGACAAGATGGCGTTAAGAATAGCCGGAGCCTACCGTGTCGGCCTGGTGGATGAGATCGTCGCCAAATATGGAGTGAAGGGGCTCTACAGCCGCTCGCTGTACAAATACGATGAGGCCTTTATCAAACGATTAGGTTCGGCGATAGAGATGGGGCGCAGTTTTATTCATCCCGACTACCAGAAGAAACCGGTATCGCTAAATCTGCTGTGGCGCGGCATTGGCCGAATCCTGGTAGAAAGGCCCAAGTATCACACTTTATTTGGCTCTGTGTCTGTGTCAAGAGAATATAGCGATCTGGCGCGCGCGCTCATAGCCGACACTATGTTGATGAATTTCAAGGCAAATGAGTTCGATAAGTTAGTTAAACCCATAACGCCGCACAAGATCATGAATCGCGTGTGGACCAAAGAGATGCTCGCCGAGTTATCCAATGTTAAGATGTTGGGCAAATTGATAGGGCGCTGCGATCCGGGCAAGGCGGTTCCGGTGCTGCTTAGACACTATCTCTCGGTAAACGGCAAGCTAGTCTGCTTCAATATTCATCCCAATTTTAATGATTCTCTCGAAGGGCTCATAATTGTCGATGCGCGTCAGACCGACGCGAAGACGCTGAGTCGTTTCCTCGGTGCTGATGGCTACGAGCATTTCATGTCTTTTCACAAACTGCAGGATAGTGCTTAAGCTATTTAACGCTTAGAATAGTCGTATGAATAAATTTGTCGCCAGCATTCAGCTTATAGGCTCCGCCATTGTGTCAATAGCGGCCTTGGCTACCTTAGTGAATCTTATCTTCATCTCCACCCGTCCTGAGACCATCTCTGTGGTCAATACATTGATTGGGCAGGGTGTGCTGATCATTTGTCTTCTAGTCTTGGCGCGTGTGCTCTTCAGGAAGGGCCTGGCGGGGCTAAAGCAGGGCGATTCGGCAGGAGACAGAGTAGATAGCGATACGACGGCGTAGTTAGTGTTGCATCTGAGGGCCGCAGCGGACTTCATAGCCGTAGCGACTCACATGGCACTGGCGGAGTTACGTCAATCTCGGAATGCTTCCGCCTCTCCGATAGCGTGCAATGGCCCGGTCTTCACGCCATTATCGCGTTCAATACTGCATAATCCTGCACAGATCGAGCATAAAAGAGTATAATTTCGCGCTTTTGTGAGTAGCGCCCAATCAATGATTATCTTCGAAGACACGAATCGTTTCTCTCAGCTTCAGGAAAGTTGTGTAGCCACCATTGGCAAATTCGATGGAGTGCATCTGGGGCATCAGCTAATACTGGATCAGTTAAAACAGAAGGCCGAGCAATTTGACTTGCCTTCTGTGGTGATCTTGGTCGAGCCGCACCCGGAAGAGTTCTTCGCTGACAATGATCAGAGCTGCCCGGCCAGGTTGACGATACTGCAAGAAAAGCTGGATCTCTTGGAAAGTTTTGGTATCGACTTCGTATTTCAATTGACGTTCGATAAGCAGCTGAGCGAGTTGAGTGCCGAGGACTATATCGCCAACATCCTGGTAGATGGCCTCGGCGTAAAGAGCTTTATAGTGGGTAACGATTTTCGCTTCGGGCATCAGCGCAAGGGAGACTATGCGCTGCTTACGTCGGCGGGCCAGCAGTTTGGCTTCGAGGTTGTAGAAACCGCCGCTTACGAGCGCAACGGCCATCGTATCAGCAGCACCTTTATAAGAGAGCAGTTAGCCAATGCAGATTTTGGGTTGGTCGAGCAATTACTTGGCAGGCCCTATTCCATCAAGGGTGAGGTGGTGCGGGGAAAACAGCTGGGTACCGATCTCGGCTTTCCGACCTGTAATATCAACCCGCAACGCCTGCGCATCCCTCTACACGGAGTCTTTGCCTGCCAGGTGCGGTTGGTAGACCGTTACCGTCCCGCCGCGGTGAATATTGGCTATCGGCCCACGGTTACGGAGTCCGGCGAAGCATTGTTGGAAGCCCATATACTCGATTTTAATGAAGACCTGTACGGGAAAACGATTGAAGTTATTTTTCGGCACAAGATTAGAGAGGAGCTCAAATTCTCCGGCCTCGATGAATTAAAACAGCAGATAAGCGAAGATGTGGATCAGGTAAGACAACTAATTGCCACGGCCACCTAAGAATTTTCGACTACTAACAGATACATAACAGAAGACATTAAGGCAAGAAACGATTCAAGCTATGAGTGATTACAAAGACACATTAAACCTGCCGCATACTGAATTTCCGATGAAAGCAAATCTGGCGCAGCGCGAGCCTGGTATTCTACAGGGCTGGCAGAAACTCGATCTGTATAAGCGGATACAGCAGAAGAATAGCGGCAAGCCGAAATTTGTTTTGCATGATGGGCCTCCCTACGCAAACGGAGAGTTACATCTCGGTCATGCGATCAACAAATCCTTAAAAGACTTTGTAGTCAAGGCGAAGTCCCTGAACGGCTTCGATGCACCCTATATACCAGGATGGGATTGCCACGGTTTGCCCATCGAGCACAATGTAGAGAAGAAGAAGGGCAAGGCCGGGCAGAAAATATCCCATGCAGAGTTTCGTAAAGCCTGCCGTGACTATGCCGCGAAGCAGGTCGATATTCAACGCGAAGGCTTCATCCGTCTGGGTGTGCTGGGTGACTGGGAAAGCCCCTATTTGACGATGAATTTTGAGACTGAGGCCGACATCGTCCGCGCGCTCGGAAAAATTGCAGAGAAAGGCCATCTGGTAAAGGGTTACAAGCCCGTTTACTGGAGTGTGGTGGGAGCGTCCGCCCTGGCGGAGGCGGAGGTGGAATATCAGGATAAAGACTCCTTCGCAATCGATGTGCGTTTCGCGCCGCAGCACAGGGAGTCGTTCCTCGCTAAATTTTCAGTTGTTAATAAGGCGGCGGTGCCAGCCGAGCTACCCATTTCGATTGTCATATGGACGACGACACCATGGACACTACCTTCAAATCAGGCCGTATGCCTGCACCCTGAACTAGACTACGCCCTGGTAAGTTGTGAATTAGATCAAGGCGCCGAGCTGCTGGTTTTGGCGAAGGATATGGTAGCCGACATCATGGCCCGCTACCAATGTGAGTCATTTGAAATCGTAGCCGAAGCGAACGGAGCGCAATTGGAGAATCAAGTACTACAGCATCCCTTTGTCGATAGAGAGGTGCCAGTGATTCTAGGTGAGCACGTAACAACCGAGACTGGAACCGGTGCGGTGCACACGGCACCGGATCATGGCGTTGACGATTTCAATGTCGGAGCGGCTTATGGCATTGGTACACTGAATCTTGTCGACGAGAATGGCGTGTTTACGCAAGCGGCGGGGGATTTCGCCGCTGCTCACGTATACAAAGTCGATGAAGGCATTATCGCCAAGCTACGCGAAATGAAGGCCCTGGTCGCACTGGAAAAGATAACTCACAGCTACGCGCACTGCTGGCGCACCAAGACTCCCCTCATTTATCGTGCGACACCGCAGTGGTTTATCAGCATGAGTGAGCAGGATCTTCTGGGTAAATCGCTGGCGGCGGTCGAGAAGGTGAAGTGGATTCCGAATTGGGGTAAAGCCCGTATCGAGCTGATGTTAAAAGGCAGCCCCGACTGGTGCATATCGAGACAACGTACCTGGGGTGTGCCGATAACCTTGTTCGTCAATAAGGATACGCAGGCCCTGCACCCAAACACCTCAGAATTGATTGAACAGGTTGCTCAGCGCATTGAGAAAAAGGGCATAGAGGCCTGGTTCGAACTGGATACCGAGGAATTACTCGGCACTGACGCGGCGAACTACGAGAAGGTTACCGACACTCTCGACGTCTGGTTCGACTCAGGCGTGAGTCATTACTCGGTCATTGCCAAGAGAGATGAGCTCAGCTATCCAGCCGATCTGTATCTGGAAGGCTCCGATCAGCACCGTGGCTGGTTTCAGTCTTCTCTGAAGACCGCCGTCGCGATGAACGACACCGCGCCTTATAAGGAGGTGTTAACGCACGGCTTCTTCGTAGACGCAGATGGCAAGAAGATGTCCAAGTCTTTGGGCAACACCGTTGCCCCCGATCTTATATTCAAACAGTATGGGGCGGACATTCTGCGCCTGTGGGTCGCTGCTACCGACTATCGCGGCGAGATGACGGTATCCGATGAAATATTCAAGCGGGTAGCGGATTCCTATCGACGAATTCGAAACACAGCGCGTTTCATGCTGTCCAATCTCAATGGATTTGAGCCGGAGACTGATCAGGTAAGTGCCGCGGAAATGATTGCGGTGGATTATTGGATCACGCGCCAGTGTCAGTTGCTGCAGAAAGAAGTGATCGAGCACTATGACAGTTACAATTTTCTGAATGTGTATCAGAAGATCCATAATTTCTGCGTGGTGGAACTGGGTGGGTTCTATCTCGATGTGATCAAGGATCGGCAGTACACGACTCAAGCGGACAGCCTGGCCAGGCGCTCGACGCAGACCGCCCTTTACCACATTCTTGAGATATTTAGTCGATTGATAGCGCCGATCCTCAGTTTCACTGCCGATGAAATCTGGCAGAATATTCCGGGTGCCAGGCAGGAGTCGGTATTTCTTTCCAACTTCGCCGATGGCATCGCCAGTTACCCAGAACTTTCTGCTTTCCCCGATACGTTCTGGCAGCAGATACTGTTGGTGAAGACTGCGGTGAACAAAGAACTCGAGGCGAAAAGAGCTGCGAAAGAAATTGGTGCAAGTCTGAGTGCGGAAGTCGATATTTTTTGCGACCCGGTTTTGGCGGAACAGCTTAATAGTCTGGATTCCGAGCTGCGCTTTGCCTTGATCGTGAGCCGGGCCAAGGTGCACCCGATCACCGAAGCGCCCGCTACTGCAAGCGCCACCGAGTTGGACGATGTGAAGCTATCGGTGACTGCATCAAGTCATGAGAAGTGCGAGCGCTGCTGGCATCATACGGCAGACATTGGCGAGAGCACTGCGCATCCCACATTGTGTCAGCGCTGTGTCGTGAATGTCGATGGCGACGGTGAGCCACGCCGTTTCGTCTAGGGAGCCTCCCTGGTGGAAACTAAAACAAGCATCGAGGCTGGCTCGCGGGTCAGCTTGCATTTCTCTCTTTCGCTGCCTGGTGGAGAGACCATAGACAGTAATTTCGGCGCCGCCGCGGCCAACTTTCGCTTGGGCGATGGCAGTATGTTGCCTGGCTTTGAGCGGCAGCTGCTGGGCTTGAGTGCAGACGATGTAGTTGAAACAACGTTGACGGCTGAGCAGGCCTTTGGTGAGATTAACTCCGCGAATAGACATCGATTCCCGATTGCCAAGTTCCAGAATTTACTGGAAGATGACCTGATACCGCTCGAGGTTGGCGCCGTGGTTTCCTTCAAAGATGCCGGCGGGTTCGATCTGCCCGGAGTAATAGCGGAGGTTTCAGAGTCTGCGGTGGTGGTGGATTTTAATCATCCGCTGGCAGGCAAGAGCATCGTTTTCAAGGCGAAAATTATTTCAGTGATTGACGCCGACGTAGACGCGGTAGACATCAAAATCTAGAGAATCCTTGTTGAGGCTTACGTGAATAATCAGGTTTCGAACGGCACAGCGACTGCGACGTCCATACGCTTGGCAAACCCGCGTGGTTTTTGCGCGGGCGTGGATAGAGCGATCGATATCGTGAATCGTGCCCTGGATATATTCGGGTCGCCCATCTACGTACGTCACGAAGTGGTTCATAATAAATTTGTCGTGGATACCTTGCGCAAGCGCGGTGCGGTGTTCGTCGATGAGCTGGAAGACATCCCCATCAAGGACGAACGCGGCAGATCGTCCATCGTAATCTTCAGTGCCCATGGGGTGTCGCTTGCAGTGCAGGAAGAGGCGCGTCGCAAAGGCTATAAAGTATTCGATGCAACCTGTCCGCTAGTGACAAAGGTGCACCTGGAAGTTACGAAGTTTAGTCAGGAAGGCAGGGAGTGTGTGTTGATCGGTCATCAATTCCACCCGGAGGTTGAGGGAACGATGGGGCAGTACGATAAATCTGCCGGCGGCAAGATCTATCTGGTGGAGTCCGTTGATGATGCGAAGAAGCTGAAGGTTAACAACCCGGAGAACCTCAGCTATGTTACGCAGACCACGCTGTCCATGGACGATACCTCGAAGGTAATCGACGCGCTGCGTGAGAGATTTCCTTCCATCATGGGTCCGCGCAAGAAGGATATTTGTTATGCCACACAGAATCGACAGGATGCTGTAAAACAATTGGCTCTGGAGAGCGAGCTGCTACTCGTCGTGGGTTCTCCGAACAGTTCGAATTCTAATCGTCTGAAGGAATTGGCGGAGAGATTAGGCTGTGAATCTTATCTGATTGACAGTGTGGAAGACATCGATCCGAAATGGTTCGATGGGAAATCGAATTTCGGTATCACAGCTGGCGCTTCGGCACCCGAGGTCTTGGTGCGGCAGGTAGTCGATCGGCTTAGGGAGATCTGTCACCAGGAGCCGGAAGAATTGGATGGCGTTGAGGAAAATATCGTCTTCAGCATGCCCAGAGACCTGCGTAACTGACACAGTCTTCGCCTATATCTGCAAGAGTTGTTCGAGCTTATCGCGCAGGGCCGCTGCTGCAGTAGACATCTGCTCTTCCTTGCTGCGTTCCTTCGCGACCACCGCCTCCGGTGCATTTTCCATAAATTTTTGATTTTTCAACTTTCCAGACACCGCCTTTAGGCCAGCATCAAGCTTCGCGATTTCCTTCTCTAGACGAGCACGCTCCGCATCCACATTGATCAAGCCGGCCATGGGCACGAGTATTTCAATGTCGCCATGAAGTTGAGTGGCGGCAGCAGGCAATTCTTCCCCGGCATCTAGCCATTGAATGCTTTCCAGCTTCGCCAGCTTCTCCAGATAGTGGCGATATTCCTCAAGCCTGGCCTTGTCGTCGGCGTCGCCCTTATTGAGGTAGACGGGTATCGCCTTGGCGGGAGAAATATCCATTTCGCCACGGATATTGCGGATCGCAACGATGATGCCCTTGATCCATTCGACGCTTTGCTCGGCGCTCTCATCCACGTTGGCTGATTCGGGTTGTGGATAGGGTTGCAGCATGATGCTTTCGCCTTGAATGCCTAGCAGGGGCGCGATGCGTTGCCAGATCTCTTCTGTTATATAAGGCATGAATGGATGCAAGAGTCGCAGGCTCTTCTCCATGATATTCAGCAGCATCCAGCGAGTTGCTGCGGCCTCGTCAGGGTTGTTCTCCTCATCCCATAGTACCGGCTTGGATAGCTCCACATACCAATCGCAATACTCGTTCCAGATGAACTCGTGTAAGGCCTGCGAAGCGAGGTCGAAACGGTAGTTCGTCATGGACTCTTCAATACTGGATGCAGTCTGCTCGAAACGACTGGCGATCCAACGATCGGCGATGGAAAGATGTAGCCGGGATTGGCTGGCGTCGTCGACAACGGACTTGTCCTCACAGTTCATCAGAACATAGCGTGCGGCGTTCCAAATTTTATTGCAGAAATTTCGATAACCCTCGGTGCGGCCGAGATCGAATTTGATGTCACGCCCGGTCGATGCCAGGGAGTAGAAGGTGAAGCGTAGCGCATCGGTGCCGTAGCCGGTGATGCCTTGGGGGAATGCGTCGCGCGTGTGTTTCTCGATTTTCTGCTTGAGTTGCGGCTGCATCATGTCGGCCGTGCGTTTCTGCACAAGCTCGTCTAACTCGATGCCATCGATTAGGTCGATCGGGTCCAGAATGTTTCCTTTCGACTTGGACATCTTCTGTCCTTGCTCGTCCCTGACCAGGCCGGTGATATAAACTTTCTTGAACGGTATCTCGCCGGTGAATTTCAGCGTCATCATGATCATCCGTGCGACCCAGAAGAAGATGATATCGAACCCGGTTACCAGCACGTCAGTGGGATGGAAGCGCTCGAAATACTCGCGCTCATCCGGCCAGCCCAGGGTAGAGAAAGTCCATAGTGCGGAGGAGAACCAGGTGTCGAGGACGTCTTCGTCCTGGCGCAGTATAACGCTGGAATCGAGGCTGTGCTTCGCTCTGACCTGCGCCTCGGACTTGCCCACGTAGACCTTGCCGTCTTCGTCATACCAGGCAGGGATGCGATGGCCCCACCACAGCTGGCGGCTGATACACCAATCCTGAATGTTGCGCATCCAGGCGAAGTAGGTGTTCTCCCAATTCTTCGGCACGAATTCAATGTCTCCGTCTTCGACCGCCTTAATAGCAGGGTCAGCCAGCGACTGTACCGCCACATACCACTGATGGGTGAGGTAGGGCTCGATGACTACGCCACTGCGATCGCCACGCGGTACCTTCAATTTATGTGGTTCGATCTTGTCTACGAGTCCCAGCGCTTCCATGTCCGCGACGATCTGCTTGCGCGCCTCGAAACGATCCAGGCCGCGGTACGCTTCTGGCGCGTTTTCATTGATACAGGCTGCATCGGTGAGGATATTGATGATCTCCAGATCGTTGCGCTTGCCGACTTCATAGTCATTGAAGTCATGGGCTGGGGTGATTTTCACACAGCCGGTGCCAAATTCCGGGTCGGCATAGTCGTCTGCGATTATCGGTATCTGTCGATTGCACAGGGGCAGTTCGACAAATTTTCCCAGCAGATCTTTATAACGTTCATCATCTGGATGGACGGCAATAGCGCTGTCACCTAGCAGCGTTTCGGGGCGAGTCGTGGCGATAATAACATGACGACTCGGGTCGTCCGCCAACGGATAGCGAAAATGCCAAAGAAATCCGTTCTCTTCTTCGGATATTACTTCCAGATCCGAAACCGCCGTAAGCAGTTGTGGATCCCAATTAACCAGACGGTTACCGCGATAGATCAAACCCTCGTCGTAGAGTTCGATGAAGACTTTCTCCACGACGGCCGAGAGTTGCTCGTCCATTGTGAAGCGCTCTCGGGTCCAGTCGAGGGAAGAGCCAAGCCGACGAATTTGTTCGGTAATGATGCCGCCAGACTCCTCCTTCCAATCCCAGACCTTCTTCACGAATTCTTCACGCCCAACTTCTTGCCGTGAACTCCCCTTGGCATTGAGCTTGCGCTCGACAACCATCTGGGTGGCGATGCCGGCGTGATCGGTTCCAACCTGCCACAGAGTGGCGCGCCCGAGCATGCGATGGTAGCGAATCAGGGCATCCATGATAGCGTTCTGGAAGCCATGTCCCATGTGGAGCCGGCCAGTAACATTCGGAGGAGGGATTACGATGCAGTAGGGGTCGCCATCGCTGCTTGGCGCGAAATAGCCGCGTTCTTCCCAGGTCTTATACCACTGATCTTCCAGTTGTTTCGGTTGGTAGGTCTTGTCCATATTGTTGCTGATTTGCCGCGCTTCAAAAAGGCGCAAGTATACATGAAGAGGCCGGCTTTTGCCGGATTTAGCGGCATAAAGCTCGGCGCCAAAAATTCAGAGTTTAAAGGTTTCGATCTGGTAGGCTTTTTCCATGTAGAAGCGGTAGCGGGCCCGCCCTTGTTCGAGGCTGTCATCGTCGGCGCTGATGACCTCGTTGATACGGCTGAATCGACCCTCGGCAGCACAGGGCTGCTCGGCAAGATTTATCAGGACGTCGGCGTGGGGGGCGATCAGGTGCGTGCCGATGGAGACGGGATCAGCGTTGTCCTCATCGCCCTCGCGAATACCATGGGGAATAAAACTGTTAGGCGCATATTGCCAGAGCAGCTCATCGAGTTGCTTTGATTGCTGTGGCGAGTCTGTCTGTATGTGTAGGCGGTGACCAAGCGAATAGGCTTTCTCAGTCAATCGACAGACAAACAGCAGACGGGACTGTGGCTCGCTGCTCGGTAGAGTATAGAAATTGACTTGAGTCATCGTCCTGCGCCTGAGACTAGCTACGCCTTCTGCTGGCTGAGGTATTCTACCAGTAGGGCGACTGGACGACCTGTCGCGCCCTTCTGCGGAGCGGAGTCCCACGCACTGCCTGCGATATCCAGATGTGCCCACTTGAATTTTTCGGCAAATCTGGCGAGGAAGCAGGCGGCCGTGATAGTGCCGGCGCGGGGCCCGCCAATATTGGCAATATCAGCGAAATTACTGTCTAGCAGAGGCTGATATTCCTCCCATAGAGGCAATTGCCAGATCCGATCCAGACTCTTCTGTCCACAGTCAATCAGGCTGGCAGCCAGTTTGTCGTCATTGCTCAGCATGGCGCTGACAACGGAGCCAAACGTAGCTACGGCGGCGCCGGTCAGCGTGGCTATGTCGATTACACTGCGCGGCTTGTAGCGTTCTGCATAGGTAAGCACATCGCACAACACGAGGCGGCCCTCGGCATCAGTATTGAGTACCTCGATGGTCTTGCCGGACATGCTGGTGACGATATCGCCAGGCTTGGTCGCGGTGCTGCTCGGCATATTCTCCACCGCCCCGACCAGTCCAACAATATTAATCGGCAGCTTCAATTGGGCTACTGCTGCCATGGCTCCTATGACACTCGCTGCCCCGCACATATCAAACTTCATCTCGTCCATAGCGGCGCCAGCCTTGAGGCTTATACCACCGGTGTCGAATGTAACGCCCTTACCGACGAGCACATGGGGTTTGCTATCGGCCTTGGCGCCCTTGTATTCCATCACGATCAGCTTCGCTTCCTCGGCAGATCCTGCGGACACACAAAGCAGCGAACCCATCTGCAGCCGGCCCATTTGCTTCTCGCCAAGTATCTTCACCTTCAATGCGCTGTACCTCTCGCCCAGAGCGCTGGCTTCGTTTGCCAGGTAAGTGGGGGTGCAGATGTTGCCGGGCAGATTGCCCAGGTGCCGCGCACGATTGATACCCGCGCCGATAATGCTGCCGCTGTTCAGTGCCTCTTCCAGCGTCTTGCGACGCGCACCGGCGCTTGCTGCAAGGCTGATCAGTTTGGTGCTGATAGCTTCGCTGTTCTTGCTCTTGGTTTCGGTGTATCTATAGCTGGTGCATTCGGCTTCCTGCGCCAATCGCTGACCGACCCAGGCAGCGGGTAGATCTTTCACAACCACGCTGGCTAGCGCAAAATGAACGCTAGTGGCATGGGATTTGAATACCGCCTTGAGGCCGGCTATCAGCATCTTGGCAGCCGCCTTGCTATCCAGCTTCTTGCTGTCGCCGCCGCCGAGCAGTAATAGGCGCTTAGTCTTCAATCCAGGGGGGTTGTGTACAACCAGAGTCTGGCACAGCTTGCCGGTAAAGTCCCCGGAGCGGACGATCTTGCTAATGGTCTGGTTGGTCGCCTTGTTCGCTATTTTCGCTTCCTCGCTCAGGATGCCCTTGTCCCAGACTACGACGACGATACAGTCAGCAGTAATTTTATCTACGGCACCCGCTTTAATTGAATACTTCATGATTGAAATTAGACCCCTGCAATCGCCGAAATTTGGCTTGAATTCTGTTGAGGGATAATCCTAAAGATATTCAGACACTTAAGCAACAGCGGCGATTCTGTGGAGCAAATTGAGCAGTTTATTGATCAAAATATTTCACTTTTCCAATAAAAATTGACTAAAATCTTGAACCTAATTCGACACTGCCTGTCTCACTAGTGTTGGAGCAGGAACGCATTATAAGGAGTTGCCATGCCTCGAGTTAAGGTTACACCCCCTGATCAATTTTTGTTCAGCATGGAACGCCGCGTTGGTATTAGCGATGTAAATTACGCGAAGCACCTCGACAGTATTGCGATGGTAAAAATTTTACACGAGGCGCGCTTGCAGTTTCTCGCGAGCCTTGGCTTTACCGAGGGAAATATCTTCGGGCTGGGCATGGTGGTCACCGATATGGCCGTGGAGTACCGTTCGGAGTCTTTCGCCAATGACATGCTAGTCATCGACGTGGGCGTCAGCGGCTTCAATCGTTACGGCTTCGACATCGGTCTGCAGGTAACCAATAGTGCGCTCGATACGGTGGTCTGCAATGGCAAGATGGGGGTCGTGTTCTTCGACTTTGACAAACATCAGATCATCGAGGTTCCGCCGGCATTCAAAGCCTTGCTTGGCCATCATCAATCGCAGGTCGCCTGAATCGAGGCCTGCCACCTAACTTTACGCGGTTATTTCGAGTAAACTGTGGGCTCCTCCCAGCAACGGACGCGGCTCCAGCGTGATCATATTCCGCTATCTCAGTAAGCAAATTCTGCAAGTCATGGCGGCTGTCACGCTGATTCTCTTGGTGGTGGCGCTTACCAGTCGTTTTATCCAATATCTCTCTCAGGCGGTGGCGGGGGAACTGGCATCAGATGTGTTGTTGCTATTGATGCTATACCGCTTGCCCGATTTCCTCCTGGTTATTCTTCCGCTGGCGCTCTTTCTTGGCATCTTGCTGGCCTACGGGCGCATGTATGCCGACAATGAGATGGTGATTCTGATAGGTAGCGGCTTCAGTCAGAAGCGGCTCTTGCTTACTACGCTTGGCACTTCGGCTATTGTGCTCGTTGCGGTGACTGTGCTCAGTTTGCAGCTGGCGCCCTGGGGAGTTCGCAACACCGAACAGTTGAAACAGAATCAGGATCAACTCACCGAAATAGATCTCATTGTCGCAGGTCAGTTTCAGAGTTTCGGAGAAGGCAATCGAGTGACCTATGCAGAGCGCATCGATGCTGGGGTGGCGGGCGAGCGTCAACTGCAAAATGTCTTCGTGGCAGTCAGTGGTGCCGCCGATGACGCCGGACAGAGCAGTCCTCGAATCATCATTGCCGAGTCTGCACGCCCGGAGCTTGATCTGGAGACTGGCACAAGGTTCATGCGCCTGGAGAATGTACTGCAATATGATGGGGTACCTGGCGCCCAGAATTTTAGTATCGGGCAGTTCGATGTTCAGTCCATCGCGCTACCGGATGCGACCAGCTTCGAGCCGATCCTGGAGGAGGAGTCTCTGCGCACCGCCGAGCTGCTAGGATCGAGTCTACCCGAACACAAGGCCGAGTTGCAGTGGCGAATATCGACGCTGTTGCTAATCCCGATAATTACCTTGATTGCCGTTCCCCTTAGCAAGGTCGATCCACGACAGGGCCGCTACAGCAAGCTGGTGCCGGCGGCTCTGTTATATGCTGCCTACTTCGTGCTGCTGCAATTTTCCAAAGACATGATCGCTTCCGAGAGCCTGCCGGCGGTGGTAGGCATGTGGTGGGTGCATACCTTATTTATTGGCATAGCGCTGCTTTGCTACCGCTTTCCCAATATCAATAGCCTGTTTGCCCTGGGCGGTTCGAAATGATCGCACAATATTCACGAAAGCAGAGGGTGTAGTTTCACGCTATGGTAAAAATCGACACCCATATTCGTAATACCGTATTGCTCTCCATGCTGGTGGTCGTGTCGCTCATCATCTCTGTCGACCTGGTATTTTCTCTGGCGGAAGAGATAGCGGATACCGACGAGAATTATTCTATGCTTAACGCGCTCGGTTTCATCGTCTTCACTCTGCCTACAAGTATCTACGAATTGCTGCCTTTCACCGCACTGGGAGGCGCCTTGATCGGCCTTGGCGTATTGGCGTCAAATAATGAGCTTGTTGTGATGCAGGCCGCCGGTGTCAGTGTGTGGCGAATCGTTTGGTCAGTGCTAAAGCCTACAGTCACGATCATGGTATTGAGTCTGTTACTCGGTGAGTTTATCGCTCCGCCCCTCGAACAGTTAGCTCAGAGCAATAAGGCAGTTAAGCAAAGTGGCAACGACTCGATCAGCTCAGACCAGGGAACATGGCGCAAGGTGGGTAACGAGTATATCCATATCAATGCCATCGCTCCCGGTGGCGCACTGCTGTATGGTATAACGCGTTATGAAGTAGCGGATAATCGAACTATTGTCGCTAGTAGTTTTGCCGAGTCCGGTCGCTTCATAGAGGGAGAAGGTTCGAGCTATTGGCAGCTAAGCAATGTAAGGGAAAGCATTTTCGAACCAGGTTCTATTTCATCACAGTCGTATCTGCAGGAGGATTGGCAGATCGATTTGTCACCAGAGCTGCTTTCGGTTCTGCTGGTGGAACCGGATCGACAGTCGATATCCGGCCTCTATCGGTTTGCACAGTTCTTCGAATCTGAGGGCCTGGATTCGGCTACGTATTACCTCGCGTTTTGGAAAAAATTACTGCAGCCAATTGCTACGCTAGTGTTGGTAGTGCTCGCTATCTCCTTTGTATTTGGGCCTCTTAGAGAATCGACAATGGGGCTCAGAGTATTTGTCGCTCTGGGGATTGGCCTGATTTTTACCATTATGCAAAGACTGATGGAGCCGGCAAGCCTGCTCTATGGGTTTAGCCCACTGCTCGCGGTTCTAACGCCGATATTTATCTGCGCAGCACTCGGGCTCTTATTAATGCGGCGAGTTCACTAGCAGTGCCGTTTCAAGTATTTAATTCTTATTTAATATATTTAAGGTAGCAACACCAATGAAAGCCTATTTAGTCTTAGACCTTACGATCCACGATATGGCAAGCTTTACGGAATATGTCGAGAGGATCCCTGCTGTGATTTCCAAGCATGGCGGGCATTACACCGTGCAAGGTCAGATTCCTACCGTATTAGAAGGCGAATGGAAGCCGGAGCGACTGGTGGTTATCGAGTTTCCCTCGCGCGACAATGCCAAGTCATTTCTGGCGGACCCTGAAGCGCAGGCATTATTTGCAATTCGTCATCGATCCACAACGAGCCGGATGTTGTTGGTAGATGGGGCTTAAAGCACAAGGATGTAGCGGATTGAGCCAACAAATCACGAAGTCGTGAACAGGAGATAGCAAATTGACAGAAGCAAAAATTGGAACTGGATCCTGCCTGTGTGGTGCCGTTAGCTTTGGCGCAAAGACTATGAGCGATAGCGTGGCCGCCTGTCACTGCAAGAGCTGCAGAAAGTGGGGTGGTAGCGCGTTTATGGAAGTCGACTGTGGGTCGGAAGTCGAGTTCGAGGGAATGCAATACCTTGCTATTTTCGACTCATCTGAATGGGCCGAGCGGGGTTTCTGTTCTCAGTGCGGGAGTCATCTCTTCTATCGTCTCAAGGAATCACAAAGCCATATGGTGCCAGTGGGTCTGTTCGATGATGATAGTGGGTTGGTTTTTCATCGACAGGTATTTATTGATGAGAAGCCGCACTACTACGAATATGCAAATAAGACCGAAGAGCTAACAGGGAAAGAACTCTTCGCCAAGTTCGCGCCGCCTGATGCCTGATGCTAGTTGAAGGGGCGGTGTTGCTTGGGTAGCAGGACCACCTTGCTGCGGGAAAGTTTGTCGTGGACGGCATCACCCTCGCTATCCAGATAAAGCCAGAGATAGCCGAGCCCAAAGAAGAAGAAAGCAGGCCACGCTGCCAGATAGCGAATGAGTCCCTGGCGGATGCTAATGAGGCCGTCGTCTATCGAGACTGTCTTGATGCGCCAGGCAATCATGCCCAGGGTCTGTCCGCTGCGGGTCCAAAACCAGATATAGAATCCACTACCGCTAGCGACCATTAACGTGAAGAGTATCGCGTCCAGAACCGGATCGGTCTGCACCACACCATCGATCAGCTGATTGGTGTCCGGGCCAACGAGGAGCTGCAACAGGAAACCGAGTGCCATCCAGATAGCTGCCACCAGGAACCCATCGTAGAGCAGGGCGGCCAAGCGTCGCATCAGGCCCGCCCTCGCGAAGTGCTTGGGCGATTCCACTGTTTCGAGTTCTGTGTCAGTCAAAGTTGGCAGCTCTCGGTGTTGTTAGAGCTCTTTTGCCGCTTGGATCAACTCATTTACCGCCTTCTGCCCATCGCCGAATAACATCTTCGTGTTGTCGGCAAAGAACAGGGGATTCTCTACACCAGAGAAGCCAGTTCCGCGTCCGCGCTTAATCACGATAACATTTTCCGAGTTCATGGCATTGAGAATCGGCATTCCAAACAACGGACTGCTGCTGTCGTTCTTGGCAGAGGGGTTAACTACATCGTTAGCGCCGATCACAAGGGCTACCGTCGTGTTTTTGAAGTCGGCATTGATGTCTTCCATGTCATAAATCATGTCATAGGGAACGCCGGCCTCGGCGAGTAACACGTTCATGTGCCCAGGCATGCGACCCGCCACGGGGTGAATTGCGAATTTCACACTGACACCTTTCTCGGTGAGTATCTGGGTGAGTTCCCAGATCTTGTGTTGAGCCTGAGCAACAGCCATGCCGTAGCCGGGAATGATGACAACCTGACTCGCGAACGCCATAAGAATACCGGCATCCTGTGCCTGAATCTCTTTCATGACTCCTTCGCTGCCATCGCCACTAGCCGCCGCGGCATTGGTACCCACGCCAGCGAAAAATACGTTGGCGACGGAGCGATTCATCGCCTTCGCCATCAGCTGGGTAAGCAATGAGCCAGCCGAACCGACGACAATGCCAGCGATGATCATCGCGGCATTGCCGAGCACATAACCTTCGAAGCCTACAGCGAGCCCGGTTAGCGCATTGAATAAGGAGATGATTACAGGCATATCCGCACCGCCGACCGGCACCGTAATGAATATGCCGAGAACCAGTGCCAGTGCATAGAACACGATAATGGTTTCGAGACTGTTGGTGAAGTAGATAGCTACGGCGAAGCCAACGGTTACCAGAGCAAGAATCGCGTTAATAACATGCTGCATCGGCAGCAGTTTGCTGCGATTCAAACGGCCATCGAGTTTGGCCCAGGCGATGATGCTGCCGCTGAACGATATCGTACCGATGATGGCGCCGAGAATCCCCAGTACCGCGACATCGGCGCCAAGTTGGCTGGCGACATTCGCGTTGCCTGTTAGATCGTGTGCCGCCTCGTTGCTGGCCTTGATCAGTTCGACTGCGGCAATAGCGGCCGCCGCCCCGCCTCCCATGCCGTTGTACATCGCGATCATTTGCGGCATATCGGTCATGGCGACCTTTTTTCCGCTGTGCCAGGCATAGCCGCCACCGAGAGCGATAGCGATGATGATCAGGATGATATTGGTGCTAACCTGATCGCTGTCTATTATTTCCGGTGACATGAAGGTCACCAGCGTGGCGAGTACCATGCCTGCGCCGGCCCAGACAATGCCGCGTCGCGCCGTAACCGGTGAGCTCATTTGCTTGAGGCCGAGAATGAACAGTATGGCGGCTATCAGATAGGCTGCCTGGATTAAAGTTTCCATCTAGGAGCCCCCGCCTTCAGTTTTCTTCTTCTCGCTGGGTTTAAACATTTCCAGCATGCGTTCGGTGACCACGTAGCCGCCTACCGCATTGCCTGCGCCAAGTAAGACAGCAATAAATCCGATGACCTGTTCGGTGCTTGTCTCTGCGATGCCAAGAGCTACCATCGCACCAACTAGCACGATGCCGTGCACGAAGTTGGAGCCGGACATCAGGGGAGTATGCAGAATGACCGGAACCTTGCTGATTATTTCATAGCCGGTGAAGCCGGCTAACATGAAGATATAAATTGCGGCGAGACCTTCAATCATGAGGATACTCCTTCTAGCTGTTCTTTGATCCCGGCATGATGAATCTGACCGCCGTGGGTGATCAGGCTGGCGTTTATAATTTCATCTTCGAGATCAATATTGATGGCTCCATCAACAATCAATAGCTCGAGAAAGTTGAGTAAGTTTTTGGCGTACAACTCGCTGGCATGATTGCCAACCATGCTTGGAACATTGATTGGTCCATATATTTTTACACCGTTATGGAGAACGGTCTGGTCAACCTTAGTTAGTTCGCAGTTGCCCCCGCCTTCGGCGGCCAGGTCGACGATGACTGAGCCGCCACGCATACCCTCAACCATCTCTGTGCTTATGATTCGTGGCGAAGGGCGCCCGGGGATCGCTGCGGTACTGACGACAACATCCGCCGCCGCAACGTGTTTGGCGAGGATAGCCTGTTGCTGCTGCCGTTCCTCTTCGGTTAGTTCGCGCGCGTAGCCGCCTTCGCCTTCGGCCTTGATCTCGATGTCGACGAACTTTGCACCCAATGACTCGACCTGCTCTTTTACTGCAGCTCGCACATCGTAACCTTCGACGATCGCGCCTAGGCGTCGCGCCGTAGCTATTGCTTGCAGCCCGGCTACTCCGGCGCCGATGATTAAGACTTTCGAGGGTCGAATGGTTCCGGCCGCTGTCGTCAGCATCGGGAAGAACTTGCCGAGCAAATTGCTCGCGAGCAGCACGGCCTTATAGCCTGCAATTGACGCTTGCGATGAGAGTGCGTCCATCGCTTGTGCCCTCGATATTCTCGGAATTAGTTCCATCGAGAACGCGCTTATGTTTCTTGCCTTAAATTTTTTAAACCGTTCGAGGTCGGTATGTGGGTTGAGGTAGCCAATCAATACCGACCCTTCCCTGAGTTGGTCGATCTGAGCGTCTGTCACTGGATTAACGGTGAGACAGATGTCAGCGTCGGCAAGCATTTGGGCCGCGGAAGAGGCAATTTCTGCATTGTCGTAGTAGCTATCGGCATAGCCTGCCAGCTCACCGGCTCCGGATTCTATGGATACCTGAATACCCTGTTTCGTGAGTCGATTTACGCTATCTGGTACAAGTGCGACCCGCTGTTCGCCCTCGCGAACTTCTTTGGGCACACAGATTTTAATCGCCATACTGAACCTCGGATGTTCAATTTCCCATAAAGGGCGCAGTATATAACGATCTGAATCAAGTGCAAGATTGAGACGCGGATCAAGGCCATAACCACTCCGGCATAGCGCCGTGTTTGGCATCTACCCCTATTTTTATCGTTCGATCAATATTTCAAGCGCGTTATGTAGCTCATTGAAATCGGCTACAAGCCGCTTGCGATGAGGGCTGAGGCGAAAAACAGTCGCGCCAGAGGGTGGCCAGAGGAACCCTTGGTGCGGCCAAAGTCCCCTTAACGAGTTTTCGGCTTATCTCGGCGTGCAGATTTTGCTAGAATCCGAGCCCCGCCAGAAGCTATGGCCCTATAGAAAGCGTCCTCATGGGCGGTTTTAACCAATTAACGATCAGGACTTCAGTATGACTGCTCAGCAGCAAGCCCGTCATATCAGTTTGCTAGATACAACGTTGCGTGACGGCGAACAGACTCAAGGCGTTTCCTTTTCGGTGAACGAGAAGGTGAATATCGCCCGCGCACTTATGCAATCGCTTAAAGTAGATCGCATTGAAGTGGCATCTGCCTGTGTGTCAGATGGGGAGAAGCGTGCTGTGTCACAGATTACCGAATGGGCACACAGTGTCGGCATGGTTGAGCGTGTCGAGGTGCTTGGCTTTGTGGATCACCGTCGTAGCGTCGACTGGATTGTTAGTGCCGGCGGCAAGGTAATCAACCTGCTGGCCAAAGGCAGCGAGAAACATTGCCGTGAGCAATTAGGCAAGACTCTCGAGGCACATGTGGCCGATATCGAGAAGACGGTCAGCTATGCAAAGGAGAAGGGACTGAGCGTCAACATGTATCTCGAAGACTGGTCGAACGGCTACGCCAATAGTCGCGACTATGTGATGGGCTTGGTAGAAGGCACGAAGCATTGTGAGATCGGCCACTATCTACTTCCCGATACCTTAGGCCTGCTTTCGCCCGTGGAGGTAAGCGGCGCGCTGAGCGATATGATTGCAAGCTTTCCAGAGCTGGAATTCGATTTTCATCCACACAATGATTATGGTCTGGCAACGGCGAACGTTATGGCAGCTGTGGCGGCGGGAATAAACACAATTCACTGCACGATAAACTGTCTCGGCGAGCGTGCTGGAAACGCATCACTCGCCGAAGTAGCTGTCGCATTGAAAGACAAGATGGGCATGAAATTGTCTATCGACGAGACTCAAATAGGGCTTCTTAGCCGCATGGTAGAGAATTTCTCCGGAAAATGGATCGCCGCGAACACTCCCATAGTCGGAGCGGATGTGTTTACGCAGACGGCGGGCATTCATGCCGACGGTGATATGAAGGCCGGTCTCTATGTAACCGAGCTCAGCCCAGAACGATTCGCTCGAAAGCGGGTCTATGCGCTCGGTAAGATGAGCGGAAAGGCATCGCTGATCAATAATCTGGATGAATTGGGTATCAGTCTATCCAAAGACGATCAGGCGAAGGTGTTAGAGAGGATCGTTAAGCTCGGAGATTCCAAGCACGTTATCACTTCCGAGGATCTGCCATTTATCATCGCCGATGTCATGGATAGTCGTGACTTTCATCACATCACGCTATTGAATTGCTATATAAACAGCGGCCTTAATGTGGAGAGCACGGCGAGTATTCGTGTCGAGCTGAAGGGTAAGCAGATGCAGGGCTCGGGAGCTGGAAACGGTGGCTTTGCCGCTTTCTTCGATGCGATTGAAAAGCTGCTGAAGAAAAAGAAATTCGAGATGCCGGCGTTATTGGATTATGAGGTACACATTCCGCGCGGTGGTAATATCGATGCCCTAACCGAATGTATTATTACCTGGGAATGGCAGGAGCAGGAATTCAAGACCCGTGGGGTGGACTCGAATCAGGTGCTAGCTGGAGTGAAGGCCGCCATGCGCATGATAAATCTACGCATGCAGGCCGACACTCAGTAAGTCACTGCCTGCTTAGGCGGTGTTAGGTGATGATAGGGGTCTTGTCTAACTCTTCAGCTACGAGGTCACCGAAAGCCTGGGTGCTGATCATCTTCACGCCGTCGCCTGGCTTCGACAGGTCGGGTGTGGAATTGCCCTGAGCAAACACACTCTGCATGGCGTGCCATACATTCTTCGCCTCAGCTTCGAGGCCGAAGCTCATTTCCAGCATCATGGCTACCGATCCGATCATCGAGTAGGGGTTCGCTATATTCTGACCCGCTATATCAGGCGCCGAGCCGTGCGAGGGTTCGTAGTAGGCCTTTTCGGGGCCGAGGCAGGCAGAGGGCATAAGTCCTAGCGAGCCAAGAATGCCGCCGCCCTGGTCGCTCAAGATATCGCCGAACATGTTTTCCATGACCATGACGTCGAACTGTCCAGGATTGAGGCACAGATAAGTAGCCGCCGCATCTACCAGTATGTGTTTGACTTCCACTTCTGGAAAATCCCTGCTTACTTCTTCCATCACCTCATTCCATAGCACGCTGGATTTGAGTACATTGGATTTGTGAATATTGTGCAGTACCTTCTTTCGTTTCATAGACGTTTCGAAGGCCACCTTCGCAATAGCGGCGATCTGATCTTCATCGTATTCCAGTGATTCACTCACATAACGTCTACCCTGTGCATTGATCCCGGTTTCTTTCTTGCCGAAATAGAGGCCACCAACGAGCTCGCGGATAATAATGAAGTCGATGCCGTCGCCAATGATTTCAGGTTTCAGTGGAGAGAAGTGGGCGAGGCTTTTAGGAAGATAGACGGGCCTGATGTTTGCGTAAGTGTTGTAACGACGACGCAGGGGCAATAACGCACCGCGTTCAGGCTGCATGTCCACGGGAATCTTCTTGGATTCTTCGTGACTGAGCCCGATGGGTCCCTTCAATATGGCGTCCGCGGAATCACAGAGCTGCTTGGTGGCCTCTGGAAAGGAGTGGCCGTGATCGAAGTAGGCGTTGGCACCGAAGGCGCCGTGTTGCAAATCGAGGTCGAGTTTGTTGCGCGTGGCAACCAGTTTCAAAATCTTAACCGCCTCGGCTGTGATTTCCGGGCCGATGCCATCACCATCTAAAAGTGCAATCTTGTATGCGGTCATGTTCTATCCTTGCCGATTAATATTCGGGCAGCGACCCGAAAAATGAATGTTAAAGGCGACAGACACAGTTGACGCAGACTGACGGCTTCGAGAAGTCGCGTAATTTACCATGCAGTCCTTTTAGGGGACAAGGGGCTAGCGAGTCGGGCGGTATGGTGGAAGCGGGTAGGTCTTTACTTTCAAACAATAGAAGCGCCGGAGGGTATGAGAAGTGTAGCCGCCGCTAATTCAGGGCGGCAACTACTACAGAAACCTGACGGATAAAAATCAATGTAAGGATGATAACCACGGCATAGACTGCGCCATCACCGAGTTCAAGACCAAAAAAAGTCTTGGGCTTAGTGCCCTTTTCCTCAGTTTCATTGTGTTCTTCATCGAAACTCATTGTCCACTCCCTTATTAAAAGGTACCGAATTTGGTCTGTTCGCTATCGACTAACGCCCAGTTTATTGCAAATACCCCCCCCCTAAAACGCAGTACCTCTGAGGGCTTTCGTGATCTCTATGATTTGTATCGGCAATCTGTCGGTGTACTTCACACAGCTGACAGGCTGACTCTATTCGATTGGTACCAGTGGGCGGACTTGAACCGCCACTCCCGTGAAGGAACCGGATTTTGAATCCGGCGTGTCTACCAATTTCACCACACTGGCAATAATCGAAGTCTGTCTGGTTGATGCTGTGAAGAGTGATATTTCATGTCGAGTTCTCTTTGCCCGAAGCCTTTTTCGAAATACCGACCAGCCAAGCCAGCCGAGCATTATACCAATTGCGCCTGATCCTGCAATTGCTCTGTTGTTCGGCTTAATCCGAGCGCTCTCGGTCGTTGTCTGGCGCTTTCCCTGCGCGGGATAATTATATAGGCTTGCCATCCTCCCCTATTGATCAGAATCATTGTAGCCATAGATGCAAATTAGCGACTTCCACTACGATCTCCCCGAGGAGCTGATAGCCAATTACCCAGCGCCACAGCGCAGCGCGAGCCGGTTATTGAGCCTGGATGCCTCTACTGGAGAGATGTCGCACAGGCGCTTTGCTCAGTTATTGGAGCTGGTAGAGCCCAAGGACCTACTCGTATTCAATAATACTCGAGTGATTCCTGCGCGTGTTTTTGCGCAGAAAGAGTCCGGCGGTAGGGTCGAGTTACTAATAGAGCGTGTACTGGACGACAACGCCGTCATGGCGCAACTGCGCGCCAGCAAGTCTCCCAAGCCGGGCACTCGGTTGGTCTTTAGGCCCGATGGGCTGTCGCTGCCAGCGGCGACGGTGGTGGGGCGTGAGAATGAGTTCTTTCTGCTGCGCTTTGATGCCGATGTCGATCTTCCTGCATTGTTGCAGCGCGAGGGGCATATGCCACTGCCCCCCTATATTAAACGCGGTGATGAGCAGATAGATGCCCAGCGCTACCAGACAATTTATGCCGAAAAGGAGGGCGCTGTCGCCGCTCCCACCGCTGGGCTACATTTCGATGAGGAGCTATTTGCCCGATTGCGAAAGCACGGTGTCGACATGGCCTATCTTACATTGCATGTGGGCGCTGGCACGTTTCAACCGGTCCGCGTAGAAAATGTGCTGGATCATCGGATGCACAAGGAGCTGGTGGATATCGATGAGCAAGTCTGCCGTCAGGTCGCGGCGTGCAAGAACAGAGGCGGGCGCGTTATTGCGGTGGGTACCACGTCGGTACGCAGTCTCGAGAGCGCCGCGAAAAATTCAGTGCTGCTGCCGTTTCATGGCG
>JBBDIR010000002.1:0-54508 GCA_040880325.1 Pseudohongiellaceae bacterium
CTGTTGTGACTCTTCGCGCGGCTGCACTAATCGAAGCAGCACCTTAAACTGCTCCGCGAGCAATAGTTCCAGAAATCGCGCCGTGTGATCAGTCGGCGCCTCGTAGCCAAAATCCAGCCGCACGTGCTGCACGCCAAGCTGTCGCAGATACTGAATCATCTGTGCATCCGCTTCAGGATCTTCCATGCTGGCAACAGAGATGGCGGAATAATCCCTGGGCACCATAATGCTGCCCCGTGGACGATGTCCCTTATAAAGGTAGAATTGTCCTTTGAGGAGATAGCCAAGCGCAGCATGATTGAAAATCAGCTTGTCGAGAAAGGAAGAGCGAGTTTTCCCAACGGCCGTTTCCGCTATATGCTCAGTCATATTCCAGCCACGCGAAGCAGATGGGACGCCTGGTTTTGGCTGTAACAGCAAGCTGATACAATTGGGTCTGCCTTGCCAGTCTCTCGATTGAATTCTGAGTCGAATTCCCGCTTAAGCTCTGACTTGAGTTTCCCGGTCACTTCGTCAAGTATCACGTAATTCCCTTGAAGTTATTTTTTTGCTGACGCCCGAACGTGTATAGAGCGCCAGATGCCGATTGTGCCTGCTCTGAAGAGGATTATTCGAGTGTATTAAACTCAGCAATACCACGCAAGAGCATTCGAAACTAGGCGTTTCGGGGCGCAAACATGATGATGGCCATTCCCAACAGCGCCAACGCCGAACCCAATAAATCCCAGATCGAAGGTCTGATGCCATCGACAGACCAAAGCCACAGTATCGCGGCTGTAACATAAACTCCGCCATAAGCTGCATACACCCGCCCGGCGGCAGTTGGATGTAACGTGAGTAGCCAGGCAAACAGGGCCAGACTGATTGCCGCCGGAATCAGCAACACAACACTCTTACCCTCCTTCAGCCAAAGGTACGGCAAATAGCAGCCAATAATCTCAGCCAGGGCAGTAATGAAAAACAGAGCGATGGTCTTAAGTTCAAACATTCGTGGCTATACCTGGCAGCTTAAAGTTTTGGGCACTGACACAACTGTTATGCATTGTAGCTCCATTACACGGCAGGATCACCCTCAGGTATCGGTTGAGGGTCTGCATTCCTGCTTTTTTTTGCATAGACACGACACATGCCGCAGTTTATTCTCAAGGACCCTGATTCGACACCAAGTGGTCTAGCTATGCACCCACGTAAATTCTCACTCGCGCTGCTGGCGGGCCTGCTGCTGCTCGCCTGAGGAGGTGATGGGTCAGCCAAGCCGCCAACGAAAGCACCGTCATCCCTCAATACCCCCATCGAAGACTTCATGCACAGCACCGCCTATTGCGGCGCCGGCCTTTCATCGGCTTGCTACAAGATACCGGTCAACTACAACCGCAGCAGTAGCTACTACGTTTCCGCATGAACAATACCCTTCCTCGTATGAAGGTTTAGTGCTTTTACTGGATCTACCGGGCTGCCGAAAGCAAGTCCATGGCTGTTCAAGGCATAATTTGACGCAAACCCTTATGCAACCCACAAAGCCGACTCGGCTTGACTGGCACGGCGTAGATCTACATCGGCTTCCACCCGAAAATCGTACTGGTGGAGATACCTGGAAAATCGAGGTAGCGGATATTGAAAAGGGGATGCCATATGCGGATGGCTGCTTCGATATTGTGGTGGCGGAACAAATTCTGGAGCATCTTCGCAATCCGCGCTTTGCCATCTCAGAGATGACCCGGATCACTAGGCCTGGCGGCTATCTGGTAATAGATGTTCCGATATTTCTACCCCCAGTGGCGGGCCTGCGCAATGCCTATATCCGACATCTTCCCCGCCTTTTCAAGTTCTCCGGTTCTGGCCATTTACAGACCTTCTCCCGACACTCCATCGAACAGTACCTGCTGGCAGAAGCTGATCTGGAGATAGTGCATACGGAAGGTTTCCGTCTCATTTCCGGCGGCCCTTTGCGCCCGCTTGAAAACTATGAATGGTGGTATAAATCTTCGGTCGCCATGGGCCGACGCTATCCTTCCTGGGCTACGGAGGTACAGGTTTTGCTTCGCAAAAAATTAGATGGCAATCTATCGGACAAGTAATTCCGGGCTGACCGATCGAGCAACCAGCAACTCGCTGGTGATTTTCTCCAGCATAGAAATTCCCCGCTGAACTTTTTAGTTTAGTTAGCAACACTCTCTAGAAAGATATCGCTGTTATTAGTCCGCAGTGACACCCGATCACCACCTCCATTGATATCGCCTCTGCCGATGATGTCACCTTCGTCTTCCTGAATGGTAAGAGGGAAATCGGTATAGATGCGATAGTCACCGCGCGACCGTCTCGACACCTCTAGATCAGCACTGATGCTCGCCTGAAAGTTTGACGGCACGCGCAGGGTAATGTCGCCGCCCGAGGTATCGATATCCACGCTACCACCGACTCTGCCCGTAGTACTCGATATCTCCACTTCGATGCTACCGCCAGAAGACTCCGCGCTTACCGGACCTGTGGCATTGCGAATAGTGATACGCCCACCAGAGGTATCGGCCTCGATCGGCCCGTTGCTGGCATCGATCTCGATATTGCCGCCGGAGGTGTCTGCTCTCACACGGGTGTCACTACCCGCCAGATAGATGTTGCCGCCGGAGGTGTCGGCGCTTATCGAACCCATCGCCCAGCCTGCGCGAATGCTGCCACCCGAGGTGTCGAGTAGCACTCGCCCGCCGCTCTCACCAACTTCGATGCTGCCACCGGAGGTGTCGGCTTCGATATCTCCCTGCACATTGCCTATTCGAATGCGTCCGCCGGAGGTGTCGGCTATAACACTCCCACCAACATCGCCTATGGTGATATGGCCGCCGGAGGTGTCTACTGCTACATCGCCTGTCGCGCCACGAACCTCGATACTGCCACCGGAAGTGTCGGCACGCACATCGCCACCACTCACATAGCCGATCTCGATATTGCCACCGCTGGTATCTACTTCGACCTCACCGGCAATATCATCGACGGTTATTCGGCCACCGCCTGTCTTCAGCTCCAGATTGTATTGAGTCGGCACGTCTACGGTGAAGGCGATGCTCGAGCGGAAAAAGCCGAACAATCCGCGTCCGGAATCGGCACTAACAACCACGTCATCTCCTTGTTGATCGATATCCACTTCGAAGCCTGACGGGTTCCTGACGAGAACGCGTACACGATTCTCATCCCAGGTGCGAATATCGATCGAACCCGAGTCACTCTCAAGTGTTAAGGTGCCGTTGGCCCGGACCTCAAATTCGCGCTCGATGTCATCGCTTGCTCCGTGAACATTCACGGATAAACTGAGCAGCAAAGAAAGTACTGTGATTTTTAAACGGACTGACAGATTGTGAACCATGGTGCTTCCTCTTTCGATCATCCTAGTCGATATAAAACTATTTACAATATTCAATTTCATCTATCTGGCAAGCGCGATCGATCAGATCACGCTACCCTCCACCGCTTCCACGATGACTCTGGACTGCGCGCGGATAAATTCATTACTATCTGTATTCATCTTCTGACGAAGTACCTGCAGCGTCTCTTGCTCTGGGTAGGCAGCCAGTGCCTGAAATGCTTCCAGCCTGACTCCCGAGTTCACGTCATCGCTTAGCGCACTGCGCAGCGCATCGCGCACCTCATCTTCGTGCGCTAGTGATACCAGGGAGAGTACAGCCTGGTAACGTACTCCTGGATTACTGTCGTTCTCAAGCACATGAATCAGCGCCTGATAGACATCGTCGCCAGTGGTGACCGGCTGCAGCGCATCGATAGCATCGAGACGTGAGGCGCTGTCTATATCATTGAGTAACGCCACCGCCATTAGCCCGTGAATATTCTGATCTCGTACATTGCCGCTAATAGTTGTCTCCGAAGCCAGGGAGAAGGACAGATCGATAGCGCCAGTAGCGGCATCGTAGGAGTTTACTTTGAGCTGATAGATCTCGTAGTCCTCATCCTGAATCATTTGCAGTGGCGAAAAGCCAGACTCGATGCCGGCAATAGGCCCCTGCCCGGTCTGAGAATCCGGCGCCACAGATGGCGCCGCGACATAGACGCCGAGCACAAATGTCATTGCCATGGCCGCCCCCTGAAAGGCAACCGTGAAAGGCTTCTCGGCCAGGCCACTCAGCCACTGTCTAAAGGAGAACAGAGTTCGACCTTGCTTCTGTAGATTCTGATGCAGCAGCCAACGGTTGCCCTGCAATCGTTCTTCGTCGATCGCGGGCTGCGTACCAATCGGTAGGGTACTGTCCAGGCGCTGCTCTTCTTCCAGCAATTGCTGTAGCTGCGGGTTTGTCGCGAGCTCTTGCTCGAACTGGCGTAGCTCTTTAGCGTCCATTGCTGAATACAAATAAGAGATCACCCTTAACTGCAACTGTTCTGTGTTTTCTGGAATAGTCATAACCTTTATCCTAACTAGTGATATTCCTGTAAAATTTTCTTCAGTTTATTGCGCGCACGAAACAACACAACTTTCACTGAACTGTCTGTGCAGACCATTACTTCGGCTGCTTCTCGAATCTTGAATCCCTGCTGATGACAGAGTACGAACGCTATTCGTTCGTTGTCACTGAGCTTACGCATCGCTCTGTTGATCTCGGTGTTCAGCTCACTATCGAGCATGGACGATTCCGGCGATCTACTCTCTATGTAAGTCTCTTGCAGCTCATATTCATTCTGGATGATCGCCAATTTCTGCCAGGCTCTCTTCAGCTTGCGCCGATTCGATAAAGCCGTATTAACGACGATCTTGTGCAGCCAGGTACTGAACTTACTTTCCAGCTTGAACTTCGGCAGAGCCCTGTAGGCCGCCAGCATCGCATCCTGATAGATGTCATTCGCATCATCCGGGGTATGGGCGAAACCGGCAGCCACAGCCAGCATTTGCCCTTCCAACAGGCGAATCAGCCGCTCGAATGCTGCAACATTGCCTGTCTGCGCCGCTCTGACCAGCTCTTCCTCAGTTTCCTCAAGCAAGGAAATCCCCCAAAATTCGTGCTCTTTGGCCTGTTAAGGCCCTTTCTCGTTGTTCTGTAGATTAGAGTGTACTTCCGCGCAAAGGGTTAACAAGGGATTTGCAGAAAAATGGCGTCTGAACATTAACAATATGGGCACTCTGGTGCAGTTGGAGGATTACCCTCTACCGGCTTCGGCAAGACAAAAAAAAGCAGAGCGCCTGGCTCTGCGAAGGACCACCGTGAATCGAGAAGAAGGACTCAAGGAGAATGGGCTTGCTGTGCGGATTATTCGTCCTGTGTGCCATCCGCCGCTGGCGGAGTGCCTGTCGCAGGGCGGCGACGCTGAGGTGGCTGACCCTGTCGCCTGCCGCCCGCCGCTTCCCGTGCTCGGCGGCGTTCATGCAAAGCACGTCGTTGCTCATCGGTAAGCGAATCAAGCTGCCGTTGCCGCTGAACACGCCGCTGCTGCCGCTGTCCTTGATTCAGCTGCCGCTGCTCCTTGAGGCGCTCGCGGCGTTGCTGAACTTGCTGCTCAGTCTGCACTAGCGCAACCGCCTCCAATTCGCCAGCATCCTGAGCCTGGGCTGTTGCTTGCAGTAGAAGAAGCCCTAAAGCCAGTGCTACTCGTCTTGAAAATTTCAGCATGGTATTACCTCCGATGCGCCAGATCTGGCCGCTACTCATTGAATCGCTTGTTGCATTGTTGTAGTAAGGTACAGGCTGGGTTTCGAGTCCGCAGCTGTGACCGTTACTCAATACAACGCGAGACAGGGAAATTGGTTTACCGTGCAGACAATGAATCACTAAAAAAGTGCCCTGAGGCTTAGGCGCCGAGCCAGGTCCGTATAACTGCGCCGAGTTGCTCGGGCTTCTCGAAGGGAACCAGATGCCCGGCGTCTTCTATCTCGACAAACTTAACGTCTGACGCGATAGCCTGCCAGCGTTGCCAGGACGACAACGAGAGAGTATTCGAGCCCTGAGCACGAATAGCCAGCGCCGGGACTTTTAAGCGCGCAAGCAATTGCCAGAGATTGTGCACTAGCTTATAACAGCGCGCTTCCCAGTCTCGGCTGTAGGTCAGTACAAACATACCTGGTTCAATCTCCTTCGTGCCATGTTCAACGTAGTCCCATAACACCTGATCTGTGATGTCTTTGAATACTGACTTGGGGCGATAGTGTTCGAAGGCTTCCTGCCTGCTGGAGAATCGATCAACACGAGACAGAGTTCGCCTCACCAGCGGAATCTTATCTGGGGCAAAGCGCCCAAAGAAGCGCAGAGCAATCAGATAACGACGAGGAACCAGTACAGGCTCGATAAGAACGAGCGATTTAAATAACTCAGGACGCTCTACGGCGGCCATGAGTATTGCCGCGGTCCCCATGGAATGGCCGACGCTGACGACAGGCATTTCCAGTTGCGTCACTAGCTGGAGCAGATCCTCCCCTAATACGTCCCAGGAGTTAAACGCCTCTATCGGCGGTGGTGGTACCCACAGCGGCCGATGCAGGCTTGCTACGACCTCATGATCTGTCGTGAACTGCTCGAGAAAGGCGCGATAGGCTCCGGGAGGATAGCCATTTGCCGATGCAAAGTGGAGGAGCTGCCCCTGCCCACCCATACAGAGGTGAGGCATAGTCAATTGCGAAGTAGCTTTCATGAAAATTGTCGTGTAACAGACTTGAGGTCGATCATTCTGCCAGAGTTACACTGATTTTTCAGCGCGATGTTCTGACTTTTATCGCCAACCGTTATAGACGTATTCGGATCGGGATAGCGTGCTGCGCCCTATTGACGCTCAATTGAAGCTCGACTGCCTTTTTCTGGCTAAGTGCTGGTCGCGCAAAATCCGGCGGTGTAAACTTCCGATTCACCTCGAGTCCTCATATCCGCAAACTGCAACATAGATGCTCTTGGCATAAAAGGAGACCCACCGTGGGCTTTGAACTTCTGTATTGGCATTGGCTTGTGTTGGGCGCAGCGCTCATGCTCAGCGAGATATATTTCAGATCCTTCGTTATAGTCTGGTTCGGAGCCGGCGCGCTGAGCGTAGGTTTCAGCGTATTGGTGCTTTCGAATATGTCTGGGGTAGCACAAATAATAGTCTGGGCTTTTTCCTCTACAGCGTACGCCGTCGGTTGGTTTAAATTTGTCAAACCTCTATCTATCGACGACACGCAGCTAGCCCCTTCCAGAAAATCATTGGTAGGAGAAATTGGACAGGTGTTAGATTCTCCAAATGGAGAGAAGCATGGGAAGCTACGCTTCCCCACTGCCGTTCTCGGTGCCGACGAATGGCTGATTCTATCGGAAGACAAACTAGCAGTTGGCGACAGGGTTAGTGTCATCGACCTAACCGACAATGCGCTGGTGGTAAAAAAGACGTAACAGCGCTCGAACAAGCACCTCAAGTTGTAGTCTCACAAGACGGAAATAGAATTTCACTAGATGGGCAATCCATAGACGTGCAACACATTGCTCGCTGCAAAAGCTGTCGGGCTGCGCCAAGGGAAAGTGCGTCCTGTTTCCTGCAGAGACGGCGACTGCGATTTTGGCCCTGCTAAGAGTTAGCGGTCCGCTCTCGCTAGACAGGCTCTAAAACCATCAGCTTGCCCTTGGTCAGGTAGCGCAGCAGCAAATACAATCCGAGACCGATCGGGCCCAGCATAAAGGTAAACAACAAACAGGGAATTACCAGCCAATGTGAAATTCCCAGCTTCTGAGAGTCATGCAACTCCCAACTACCCACGAACAAGTCGAAGGCCAGATAATGTATCCAGCCAACGGTAAGCAGATAAGGGTCGCTAAATAGAATCATCAAGGCCGGCAAGGAAGCGAAGCCTCCCGCTTCTGGCATCGAACCGAGCCTGGAGACGAACAAGCCGGCATAGACCAACGCGAGCACGAAAGGAATTATGCCGGTAGTAATCAGGCCCAGCGTCCACTTCCATTTCGGCAGCAGTATGAGCAACAACCAGCCAGGGATAACGGCCATATTACAGACTGAAAATATCAAATCAGCACTCATGGTGGTTGGTCCTTTGGATAGTCCTTTGGATAACGTGGAGCTGTCGAGCTAGCGCGTGTATTTGAGCAAAGTGCGCTCGGTGATGACCTTGATAGGACCCCCGGCACGTTTTAGCAAGAGGGCTTTTTCTATCTTTCTACCATGACTGGTGTATAACCAACCATGACTGGCTAAGGTGCCTATCACAAGGTAATCAACGCTCTTATTGACGCTAGAGTTTGTTTCCGCGCCCAGGCAGCGCAGCATGGTATCGACTGATTCCCGGTCACCGCTAACGAAGTCGCCGGTCAGGCAGAATACCGAACCGTTAAGCGTTAGGCCATCAATCGGATCTTCCCAAACTTCGGTGGATACTTCATATCCTAGACTAGGTATGTCTGTGTCCGTGCCAGTAACTTGTCGCACCGTCGTGAGAAGGTCTTGTCGCTCTTCGTCTGTAATGACGCCATCTTCGAGTATCGTATCCAGACGCTGCACGATGACGCTGGCCGGCCACACTTCCCGTACCGAACTATTGCGCTCTAACCAGGACGACATGCCGTTGATTTCCTGATCATTGAGCACGCCATCCGAAGCCGTGCCGGTAAGAAAGCCCACTAGCTCCTCGATATGTCCTACACTTTCAGTAGTTTCGGATTCTCGCTGGCTGAGGATCTGCTCGATGCTGGCTTGCATCGTGTCTAATTCTTTCGGGTTTATTACTCCGTCTTCGAGTATTTCGCCTACCTGACTCAGGATAGCGAGAACGTCTTCGTCTGCGGATAGATGCTCTTGTGACTGTAGCCAGCAATCGAGAAACAGAAATTCCATCTCGTTCAGGCGTTGGTCCGCCACGACCCCGGCCAATATGCCTTTCAGGCCGTAGAGCGCCCTGTCCTTCTCGTTGCTGAAGCTAAAAGCACGCTCGAGTGGCTGGCTGTCGATATCTTTGCGTATATCCAAGATTTGAGACCGGTTTTTTGTTATTCATCAGCATGATAAATCTTTACTATTTGGCTGTCGAAGCATTTGGGCTTATCCGGGCGCTTCAGAGCTAATTAGCCGCCCACAAAAAACCCGCTATTTGGCGGGTTTTTTGTGGCTGTAAGTGAGTGCATAAAATTCAGCGCAACTAGAACGTTCCATTCATCTTGAGCGACACGACGCGACCCGAGGTAGCACACTGATCTTCGATCTCTTCCAGAATATTAGCCGATAGACGACCTACAAAGCGGCGCCTTTCGCGGCATTGGAGATTGCTGGTAGCATTTCTCGCGTCCAACCGGTAGGTAATTCCACGCGAGTCTATATATTGGACAAAGGCATTGGTGTTCGGCTCACCCACGTAAGACTCGACATCGACGATATCGTAGAATTTCTCGTTGCTGTCGAAACGATTGCTCCACTCCAGCCCGTAGTTTACGTTCCAGCGCGGAAAATCGTGACGAAACCCGAGATTGAAACGGCCACGACCGAAGCGAGCGAAACGCCGATCGATGCCGAGGAAGGGATCGGTGATACTGGAGTCTTGTACGTTAAAACGCGAGGTAACGAGCAGATTCGGCATATCGATCATGCGCATGCGAATACTGGCGCTGAGTGTCATCCCATACATCTCTCCCTCTCCAATGTTGCCATTGGCCGATTGCAGGTTGTCCTCGGACGGAGACACATCGATTCGATCTATCTTGTCATAATGATGATGGTAATAAATATTCGCATCCACCACACCGATGTCGTTTGGTAAGCGATACTCGGCATTGAAGTCATATTTCCACAACCATTCCTGGCGCAGGTTCTCGTTTCCTGCCAACGTATTGGAATCGTTATCCTGATCATCGTTTACGGCTACGAAGTCATTAAAACTCAGCTGCCGTACAACTTTCTCGATCGAGCCACGAAGTTGTAGTTGTGGCGTCAGGTTATAGCGGAAATCCACCTTGGGCTTGATGAAGTCAAAATCTCGCTCGCGGCTAACGTCTCCAGACTGGCTTATCTCGGATAATTCATACAGCAGAGTACTCTCCAAAGACATGCGTGAGTTTATAATCCAGTTGTGGATCAGGAAGGGTTCATAGCGTATCTCCTGAACCGTGGAGTTCGCATTGGTAAGATTCTGTGCTACCAGGCCGCCATGGGCCGCCGAAGGGCTGCCCGTCGCGCTGGGCAGGCCCAGAGCCAGGCGGGAATCGAGGGTGGTTTCCGCGCCTTCGGCACCAAACTCAATATCCTGTCCGTCGAACAGACTCATCGTGTAGGAGCCACGCACAATGCGTTCGGTAGTGATAGTAGCCGAATCGAGGAACAGGTCCTTGGTCTCGCTGCCATCGGCACTCACTGCGAAACGTTCTCTAGTCGACGCGTTATTATCTCGATTGCTAATGAAGAGAATCTTGAAGCGGCTACCGCTATCGGCCAGGTACTCGTAGTCGCCACCGATCTCCCAGTTGTCACGCGCGCCGGGAATAGCTTCTCGTTCCAGTGTAGTCACATTCGGCGTGACACGCAGATTCGTGGTGTAGCGCAGTACATCCGTTGGATTGTCGTTCTGCGAGTACAGGGCATTGAATCTTGCGCTGCTCTTGGCACTTATCGCGTAGTCGAGATTGACACTGTAGTCATAACTGGTCTGTTCGCGCCTGCGTTCTTCACGCACCTCATCGTTCGCCGCGAAATCTGCCAGAATACTGCTCTCCTTGCTGAGTCGATTGTCGTAGCGAGGTTCGGCCGTTGCACTGAGCACATAGTTAAGACTGCCAGTCTGACCGCTATAGGAAAGCGAGCCACCGGGTTGCGTGCTGTGATCGAGATAGCGATCCATGTTGACCTCGTAGCTTAGACTGTTTGCAGAAAGCTCCTCGAACAGGACCACATTGACAACCTGACCACTGCCACGCACATCGAGCTCGCCGGAGGTGCCGCGAATAATCTCAATATAATTGACTTGCTCGGCGGTGATTCTGTCCATCTGCCCACTGGTGGAATTGTTCTTTCCCGCGGTACGCTTGCCGTTGATCAAAATTTGACTGCCGCCACTGCCGCTGCCCAGGCCCCGACCGCCATTGCCACCACCCTGCCCGGGGCCACCCCCGCCACCGCCGGTTGCGGTGCCAACGCCGGGAATCCGATCCAGCATATGCTGGGCAGTTACCGGATTGAATTCTGCGAAGTAAGCGGCTGGATAGACTACCGTCGTATCCTCACCCACAGTGTCCTGGGCATTTACAGCCTGCGCCACGGCAAATAGTAGAAATAGCGTCGAAACGCGGCTCAGAGTATTACGAAGCGGGGAGTAGTTGCTGCACATGGCTTGAGATCTCATCAAAGATTGCTAGCGCGGGGTCTGGCGATGTATTTAACGGAATCGGATTAGGGTATCGGCTCGGGCCGTGTTTTCCCCAGAATTCTTCCTACTGGTTGAGATGCGGATTATAAAAGAAGCTCAGCCTCCCATCTGTGACAAATTGTAGGCTCAGACTCGCCCTATTGCCCTGCTGCGCCGCTCGCCGCAGGGCATTGACAGATTTCTTAAATAAGGCGGCCTGCGTTACACTTACCGTTTTACGAGAACGTTAACATGAGCGACGTAGAGCAAGCGGCCCATAGTGGCCCCGGCGATGAAAAATCCTTTCTGTTCAAGATGTTAGGAGGGGATTTCGGGCTCGCCATTACTTACTGGGCGCTGTATTTCGTCGGTGCCGGCCTGTTCGCTGTGTTCGGCTCTCGGGCCGTGGACGCTGAACGTTGGGTTCCCTATCTCATTATGGTGGCAGTAATGATGGCCTATACCGTCGTTCTGATCATTGGCGTCAGGGCCGCCTACAAAGGCCCGCAGCTATGGAAGGTGATGTCGAGAACCTCCTCCGTCTTCATGATCATCAACATCCTTATTGGCATATCTACATTGGGATTTATCTACTAGAGCCACTCTTAAAACATAGCGGGCCGTCATCAACGTGGCCTGACAAGAAGGAAATTCTTTTTGAATCAAGCTCTCACCACACAGCCAATAGACTATGCACTGGTCGTAAAAAAAGACTGCCCTACCTGCGCGCTGATAGAGCCCGTCATCCGATCGCTGGCTGCAAATAAAGCACTCAAGCTGACAATCTACACCCAGGACGACCCGTCGTTTCCGGCCGACATCGACGGCGTAATCGACGACTCCAACCTGGAATATTCCTACCGCCATGATATAGAGGTAGTACCAACCCTTATACGGCTCGCTAGCGAGAACGACTCCGCGTCAGAGGAAGCACGCATCATTGGTTGGGAGAAAAAACAGTGGCAGAGCTTTACCGGTATAGAAGAACTGGGCGCGGACCTGATTGAATTCAAACCCGGCTGCGGATCAAAAACACAGGATCCCGGCATGAGAGAGGTGCTTGCGCTGCGCTATGGCAAGCAGCTATTGCAGGCACGTCGCATCGAATTGGCCGAAGCCGAGGACGTTATGGAGGCGTGCTACGACAGAGGCTGGACCGACGGTCTTCCGGTGGTGCCCCCGACTGCGCTGCGAGTCATGCGAATGCTACTCGGTAGCGACCGCGATGCCGCCGAGATCGTTGGCAAAGCCCCGCCGGACAATGTGCCCTGTTCGATCGAGAAGATCGCAATCAACGCCGTCATGGCGGGCTGCAAACCCGAATATTTCCCTACCGTTATTGCCAGTGTCGAGGCGGCGCTGCAAGACCGTTTCTGCATGCACGGCCTGCTCTGCACCACCTATTTCTCTTCGCCGGTCATGGTAGTCAGCGGCCCGATTAGTAAACAGATCGGAATGAACTGGGGCATCAACGCGCTCGGGCAAGGGAATCGAGCCAACGCGACCATAGGCAGGGCACTGCAGTTGGTCATTCGCAATGTCGGCGGCGGCGTGCCCGGCGGCATCGATAGAGCCACGATGGGCAACCCGGGAAAGTACACTTTCTGTTTTGCCGAAGACGAGAGTGACGCTAACTGGGCGAGTCTCGCCATGGATAGGGGCTTTAAGCGCAAGGATTCTGTCATCAGCCTGTTTGCTGGCGATGGCTTGCAACCAGTATTCGACCAGCAGTCACGTACGCCGGAGTCTCTTGCGAAGAGCATGGCATTGAGTCTGCGCAGCGTTGCACATAGCAAACTATTCGGCATGGCAGACGCCATTCTCATCGTCTGCCCGGAGCACCGCCGCGTATTCCGCGACGGCGGATGGGACAAAGAGGATCTACGCAATGCTCTGTATGAACAATTAATGACACCTGGCTCCGAAGTCGTTCGCGGAGCCGACGACATTGCCGAAGGCATGCCCGTGAAATTCAAAGACAAGATCTTGAACAAGTTTAGAGACGATGGCCTGCACATCGTCACAACCGGAGGCGGCGCCGGCATGTTCTCTGCCATCATCGGCGGCTGGGTAGCCTCGGGTGAACGCGGCAGTCAGTTAACATCACAGAAGATAAAATAGTAATTAAATGTTTAAAAAAGAGAAGAGGTAAGATCATGCAAAGTCCTACAACCCTTCTAGATCCGACCGCCGAATTACAGCCGTCGGCGCGGCAATTATTGCCGAGGCTCTCGAGCATTAGCGGAGCTACTATCGGCCTGCTCGATATCTCCAAGCCACGGGGCAAAGAGTTTCTAGATGAAGTTCAGAAGCAGCTGGAGCAGGCCGGCGCGAAGGTGAAGCGCTACTCCAAGCCGACCTTCACGCGAGTCGCTCCAACCGAGCTGACGCAGAGAATCAGCGTCGAATGCGATGCGGCAATCGAAGGGCTCGCCGACTGAGGCTCATGTACCTCGTGCAGTTTGCATGACATCATGGACCTGGAAAGCAGAGGACTCCCAGCGGGCTTCGTCGCCTCTCAAGAATTTGTCGACGCGGCAGCGGCGCAGGGAAAATCATTGGGTATTAGCCCGGCCAGTGTGTTTGTGCCACACCCGATCCAGGATCGAACCGATGAGGAAATGGCACAGCTGGCGCAGGATTCCATAGCGGCGATCACCGCGCTGGTCTGCGACAAGAAATAGCAATACCTGTTTTCAAGAATATCCTGCAGCACGCTGTACGGATTGTTAAATAGATGGACTGATGGAGATTAGAATGACGAAAGAAGCCGTAATCGTATCGACAGCACGGACTCCCATAGGCAAGGCGTACAGAGGTGCCTTTAACGACACCGACGCCCCGACGCTGGGAGGTCACGCAATTGCCGCTGCCGTTGAGCGCGCCGGTATCGACCCGGGCGAAGTTGATGATGTGGTAATCGGCTGTGCCATGCAGCAGGGTTCTTCCGGTTACAACATCGGCCGCACCGCCGGCGTCGCCGCTGGCCTGCCCAGTTCGGTAGCGGGCATGAGCATGGATCGCCAATGTGCATCGGGCATGATGGCTATAGCGACGGCGGCGAAACAGGTCATCATTGACGGTATGCCAATCGTCGTCGGTGGTGGTCTCGATTCTATTTCCCTGGTTCAGAACGAACACCGCAATGCGTACCGCGCGCAGGATCCTAACGTGATCGCCAAGTCTGAGCACGCCTATATGTCGATGCTGGAGACCGCCGAGATAGTTGCCAAGCGCTACAAGGTCTCACGCGATCAACAGGACGAATATGCCTTCCAGTCACAGCAGCGCACTGCCGCTGCACAGCGCTCTGGAGCCTTCGATGATGAGATCGTGCCGATGGCCTCGAAGATGCTGTTTCTGGATAAGGAAACGAAGCAGCAAAGCGTACACGATGTCACACTGGAAAAGGATGAGGGCAACCGCCCCACCACCACACTGGAAGGACTGCAGGGTTTGAAGCCGGTTTTCGAAGGCGGCGTGATCACCGCAGGTAATGCCAGCCAACTGTCAGATGGCGCATCTGCCTCGGTACTCATGGACAGCAAACTGGCGGAACAAAAAGGCTTGCAGCCTCTTGGCGCCTACCGCGGCATGGCCGTATCCGGGCTCGATCCGGATGAGATGGGCATAGGCCCCGTCTACGCCATACCAAAACTGTTAGAGCGCAATCAGCTGAAGATGGATGACATCGGTCTATGGGAATTAAATGAAGCGTTCGCGGTGCAGGTTATTTATTGCCGCGATAAACTCGGCATTCCCAATGAACTACTCAATGTGAACGGTGGCGCGATCTCGATCGGCCACCCCTATGGCATGAGCGGCGCGCGCATGGTCGGGCACGCTCTTATCGAGGGCAAGCGCCGCGGCGCGAAGTATGTGGTCTGCACAATGTGTGTCGGTGGCGGCATGGGGGCCGCCGGACTCTTCGAAGTGTACTAGAGAGCTTCCCGAGCTATCTAGCTACACATCGCGTCAAGAAAATTAATCCTGGCTGCCTCATCGAATTCCGCTGCAGGCAGCCACTGATTACTGACCGAATGCAGTTTCATCCCGTTGATGTTATCCAGAACGCGGCGACCAAACTGGTCTGTGATCGCCTGCTGGAATTCAGCATTCGCTGCTCTGAACAACGCTAATCTATCGTCCATGTTGCGCATATACAGAAAACTCAATTCGGCTCTCTCCTCGATCGTCATGCGGCCGTTCTCTGGGTCTCTGTAGAAACTGCACATGGCGCTGTCACTATTGAAGTCACGACTGAAACGCTGATAGGCCTGTTCCAAGGCAGCGATGAAATGCGCAGAATCAGCCTCGTCGATTCCGGGATTTTCGAGAAGCCTGCCACTGCCTTTGAAGGTCTGCAGAGTACTGGAGATATAGACGAAGCTAGCCTCGGCATCATCGATCGCCGTGGCCGCATGTGACAACGACGATAGAAAAATCAGCCCTGCCGCACAGATTGTTTCAGAAAAATATTTTCTCATGACTGGGGTGATCTCCGAGATTCTGTTGCAGCGGACTATTTTGACAGAGCGGTGTGTTAGACAGAGCAGTGTGCAGGACACGATCGTTGGCAATAGCTAGTCGTCAAAAGAGCGTACCATACCCCTGCCCAGTTTCTTATCGCCGGTCTTTTTCTTCTGCGTGATCCGCCTTTCTTTCGCTGCCCGGCCTGGTTTGGTCGCGATTCTCTTCTTGTCCACGTGCGATGCATCGGCAATCAGCTTGTGCAGACGCTCGATTGCATCCTGCTTGTTCTTATCCTGACTCCTGAAGCGCTGCGCCTTGATGACGATGGCCCCTTCGCCAGTAATCCGGCTGTCCGCGTAGGCCAGTACCCGCTGTTTGATTTCACGAGGCAGGCTGGATCGGCGTATATCGAAGCGCAGCTGCACCGCCGTAGAGACCTTATTGACATTCTGACCGCCAGGCCCGCTGGCGCGAATGGCGGTAAACTCGATTTCAGATTCTGTTATCTTGTATACAGGCATCAGGGTTGGGGACTTACTAGTTGGGGACTTACTATAGGGATGGGCCACGGCGACATCAGGATAAGTATATTCCGTTCTCTCGGCATTACCAGCCACAGCGGTAATCGCGCTCTGCCTGCCCCCTGCGAGCCCCGCTTCTGACGCGGCTCAATCAGCACAAGCCATTGAATATTATAGTTTTATTAATCAGACCAACACTGTTCGACGTCCCCAGCGGGCAAACCGGCTTGCACATCTTGATTCGCCTCTAGGAGTGGGTTACTGTCCAGAGTCGCCAGCGGAGAGTTGTCGCCGGATGACCTAAAACCCAGAATAAGAAAACACGGCTTATGAATCACTATAACCCCTTCAAGACAGTCAGTTTCTCCATGCGTAAGTCACTCATGGCCGCCTGTCTCGGGTCGATTCTAAGCTTCGGTGGCGCAAGCCAGGCACAGGAGCCGGTGCGCATCGCCTTCATGGATCCGCTCTCTGGCACCTTTGCATCGATCGGCAACAGTGGCCTTAAAATACTCGAATTCGCGGCGGACTATCTCTACAACTCCAGAGGCGGCATTCTCGGCGGCCGCATGATCGAGATCGTCTCACTCGACAACAAGCAGAGCCCGAACGAGACCCAGCTGCAGTTTCGCAGAGCCGTTAGTGAAGGCATTCAAATCATCTTCCAGGGTAATAGCTCGGCCGTCGCCAGCACCCTGAGCCAGACTATTTCCAGACACAATCGACGCAATCCAGGGCAGGAAGTCTTGCAGCTGAACTATGCGGCAGTCGATCCAATACTCACCGAAGAAAATTGCAGCTTCTGGCACTTCCGCTTCGATGCCCACGCAAACATGAAACTGAATGTGCTGACTGACTACATCGCCCAAAATCCTGAGATAAAAAAGATGTATATCATCGGTCAGGATTATTCGTTCGGGCAGGTGGTGTCGGACACTAGCATCGCACTACTGAAACAGAAACGGCCCGACATCGAGATCGTTGGCAACGAGTTCCATCCCATCGGTCAGGTGAAGGACTTCACTCCCTATGTTACCAAGATCGTCTCCTCCGGTGCCGACGCGGTAATCACTGGTAATTTCGGTGCGGACATGGTGTCACTCGCTCGATCGATAATCGATTCCGGCCTCGACATTCCTATCTATACTTTCTATGCCGCCTATGACGGCATCACCGCCACCCTCGGCGAAGATGGCAAGGACAGGATCCGCCTGATACACAACGAGTATGCGAACCCTGTTCCAACGGAAGAGCGCAGAGAGTTCAATCGCGCCTTCAAGGCCGCCAATCCGAACAACGACGTTACCCAGCCACGCATCGTCAATGCTCTGCAGATGTTAGTTACCGCCATGGAGCAGAGCCAGAGCACAGACCCCTATGATCTCGCCATCGCGCTAGAGGACATGAGGTTCACCACCCTCAGCGGCGAGGAGGTCTGGATGCGAGCCGATGACCATCAGATATTCCAGGGCCTGCATGTGTCTGTGCATACCGATGAGGGCATCGAGTTCGATGGCGACAATTCCGGCTTCGGACTGTTCACGGAATACAATGTGCCAGCGGACGAAACAATCGTCGAGACAAGCTGCCAGATGACACGACCGCGTCGTTGAGATTTCTGATACATAACAAGATACACATGGAATCGAATAAGCTCTAAGGCCAGCATGCTAGAAGTTCTAATTTTCGCCACCCTTAATGGGCTAGTCACCGGATTCCTGCTTTTCATGTTAGCCAGCGGGCTAACTCTGATATTCAGCATGATGGGTGTTCTGAATTTCGCCCATGCCAGCTTCTACATGCTCGGCGCCTACTTCGCCTATTCCCTAAGCCTCTACTTCGGATTCTGGACGGGTCTCATCTTCGCACCGCTGATCGTCGGCGTACTAGGCGCCTTGGTCGAGCGCTATGGACTGCGAAAAGTCCATCAGTCCGGGCACGTTGCCGAACTCGTTTTCACCTTCGGACTCGCCTTCCTCATCGAAGAGGCCGTGCAGTTCTTTTGGGGTCGCGATACAAAAAACTACCAGACACCCGAGATACTCGATTTTCCCCTGTTTACCTTGCTCGGCCAGGAGTTCTCTGCCTACCGCGGTTTCATGATGGCGATCTCCATCGGCATCTTCATCGCACTCTATTACGTGCTGACCAAGAGCCGAGTCGGCATCATCATCCAGGCGGCGATTACCCACCCACAGACGGTCGCGAACCTGGGACATAACGTGCCACTCATCTTCATGGGTGTATTCGGTGTCGGTACTGCCTTGGCCGGGGTGGCGGGTGTCATCGCCGGGCCTGTGCTCACGACCTTCCCCGGCATGGCGGCCGTGCTCGGCAGCATCGTGTTCGTCATCGTAGTGATCGGCGGGCTCGGCTCTCTTGCCGGTGCCTTTATCGCCTCGTTATTGATAGGGCTTTTGCAGTCCTATGCGATAGCCTCCGACGTCGGCATGCCAGACCTGCTTGACCTACTCGGCCTTTCCTTCGCGCGCGACCACCCCTTGAACGATCTGTGGACGATAAATCTGCCGCAGATTGCCCCGGTGCTGCCGTTCCTGCTGCTGGTGCTGGTGTTAATTTTCAGACCGACAGGTTTGCTAGGTAAGCGAGAAGAATGATGACGCTGCTACGGAAATCTTCGATCTGGATTGTCTTCGTTGTCGCGCTATTCGGCCTGCCACAGATATTCGATTCGATCCTGGCGATCTCGATCCTGAATCAGATGGCGATAGCGATCGTCTTCGCTCTCAGCTACAACATGCTGCTCGGTCAAGGCGGCATGCTGTCCTTTGGCCATGCGGTGTATTTCGGACTGGGCGGATTTCTGTCGGTTCACGCACTGATTCTTATCGAATTCGAGACGATGGTGTTTTCCATTTTGTGGATTCCCCTGATCGGCGGCCTGTTCGGACTGTTGGCCGGCATCTTCATCGGCAGCTTCTCCACCCGCAAGGCCGGTACGGTATTCGCCATGATCTCACTCGGCATGGGTGAACTGATCGCCGCCTCCAGCCTGATATTCTCCAGTTTTTTTGGCGGCGAGGCCGGCATCAGCGGCGACCGCACCTTCGGCCCCTTGTTCTTCGGCTTCGATTTCGCACAGAATATTGAGATCTACTACCTTGCCGCGGTCTGGGTGTTTATCGCAACCCTGTTTATGTACTTGTTTACCCAGACCCCCGCCGGTCGCATGGCCAATGCCGTGCGCGACAATCCGGAGCGTGCGGAATTCATCGGCTACAGCGCCAGAAAGGTGCGCTTCATCTCGTTCTGCGCGGCAGGGCTTTTCGCTGGCATCGCCGGCGGGCTGTTTGCTCTCAATTACGAATTTATCACCGAAGAAAATCTCAACGCGGCGACTTCCGGTCGGGTGCTGTTGATGGCGTACATCGGCGGTCTTGGCTATTTCATCGGCCCGATTATCGGTGCGGTCGTGCTGACTCTGATGAATTCCTTGCTGAGCAACTACTCCGAACTGTGGATGCTGTATCTCGGCATCATGTTTCTGTTGACCGTGATGTTTCTACCAAGAGGCTTCGCCGGGTTTATCATGATGCACCAGATGGCCTGGGTTCGCGGCAATATGAAGATGCTAGTCAAACCCTATATCGTCACCGGAATTCCGGCGCTGTTGTTCGCCGTTTGCGTCATCGTGTTGATCGAGATGAGCCACAGCGACGAAGAGACTTTCCATTTCCTGGGTATGACGCTCGAGCCATCCAGCTCCATCACCTGGATCGTACTCATTGCAATTGCCGGCGCCGCCTTCTATGCCGTCCGTAGATCACGCGCTCAGTTATTGGATGCCTGGGAAACAGCGAACGCCGCACCGAAGGAGGAGCAATCTTAGACCATGGCTATCCTCTCGCTGAAAAACGTGCAGAAGAACTTCGGTATTACCGAAATCATTCGGGGTGTCTCGTTGGACATTATCGAGGGTGAGAAGCACGCGATTATCGGCCCGAACGGTGCCGGCAAATCGACTCTGTTCCACCTCATTAGCGGGCGCTACAAGCTGACCGCGGGCAGCATTCGCTTCAAGACTGAGCAGATCGAGAACAAGCCCCCCTATGAGATAGCCAGAATGGGCTTGGCTCGGAGTTTTCAGGTTACCAATATCTTTCCTCGCATGAACGTTTTTGAGAACGTGCGCTGCGCGTTGTTCTGGTCTAAGGGCTACCGTTATTCATTCTGGAACCTGCTGGGGCGCCAGCATGAGCTAAACGACGAGGCTATGCAGGTGCTGGAACAGATCGGTTTATGCGACAAGGCCATGTTCCCTTCGGGCGAGCTCGCCTACGCGCAGCAACGCGCGCTGGAGCTAGGCATCGCCATTGCCAGTGGCGCAGAATTGATCATGCTGGACGAACCTGTCGCCGGAATGAGTCATAGCGAGGCCGAGAATGCAGTCGAATTGATACGCAAGATAACTGAGGGTAAGACACTGATCATGGTGGAGCATGATATGAACATCGTGTTCGACGTAGCGGATCGCATCTCGGTGCTTGTCTACGGCGAAATCATCGCCACCGACAAGCCGGCGGACATCCGTGCTAACCCCAAGGTTCAGGAAGCCTATCTTGGCGAGGTGCGCAGTGCTTAAAGTCAACGACTTACATGCCTTCTATGGCAAGAGCCACATTCTGCAGGGAGTGGATTTTCACGTCGGCGAGGGCGAGATCGTGAGCCTGCTCGGCCGCAACGGTGTCGGCCGCTCTACTACCGTGAAGACCATCATGGGTGAGGTGGCCCCGCAGGGATCAATTGAGTTCAAGGGTCAGCAGATCGCGGGCAAGAAGAGCTTCGAGATTGCCCATCTGGGGCTGGGCTATGTGCCAGAGAACCGCGATATATTCCCTTCCCTTACCGTACGCCAGAATCTGGTACTCGGTATGAAATCGAATAAACCTCAAGGTCGTTGGAACATCGAGGAGATGTTCAATATGTTTCCGAATCTGGGAGAGCGCGCCGATGTGCATGGCGGCGCACTCAGCGGCGGCGAGCAGCAGATGCTGTGTATGTGCCGCACCTTGATGGGCGACCCCGATATGATCATGATCGATGAGCCAACTGAGGGGCTCGCGCCAAAGATCGTCGAGCAACTGGCAGCTCTGCTACAGGAGATTGCTAAGCGTGGCGTGGCCATCCTGCTGGTAGAACAAAAGCTCTCTATTGCCCTGAAGATCTCCCATCGCCTCTACGTGATGGGACATGGCAAGATCGTCTACGAAGGTACGCCAGACAGTCTTCTGCTTGCCGACGCCGTCAAGGCAGAATGGTTGGAAGTCTAGTCTGGCTCAGCGCTTTCGAAACCACTACACTGACTAGCTCCAGCTTCTTCGAGTGACACCGCATGCGACACCCAGTTAGATACCTCTGCATCCTCCTACTCAGCTGTGCTGCGTCGCTTTCATTGCAGAATGCCCTGGCCTGGGATTCCGCCGGGCACAGGGTGTCGGCAGCCATTGCGAATCACTATCTATCCGATGAAACAAGGCGTGAGCTTCTGAGAATCCTGCAGCAACACCCGCGCTATCGAGAAGACTTCCTGGATCAGATGCCCAACTCCGTTGCAAGCGGCGACGAACAGGAACAGTTTGACTGGCTGCTCGGTCAGGCTGCATTCTGGCCGGATATCACGCGCGGGCTACCCGAGGCGCAGCGCAGTAGATACAATCGTGCCAACTGGCACTATATAGACGGTGCCTGGTTAAGGGGGGCGGCAAGCATACAAGGTAACAGCTATATAGGCGCAGCGCCTTTCGCCGACATTGCTGGAACAACAGTCTACCAAGAAGCCGCTGCGGACAACGTCATGACCGCACTGGACTTCAACTCCGCGCTGCTCGCCGACCAGCAGGCACCCTTGCCGCAGCGTGCCGTAGCACTGTGCTGGGTTCTTCATCTGATTGGCGACATCCATCAGCCTTTACATGTAGGCTCCCTGTATTCCGCCCGGCATTTCAGAACAGGGGATCGCGGTGGCAACGGCGTCGAAACTGATCAGGGCAATCTGCACGCACGCTGGGACCGAGCCCTACGCGACGAAGGAATACGCGATAGCTTCAATGCCGCATTGACACGGCACTCGGAAACTCTGGCAGGGTTGACCGCACAGAATGCCGGTGACTGGTCTGTCTGGATGAATGAGAGCCGAGCGCTTTTACTCAACACCGTCTACACCGAGGAAATGAAAACTACGATCGCTCGCGTGGACAGCGGGAACGGACAATTACCTGCATTCGAGCTCGATAATGACTACGTCGAAACGATGAAATACCATGCTGGTATGCGCCTTGCCCTCGCCGGTCGACGCCTTGCCCTTTGGCTCGACGAAAACCTGTAACGCCACGCGTTAAACTGCTTTTCTCAAAGACTCCTGAGCCACCACCGAAGTCACCATATTACGAATGAGTGTATGACCGGCAGCGTTATGCAGGCTCATAATCGATTCCGGATGAAACTGCACGGCCTGTATCGGAAGATTCTTGTGTTGTATCGCCATAACCCGGTCATCCTCGGTTCTCGCTGTAACTTGCAGACACTCCGGCACGATATCCGCCACCAGTGAATGATAGCGTCCAGCCTTGAACGGCGAGTCGATCCCGGCGAAAATAGCGCTGCCATCGTGCACCACGTCAGACTGCTTGCCATGCATCGGATAGCCCAACTCCTGCAAGCTACCGCCGAAGTATTCCACCAGCCCCTGCAGACCAAGACAGACTCCAAAAAGCGGTATCGACTTTTTCAACGCCGCTTCGATAGTGGCATTCATATTGAAGTGCTGCGGCGTACATGGGCCCGGCGAGAGAATCACCAGGTCGATGGCGTTCTCTTCAATATATTTACCTGCCGCCTGCGGCCGCAGAGTGACGACGTCAACCCCGCACTGCCTGAAGTAGGAGCCGAGGTTGTGCACGAAGGAGTCCTGATGATCGACCATTAGCGCCTTGAGACCCACGCCCTCCTCGCTTCTAAAGACCCGGTTCGCCCTGTTCGCTGTCGCATTGCCAACACCACGTATCGAATCGATCAGGGCGGCGGCTTTCAGGCGCGTCTCCTGCTCTTCTTCGACCGGGTCGGAATCGATTAATAAGGTTGCACCCGCACGTACCTCGGCTATACCGTCCTTGATGCGGATAGTGCGCAGGGTGAGCCCGCTGTTTAAGTTACCATCGAAGCCGATGTGTCCGAGCGCACCACCATACCAATGGCGCTGCGATTTCTCATTCTGTTCAATAAACTGCATGGCGGCAAGCTTCGGCGCGCCGGTAACGGTTACCGCCCAGGTGTGGGCGAGGAATGCATCGAGCGCGTCGAATTCTGGCTTTAGATTCCCCTTCACATGGTCGACGGTATGAATCAGTCGCGAATACATTTCGATCTGACGGCGACCGACCACGCGGACCGATCCTGGCTCGCACACCCGCGACTTATCGTTTCTGTCTACATCGGTACACATCGATAGCTCTGACTCATCTTTATCGGAGTTGAGCAGTGTCTTGATCTGATTGGCATCGTCGATGGCATCGACTCCGCGCTTGATAGTACCGGATATCGGACAGGTTTCTATCTGGCTGCCATCTACCCTGACGAACATTTCTGGTGATGCCGCGACCAGATATTCCTGCTCACCCAAATTCATCAAGGCGCCATAGGGCGAGGGATTACTCTTCTTCAAGCGCTTGAATACTGTGGCGGGGCTGTCCTTGCACGGCTCGTAGAATACCTGCCCGGGCACAACTTCAAACAGGTCTCCGCGCCGAAAATAGTCCAGCGCTTTTTCTACTTGCTTGGCGTATTCGCCCGGTTCATGGTCGCAGTCTCTCTCCACGCGATCAGCCGGCGTATATTCCGTGCGCGGACCAATGCGGCGAAAGCCGCCGGTAGTCTCGGAGAACCGATCTGAATCCCAAGCTCTACAAACAAATTCATAGCTGTAGCATTGGGTCTGCTCGACTCGATGGTCGGCAACGATAATCTGATCTGGCAGGTATAGCACCAAATCTCTATCACCATCGCCACGGGACTGATGGCGTTGGACATCTTCGAACTGAAAGGTCAGGTCATAGCCGAACGCTCCGAACAATCCCAGGAAGGGATCTTTAGGGCTCGCAAAACAAGCGACGATTTCTCGGATCACTGAGAACAGACTCGCCTTTCTGCTGCGCATCTCTTCGGGAAAGTCCTCAACCTCATTCTTAACCGTGACTATAATTGACTGCGGCTGCACTTCCAGTGAATCGATGGCCAAACAATCTTTAATCGCGCGGTGAACCTCAGGCAGCAAGAGCTCACCGCGAATATTCAAGGCCGCTATCTGCAACCCTCTGTCTTTGCCGGTTATCTTCAGAGGAGGATTGACGAAACCGACATCCCAACGGGTGTAACGACCTGGGAATTCGAAGCTGGATGCCAGCAAGACACCCGGTGACTGATCCAGGGAATCAGCTAAATTGTCAATGGCCGACGCATAGTCCAACTGCGAAGTCAGACGGCGTACTTGAACACCACTGGCGCAGCGGTATTGAATGTGATTACTGATTGGCATTACCAAATCCTCTTATCCGATATAACGGCAAGAGCGATGGCAGTGGATTTAGGAAAGACAATAGACCGCCACAACTCTGGGCGGCCGTTGGGGAAAACTTAGATGTTTTTCTCCTGGCAACCCTGTGATTCGAGCCACCAGAAATAGAATCGTGTATTCATAGGGGCGAGATGATGCGCCAGTGTAAAAATGATGTCAACCCATAACTGCCCCTGCCTCCAGGCACTGGCTTTTTTAGTCCTTATTATTCAACAATATAGGCATCTAGCGAACAGAGAGAGTTGAGGCTAGGACAGCCTTGAATGAGCCAGACTCAGCCCGAGAGAATTCGACCAACAAAGGTCTTCATTCGGATCAATCGGTCACGAAACTGGACACTCCGGCGGTTAGGAGATAGCTTTTATGCTTCTATACACGGGCCACCACCTGATGCGCGGGAATTTGCGGCTGTTTCGGCGCGCGATCGTGTTGGGCGCCACCGCGCTGTGCAGCACCGACCTGACGCCGCGGAATTTCGACGCCACGCTCGAAGGCTGGCGCCGAATTCTGCTGGAAAGGTCTGAGTTGAACTATTCTTTTTTTCGACTAGGCCGAATGAATATTCATTCGGCGACTGGTCTCGGGTCATCGTCACATTCGGGCAGCTACTTAGAAACGAGGGAGTATACATGCGCAGTGGAGAAGACAAATGGACAGTGGAGAAGATGGGCGATCTAGCCGAAAAACTCTACTTGGTGACCGGCGGCAACACGGGACTTGGCTTTGAGACCGCGCGCCGGCTGCTCCAGGCTGGCGCCCGCGTCGTGATCACGGCCCGCGATGCCCAGCGGGGGCAGGCCGCTCTTGCGCGCCTGCGCGAGGTGGGTGGAGATCGGGTCCGGCTCGAGGAGTTGGATCTGGCATCGCTCGAGAGCGTCGCATCGCTCACGGAGCGGGTGCTGTCCGAAGAAACGCACATCGATGCTCTTGTACTCAACGCGGGAGTTGCGCTCGTGCCCTTCGGAAAGACTTCTGACGGCTTCGAAACCCATTTCGCGGTCAATCATCTCGGTCACTTCGCACTGACGCTTCCGTTGAGTCGCATCGTGTCACGTGTCGTGGTCACAAGCTCCGGTGGTGCCCGCGACGGGGCGGTGCCGCTGCCCTTCGAGGTGCTTGCCCGGCGTGAAGACGACACCACCTATGACGCCATGCAGGTCTACTGCGACTCCAAGCTCGCCAACCTGCTCTTTGCGCGCGCACTCGCACGACGTCGACCGGAGCTCGAGGTCGTCGCCACCCATCCCGGTTTTACGGCGACGGATCTCCAGCGCCACTCTTTTCGTTTTCGGCTGTTCAGACTCCTCTTCGCCCAGTCGGTCGAGGCCGGTGCCCTGAACAACGTCCGCACTGCCGTCGATTCGAGCCTGCGTACACTGAAGGCGACGGAGTGGGTCGGTGCGGGCGGCCGCGGCGAGATGAAGGGACCGCCGGCGGTGCTTGCCACGGTGCCGCCCTATGCCAACGACATCGGCGCACAAGACACGCTCTGGAGAATTTCCGAGCAGTTGACAGGCATCTGTCTCCCGACCTAAATGACGATGTTGGCGGTCCGATGCGTTGCCCTTTCGTGCCGCTGTCAAGACCAGGGCAAACGCATCAAGAGTTAAGCAATTCAGATCAGTTGCGGCGTGATTTGCAGCGGGGCAGGTAAACGTGATCTTTTTGCTGGGATGGCGACGGCGAAGAAGAGGACGAAGCGGAGACCGAAAGTTCAGGCTTTGAAAGGGCCAGCGCCGGACGTCAAGTCATTCATCGAGTTGCCTAGACGGGCTGGAAGAAGATCCGCTGCAGTACATCCACAGCCACTCGGTAACGTACCGAATCACCATCGGCCCACAGAAAGGCAAAAAGGTGTTCTCACTCCAGACCATTGCGCCACAGCCGGAGCCTGCGCCCGACAATGTTCTAGTGGCAAAGCTCAACGGCTTCAGCTTGCACGCTGGTGTAGCGGCCAAAGCCCACCAACGCAACAAGGTGGAACGGCGGTGCCGCTATATTGCTTGGCCTGCTCTTTCTGAAAAGCGCCTGTCACTCACTGCCACCGGCAAGGTGCGCTATGAACTGAAGACGCCATTCAGAAACGGCACCACCCATGTGATCTTTGAGCCTCTCCCGACTTTATGTACAGGATGTACGGTATGCCGCGGGCGCAGGGATGCGCAGGAGCGGCCATCGCGAGATTGGCTGGGTTGGTGCCCAAGCCACGAGTCAAGCTGACCAGATTTCACGGGGTATTCGCGCCCAATAGCAAACACCGGGCGCTGGTCACGCCGTCCGGGCGCGGCAAGGGAAGCAAAAGGGATCGAACCGATACAGTCCCGGATGACCGAACGGCAGCTGAGCCGACACTGCCATGACCTGAGCCCAGCGCCTGAAGCGGGTGTTCACAGTCTGTGCAGCGCGGATTGCGATAGAATGGCGTAGCTATTCGCATACGGTGCGGAGCAGGCTGTGTCCTTTATTGACTTGTTGTTACTTGCCCTTTGCGCGTGCAGTAAGAGGATATTTCTCAGGGTTTTCAATTGTGTCTATCCCGAGATCAATATCTAGTTCTGGCCAGTAGAAGTGGCCAGGCGACAGTTCTTCGACTGTAGTGACATGGCCGATAGGGGCGTCTTTGAACCAGGGGAAATCTTGGAATGACAGGAATAGCTCCCTGCCTTGGCTGAGCAACCAAATGCCGTGAGTTGAAACGTTGGTTACTTCAGTTCCCGAAGTATGAATCCCATGCGCTGATGAGCTCATTTTTATGTTCCTCGACGATTTTCTTGATTGTAGCTAATTGTGGATCAGAAAGGCCATGATTTTTAGCTAGTGATATCTCCGGTTCCAGCCAAAATTTGGCCTCACCATCGGATCCGAATACATGGACATGACGCCTCGCTTCTTCCCGCGAGAAAAAGAAAAATCGATAGCCACTCTCTCTAAAAACTGTTGGACTCATTGACTAACTCTGAGGGGCAAGTAACGATCATTAATAATGGGCAGGGCGTGAGCCCTGTCCTTGATTGATTTGATTATGTGTCATTTAATTATCGATAACAGAATCTATAAAAACCTGAAATCTTGATGAGTAGAAGGCTCGCTGTTGGCTCCAAAGATCTTTTGCAGCCTGCGTACTCATAAAAGCCCGAATATATGCCAAGATACCGCTAAATTCGCCTTCGTCGAACAAGCCCATATCGTACTGATATAGAACATTTTCCCAATGGCGTAGCCGTTGAGCGATTAACACTGTTAGTGCCAGAGATTGTTCGCTATTAAGGGGCTCTCCTGCTTGCGACCTTCGAAACGCTTCCTGAAGAACTGGATCCCGTTCCCTTTCCATAGATTCGATTATTTCTTGCGTAATACTAGTTCTAGTTTGTGCAGCCATCATGTTTGAGTTTTGATTCAGCTCGATTGCAAGGAAAACAATTCCAGCTATTACCCCGAGGTTGGCAACTAAACCTGCCCATATATTGAGTTTTTCTAGATTTATAAGTGTGGACTTCCCAGTGTTTAAAATTGGCACTCAATCAGCGCACATAACAGTCCATTTATGTTGCGCGCTTGTTCTCATCACTTTATTTTAAAACCTTCGCTGTCAGCCCATTCGGTCAACGCCGCCCTAACTGATGCATCCTCAAATTCATACCAATCTTCAAGACAGCCATTAGATTCAAGAAAACTCTTAAAACGACTGTACGCACCCCGACTTTGAAATATCTCTTCTATGGCACGATAACTATCAGAAAGATGTTTTATGGCAAACTTCAAGGCAAGTGGCTTTCCCAAATCGAGTTCGTGCTTCATCGGAACTTGAACATACAATTCAGGGCTCTCAATATCTTGAGGCAATTCTTCCTCCAGTTCTGAGGACTCCCAGAATATTTTCCCCGTATCTCGGGAAATGTATGCGGCAGCACTAGTAATAATTCCACCACTAACGAAATCTAGGGCCATTTCAAGTTCTTTGTAGTCGATGGTGGTCATAGCTCAAGCAACGCCCATAGCAATAGGTGCGCGAAGCGCATCCTTTTTGGTTTGATTGTTACTGCAGCGCAGCTTGAACCCGCGAAAAGGTAAGAAGCACCTTTCTTGATTAATCCTTGTGCCATAAAAGAAGCTGCCCCACAATAAAACTTCACAGCAGTCACGTAACGTACTGTTGCGTGCTGCTCGCTGAACTGGCTAACTTCCACCACCGCGATGCCTGATCAAAGTTTCTAAACTGACGTTTCCGCGGAAACGTCCTAACTGTCCAACTAGCTACACCACCAAACACTAGCTACCAAATGTGCTGCGCGAGATCGCGCTCAGTAACGCCCAGTAGTAATGGGCCGATTCGCTGCACTTGGTTTGCGGATAAGATGGCGAAGCCATCCGCAAGCCGTGCGGAACAGGCTGTGTCCTTTATTGACTTGTTATGTTTCGTCCTTGGGTAGCAACAATAGCCTTTCACTACGCCATACCCGGACCAGATTAATAGTTTTAGCATGACGAAGATAAACCACTCGAAATGGCGGGTGGATAATTTCGCGGATATGCTCTTGTTCAAATTCCGGTACCATCCTTCCGGAATCAGGATGCTGAAGTAGTGATTGAGTATGAGCAAGAATAGCTTCAATGAGCTCCAATCCAATCTTTGGCACTCCTTGCTCTTCATAGTAAATTTTTATGTCCTGCAGATCATGCAAGACGGATTGGGCGATAATTAATTTCACTTACGCAAGCCAAGGAATTTTCTTGCTTCTGCCAGCGTGACAGTATTACCTTCCTGAATATCCGCCAGACCTTGAGCTACAGCTTTGATAAAGTGGAGTTCTTCAGCATTTTTTTCATAGTCTTCAAGGCCTTGAACGACCGCTACGCCTCGCCCTCGGCTAGTTAATAAAATTGGTCTTCGAGTGTCATTGGCTCTATTGATAATCTTGCCTGGATTTACTTTCAGATCCGATAAAGGGACAACGTCTTCCGAAAATTTAGTTCCCATGATTTAAGCCCTCAATTAAACAGGGCTATTAATAGCACCGGTTAAATGGTGCTGTCAAGAAACATAACGAATGAAATGGACTCCCCTAGGTCAGGGATTTGATTGCTCGCCGCGGATACTTGCGAGCTGTTGTTGCCTTGGCGGCTAGAAATGCAAGGCTGATCTGGACGCTGATGATGAAGCAGGAAAGTTATCGAGCGATGACTCTATAAACGCGCCGCTCTGGCAAAGTAAAACGCTCAGCACAATTTAAAGAAGTAGCAGTTTAAAAGAGGTGCCCACCGAGCCCTGCGAAGGCGGTAGATGACAAACAGGTCAGACCGAGGAAATCATAGCCTGATATTACGGGTGATCAAAAAGATCGCGTAACGAATGAGGCAGATTTCACTAGCGAATATTCATCTAGGTCCGAGTTAATTAAGTAACTCAACAGAAGGCCGAATGTAGACCTGCAGTCTATACCTTAAGGTTAATTACCACCAGAGCTTGACACTTGGGGGAGTCCATGTAGCCCGTAGTAATGGGCACAGTCTGTGGAGCGCGGTTTGCGATAAAATGGTGTAGCCATTCGCAAACCGTGCGGAGCAGGCTGTGTCCTTTATTGACTTGTTTGTTGTCTGCCCGGTAGGTCTCGGTCTTCGAGCAAGAATCTGCGTAAGTCACGTTCAACCCTCATTACATGCAAGATGTAAACAGCATCTTCTGACACGCGGTAGAAGATTCTACATGGTCCTACTATAACTTCTTTGTATTTAGACGGTGTAAGTTCTGGTACTTTCCTACCGGAATTTGGTGCATCACTAAGTCGATCAACGATCTCGAAGACATTGCGTACCAATTTTTCTGCTGCACTTGGTTTGTCCAAGGCAATATATTCGGCAATTTCATCTAGATCATCCAGAGCTGGCTCAGTCCATATTATTGCAACCATCGGCTCATTTTTTCTTTAGCTCTGGAATTGCTAAGTACTCGGCCTTCGCGGATGGCAGTTTCTCCCCGGGCTATACCTTCGAGAATCTTGAGCCGATTCTGCATCATTTCATAGTCATCGACGTCAATAAGATAGGCGGAGGGCTGGCCGTGCTCTGTAATGAGTACCGGCTCCTTGGATTGGCGCAGATCAGCCAATATTTTCGTGGCCTGGCGCTTTAATGTCGTAACGAGTTCAGTTTTCATAAAGTGATACTATTCTATCACTCTCAGATTGGCAATATCTCAGTGCAGATAGCGCGTAATAATAGGAGCAGGTTGCGTAGCGTAAGCTTGTGAAAAAATGGCCGTAGGCCATTCACAAGCTGGAGTGTAGCGACCGGATTCCTTTTTGATTTGTTATGTGCCGGCGTGACTCTCATTATTATTGGACTTCCTAGCGAGTTTGGCGCTGAAAATAGAAGAAAGCAACAGAACAGAGGTAGCCGCCGATCCCGATCAATGTCTGTAATAGTGTTAGGGTCCTTGGGACCCAAATTGGATTCTCTCCAAACCACGCCAACTCATAGATTACTTGTTCTTTCTTGATGATCATTTCAACGTACAGGTTGTCAAGGTCAACGTTGAGCGCGTAAAAATTGATAACCAGAAAAGTAGAGGAAAGCGTGAACAATACTAATAGTGCAGCGACACTTGCATGGAATGTAGTCTGCCCCGATAATCGCCCAATTCAGAGGGTTTTCATGCCAGCGCCGCGCCATGGTTCAGGCCCTAAGCGATTAAAGGATTCACATGAGTGGCAACACGAAAAACAAAGATGGCCTGCGCATCCTCTTTCCTACGCTTATCTACGAGGCCTGGTATCCAGATTTCTCAGCACAGGAGGATGAACTGATCTCTTACGTCGAAACACTGCGCGATCAGGACCAGGAAGGACGACGCCTCTGCGCTCAGCAATATCCCAGTGGTTATACCTCCTACTTCAGCAATAGCACACTCTACAATGATGAGAAATTAAGCAAGCTAGTACATTTCTTCTATCAGTGTGCACAGAACTACGCACGCGACCATCACTGGGATACCAATAATTTCCAGCCAGTAATCAATGCGCTGTTCGCGAATATCAATCCCAAGCACAGCTTTCATGCCGAACACCTTCATCCCTACTCCCACATCAGCGGCGTGTTCTATGTGAAGAGCGATGCAAATAGTCCCGCGATCGGATTTAAAGATCCGAGAATGGCGCGCTGGATGATGCCTCCTGCCGCGGACGGAAAGCGCCCCGAAAATTCCTTCCACGCTAAACTCCCGCCTGAACCAGGGAAACTCTTTCTGTTTCCCTCGTGGTTAGAACACGGTGTCGCCCAGAATCAATCGGATAGGGAGCGCATCAGCATGTCATTTAACTTTGAGATGAGAGCCAAGCCTCAGGCCTGAGCAAGCGACGACTTCTGGCAGAATGGCAGATTCGCTCGCAAATTTACTAGCTCTCAGAAACTTCTACTGCTCGCTGCCTTTTGGCGACAACAAAAAACGGCGATGATTGCTCATCGCCGTTTTTTTGAATTACCGAACTAGTCAGTAATTAGAATGACCACAAGGCGCGGGCATACAGGCGTCGACCACGCGGATCGAATACGTTTCCATCGTAACGCAGGCTACCGCCAGTGGTTTCACGGAAAGGAACAGTCTCATTAAAGACATCCAGCGCACCTACCGTAAACACGGTGCTGCCCAGGTTGCTGTTGCCCCAGTCATGAGCATAGCGATACTGGATATCCCAAGTATCATAGCTGTCGATCTTAGGGCTAGCCAGAGAGGCTACCAAGGGGTTCGCTGTTTCTATGACGCTGTCAAAGGCAAGATCCTGATAAGAACCTATGTGACGGTTGATAACCGTTACGCCATGCCGATCACGCTGCCAGCTAAGAGTCAAGTTACCCTTATTGTCAGGCAGTGAACGTAGGAGCAGACCATCGCCAGTCGTCCCTGCGCCATCTAATTTACCCGTACTAAGAAGACCATCTTCAAGACCGGGAACGCCGATCAGCTTGTATTGATTCACATGAGTGTAATCGATACTGGCGCGCCAGCGGCCCCAATCATTCTCCCAATTGTAGCCAAGCTTCACATCAATACCGTCTGCCTCGATCTCACCGGCGTTAATTGCTCGTAGTGTCAGTGTTATCAAGTTGGCAGTCTCACTGCGTGCAGCACGACTAATACCGATACCTGTTTCTCCAACGACATACAAATCAGGATTAACAACACAGTTTAGACGTTCTGCCGAATCTCTACCGAACTGAGCTTCCAGCGCATTAGGATCGCAAGCTACGTCTAACACTGGCGAGTCAGATGAAATCGAATCATTCAGGATGTAGTTGTTGGGATCATTAACTACAGCATTGAACGCAGCGATCTCGGGTGCAACAGCAGAGATACCCGGCTCCGGGAGAACACGATCGCTTACTTCAAAGCGCCATGCATCTGCCTGAACACTCAAACCCTCGAGACGCCCACCTGGAGTCCAGATAAAACCGGCACTAAAAGTATCAGCAGACTCGTTGCCAACATTTGGCGCGGGCCCACCCAAGGTAAAGGTCTGCTCAGTTTCACCATTAGCCACCGTCGCGGGAACCAATCCTGCGCGAACCGCCTGATTGGAGATTGGGTCTTTGAAGATTATGCTACCTGATTCCAAACCCTGCTCGATAATATCGATATTCGGCGCTCTGAATGATTGCGAGAAGGAACCACGCAGGATAAGGCTGTCCATGGGACGCCAGCTCACTGCAAACTTTGGCGATACTTCACTGCCGATGTTACCGCCGTAGTCCTCATATCGCACCGCAATCTGCGTCTCAACATTTTCGATAAATGGCAGTGACAACTCAAAAAATGCCGCTGTGGTATCGCGGGTATTATCAAAGTTGAATGCACAGGCAGCACACTCGAAATTATTCTCGACTAAATGAAATTCATTCGGAACCCCATTCGCATCATAGCGAAGAATGCTGTTTGGCAGACCTGGATCATTTAGCGCCGGCGCACGGGACGTAGTATTTCTTTCACGATACTGGGCACCGAAAGCTACAGCCGCCGGTCCACCTGCCATATCGAACATCTCCCCACCTACCAGAGCATCGAAAACCATTAGCTTGTTGCGCTTGTCTGCACGTTTTACTCTCTCGGTCATCCAATCCATCAACTCCGGAGAGTTGGCTACATTGCCGTTGCTCTGTGCGGTCAGGAAGGGATTAAAAAACTGACAGCCGCCTTGGCCCTGATTGTTACTGGTTAACGCCAACGACAGGCTTTCACGGGTGGTTAATACAAATCCGGGGAAGAAAGTCTGTGTAAAGCCTTGGTTGAAGAAGTCCCATGCCTGAGGCACGGCACCACCGAAGGGCCCCGGCTGACCGGCGAAGTCGAAATCTTCCACACCGTTAGGCGTACAATTTGGCCCACCGAGACCATTCGCCGCCAGCTCAGAGTTTCTGCGGTTATGAACGGTGTAAGATTGCTCATTACTGGTCGAGCTCCAGGAAACGCTGACGTCATAGTTCCAGGGGCGATCAGAGAATTCAAAGTCGCCTCTTAAGCCAGCCTGTACCAGTGTGGCATTTGTCTCAGTACTATTTGAGCGCTTGCCATTTCGCGGAATACCATCGCGTGGATTCGACAGGAAGGCTACATTGATACCCCCGTTGGCGATATCCACAGGTGCAGTTGTTATATCCGCTGCAGTTGGGCGAGTCAGTCCAATCTGGTCAGCAAAGAATCCTAACTCCATGGTCTGACCAATCGCATTGCCACCGAAGGCGGGATTACGTGTATAGGCACCAGGCTGCGCCAAAAACACTGTAGGCCCGCGCGTAGTCGCGGAACCGCCCGTATTATTCAAGCCATCACCTTCCAGAATGATTTCGTTTTCTGAATAGTTCACAAAGGAATAAAATTCCGCCGCCTCGCTGAATGTGTGGTCGAAAGCCATAGCGAAGCTGCTGCGCTCTGTGTCTCTTGCGATAAAATTAAAGCGTTCTACGTCTTCGTTACAAGCGCCACCACGCTCGCCAATTTGCTCGCGCAAACTGCCCACGAAGTAGGGAATACCCGTCAAGCCAGCGGAGCTCTCGCAGAGAGGATCTGAGTACACGGCGCTATCGTCACCCCCGTTAGCGACATTATCGGCGACGATATCGCCTCTCAAGTAGGCAGGGTTAACATTTGCACCGAAAGCAGGAATCGCGACTGGAGTGCCAATCGTAGAAATACCGCCAAGGAATTGCGTATTCTCATCGATAAAGTTGGCTGCAGATGCCTCTACCTTATCCCGCTCGAATCGTTCCGCCGATATGACAAAGTGGGTATCGCCGTCGTCACTCGCCCAACCCCAGATACCACTGAGCGTTTGGTCAAAGGCTCCGCTGGCAGATTCAACGCCCTGAATGTCGCCATACAGCTCAAGACCTTCGAAGTCAGTACGCATGATGATATTCACCACGCCGGCAACCGCATCGGCGCCATACAGTGCCGAGCCACCGTCTGTCAGCACCTCGACACGGTCTGTCATCACTAGAGGGATATTATTGATGTTGACAAATTCACCACCTGTGGTCGTGGTGGCGGCAGCTGGGGCCATACGTTTGCCGTTGATCAGTGTGAGCGTGGAGTTCTCACCCAGGTTACGCAGGTTTACCTGCGCCGTACCTTCTGTCTGACTGCGTTCACCCGCACCTGGATTCGTGAATGAACCGGAGTTCACTTCCAGATTCTTGATGACGTCCCAGATAATTGCGGCACCCTGTGCCTCGATACTGGCTCTGTCGACCACTTGTACCGGTGACGGCGCATCAAGAGCTGAGCCACGAATAAAAGAGCCGGTTACTACCACCTCTTCAATATCGCTATCTTGAGCGACTACCGGCGCGGATAGTCCAGCAAGAATTACCCCGACGGTAATAGCCTTGCGATTACTTGGAAATTTATTGCGCATTTTTCTCCCCTTTTCTTAGTACTAAAAACAGCTAATAAATAATGTCTTATTTTATGATTTTTGTGAGTGCGCCCGAAAAATAATCACTGCACTTCGAGCGAGCTAAGATAGTAAACCAGAACCTCATTGCTTACTAAAGTTTTAACCCGTAAAAAGCTACCTAAAATCTTATTTTTAGATGCTTTCAGCGCATGTGTTACTATATTTCACACTTTGTGGGAGTGGCTTTAACCACGTCCCATCTGACCCTCAGTATTTAGTCATAAACCGGTAAATATGAAGAATAAAATAAAGCTTTCAACGCTGGATCAATCGCCTGTGAAAAGCGGCTCAACTGCCGCTGAGGCGCTACAGGAAACTATCGAATTGGCACGCCTGTGCGACGAGATCGGTTATCACCGTTATTGGGTCGCTGAGCATCACGCCTCCGATGCTTTAGCCGGTTGTTCGCCCGAGGTATTGCTAGGCCGGCTGGGCGCAGAAACCAAGCAGATTCGGCTCGGCTCCGGCGGCGTAATGCTGCCCTATTACAGCCCCTACAAGGTCGCCGAAAATTTCAAGATTCTGCAGACGCTGTATCCTGATCGCATGGACCTTGGCGTTGGACGCGCGCCTGGTACCGACCCTTTTACGGCGGCCGCCATTCGTTACGGGTCCCGCGTGGGAGCAGAACATTTCCCGAACATGGTTGTCGATCTGCAGGCGCTGTTGAATGACGACGATCCACGCACGCCAGGGATGGAAAATGCGCGTGCCTTTCCAATTGTCGCAACACCTCCCGAGATGTGGATGCTAGGCTCGAGTGAGGACAGCGCGGTGCTCGCCGCGTTGACTGGCCTGCCCTATAATTTCGCCTATTTCATCAACCCCAATATTCGGCCTGATATCTTCGATCTCTACAGAGAACGATTTGAAGCAGGGCCAAATTTGGATGCGCCCTGGACCTGTCTCACCCTGTTCAGTATTAGCGCAGAAACAGAAGAAGAGGCGATGCGCCTATCCCGCAGTCGTGATCTCTGGTACTGCCGTCTGTTGCAGGGAAACCCAGGCCCGTTTCCAACAGTATCCGAAGCGATGGACTACCCGTATTCAGCCGCCGAGTTGCGTACACTCGAGGACAATAGAGGTAAACGTGCTGTCGGCACCCCTCTACAAGTCAAAGAGAAACTAGTGAGCCTCGCCGCGCAATTTGGCGCCGATGAGATCATGCTGGTCACTATCACTCATGATGCCGAGGCGAGACGCCGCTCCTATCAGCTTCTAGCGGACATCTGGTGAAGCACAACTAGCATGGACGCGGACGCCACAAGCCTCTATTCTAGGAACAATAATTAGAAAAGGAATTACAAACTATGCAACGCCTATCCACTCTACTGTTTCTCCTCAGCTTAAGCGGTTTGGTGCAAGCACAACTTGCGACACCAAATCCGGCAGGCATGACCTATGGCCACGTGCATCTCAATGTCGTCGACATCGAACTGCATAAACAGCTTTGGGTCGAACACTTCGGCGGCGTGGTCGTTGAGAAAGGCCCGCTTACAGCAATACGTCTGCCCAATATGTTAGTCGCGTTAACCGAGCGTGAGCCCACGCAGGCGATGCAGGATACCGTGCTGGATCACTTCGGGTTTAAGGTTCGCAACATGGATGCCTTTCTCGAGAAGTGGCGCGGCGCAGGCCTGGAAGTGGGCCGCGTATTCATCGGCGCCGAAGGCCAGACCAACGCCTACATAATGCTACCGGGCAATGTCTATGTAGAGATGCAGGAAGATCAGGGCCTGTCCACCGAAATCAGTGGCTACCACATTCATTTTTTCACGCCAGACTACGAAGAACTGCTCGCCTGGTACACCGACATCTTTTCACTCGAAGTCAAGCCACGCGGCTCCATCGCCACCACCACTAACGCACCGGGTATGAATATTAGCTTCGGCAATGCGAATTCTGCACGCTTGCCAACGCGTGGCGCGGCGCTGGATCACATCGGTTTCGAGTTCGAAGACCTGCAGGCTTTCTGCAGAGAGCTGGAAGCGAAGGGCATCGAGTTCGACGTGCCATTCCGCGACATTCCGGCAATCGGGCTGAAGATCGCCTTCATCACCGACCCCGCGGGAGTCTATATAGAATTGACCGAAGGCTATGATGAGTTTTAGGAGTTTTAGAACAATACAGCGTTAACAGTTGATTATTGCCGAGCAGGGAAAAGCGATCTCAGCTTGTTGAGGAGCCCCTGAATCGGCAAATCATCCCCTCTGCGCGCTAGCTCGACACCGACCCAGTAGCCCACATAGGCTATCAGCAACCAGGCGATGACGCCGCCATACAGCCAGGTGCAAATAACCCAGCTGAGAATCACCATAGGTATGCCCAATTTTACGGTCGCTTCCAGCAAAGTCAGAATATCCATTGCGGCTTAACTTACTCGTACTGACCTTCGACCTTCATTAGCCCCGCCTTGATCGCTCGGCCCCATATCTGGTTTCCCTTGTCGTTCAGGTGTAGACCATCCTCGATGAAGATATCAGTCATCACGCTGCCATCCGCCTTCAGGAAAGGAGTCGCCACATCGATGTAGTGAACGAGCGGATCGGCATCGGCGATGGATTTCAAGCGCGCGCTAACTTGCTGAGCGGCCGCCCAGACATCGACTCGCGCCACGCTGGGTTTTACCGATAGTGCGTAGATTCGAGTCTCCGGCAAGGCCTCATGTACTCTGGCGACGATCTCTGCGAACTGGCCGATGATCTTTTCTTCAGAGAGTTGATACCAGGTATCGTTGTCGCCCTCGTAGATCAGAATCGCTCTGGGTTTGTAGGTCAGGGCAACACGGTCAAGATAATGCAACACATCGCCCATGACGCTGCCGCCGAAACCACGCGGGATTACCGACAAGGGAGCCAGTGCCGCCTTGGCCTGATCGTTCCAGCGCGCGATGCTGGAACTACCCGTCAATAAAATTGCACCCTCTGGCGGCTGCGCCTTCGCATCTTCGGCCTCGAAGGCCAGAATCGTGTTCTCGAATCGAGCGGGATCCAAATTCTGCGCACTGACCGTCGTAACGACCAAACCCAGCAATAAAACGGATAGTGTTTGCAAGATTCGCAGGTTTATTATTATTTTCATAGTTCACCCATTGCCAATTGTTTTACGAATTAGAGTATGTGCGGCTTTCATGGTATCAAATTAGCGCCCGAACAGAACGAAACGAAGAGTACCGCATGGCCAATATCGAAGCTCGGTGCCTTCCCAGTCTACGCGATGCACAGAGAAAACTACAACGACCCTGCCGGATAGAAAGACGATGACTTCAATGACAGAGCTAAGGCCGAACCCCACTATGGCTGCTAAAAACACAATGGCGGCCAGCAAAGCGGGATTCTGTAAAAATGCCATACAAGCCTAACTCTGGGAACCTAATTAATGTCCACCGCAAATTTTTTCAGCTTATCGATGCTTATTATCTCCAGCGCTCGTTTGTGTGTACGGGTGAGATAGACCTTGGGTGCCATGTTCTGCTCATAGGCTTCAAGCCATCGTGCCGCGCAGAGACACCAGCTGTCGCCTGGTTCCAAACCGGGAAATCCAAAATCTGGCATGGGGGTAGAGAGGTCGTTGCCGCGAAATCGGGAGTACTGCAGAAATTCCTCATTCACCTGGACACACACGGTATGCGAGCCTAAGTCCTCATCGCTGGTGTTACAGCAACCATCGCGGTAGAACCCGGTGACTGGCTCGGTGCCGCAGGGCACCAGCGCTTCATCAAATACGTTTAAAGCATCATCCATTTACATTTCCTTGCTGGCTTATCCATTATTTTCTCAATAGCATAAACCAACGCCCCACATGAAGCACGTTCGCCAATGCTGCCGCAAAGTAAGTCAACGCCGCCGCCTTCAACACCTGACGCACCGCTGGCAACTGCTCCGGCTTGACATATTCGCCTTCGATAAGAATCGGCAAAGCCTTGTTGAAGCTCGCATCCCACTCTTCCGGCAGAATAATCAAATAAGCAAATGCCCCCGCCAACTGAAGCAGCAGACTCAAGCCTATTACGGCACCGATGACAAATGGCGCTCGCAGTAATAAGGCGATAAAAGGAATCAGCACCATGATGACTATGCCCGCTTGATTGAGTCGCGTCGCCAAAGGTAGATAACGCTTGCGTAGTTCGAAGATTTTCTCGCGCCGATGAAACTGAATGGCATGACCGACCTCATGTGCGGCCACGGCTATCGCGGTGAGCGATTTCCCGTTGAGGTTATTTGGGCTCAGTCTAACCATGGAGGCTGAAGGGTCGAAGTGGTCGGTGTTCGCCGCAGTTTCTTCGACGCCGATGCCGGTAAGCTCGAAACGCTCGATGAGATGTTTCGCCAATTCGCCGCCAGTACCCGGCAGATCGACTAGCAACTTGCTGTGCCGGGACATGATATGGCGTACCCAGAAACTGGGCACATAGACGAGCAATGCCAGAAGCACGGCAAGTAGCAGCAGAGGCATTGATTCCTCCCTAGATCACACGACTGTATTTGGGCGGCGGGCTGGTATCGTTGGCTCGCGTCGGAACGGTGCCGGGCTCTTGATAGTCCAGCTCCCGGAACCAGAAGTTGCAGCCCCATTTCTCACCCTGGAGAACTGGCATTCCCCCATGCAGGCTATCGGGGTGACGCTGCGTACTGCCTTCATGACAGTTGTGAAACAATAGCATTCGACCCTTCTTTGCCTGAATCTCCATATCGAGATTCGGAAAGGAAGTGCCACCTCCACGGGCGACGTCATTCAGGTAGAACAGACAGGTAACCATGCGCTGGCCGCCTTTCGCCATGCAGCGCTGCCCGCGCTCAGTCGTCTTATCCCAGGCATCAAAATGGGGAGCGTATTGCTCACTCTCGTCATAGTGAATTACCTGCAAAGACTCGGCACATTCCAACCCGATTCCAACGACCTCGGCAATACGCAGCGACAACTCTTCGATCACCGCATTATGGCTATGGGCAATCCAACAACTGCTGCCCGTGCGTCCGTCACTTGTCACTCCTGATTGATCGGCGCTCACTAAGGCCTGCTGTAAGATCGGTTTGGCCGCGGCGAGCAGCGCCTCGATCTCCTTATCGAGGATGAAATTTTCGAAAACACAGACCAGAGGATCATCGTTGACCTGATTGCCGGTTTCGTAAAATTTTCGTAGCTTCGCAGCCATCTTCAGACTCCTGCCTGGGAACAAACCCTAGAGCGCTGTCAGCCATGACCAGGCTAGCGGTGTTAGAAACCTTTTAGCGTAGCGTAACGGTCCCGATGAAAAGAGGCGTCACCCAGAAATTGTTGGGCGACCCGCGCACGCTTGATGAAAAAGCCTACATCGAATTCGTCCGTCATGCCAACGCCGCCGTGCATTTGAATGCCTTCATTGCTCACCAGAAAGAAAACCTCCGATAGTTTCGCCTTGGCGATACTAGCCAGCTCAGCGATCTGCGCTGGCGTGCTGTCCGCATCATCGAGACCGGATAACGCCGCACGTACGGCTGATTTACACAATTCTATCTCGCTGTACATCTCGGCGGCGCGGTGTTGCAAGCCCTGAAAAGATCCGATCAGCACACCAAATTGTTCGCGCTGTTTTAGAAACTCCACGATGCTATCGAACAGCGCCTGCACACTGCCCAACATCTCGGCTGCAACACCGATGCGCGCGATGTCCAACACACGGTCTAATCCGCTAAAACCCTCCCCCAGTGCGCCGAGCAGAGCGTCTTCACCAACAATAACATTGTCGAGCCTAATATTTGAGGAGTTGCGACTATCGACCATGATAGTGCGCGTTATACTCACGCCTTCGGCATCTGCATCGACGAGAAACAATGATATTCCTTCTCTATCGTTAGTCTCACCAGAGCTGCGCGCCACCACGATCAGCTTCTCTGCGACATGCCCATCGAGGACAAATCTCTTGCTGCCACTAATGCTGAAACCGCCGTCGGTCTTCTGCGCGACCGTAGCAATCTTGTGTGGGTTGTGACTCGTGTGTTCATCCAGCGCTAGCGCCGTTAGGAGTTCGCCCGCGACAATCTTCGGCAACAGTTCCTGCCTCTGCGCCTTATTGCCCAACTCCTTAATAGCCGTCGCTCCAATCAGCACGGTAGAGATCAGCGGTGAGCTAAGCAAGGTCCTACCGGTCTCCTCCAACACTACGCCCAAGCCGCCGTAACCAAAATCGAAACCGCCGTAGACTTCGGGCACGGCCATTCCTGCCCAGCCGAGCTCGATCATCTGAGCCCATAACTTCTGGTCATAGCCGCGTTCGTCTCTGCTATCGCGTAGCCGACGCAGATTAGCAATCGGGGCATTGTGTTGGCAGAAACTCTGCGCCGAGTCTCGCAAGAGCTGTTGATCTTCACTTAGTACTAAAGCCATTGTCTGAATATTCCTTTGCTACGTTTCAGCGGAAACGTTTGTGGTAGTTATCCTTAAGTTTTCACGCTGTTGTGGCAGCTTAAATTATTAACTTATCAGTGTCCCGTTCTAGCGCGGTTCATCACCCCTGCCTGACGCGCGCCGGAATGAGGATGGCACCGTGTTCTGAAACAGATAGCGCCGGTGGCAGAATAATTGAGGACGAGAAATCGGGGTCAGATGAGCCACATTCAGGGCGCCCCCGGCGGCAATTCAGAAAACCAGTTCTGCACCAGCACGATTTCCTGCTGGTGTATGCCGCTGGGCCCGCGCGCCATGAGAAAGCGCCCGTCGGGCAACAGGCCATAGCCGCGACCCCCATTAATAGAACCGATTGCGTAGGACTCCTGCTCCCCCTGCGGGTTGCGCAGCCGGAGCGGGAACAGGCCAAGCGGCTGGCCGATAGCCAGAGTATCGCTGTCTTCGGTCACGCTGACGGCAGTCATGTGCAGAGCATCGCCCTCATTGCTGTTGTTGGCCTGCCAGAAATACAGCTCGCTGCCATCGCGGTTCCACTCCGGGAGGAACGCCTGATCGCCGGTTGAGGCAATCCATTCTTCCCCCTCGGGAAAGCGGCGGATATAGACCTGCCAGGCGCCGGTTTTGCGTGAGACATAGGCCAGCCAGCGGCCGTCCGGTGAAAAGCGCGGAGAGTGGTCATTGGTCTGACCCACCAGCAAGGGTTCCGTGCGAATGTCGGCTTCGTCGTCGGCATCGACGTGCAGCAGCAGGAGGTCATGTTCGCCGCCGCTCTGGCGAGTCACCGCCAGACGCCGGCCATCGGGATGCCAGGCGCTGTTCCTCAGAAAGCCTTCACCCGATGTAATTTCCGCCAGTTCCCTTTCCCTGCCGCCCAATTGCTTGAGTGACAGAGCAGATCTTCCGCCATCCCGCGCAGTGACCGTCACCGCCTGGCCGTCAGGATGCCAGGTCGGGCTTTGTTCTGAGTCCGCCTGGGACAGGCGGGTGGTGGTCCCGCGCGCGAGGTCGTACAACCAGATCTCGTCGTCACCTGGGTTGCGTACTTCCAACGCGGCATTGCGGCCGTCGGGGGAGACAGTGATGCCACTGTAGCGATCCGGGCGGATGTCCAGCACTTCGCTGCCGCCATCCCGGTCGACCCGATAGAGCCGGCTTTCTGTATTGATGGCAGGCACATAGGCCAGCGTCCCAGTGCGGGACACGGCCAGTTGCGCCACATTGCCCTGGCTCGAAGTTCCATCCCTGCGTATCGCATCCGTCAGCGACACCGCCGGGCCGGTGATCGCCAGTCGCTGTTTGTCGAAGGGCGCCACCAGCAGGACATCGTCCTGGTTGAACAGCAGGTGACCGCTGTCCAGATAGTGGGGATCGCTGGCGCCTTCCAAAAGCAGGCGCCGCTCACCCGTGTCCGTATTCAGGGCCTCAAGGCGCGTGACAAGCTGATTTTCGACCTGCGCCTGCGTGGTAAATAACACCAGATTGGTATCCGGTACGGCCGTGGGGGCGATATGCCGGTTTTCATTGGCTGCGGCATTTAACTCGGTCAGATTGGTCACTTCTCCGCCGTCGGCCGGCACGCGCTTGATGACGATTTCATCGCCGTGATTCGAGAACACGATCTGCTGATTGGCCAGCCAGGTGCCTCGGGCCCAGGAGGCGCCGCTCAGGCCTTCAGCAAGGGTGATGGCCTGGCCACCTGCCAGGGAGACTTTTTTCAATTCTCTGGAGTTATTGAAAAAGCCGAGCCACTGACCGTCCGGAGAGAAAAACGGCTGCTTGGCCGCCTCCGTGCCAGGCAATTCGCGCAGCTCCCGGCTGTCGAGCCGGCGCACAAAGAGTCGGGTCTGATCCGGGCCGGTATTGGAGTCCCCGCCGACGAAGGCGATGGTCTGGCCGTCCGGGGAGATGGCCAGAGAGTGTGCGGGGCTCCCGCCGAAAGTAATGGAGGCTTCCCGGGGCAAGACCAGGGACAGACGCTGGACGCTGGCCTGGCTGTCGAACTGCAGCCCGGAAACGCTGGCCGCAGGCGCCGTGTTTTCACCTAGGTTTCCACCAATGGCATAGCGGTCCAGCAGCAGAAACCCGACCGCCAGCACTACCAGGCCCAGAATAGCAAAGTTCAACATCAGCCCCGTCTGGGGCGCGATGCTCTCACCGGGGGCGACATGACTGGTGGCTTTGATGCCGGCAGGGGTCAGCTCGAAAGCCCAGGCGAGCAGGATAGCCAGGGGAAAACCGAGGATCACCACTAGGGCGAAAACCCGCAGCACCCAGTCCGGTGCCTCGAAGGCAGGCAGCAGGGTATCGGCCACCTGGATCAGCAGCCAGGCAACGATGGCGTAGGCCACGCTCACCTTGAAGATGTTGCGGCGCTTGAATTCTTCTATAAAAGACATCAGTACTGCTCCTGCTTCGGCACGCGTGCCCGTAGTATCCATGATTTGCGAGATTCGTGTGCGAGATTCGTGGACGAGATTCGTGGACACCCACGAATTATATGCGTGAAAACAACCACTTAGCTAGAATTAATTTGTGGGTGATAAGGCTCAGAGGTGTATTCGAACACTCAATCGGCTGATTTGTTAGTCAATGCTTAATTATTGCTTATTGAGCCGTTAAATTTACCGATAATTTAACGGAATAACCGACATGTTCTCAAGACTGCTAAAATGTCCTGATAAAAGTTTCTTCCTGTTTGGCCCTCGTGGAACAGGCAAGTCTGTGTGGCTGGACCAAGTACTTGCGAACGCTGATCTTAAGATCAATCTGCTCAAATCCAGTGAATATCTCAGGTATAAACGATCCCCTGAATTACTTGCCCAGCAAGTACTGGCGTTGCCTGAAGGGGCCTGGATCATCATTGATGACGTACAAAAACTGCCGGAGTTGCTGGATGAAGTTCACGCCCTGTTATTTGAAAGCAACCATGGGTACCAGTTTGCACTTTCCGGTTCCAGCGCGCGCAAACTGAAGCAGTCTCAAGCCAATATGCTGGCTGGGCGTGCGTTGACCAAGCGGATGTTTCCTTTGAGCCTGCTGGAAACAGGAAAGGATTTCGAGCTGAATCAGGCATTGAGTCATGGTCGTCTGCCCATGTCTGTCACTGCAGGTTCCTGGAATGATCGAGTGGAATTTCTGGATGCCTATGTTGAGACTTATCTGCGCGAAGAGATTCAGCAGGAAGCCCTGGTCAGAAATCTCGACAGTTTTTACCGATTCTTGTCAGTCACCGCACTGGTCAACGGCCAGATGCTCAACATCAGCAATATCGCACGCGAAGTGGGTGTGGCCCGTTCTACTGTCCAGGGCTATTTCAGCATTCTGGAAGATACCCTGCTGGGTTGGTACCTGCCTGCGTTCAGGAATCGGGCCAAGGTCAAAGAAGTTGCTCACCCAAAATTTTACCTGTTCGATTGTGGTGTACAGCGTGCGCTGGCCGGGCTGCACCGGGACAAACCATCGGCAGCAGAGCAGGGAACCCTGTTCGAATCCTATATCGTCAATGAGTTTCGTGCGCTCAATGCATGGCAGGGGCATGGTGCACAGTTCTTTTACTGGCGTACACCGTCCGGTAACGAAGTGGATCTGATCTGGAAGCGGGGAAAACAGGCAAGCGGTTTTGAAATTAAGTCCGGCACCCGGTGGAAGGCCGAGTTCAACAAGGGACTGCAGGTATTGCTGGAGGCTGGGGACATCAGCAAAGCGTATGGCATCTACTGCGGTGAACGTCGCCTGAAAGTGGGGGACGTGACCGTGCTTCCCTGTCGGGAGGCGATCCGCATGGCATCTGACGGTGAATTCTGAATCGGATATCCTGTCTCCATGATGTCACTGACCAGGTCTGACTCGCCGAAAGAGGATTCAATCAGGAATAAATGTCAGCTCAGCTCGCTTTGAAGAGTGAAAGTGAACGATTTCCGGGAGAATTCGTCTGACAAAGGGTTCCATTCGGATCATCCAGTCGCGAATCTGGACACTCCGACGGTTCGGAGATAGCCTTAATGCTTCCTATACTCGGTGCAGTAATTCGCATTGCGCTATCTGAATAAATTGAATACTTTTCGCCAACGCATTTACTGACAGGAGCCTGGATCACAGATGCAACAATCTTCAAAAACGTCGCGCACCATGGCCTGGATACTGGTCGTCCCCATCACTGTCTTTCTGCTGCTGGCTGGAGGGACGAAAATCGCTGGCGCAAATCCGCTGGAAACTATACCAGGCATGAGCGATTGGGTGTTCCTGATCGGACTTGGTGAGGTGACAGCAGCCCTGCTCTTTGCTGTGCCCAGAACCTCAATTATCGGCGCGCTCGCTCTAAGCGCTCATCTGGGCGGGGCGATACTGTTTCACATAATAAGAGATGAAAATTTTATTGGCCCCATACTCACCAGTTTCTGGTTTCAATCGTGCATGTTGGCTAGCGTGTGGATAGTGGTGGTGTTGCGTTATCCTGCAATTTTGGAGAATTTTGAATCAAGGCGGGAATAGTTTGGCACTCACATCCAACCATCTGGCGTTGTAATGACTACCTCCCACCAACGAACGAGCCATATCCAGTATTCTCCGCTCGAAGAACGTCTCAACATCGGGTCCCATGCCATCGGTTTCCTGCTGAGTCTGATTGCACTGGTGGCCCTGTTATTGCAGGCGCGGGCTATCGGGTCCACAGTGGCGCTGGTCAGCTTTGGCCTGTTTGGTCTCAGCCTCGTGATCCTGTATGGCGTGTCGACCCTATACCACAGCACACAAAATCCGCTTTCAAGAAGCCGCCTGCGTATCGCTGATCATGCCGCAATCTATGTGCTGATTGCGGGAACTTACACGCCCTTCACTTTGGTTACCTTGCAGGGCAGCATCGGCTGGAGCATTTTCGCCGCGTCCTGGGCGATGGCGCTCACTGGCATTGGTCTGAAACTGTTTTACACCGGTAGATTCCAGTTACTGTCGACACTGCTCTACGTCTTTATGGGCTGGATCATCCTGTTCGCGATCGTCCCCTTGGTCGAAAGACTGCCCGCAGCAGGACTTAACTGGGTGGTTGCCGGCGGTATCTCTTATACGCTTGGTGCGGCACTTTACAGCTTCAGGATCTTGCCGTTTAACCATGCGATGTTTCACCTGTTCGTGCTGATCGGCAGTGGCTGTCATTTTGTAGCGGTGTATTTTTATGTTCGCTGACGATTTGTATCTGAGATAAACCCGATGAATCCCGAAGTTGATCATCCCTTAACGGCACCAGTGAGTTCGAGTTCGGTGACAGTGCCTGACACGGCGCATCCATTGCGCGGCCTGTTGCCCTACCTGCTCAAGGCTGGCCTGTGGGTAGTGCTGCTCTACTACGCCGCGAACGCATTCACGACGGGCAGTTTCTGGGTCGTCTCGCTTAACGTATTCGTGTTCAGCCTGCCACTGGCACTGAGTGGCATTTACAGGAGTTACCCAGGTCCGACCCCGATTCTCACCGATTCTCCCTCCTGTGATTAAATGATTTTTCTTGTAGTCTTCAGAGAAGGTATTCTGAACATCTTCCGAGAGCATGTAGCTGACGGCTTATGGTTTATCCAGCTCTATAAAGTTTGTAAGTGCTACCCTGTCAACTTCATCCGGCATTCCGGACCAGTTATAGCTAAGTACCTTCTCAAATTTTCATCATTTCCAGAAAGGCTTGCATAGTAAGTTGGTACATTAAAGTGGTTTGAAGTTGCCGTCGTTATTTCTTAGCGAGACTTAGAATATCCGGCAGGCCCAGTACGCGTTTCGCGATCACATTCAACTGCACTTCCGAAGTGCCGCCCTCGATGGAATTCGCCTTGGAGCGCAGCCACTCTCTGGTCACCTGAAGCTCTTCTCTACTGAAACCTTCGCCTTCCCAACCCAGCCCCTGACTGCCGATAGCCTGCAGCATCAATTCGTAGCGCCGTTTGTTCAACTCACAACCGTAATTCTTCAACATCGAAGACGTGGCGTTTGGACCCTGACCCTGTTTCGATTCTTCCACCGATCGTCTGGAAGTAAAAGCGAATGCCTCACTGTCGATCTTGAACTGTGCGATCTGATCGCGCAGCACTGGGTCTGAAAGCTTCTCGCTGTCACCGCGGTAGTGCATGGCAGCACCCTCGAGACTGGCTATGGTGGAAGTGGTGCCACCGTTATCAGACTGCCCTGCACTGAGGCCAAAGCCGGAAATCATGGTGCGCTCGTGTTGCAATAATCGCTTGGCAATGTTCCAACCTTCGTTCAGGCGCCCTACCAAATTGCTTGCTGGCACTTTTACATCATCGAAGAATGTTTCACAGAAGGGAGAGCTGCCACTAATTAGCTGTATCGGTTTGGTTGTGACGCCAGCGCTGGCCATGTCGAACAGGATGAAGCTGATACCGGCATGCTTGGGCACGTCGAAGTCGGTGCGCACCAGACAGAAAATCCAGTCCGCCTTGTCGGCATAGGACGTCCATACCTTGGAGCCATTGATCAGGTAGTGTTCGCCCTGCCGCACCGCCTTCGTGCTCAGGCTGGCAAGATCGGAGCCCGCGCCGGGCTCGGAATAGCCCTGACACCAACGAATCTCGCCGCGAACGATCTTCGGGATATGCTCCATCTTCTGCGCATGATCGCCGTATTCCAGCAGCACGGGGCCCAGCATACTGATACCGAAGCTGGTGAGGGCCGGCCGTGCATTGATGCGGGCGAGTTCTTCACCCAAGATGATTGCCTGATCCTTATCCAGTCCGCCGCCACCATATTCGGTTGGCCAGGTGGGACAGGTCCAACCCTTCTGCGCCATGCGTTCTAGCCAGAGCTTACTGTCGGGATTGCGAAACTCGGCGTTGCGCCCGCCCCAGACGATCTCTTCCTGAACCATTGCTGTTCGCATCGACTGCGGACAATTCTGTTCTAGCCAACTGCGGGTCTGTTCGCGAAAATCTTGTAGGGACTGCAAGGCAAGCCTCCTGTCTGGCTGATAGTTCTCATGATAGTTCTTATAAAATGTTTAGCCGGCTGAATTTAAGCCTGACCGGTGACAAGAACCTGACGCCCCTTAACCTTTCCTGCCTTCAGATCACTGAGCGCTGCGGTGACTTCCGAAAGAGGCCGCTCCTGTATATCGATTGGCGCAATCTTACCTGCGCGCACTAGCTCCATTAGTTCCGTCATGTCCTGCACAGTGCCGACGTAGCTGCCCTGAATGATTCGCGCATTCATCGGCAAAAAGGGAATGGGTATATTCAGCGCACCGCCATAGAGGCCGACAATGACCAGCATGCCGCCCTTACGCAGACAGCCCAGCCCGTAATTTACCGAGGCCTCCGCACCGACGAAGTCCAGCACTGCATAAGCTCCGCCGGTCGCCTTACGTAGCTCCTTCGATGTTTGCGGATCACTTGAGTTGAATGTTCGAGTTACTCCCAAGGCGCGAGCCGCCTGCAGTTTCTCCTCGTCGATATCGACGACGATAGGATCGATATCCATTGCGGAGATAGCTATCTGAATCGCCATCATGCCAACGCCGCCGGCACCGATGATCACAACTGCATCCTCGGCCTGAAGATTCCCTACTTTCTTCAATGCCGCATACGCCGTGAGGCCGGAGCAAGCATAGGTCGCGGCCAGTGAATCCGAGACGTCGCCCTTATCAAACAAATAACGGCTGTGAGGAACCAGGACATGATCGGAGAAACCGCCATGAACAACAATGCCCAGCGCACGCCCGGGGGTGCAGAGCTGCTCTTCGCCGCGCTTACATGCGGCGCAGTCGCCGCAGCCTATCCAGGGATAGACGACACGGCGATCGCCGATCTTTACATCTGTTGCGTTGGGGCCGACGGCAACAACCTCCCCGAAGATCTCATGCCCGAGCACCATACCCGAGCGCCCTACCTCGAGTTGCTTGCCATTGCCGAGGTTGAACACACCATCGTGCATATGGATATCAGAGTGGCAGACTCCGCAAGCCACCGTCTTTATTAAGACCTCGGTGCCCTGGGGTGTTGGTGTAGCGGACTCTACCGCAACCAGGGCAGCACCAGGCGCTGCCGTTTGATATGAAATCATAATGTCTTCTCTGTTTTACTTTATTGCTCGAGTCACAGTGCCCGGGAGTTCTATCCGTTCTCGGATCCCCACTCGGCGAAAGTCTTTCCTTCCTTTGCCAGTCTTTCCAGCAGCGGTGCTGGCTTCCAGTATTGCTCGCCATAGATATCTCTAAACTCGCAGATCTTATCGTAGACGTTTTTCAATCCTATCTGATCGGCATAGTGCATCGGCCCGCCCTTCGCCGCCGGGAAGGCATAGCCGAAGACATACACGACATCGATGTCGCTGGGACGCTGGGCAATCCCCTCTTCGAGAATTAACGCGCCCTCGTTGATCAGCGGGTAGAAGCAACGCTGCAGAATTTCTTCATCGGAAACCTCGCGCCGCTCGATGCCCAACTTTGCTGCTTCTTCGACGATCATGGACTCCACCTCAGGGTCTGCCATGCGACGTCTGGTCTGGGGGTCGTACTTGTAGAAACCGGAGCCGGTCTTCTGTCCGTGCCTGCCCATCTCAACCAACAGCGTGCCCATGCGATACAACTTGGGATCGTCCGGTAGATCGGTGCGCGCCTGACGCGCCTTATACCCTACGTCCAGGCCGGCGAGATCACCCATCGCGAGCGGCCCCATCGCCATACCGAACCGCTCCAGTGCAGAATCCACCTGGGTCGGTGTACAACCATCCATAAGCAGCATCTGCGCCTCGCGGCCGTAACCGCCCAGCATGCGATTGCCAATGAAGCCGTAACACACCCTCGATAAAGCGCAGACCTTGCCAATCTTTTTACCTATCTGCATGGAGGTGGCCAGCACCTCGTCTGCAGTCTTCGCACCGCGCACGACCTCTAACAGCTTCATCACATTTGCAGGGCTGAAGAAGTGAAGGCCTAGTACATCCTGAGGTCTGCCAGTCGCCGCGGCGATTGCATCGACGTCTTGATAGGAAGTATTCGTTGCCAGAATTGCACCCGGCTTACAGACAGCATCCAGCTTCGCAAATATTTCTTTCTTTAGTTCGAGGTTTTCGAACACCGCCTCGATAACCAGATCGACATCGCCAAGGTCGGCATAGTCGGTCGTGCCGGAGATGGTCTGTATCAGCTGCTCCATCTTGTCCGCATCCAGTTTTCCCTTCTGCACGGTTATGGAGTAGTTCTTGCGGATGATCTTCATGCCGCGGGCAAGCGCTTCGTCATTAATCTCCAGCATGACCACCGGTATGCCCACATTGGCGAAACACATGGCGATGCCACCACCCATAGTGCCGCCGCCGATTATCGCAACCTTCTTGACGTCTCTGAGCGCTGTGTCCTTGGGCAGGTCTTTGATCTTTGCAGCCTGTCGCTCGGCGAAGAAGATATGGCGCATAGCGGCGGATTCTGGCGAGGTAACGAGTTCACGAAATAGCTCGCGCTCACGCTCCAGGCCCTGATCCATTGGCAAATTAACCGCCGCTTCTATACAGGACACGATCTTGTCTGGCGCGATCTGGCCGCGGGCACGCAGTGCCAGCTTCTTTCGGGCCGCTTCGAAGAATCCCGGTTCGATAGTTGACTTATCGATAGTGATGTCGCGAATTCGCTTCAAGGGTGCGCCAGCTTCCACTAAGTCGGCAGCATATTGCACGGCTGCGCCGCGCAGGTCGTCACCCTCAACGATTTCGTCCAGCAACCCCATGCTCTTCGCTTTAGTTGCGGCAATCGGGTTACCGCTGGTGATCATGTCCAATGCAGCCTGAACTCCTGCCACTCTAGGCACGCGCTGTGTACCACCGGCGCCGGGCAATAAACCCAGCTTCACTTCCGGCAGACCCACCTGCGCCGATGCGATCGCACAGCGGTAGTGACAGGCTAGCGCCACCTCGAAACCGCCGCCCAGGGCGGTGCCATGGATGGCAGCGATTACCGGCTTCTTTGAATTTTCTATCGCACTAAGTACCTCGGGTAAGCCTGGCTCCATAGGTGGCTTGCCAAATTCGGTGATGTCGGCGCCGGCGATGAATGTGCGACCATCGCAATGAAGTACGACCGCTTCCGAATCGTCTGCTTGCGATGCCTTCACCGCATTCAGGATTCCTTCGCGAACGGCCTGTGACAGGGCATTGACTGGCGGGCTGTTAACAGTGATGACGCCAACGTTCCCAACTATTTCATAACTTACGACATTCGACATGTTGTTTTCCTGTGTTGCTGATTTACTGTCATAACAGATTTAGCGAATTACACCTAATCGACCCTTTCCAGAATCGCCGCCACACCTTGTCCTATCCCTATACAAAGACTGATAGCGGCGTAACGCCCACCGCTTCGTTCTAACTGCCGCATCGCCGTGATAGCGATCCTCGCTCCCGACGCTCCGAGTGGATGGCCTATCGCTATCGCACCACCGTTAGGGTTTACCCGCGAGTCGCCGAAGTCGACATCCAACATTTTCAAACAGCCAAGCACCTGCGATGCAAAGGCCTCGTTTATCTCGATAATATCCATGTCCTTCAATTCCAGGTTCGCCCGTTGCAGCGCTTTCTGAATAGCGAACACTGGCCCTAAGCCCATGACTCGCGGCTCAACCCCGGCAACTGCCCCCGCGATGATGCGCACTCTGGGTTTGACTGAGTATTTTTCACCGATCGCAGCACTGCCGACGATAAGCGCCGCCGCACCATCGTTGATACCGCTGGCATTACCAGCTGTGACTACACCCTCGTTAAATAGAGGCCGCAAGCCACCGAGCGCATCAAGCGTGGAGGTAGGCCTGGGATGCTCATCGGCATCCACCGTCAGGTCTGGCTTCTTTCTACCCTGTGGTACGTCGATTGCGATAATTTCGTCTTTGAAGAAACCATCAGCGCGTGCTGCTTCATATTTTGATTGCGAAGCGGCGGCGAAAGTGTCGCTGTCGGATCTGGAAATATCCAGATCCTTGGCTATGTTATCAGCTGTCTCAGGCATCGTATCGTTGCCATAGACTGAGGCGTATGCAGGATTGGTGAATCTGGCTCCCAGAGTGCTGTCCGCGATCTGCTGCCCTCTATCGAAAGCCATCTGCGCCTTCGACATAACGATGGGTGCCCTGCTCATCGATTCGACACCACCGGCCAGAAATAAATCGCCCTCTCCCGCCTTCACTCCTCTGGCTGCATCCAGCGTCGCCGCCAAGCCCGAACCGCACAGACGATTAACGGTTAATCCCGCCACCGACGTCGGCATGCCCGCTCTGAGCAACGCAAAGCGCGCCACGTTACGACAATCCTCGCCGGCACCATTGGTGTTGCCCATAATGACGTCCTCGAAGGCCTGGGCTGCGAACGCATTTCTCTCGACCACCGATTTGATCGTATGAGCCAGTAAGTCATCGGGACGGATTGGCGACAGCGCACCGGCATGCCGACCGAAGGCGGTGCGGCCGCCGTCATAAATGAATGCATCGCGCGCAGAATTTTCAGACATGTTTGGTTCTCACTCTGTGTTTATAGAAAGGGGAATTTTCTGATACGACCGAATACGGCCTAATACGCACCGTAATGCTTTCATTCCTTTGTAGCTGGCGTTGAGCCGGCCAATTTTCTCACGCTGCCGGCCATCGTTCCCCCGAAGCAACAGCTAGCCTACTATCTAGTTTACTATCTACCGCCAAATTCGGCGCCATTGTGGGCCTTTGTAGATAGCCTTTGTGCGCCATTGTAGATAGAAGGCTGGCCATTCTAGCATAGCCATTCCGACTAAGGTATTGAGCCAGGCTCCAGCAAACACGCTGCTTGCAGTCGCTTCGCGCAGACAATTATGCTAGCTTAAAGCCCACACATACTGAGCCTTAACCGGCCTGCCTGGAACAGGCCGGATGCCGATGAAGAGCTCAGCATTCAACTTCACAACTGCACTGCACAACTCAGGCAATCGCCCCATGATACGAGACCCGGAAACACTCAAACAACTGGTCGATCTGATCGAGCGCTTCGTGAACGAGAGACTAATTCCTGCCGAGAATCAACTAGCCGAAGAAGCAAAATTACCAGAGACACTACTTCAGGAGATGAAGAGCCTCGGCCTGTTTGGACTGACCATACCGGAAGAATATGGCGGGCTGGGTCTGACCATGGAAGAGGAGATTCAGGTGTCCATCGCGCTAGGTCATACCTCTCCTGCCTTTCGTTCAATACTCGGCACCAATAACGGGATTGGATCTGCAGCTATCGTGTTCGATGGCATCGAAGCACAAAAGCAAAAGTATCTGCCCAAGTATGCCAGTGGCGAATGGGTTAG
>JBBDIR010000003.1:0-53927 GCA_040880325.1 Pseudohongiellaceae bacterium
CCGATCTGGTTAAACTTGATCAGGATGGAATTGGCGATATGCTCGTCGATGCCACGCTGAAGGATTTTGGTGTTGGTGACGAACAAATCATCGCCTACTAACTGAACTTTATCGCCTATCTGAGCCGATAATTTAGCCCAGCCCTCCCAATCGCTCTCATCCATGCCGTCTTCTATCGATAATATCGGGTAATTTTCCGACAAACCCTGTAAATAATCGGCGAACTGAGCGGAATCGAAGCTCTTGTTCTCACCCTTGAGTACGTATTTACCGTCCACATAGAACTCCGAGGCCGCGCAATCGAGCGCCAGATGGATATCGCTACCCGGGCGAAACCCTGCAATTTCAATGGCTTGCAGGATAGAATCCAGCGCGGCGGCATTGGAAGGCAAGTTCGGTGCAAAGCCGCCCTCGTCTCCGACTGCGGTACTCAGGCCCTGCTTGCTGAGTACGGACTTCAGTGCGTGGAATATCTCGGCCCCATAACGCAGCGCCTCGCCAAAGCTGGCCGCGCCCGTGGGTTGAACCATAAACTCTTGAATATCCACGTTATTATCGGCGTGCTCGCCACCATTGACGATGTTCATCATGGGCACTGGCAGGGAATAAACTCCCGCGCTGCCATTTATTTCGGCTATATGGGCATACAGCGGAATGCCGGCCTGTAGCGCGGCGGCCTTGGCCGCGGCGAGGGAGACGGCGAGGATCGCATTCGCCCCCAGCTTCGACTTGTTCTCGGTGCCGTCCAGCTCCAGCATGACGGCGTCGATAGCCGTCTGATCGGCCGCATCCTGGCCGAGAAGGGCCTGCCGAATATCGATGTTCACATTCTGAACGGCCTTCAACACACCCTTGCCGAGATAGCGGGACGGGTCTTTATCTCTGAGTTCCAGTGCCTCGCGAGAGCCGGTTGAGGCACCGGAGGGGGCACAGGCAGAAGCGATAACGTCGCTGTCTAACTCGACATCCGCCTCGATCGTTGGATTGCCTCGGGAATCGAGAATCTCTCGCGCTCTTATATTTTTAATTATTGCCATTTCAATACCTTATGAAGATTACTTAAATCGAATAGTAAAGTTTACTAACGCTCGAGTCTAGGCTGTATCCAGCGCGGGCATGGACTTGATCAACGCATCCAGATCATGCATCTGCTGTAAGAAGGGACGAATACTGTCCAGGCGCAGCGCGCAAGGGCCATCGCACAGGGCCTTATCCGGGTCCGGGTGGGCTTCGATAAATAGGCCAGCGATGCCTTGGGAAAGACCAGCGCGGGACAGTGTTGTTACATCGGCGCGGCGACCGCCGGCGGCATTGGCCAGGCCACCGGGCATTTGCAGGGCGTGGGTGGCGTCGAACATCAGCGGATAGTCAAATTGCTTCATCACCGAGAAGCCCAGCATGTCGACTACAAGGTTGTTGTAGCCGAAGCTGCTGCCGCGCTCGCAGAGTATGAGCCGATCATTGCCGGCTATCTCGAACTTTCTAAGAATATGGCTCATTTCCTGCGGCGCCAGGAACTGCGCCTTCTTGATATTAATGACGGCACCGCTCTTGGCCATAGCGACAATGAGATCGGTCTGGCGCGACAGGAACGCAGGCAATTGCAGAATATCAGCGACCTCGCTGGCGGGCTGAACCTGCGAAACTTCATGGATGTCGGTGATCACCGGCACAGAAAATTGCTGCTTGATCTCTGCCAGTATCTTTAAGCCCTCGTCCAGGCCTGGCCCACGAAAAGAATCCACTGAAGAGCGGTTCGCCTTATCGAAGGAGGCTTTGAATACGTAGGGAATATTGAGATCGCGGGTGACGCTATGAAACTGCTCGGCAACGGTCATCGCCAGATCGCGCGATTCCAGCACATTCATCCCCGCGAACAGCACGAAGGGCTGATCGTTGGCAATGGTGATAGTCCCAAGCTTGATTTGCTTCGCTGTCATGAGTCGCTACCGGGTCCTTTTGCTGCTCAGACTTGAGCGTTGTTCACCGCCAGCTTCGGGCTTGTGACGGCGCTTTCCGACTCACTCGCGAGCGCGTGACGTGCAATGGCAGCCTTGATGAAACCGGTGAACAGCGGATGGCCGTAACGCGGGGTGGAGGTGAACTCCGGATGGAACTGACAGCCGACGAACCAGGGATGATCGGGTATCTCGATCACTTCCACCAGCATGCCGTCTTCGGATTTGCCGACCAGCTTCAAGCCAGCCTCGGTGAGCACGTCGATGTAGTCGTTGTTGAATTCATAGCGGTGGCGGTGGCGCTCCACAATCTCTTCCTTGCCGTAGCTCTTGAAGGTGTTTGAATGCTTGTCCAGGATGCATTTCTGCGCACCGAGGCGCATGGTGCCACCCATATCGGAATCCTCATCACGAAACTCGGTCACGCCGGCGCGCGTTGTCCACTCACTGATCAGCGCGATCACGGGGTTTTCACAGGCTGGCGAGAACTCGGAGCTGTGTGCATCTTTCAGACCCGCGACGTTGCGCGCGTACTCGATGACCGCGGCCTGCAAGCCGAGACAGATACCGAGATAGGGTATCTTGTTCTCGCGCGCATACTGCACGGCCATGATCTTGCCTTCCACGCCGCGTTCGCCGAAACCACCGGGCACTAATATCGCATCTTGGTTGGCCAACACTTCTACACCCTTATCGATCACGTCGGCCGAGTCGATGTAGGTGATATTGACCTTGGTTCGAGTCTGAATACCGGCATGGATGATGGCCTCGTTGAGAGACTTATAGGCATCCAGTAACTCCATGTATTTGCCGACCATGGCCAGATTGACTTCCTGGGTTGGGTTCAGGCTGGCATCCACTACCCTGTCCCATTCCGACAGATCAGCCGGTGGGCAGTCGAGCTTAAATTTCTTTACGATGATCTCATCGAGCTTCGCCGCTCCGAGGATCGAGGGAATGCGATAGATCGAGTCTGTATCGGGCAGTGAGACGACCGCCTCGGGTTCGACGTTAGTGAACAGCGCGATCTTCTGCCGCGCCGATTCGTCGATCTCCACGTCGGAGCGACAAACCAGAATGTCTGGCTGAATACCGATGGAGCGCAATTCTTTCACCGAGTGCTGCGTCGGCTTGGTCTTGATCTCGCCGGCGGTGGCGATATAGGGAACCAGTGTGAGGTGCACGAATAACGCACGGTCAGCACCGACTTCGACACGCAGCTGACGCACTGCCTCCAGAAAGGGTTGGGATTCGATGTCACCCACGGTGCCGCCGATCTCCACCAATGCCACATCGGCATCGCCGGCACCTGCGATCACGCGGCGCTTGATCTCGTCGGTGATATGCGGGATGACCTGAATGGTTGCACCGAGATAGTCGCCGCGACGCTCGCGCTTGAGAACTTCTTCGTACACCTTGCCGGTGGTGAAGTTATTCTTCTGCAACATTGTGGTGCGGCTGAAGCGTTCGTAGTGACCGAGGTCCAGATCGCTCTCGGCACCGTCTTCGGTGACATAGACTTCGCCGTGTTGAAACGGGCTCATCGTGCCAGGATCCACATTGATGTAGGGATCCAGTTTTAACATGGTGATGTTGAGACCGCGGGCTTCGAGAATTGCCGCAAGAGATGCTGAAGTAATGCCTTTGCCCAGTGAAGAAACTACGCCACCGGTAATGAAAATATAACGAGTCATTCGAGCCCCATCCGATAAGAAAAATTGGTCGTGCACCAACCCATGCAGATGGAGTTACAGCCTACCAGAACAGCTCTAAGAGAACAATCGGAAAGATTCTCGTTCTAGCCTTGTGTTCCCTGTACGTTCCCTTTACGCCGCCTATTCAAATCGGGGGGAGTCCACTCGATCAGACAGCCGGCCTCGTCGTTATGCGCCGCAAACGCTGCGCTGGCGCCAATGCCGGGAATGTAGGCCAGCTGCGCACCACTGTAAAGGAGCGGGATGCGTCCACGCAGCCACGGCGGCAGCTCGACCTCTTGCAGAATCTTTTTTAATGACTTGCTCGGACGGCCGGTCAGGCGGCAGGCTTCGCCGCCCTGTCGGTAACGAATCGATAAGGATTGCAGGTTCTCCAGCGCCAGACCTGTGCCCTGCTGCTGACGCAGGTTCAGGCTGCCATTGCCCTCGAGTGCCAGGGGTCCGGTGCTGGACAGCTCGGACAGTGACGCATCACCGCCAGCGGGCAGCGGACGGTTCAGCGCTTTCGCATCGAGCAGATAGACCTTGTCGCGGAAGCAGTGAAGCTCGAAACCGCTGCCGATAAAACGACCCGCACCGCCCTGAAGCACTTCATTGCTGAGTTGCTGTAGCTGGTTCCAGCCCAACTCTTCGGCAGCGAAACTGCCGAGCCAGTGGCGTAGCGCATTGCGTCGCCGCGCCGCCGACAGTGCCAGCAGCTTTTCTTGATACAGCACGGCTGGGGCCTCGGTGACGATCTCATTGAGATCACTCACGGCTAATTCCTGCAGTAGCGCTTCGCTTTCCTGGGCCAGCGCGGCCGACTTCGACCAACTCGCTCGATAGCCCGGCCAACGCGCCTCGATCAGAGGCAGCAACTGGTGACGGCAATAGTTTCTATCGAAGCTCTCATCATCGTTCGACGGATCCTCTATCCAGTGCAGATCCATGGCCGCGGCGTAACTCTGCAGTTCTTCCCGGTCGATCTCGAGCAGCGGACGCAGCAAGCTGTTGTTACCAATCTGGCGGCGTCGGGGAATGCCGCTCAGGCCGCGACTGCCGGCGCCCCGCATCAGGCGCAGCAATAAAGTCTCGATCTGATCGTCACGGTGATGAGCGAGCAGCAATGCCTCACCCGCCTGCAGGGCAGCTTCGAATTCAGCGTAGCGCGCCTCTCTGGCGGCATTCTCGATACCGGTCTGCGCCGAAATAGTGACCTTGCTGGAGGCGAATTCGACGCCGAGCTTCTCACACAGCTGCGCGCAGTGTTGCTCCCAGCTTGCCGCCTGCTCGTGCAATTGGTGATTGATATGCCAAGCGCGTAGTCGAATTTCGTCACCGGATTGCGTGCGCAGCTCTGCCATAGCCTTGAGCAGCACGACGGAGTCGAGGCCACCGCTGAGTCCGATGAGGAAATGCCGCGTAGTCGCCAGCTCTTTCAGAGCGGCGTCTACTTTGCTGAGAAGTGTGTGTGGAGTATGGCTCATGGTCTGCAGGCGTGGCAGCGCTGTTGTGGTGACTATGATGTGGGAGCGTCTGTTATACCAACCCGGCTAGCTGGAGATGCCGTAGCTCATCAGTCGTTTATAGCGGCGCTCCACCAGGTCGTCGACATCCAGCGCGCAGAGTCGGTCGAGCTGTTTATTCAGCGCGGCCTTGATGTTGGCCGCCGTTGCCGCCACGTCGCGGTGCGCGCCACCCAGGGGCTCAGCTATGGTGTGATCGACGATGCCGAGTTCTTCCAGCCGAAGCGATGTTACACCCATCGCTTCGGCTGCCGCCGCCGCATGATCCGATGACTTCCACAGTATGGTCGCACAGCCCTCGGGAGTGATCACCGTGTAGGTCGAATACTGCAACATATTGAGCTGGTCGCAGACGCCGATGGCGATGGCGCCACCGGAATTTGCCTCGCCGGTTACAGTCGCTATGAGTGGCGTTTTGACATGAGACATCATCGCCATGTTTTCGGCGATCGCCTCGTTAATACCGCGCTCTTCCGAATCCATGCCCGGGTAAGCGCCAGGTGTATCTATAAAGCTAAGAACGGGCAGCCTGTATTGTTCGGCGAGACGTACGAGTCGACGCGCTTTCCTGTAGCCTTCCGGGCGCGGCATGCCGAAGTTGTGTCTGACTTTTTCCTTCGTGCCCCTGCCCTTCTGATGACCGATCACCACAACCGGGCGCCCGTCTAGCTTCGCCAGACCACCGATCAAAGCCTGATCATCGGCGAACAGACGGTCGCCGTGCAGCTCATCGAAGTCAGTGAAGATGTGTTCGAGATAGTCCAGCGTATAAGGGCGCAGTGGATGTCTGGCGACCTGCGATACCTGCCACGAGGAGAGGTTCGAATAAATCTTCTCGGTGAGCTTTGTGCTCTTCGCTTTCAGGTTCTGTATTTCTTCGTTGATGTTCAGCTCATTGTCGCTGCCCACCAATCTCAGCTCGCTGATCTTGGCTTCCAGCTCCGCGATAGGCTGTTCAAATTCCAGATAATTAGGATCCATACTCCACTCAATCACTCTCGTTGGTCTGTTTAACGCAGTGCTCTATTTGTAACTCAACACTACTTTGTCTTTGCCATATTCCAATCGAAGACGCTGAATCAGGTCATCGGAGGGCGATACAGCCCACTCTTGGCCGAGCATTATACACCCTATAGAGTCGGAGCGCCGATAGCGCACCATCACCTGACAGCCCTCGCCTTGGGGCACCGTGCCCTGCTCTGCTGCGGCGAATTGGCTGGGATGCGCCTGCATACCAGTGCGATTCGGTGCAGATTGGCCTCCCGCGCCGGCCACCAAAGCAACGCCATTGTGCATCGATTCCGCATTTCGGCGGTACGGCTCGAGGATACGAGCGAGATGCTCACAGAAGTCACTGCTCAGCGATCCTGCCTCGAGATTCAGTGCCACCCTGTGGGCATTGCGTTTGCGTGCATCGGCGAGCGTCATCACGCTCTTGCCGCGCCCGCGCATGCCGCCAGTGTAGTCGTCGATGCTGACGGTGCACTCCACCACCATGATCACATCCTTCTGCAGCATCTCTCTGTGTAACTCGTACTCCTTTGCAAACAGGGAGACTTCGAAACGAGCACTGCGATCATCCAATACCAGAAAGGCGATGGTGTCCCCTGCCTTGTTTTTCATAGTACGAACACTATGCAACACGCCGGCGACTTTCTGCGGCCCACGTTCCGGCCGTAGGTTTACTAATCTGTCTTTCGTAATAAGGGAAAGCTCGTCGATGAATTCATCGATGGGGTGTCCGGAGAGCCACAGACCCAAAGTCTCCTTCTCGACGTTGAGGCGATGCTGTTCGGCCCAGGCACGCACACTGATATTGGAGGCGCTGAGATCTGCATCTTCGGTGCCGGCCGGAGCTATATCGCCGAACATATCATCTACACCGCTGGCCTGATTGCGACTCGATTGTTCGGCGGCCTGCATCGCCTGCGGTAACATCGCCGAGAGCAAGGCCCGCGAATAGTCGAGACTGCCCTCGACCATATTATCCAACGCGCCGGAGCGAATCAGCGCTTCCATCGTGCGTTTATTGACGTTCTGTGTGTCGACGCGTTGACAGATATCGAGCAGATTGCTGAATGGCTTTTCCTTACGCGCCGCGAGGATGCTGCCGACCGGCCCTTCGCCCAGGCCCTTGATGGCACCGAGGCCGTACACGATCTCGTCTTTGTCGTTCACCGTGAAATTAAACTGGCCCAGATTGATATCCGGCGGCACGATGACCAACTTCATCGAGCGGCACTCGTCGATCAGGGTCACAATCTTGTCAGTGTTCTGCATATCGGCGGACAGCACCGCGGCCATGAAGCAGGCCGGGTAATGGGTCTTCAACCAGGCTGTCTGATAGGACACCAGCGCGTAAGCGGCCGAGTGCGACTTGTTAAAACCGTAGCCGGCAAATTTTTCCATTAGATCGAAGATTGAAGCGGCGAGATCGGCATCGATACCTCTTGCCTCGGCACCGGCCTGAAACAAGCTGCGCTGCTTCGCCATCTCGTCGGGATTTTTCTTACCCATGGCTTTACGCAGGATGTCCGCGCCAGCTAGCGAGTAGTTGGCAAGGACCTGGGCGATCTGCATCACCTGCTCCTGGTAGAGAATCACGCCGTAGGTGTTGCTCAGCACCGGCTCTAATTCGGCATGCGGGTACACCGCCTGGGTGCGGCCGTGCTTGCGGTCGATGAAGTCATCCACCATGCCCGACTGCAGCGGGCCAGGCCGGAACAGAGCTACCAGCGCGATGATGTCTTCAAAGCAATTCGGTACCTGGCGCTTGATGAGATCTTTCATGCCGCGGGATTCGAGCTGGAACACCGCCGTTGTCTCGCCCTTCTGCAACAGTTTGTAGACGCGCTCGTCGGTGAGTGGCAGACGACTGATATCCACCGGCTCCTCGCCCTCGGCGGCACGGCCGTTGATCATCTTCACCGCCCAGTCGATGATGGTCAGGGTACGCAGACCGAGGAAGTCGAACTTCACCAGACCCGCGGTCTCGACATCGTTCTTGTCGAACTGTGTCACCAGACCCTGCCCGGATTCGTCGCAGTACAGCGGCGTGAAGTCGGTTAGCTTGGTCGGCGCGATAACCACGCCACCGGCGTGTTTTCCGACATTACGGGTGATGCCCTCCAGCTTATAGGCCATCTCCATGATTTCCTGCGCGTCCTCATCGGAGTCGACGAATTCACCCAGCAGCGGTTCCACCTCGAACGCCTTCTTCAGCGTGATGCCGGGCTCGAAGGGAATCAACTTCGACAGTTTGTCCGCCAGCGCATAGGGCTTGCCCTGCACCCGCGCCACATCGCGCACCACCGCCTTCGCCGCCATGGTACCGAAGGTAATGATCTGGGACACCGCGTCCTTGCCGTAGAGTTCGGCAACATGCTGTATCACGCGATCGCGGCCCTCCATGCAAAAATCCACGTCGAAATCGGGCATCGACACCCGCTCGGGGTTGAGGAAGCGCTCGAACAGCAGATCGTACTTGAGTGGGTCGAGATCGGTAATGCCCAGAGCGTAGGCCACGATGGAACCGGCGCCGGAACCACGACCGGGGCCCACGGGAATGTCGTTGTCCTTGGACCACTGGATAAACTCCATCACAATCAGAAAGTAGCCGGCGAAGCCCATCTGATTGATGACGCCCAGCTCGAACTCCAGACGCTCCCAGTAAGGCTTCTCAACGTCCTGCGCCTGATAGTCGTCGCCGTATAGACTGCACAGACGTTTACGCAGTCCTGCCGAGCTGAGCTCGGAGAAGTACTGCTCCATGCTCATATTATCCGGTATCGGGTAATTAGGCAGGCAGGGTATGCCTAATTCGAGCGCGAGGTTACAGCGCTTCACGATCTCCCAGGCGTTCTCCAGCGCCTCTGGGATATCGCTGAACAGCTCCGCCATCTCGGCAGAACTCTTCAGGTATTGTTGATCGGTGTAATTGTGCGGACGACGCGAATCGTCGAGAGTGCGCCGCTCGTTGATGCACACCCGTACCTCGTGGGCATCGAAATCATCCTGATCGATGAAACGCACATCGTTGGTGGCAACCACTGGGCAATTCTTCGCAAGCGCCAGGGCGATGGCGGCGTCGATGTAGTCTTCCTCTTCGGCCCGAGAAAGGCGCTGCAATTCCAAATAGAAACTCTGCGGGAAGAGCTCGCACCAATCATCGAGTAGCTGTTCGGCTATTTCTTTCTCACCCGCTAACAGAGCCGCACCGATGTCGCTGTTTTGCGCCCCCGACAAGGCGATCAGTCCGTCGACACGGCCAGCCAAGGCCGACTTGCGCACCACCGGCTCACTCTGACTGGGATTCTCCGTGTACAGCTCGGAGATCAGTTTGGTGAGGCTGAGATAGCCCACCTGATTCTTTATCAGCAGCACCAGCCGAGTCCGTTTCGATTTATCGTCACTCTCCACCAATACATCGCAGCCACAGACAGGCTTGATGCCGGATTTTAATGCGGCGCTGTAAAATTTAATCAGGGAAAACATGTTGGCCAGGTCGGTAATGGCGACCGCCGGCATCGAGAGTTCGCGAAGTTTTGCGATCAGTGGCTTGATGGTTACCAGGCCATCATTGATTGAAAATTCGGTGTGCAGTCTGAGGTGCGCGAAGGGCTGATTAGGCAAATTTTCAGACATGTAAAGAATCAGTTCTTGAGCTGCGGGTGAGACACCAATATACCTTTTTTTTATCGAAAACGGGACAAAAGATTAGCCGCGTGCGGAGCAATTCAATACCCGCGCCACGGGTCCGAAGCTGCGTCGATGCACGGGCGTTACGCCGAGCGTCTTCAATGCGGCCAGATGTGCCGGCGTCGGATAGCCCATGTTGCGGGCGAAGCCGTAGCCGGGGAAGCGCCTGTCCAGCTCCTGCATCTCGCGATCTCGACTCACCTTGGCAATAATTGACGCCGCAGATATGCTGGGGATCAACGCGTCGCCCTTGACTACCGCCTCGGACGGAAACTGCCAATCAGGGCAGCGATTGCCATCGACATAGACGAACTGCGGCTCTACTTGCAAGCTCTCAATCGCCCGCTGCATCGCGAGCAGACTGGCCTGCAATATATTGATCTGTTCGATCTCTGCCACCGAGGCGCGGCCGATGGCATAGCAGCGCGCATTGCTGACTATGGCATCGAAGCATTGCTCCCGCTGCCTGGCCGACAACTTCTTCGAATCAGCCAGACCAGGAATCGGCTTGTCGGGATCCAGGATAACCGCGGCGGCAACGACATCACCCGCCAGCGGCCCGCGCCCTACTTCGTCGGTTCCCGCAATAAGCCGGTAGCGAGCGCTGTTCGACAGCAATGAAGTGACCACGGCCATCGGCTACACCTGCGCAGATTCGATCAGAGACGCGACGGCCTCGGCCGCCTGGGAGGAAGCATCGAGACGAATGCTCTTATGTATTTTCTCGAACTCGATCATCAGAGCCTCATGGTTTTCGCTGCCGGACATATGACGAACGATGCCATCACGCACTGTTTCGACGGTGAGATTCTGCTGAATATATTCGGGTACCAGCTGACGCCCCGCTAGCAGATTAGGCAGGGCGACATAGGGTATCTTTACCATGTGCGAGGCGATGGCATAGGTCAGCGCAGCCAGTTTGTAACCGACGATCATCGGCCTTCTTAGCAATAGCGTCTCCAACGTTGCCGTGCCCGATGCAAGCACGACCAGGTCTGCCGCGCTAATGGCGTCATGGGAATTGTCGACCAAGCTGAACTGTTCGCCACGAAAGATCGACTCCTCGCGCAGCAAGGTGCGCAGCTGCGCCTTACTGGCGGCGCTGCTATAGGGAATCAGAAATTTTAATTGCGGGCAGTCCTGTAACGACTCTAATGCCGCGGCGAGAAATATCGGAGCGAGACGCTTGATCTCTCCACTACGACTGCCAGGCATCAGAGTAACAACAGCATCTGTCGCCGCCAGCTCGAAGTACTCTCTGCATTCTAGTTTACGGTCTTCGAAGCCGATGGTATCGGCCAGCGGATGACCGACACATTTCACGGTGACACCGTGTTGCTCATAGACCTCGGTCTCGAACGGAAACAGGGTCAGCATCAGGTCTACGGCTCGCCGTACCTTGTGAATTCTTTTCTCTCTGTAGGCCCACAGGCTCGGGCTGACGTAGTGCGCCGTCTTGATACGTTCCTGCTTGAGCTCTTGTTCCAGGCGTAGATTGAAATCCGGGCTATCGATTCCGATGAAGACCAGGGGCCGCCGCTCGCTGAAATATTCACGCAGGCGCTTCTTCAGCGCGAACAGCTCGGGCAGTCTTCCCAGTGGCTCGACGAAGCCCATGACCGAGAGCCGATCCATGGCGGCGAGGGAGTTAAAACCCAACGCGAGCATGTCCGGCCCGCCGATGCCGGCGAATTCAGCATCGGGGTATTTTTTACGCAGGGCCGAGATTAGCCCCGCTCCCAGAATATCTCCGGATTTTTCACCAGCAACTATTCCGATCAGAGGGGCTTGACTCATAGTTTGCAGTTTCGTGATTGGCGGCGCCATCCGCAGGCTTGAGGTGGCGCCGCTGAGGCTGAAATTCTAGCGGTGAATTCCCTTCTCGGAATTCTCCAGTGAATTGATGAGAACCCCAAGCGCGTCGCACTCAGCCAACATGGCTTTTAGTTCGACTATTGCATCTTGCAGGCTATGACCGCGCAGGTAAATGATTTTAAATGCCGTTCGAAGCTGCTTGATTGTAGTCTTGTCGAAGCCGCGTCGTTCCAGCCCGATCGTATTGATAGCCCGCACTGCCGCCGGCTGCCCGCTGACAATCATGTAGGCCGGTACATCGTGGCCGATATGGGTGACACCCCCAACCATCGAATGAGCACCAATCTTGAGGAATTGGTTAACCCCGGCGTAACCGCCGAGAATGGCCCAGTCGTCCACTTGTACGTGGCCGGATATGCCCACGTTGTTGGCAAAAATAGTATTGTTGCCAACCATACAGTCGTGGGCGATATGCACGTAGGGCATTAACAGGTTATCACTGCCAATACGGGTAAGACCGCCGCCGAAGCCGGTACCGCGGTGCAGGTTAGAGCCTTCGCGCAGGATATTGTTGTCGCCAATCTCCAGCCAGGTCTCCTCGCCTTCGAATTTCTTGTCCGCCGGGTCTTCACCGACGGAGGCAAACTGATAGATGCGGTTGTTCTTTCCCATTCTGGTATTGGCGCGAATCACCACGTGGGAATCGATGACAGTGCCGGAACCAATCTGAACCTTCGGCCCGATTATGCTCCAGGGGCCTATCGTTACATCGGAATCTATTTCAGCTGTAGGATCTATCCTGGCGCTGGAGTCAATCGACATCCATCTTCCTCTCTGCACACATGATGGTCATCGTTCCTACTAGTTCGTCGCCCACCGTGGCGCGACAGGCGAACTTGTAGATACCGCGTTTGTTGGTAACGATCTCGGCCGCCAGTGTCAGGCAGTCGCCTGGCACTACAGGTCGACGCAGGCGCACATCATCGGCACCGACGAAATAATACAGATAACCGTCTTTAGGTTTCTTTTCCTGGCTTTTGAAACCGAGCACACCCGCAGCCTGAGCCAGAGCCTCGATGATTAGCACACCGGGCATGATAGGCTGGCTTGGGAAATGTCCGTTGAAGAACGGCTCGTTCACTGTAACATTCTTGTACGCCACTATGGACTTGTTTAGATTTATTTCGACTACTCTATCTACCAACAGGAAAGGATAGCGCTGGGGGAGATACTCTTTAATTTCTTCGACGGTCATTATCATGTGTAATTCTCTTGCCTGACTTACGCTTAAACTGAAGCGCGGCAGATTTGACTATGTTTAATACGATCTAGTTGTTATCGGTAGAATTCTCGATTTCTTTCAGTTTCTTGGCGATACTGTCCAGCTGTTGGAATCGAATCGCGTTGCGCTTCCATTGCGAGGTCTTCGCCTGAATCGTGCCGCTGGAGTACATGCCCGGCTCGGCGATCGATTGACTCACCAACGACATTGCACTCACCTGCACTTTATCGGCAATGGTAATATGGCCAACAGCTCCGGAGCCGCCGCCCATAATGCAGTACTTGCCGATGGTTACACTGCCCGCTATGGCGACACAGCCACAGATTATGGTGTGCTCACCGATCTTGCAGTTGTGGGCGATCTGAACCTGGTTGTCTATCTTCACACCGTGGCCGATTTCGGTGTCTTCCAGGGCCCCACGATCTATTGTGGTACCCGCACCGATCTCAACATCGTCGCCGATATTGACGGAACCGAGCTGATGAATTTTAATCGATCGACTACCGTCGAAGGCAAATCCAAAACCGTCCGCACCGATTACCGCGCCAGAATGTATTTCAACATTCTTGCCCAGCCGAACGCCGTGATACAAAGTGACATTGCTGTGTAGCTTGCAACCACTGCCGAGCTTCGCGCCATTGCCTATATAGCAACCGGCGCCTACCACGACATCGTCGCCGAGCACGGCATTGGCGGCGATGACCGCGTGAGCGGCTACGCTCGCGTTCGCACCGAGCACAGCGGACGCATCGATACAGGCCGACGCATGAATGCCGGCAGGCTGTGACGGCGACTCGTCGAAGAGTTGCGTTGCCTTGGCGAATGCAACATAGGGTTTAGCCGTGACCAGCTTATTGCCCGGACAGCTGTCCAGAAATTTGTCTTCGATGAGGATCGCAGACGCCTGGCTATTCTCTAGCTGGTCTGCATAGGAGGGATTGCTGAGAAAACTAAGCTGGCCGGATTTGGCCGTCTGCAAAGTGGCAAGACCAGTTATTAGACACTGGCCATCGCCGACTAAGTTAACGTCTAACAGCTCGGCGAGTTGCGTCAATGTGTAACTTATTTTATGTGCCACCTGACACTAACCTGATAGAGAGTCTTCCTCTATTGTGCGGACTGAGAATTTTCGTTTAATTTTGCCGTTACCTTGGCGGTAATGTCCAACACCGGCGCAAAATAAGGAGCGCTGTCTGCATTGAGCACCAGATCGTAACCGCCCTCTGCAACTACATCCGTTACGGCAGCAGCGAGAGCCCCCTGCATGCTTTCCAGGAACTGTTGGTTCTTCTCTTGCAGTGCAGTCTGCACGCGCTCTTGAATCAACTGCAACTGAACTTGCAAATCTTGTGCATTCGAGTTCATACGACGAATTTCGTCCTGGCTCATTACGGCTTCGTTCTGTTGAAACTGTTCACGCAGGTCGTTTAGTTGATTGGTTAAAGTCTGAGCTCGTTCTTCGTCAGAACTAAATTCTTGTTCCAGCTCCTGCTGTACGACGCGAGCCGCATCTGAGTTAAACAATGCCTGCAACGCATTCAGCACACCTATCTTGGTATCCTGAGCGACGGCAGCTTGCGAAACAAGTACCAAACCCAAACAGACAACTAGACTCTTAAATGTATTCACGGTAATTCTCCAATACTTACTCTTGCTGCCGATCTTGCGCCCGGCAATAAATTTCTCGTTACAACCCTAATCATGCGCGCCCCTAACAGGTCACGCCGTTCTGTCTCGTGTCTGCTCTTTATACGCATCAAGCACTACGAGCGTTTATCAGCCAAACAAATCAAAAGCCATTGCCAACGGTAAAATCGAAGGTCTTGGTGTCATCTCCCTCTTTGCCGAAGGGCTGCGCCACGTAAAAAGTCAGCGGTCCAAATGGCGACAGATAGGTCACACTAATCCCGGCTGAATATCTCATTTCACCGACATCGAAATCACTGCAATTGTTTAACAGTGTTTGGCGTTCGGTACAGTGAGACGAAAACACGTTTCCTGCATCGATAAAAAAGGCCGATCTTACCCTGTTAGAACCATCGATAAACGGAATCGGGAATAACAGCTCCAATGTCGCGGTGGCGAGTATATTACCACCAAAACTGTCAAAATCCTCGTCCAGGAAGAAATTTTGTACCGCCAGTGCGATTTGCTGATTCCCCTCTGAATCCAGCACCGGCTGTCCGCTCTCGTCAAATAGTGGTTGCGTCTGATAGCCGAAGTCGTTGTTGAATGCTACGGCGGAACCGTCTTCGCGGCGCAGGATTTCACCGTTCTCATCGCGCTGTAGGGTTAACCCTCGTTCTGTAAGGTACCTGGCGCCAGGGCTGCTCTGGGGGCCGAGGCTATTTTCTTCAAAACCCCGCATGATACCTGCCGAGTTCAATCCGCCCGCAAAGTAGTTATTGAAAAACGGCATTTGTTCGGTGTCACCATAGCCTATTCCGTAGCCCAGGTTTGTGCGCAGGCCTACAACCCAACGCTGATCCTGAGTTAGCGGCCAATACATCTGATTGTTGTAGTTTATTCTGGCGAATTGCAGATCACTACCTGGCAGGGTGACTTCTATTCCGACACTGTGCAGCTTTCCGCTGGTGGCCATTTGTCCACGATTCAACGTATTGCGGAACCAGCTGCCGGTAATCGTAAAGTTGTCAAAAGTATCACCGAACTTATCGACGAAGCCCTGGTCCATATTCATTTGTAATTGCAATGGACTCAACGTCGACACATCCCCGAGTACTGCATCGGTGACTGGGCCATCGAAGACGTTAGGATTTGCCGGTGTGATCACAAACTTATCGACACCCTCGAACAGTGTAGGGCTGGATTTGATTTCCTGCACCGAACCGAGGCCGGCACTCAACTCGGTGTGGGTAAAACCGAAATCGAAACCTAATAATTCGACTTCACTCAGCGGGTAGCTAAAGCTTAATGAGCCACCGTATGATGAAGTGTTAAAGTCAGACACGTTGAAGGGCGACTCTATCTTTTGGGCGAAGAGATTGAAGCCCCTACTCACTCCGTCTGGAGTGAAGTAGGGATCCTGATATTGAAAATTTAAACCAGACTGAAAGCGGCTCTTGTTGACGCCAATGCCCAGGGTCTTGCCTGTGCCCAGAAAATTTTGCGCCTGCAGATTCGAGCTGATGAAGAAGTTTCCACCACCGCCGGTACCGACCTGAAAACTTATCGCACCGAAGTTCTGCTCCAACACGTCGTAATTAACATCGATCTGGTCTTCCGTGCCGGCGACTTCTACGGTATCCACTTCTACCGTTTCGAAGTAGCCAAGCCGCTCGAGGCGAATCTTGGATTGTTCGATCTGCAAACTGGAAGCCGGAGCCGATTCTAACTGCCGCAGCTCCCTTCTCAACACATCGTCCGCCGTTGAAGTATTGCCAGCGAAATTAATTCGATTTACATAGGTACGATTTCCCGGTTCGATGAAGAATGTAACGTCGACAGTCTGATCGTCCTCGTTGACTTCTGGCACGCCAGTCGCTTCGGCGAAGGCATAGCCCAGATTGCCGAGGAACTGCACCATGATCTCTTCCGTGCCAGTGACAAGACCCTGCGAATATATCTGGCCAGGGCGCACGAATACGGCGGCGCGAAGCAATGCCTCGGCATCGACCAGATCGCCGGCGAGATCCACTTCATTGATGGTGAACAGGTCGCCCTCGTTTATGTTAATAGTAATGTAAATCTCTTTTCGATCCGGCGTTATGGAGATAGGGGTCGAGTCGATATTGAATTCAACATAGCCGTTATCGAGATAATAAGACTCAAGACGCTCCAAGTCTCCAGAGAACTGTTCGCGTGAGTAGCGATCTTTACGACTCAGGAACAAGTACCAGGGCTTGGTTCCCAGCTCGAACAGGCCGAGAAGCTCACCCTCTTCGAACGATTCGTTACCAACAATGTTTATATGGCGTATGCGTGACTCATCGCCCTCATTGATGGTTAGTTTGATAGCTACTCGATTTCTGGGCAGCTCTTCAACTTCGATATCGACCGCGGCACCGTAGCGACCGCGCGAAGAATACACATCCTGAATGCCTTGCCTGATCACTTCCAGAGCAGCGCGAGTGAAGATTTGCCCCTCGGCGATGTCGGCAGTCGCCATGTTCTCGATGATGTCTTCAGTCTCGAGAACGCTGTTTCCCTCAATTGTAATCTCCGCCACCGAAGGTCTTTCCAGCACGGTTATTATCAGGATATTGCCCTCTCGAGCCACTTCGATTTCGTCGAAATATTCCGATTGCGAAAGCTCACGAATTATTTGCGCGGAAACACCAGAGGTAACCTGATCGCCTATTCCTACCGGCAACAAATTGTAGATTATTCCAGGCGAAATGCGCTGATAGCCATCGACAATAATGTCGGCTATTACAAACTCCTGAGCGTTGAGAGACTTTGAAATTCCAAAAGCCACCAACAAACAAAAAAGTAGTTTTTTCATTTGTGCTGCATTCTCAAATTATTGTATTACTTGGCGGCGAGTTACTTAGTTTTGTCTTTTGTACTTTCCTTACAACAATCGATTGACGTCGTTGTAAATTGCTAAAACCATGATCCCCGATATCAATAGCAAACCCAGCTGCAAACCCCAGGCCTGAATCTTCTCAGGTACGGGCCGTCTGATGATAGCCTCGATAAGGTAATACAGCAGATGTCCACCATCCAGAACCGGTATCGGCAACAAGTTAAGTACACCTAGAGAAATACTTAGCAGTGCCAGAAAACCCAAATAAACATCAAGACCGTAAGTTGCTGTCTCCCCTGCGACCTGGGCAATCGTAATTGGCCCATTTATGTTTTTCACCGAGATTAAACCGATCACCATCTTCTTCACGGAATCCAGGACGAAGACTGATTTGTTCCAGGTCTCGGCTAGCGCCGGCTGTATCGCCGTCAACACATTGTAATTGACCTGACGCTGCATTTCGGGCGGCAACAGTTCCGCCAATGTTGTTTCCTCTACGTAAGCCCCGATGCTGCCAATCACGCGGCCGTCTTCCAGTGTCGCTCTATCTGGACGCAACAGCACATCGGTATCGATTCCACCCCGTTTGACCACGACATTTAGTGTGAGTTCCGGACTTGCCCGGATAACCTCTACCCAGTGCGTCCAGCCACGTATCAGCCTGCCATCCACCGAGATTATTTCGTCACCCGGCAGCAGACCTGCAGCTTGGGCAGCTCCGCCCGGTACAATACCGGCGATGTCGGCTGGAATCTCGAATTGAATGATCCCCAGGTCGGTAACCGGGTTCGGCGCCGTCTCGGCCCCCATCCAGGCAGCAATGGGCAGGCGAATATCGCGCGCAGTGCTCGAATCGGCTGGATCAATGCTTAGGGTAATCTCGCCGGTTTCTCCCAAGCGCGCCAGCATCTGTAAAGTAACCTGCTGCCAGATGATGGTCGGCTCGCCATCTACGGCGAGGATCTCATCGCCTGCGCGCAGCCCGGCTCGGTCCGCAATGGAATCTTCGATCACAGTGTTTACAACCGGTGCGATGCCGGAAACCCCGTAGGATATATTGATCAGCCAGAAAACGAAGATGGCGAGCAGGAAATTGGCCGCAGGGCCGGCCACAACTATCGCCATACGCTGCCAGAGCGGCTTGCAAGCGAAGGAATATTGACGCTGACTGGCTGGAACGGCACTGCTATCACTAACGGTTGTATCTTCCTGCCCCAGCATCTTGACGTAGCCACCCAGAGGGATGGGTGCTATTACATATTCGACGCCATCCTTGCCGATCCAGCTCTTCGCCGCCTTGCCAAAGCCAATGGAGAACCTGAGCACCTTGACGCCGCAGCGACGAGCTACCCAAAAATGGCCGAACTCGTGAATCGTCACCAGTATCCCCAGGGTGACCAGGAGGGCTAATACGCTAATTAAAACATCAAGTATCATGGGTAGTCGTTCATGGGTCAGGCCTAGGCCTTGGCCGCTGAACAGAATTCCTTTATTATCAATTCGTTAGATAGTATTCGTGCCTGAGAATCAAGGTCTTGAATAATAGCGAGACTAGGCGCCGCTTCACAAGGTATTTTCGCCCTAACTGCCTCAATTATTAAGGGAATTTCCGAGAACGCGATCTGCCCCCCCAAAAAAGCCTCGACCGCCACCTCATTTGCCGCATTCAACACCGTCGGTGCCGTGCCACGCTCCTGCGCCGCCTCCATGCCGAGCCGCAGGCAGGGGAATCTTGCCAGGTCGGGTTTGGAGAACTGCAGCGGCTCCTCGACGGTCAGGTCCAGCGCAGCCGCTCCCGATGCAATACGCTGCGGCCAGGCCAGGCCGTAGGCAATAGGAACGCGCATATCCGGATTAGCCATCTGTGCAATCACCGACCCGTCCGCATAGTGCACCATCGAGTGCACTATGCTCTGGGGATGGATCAATACGTCGACTTGCGCAGCCTGCAGATCGAACAGGTAGCAGGCCTCGATATATTCCAGCCCCTTGTTCATCATCGTTGCGGAATCTACAGATATTTTTCTACCCATAGACCATTTAGGATGAAGACAGGCTTGTTCGGGGGTTACCCCAGCAAGTTGATCGATAGGGGTGTTGAGGAAGGGGCCACCGGATGCCGTTAAGACGACCTTCACAATGCCAGCATGGCTGCCCGCACTGAGGCTGCTTTTCGAAACAGGCAGGCACTGAAAGATAGCGTTGTGTTCGCTATCGATGGGCAGGATCTCGGCCCCGGATTCCGCGGCGGCTTTCTTCAGCAAGTCTCCGGTCATGACCAAAGACTCCTTGTTAGCCAACAGCAGTCGTTTTCCGCTGTTAGCGGCCGCGAGGGTTGATGCGAGCCCAGCAGCGCCGACGATTGCCGCCATCACTATATCCACATTCGAGTGGCTCGCAACTTCAATTAATCCCTCAGAACCCACAAGCAGTTCCGTCTCGAGCTCGCTCTCGCTCAATAGCGCCTCGAACTCTGCCGCCGCAAGCTCACTTAACACGGCGAACACCGGCTGATATTTCAGGCATTGCTCGAAGAGTAAGCTGACATTAGTGTTAGCCGTCAGTGCAAAGACTTTGTAATTTGGGTTCTCGTCGATAACGGCGAGGGTGCTGCAACCGACCGAGCCGGTGGAACCGAGGATGCTGATCTGGAGATTCCTGCTCGTCATACTATTGAACCACCTGCGCTTCGCTACCGATAATTAACATCATCGCAAGCGCAAACAACGGTGTCGCCGCTAGCAAGCCATCGACACGGTCCAGGATTCCGCCATGGCCGGGTAATATCGCTCCACTGTCTTTAATATCGCTGTTTCGCTTGAGCATGCTTTCTATTAGATCACCTACAACAGTAAAGAAAGTTATTCCGATCGACAACAACATCAACGCAAACATCTCTACCGGCGTTAACGGTAACTGATAAGCGTGCAGACACCAGATAAAGGCAGCAGCGACCAGCATGCACACGACCGTACCGCCCCAGACGCCCTCCCAGGATTTCTTCGGGCTTAACTTCGCCGCCAGCTTCCTCGAACCAAAATTCACACCGACAAAATAGGCACCAACATCGACCGCGGCAACCAATATCACCAGGGCCAGGACAAGATAGCCCGACGGCTGTAAATACTTCAGAGCAACGACACCAACGAAGGTCGGCAGCAATACCAGCACCCCCATCAAGGCAATCTTCGACTGATCGTTCCATAGTCTGCTGTTCTGTGGATATCCGCTCAGCAAGAAAACCGACAGCAACCAGAATATCAGGCCGAGCATGAGTATCAGGCTCGCCCTGACACCATCAATGGCTTGCGCCTCAGGCGAAATTCCCAACAAGAAGAAACTGCCGATCAACAGCACAGCGATACTACCAACATAGGGTAGTTTCGCCGCTTGTTTTTCCAGGCTAACGAGCCCCGCCCACTCCCAGGCGGCAACTAATATGACGGCAGCAATGAACAGTGAGAAATAGAAGGAAGGCAATTGCGTTGTGGCGACGATTAAGGCCAGCAGAAGCAGGACAGCAGTTATGACTCGTTGTTTTAACACCTTAGTCATCCGTATAGTCTTGATCAATGTGACTACCATAGCGACGCTGGCGTTTTGCAAAGTCATCCAGCGCGAATTGGAATTGCGCATCATTGAAGTCGGGCCAATAGCAGTCTGTAAAGTAGAGTTCGGTGTAGGCAAACTGCCAAAGCAGAAAATTACTGATACGGTTTTCACCGCCGGTGCGGATGCAGAGATCCGGGTCAGGAAAGTCACTAGTGCTGATGTGCGCGTGAACGAGATCGACATCGATCGCGTCTGCACTCAACTCGCCACTCGCGACTTTTGCCGCGATGTTGGAAACCGCTCTCGCAATATCCCAGCGCCCACCATAGTCTGCCGCGACGATTACCGTAGTGCCAGTATTGGCTCTGGTGAGCCGCTCTACCTCACTCATGTTTTCTTGCAGTTTTCGGGAAAAGCTACTGCGATTCCCGATGAATTTCAGGCGCACGTTTCTCTTATGTAATTGATTTATCTCTTTGCGTTTGAGTACCCAGAGGAACAGCGCCATGAGGCCCTGTACTTCCTGACGGGGGCGCAACCAGTTCTCACTGCTGAAGGCGAACAAGGTAAGGTATTTAATATTACGAGACAGACAGGAGTTTACGATCTCTCGTGCCGCCTCGGCACCGTGGCGATGGCCTGACTTGGCAGGCAAGCCTCGAGATTTCGCCCAGCGGTTATTGCCATCCATGATGATGGCGATATGTTGCGGTGTTTCCGAATCACTAGCAGCTGTCATTAACTATTACCAGCCCAAGCGTCTCGACGAGCTAAAGCCCATATTGAATTAGTAGATTGCGGCGACGCTAAAATGATAGCAGGTCGGCTTCTTTAGCTTGATACGAAGATTCAATAGTGGCGATGTGCTTGTCAGTCAATTTCTGCACAGTCTCCTCAGCTCTTCGGTGCTCATCCTCACTAATCTCTTTTTCTTTTTCTAAATCTTTGAAGTCAGAGTTCGCGTCTCGGCGAATATTTCGAATTGCGATACGCGCGTTCTCCGCCTCGGCTTTCGCCTGCTTGGTATATTCCTTGCGTGTCTCTTCTGTCAATGGCGGCATCGGAACGCGGATGGTGTCGCCGTTGTTAGACGGGTTCAGGCCGAGGTCGGACTTCATGATAGCTTTTTCGATCTCCCCGATCATGGGCTTTTCCCACGGGGAGATAATCAGCGAACGGCCCTCTTCGACAGTAACGTTGGCGAGTTGATTCAGGGGTGTGTCCGTACCGTAGTAGGAAACCTGCAAGCTATCCAGAATCCCCGGGTGCGCCCTGCCCGTGCGAATCTTCTTGAAGGCATCATCGAGGGAGGCGATGCTCTTCTGCATCCTGTCGTCGGCATCGGCTATAATGTCATCGATCATTGTCTTGCTCCTGACTTCGCGCCATAGGCGTTAAGTGTAATTCAATCTATTGCTCAACTAATCTCTCGAGCCGCTGAAGCGATCGATTAATCGATCAGAGTTCCATCGGGTTTGCCCATTACATTGTTTAACAAGGCTCCGGGGGTATTCATATTAAAGACCTTAATGGGCACATGATGATCGCGGCTTAGGCAGATCGCCGTCAAGTCCATGACGCCTAACTTCTTCTCAATAACCTCATCGTAACTCAGGTGGTCGTATTTAACCGCTGTCGGGTCAATTTCAGGGTCAGACGAATAAACGCCATCGACCTTCGTTGCCTTCAGAATGAGATCCGCATCAATCTCGATACCGCGCAAACAGGCGGCTGAGTCGGTGGTGAAGAAAGGGTTTCCAGTACCAGCAGAGAAGATTACCACATCGCCAGAACGCAGATGACGAATCGCCGTACGCCGATCGTAATGCTCTACCACACCACTCATCGGAATAGCTGACATGACACGGGTTGCAATGCTCGCTCGCTCGAGGGCGTCGCGCATCGCCAGGGAATTCATCACCGTGGCTAGCATACCCATATGATCGCCTGTTACCCGTTCCATGCCGGCGGCGTGCAAGGCAGCGCCGCGGAACAGATTACCACCACCGATGACCAGCCCGATCTGTACCCCCAGACCGACTAGCTGTCCAATTTCGACAGCCATTCGATCGAGCACCTTCGGGTCTATGCCAAAATCGCCATCACCGGTGAGCGCCTCACCGCTTAGCTTTAACAAAATACGATTGTACTTACGTTCCTTATTTGGCATTTTCGACGGTATCCTGGCTTTACATTGCGCTCCTAGGAGCCTTTAACTTGAGCCGCGACTTCATCGGCGAAGTTTACTTCTTCTTTTTCAATACCCTCACCCACTTCGAAGCGCACGAACTGTACGACGCTGGCGCCTGCATCTTTGAGCAGTTTGCCGACGGTAATGTCTGGGTCCTTGACGAAGGGCTGCTCTAACAAGCTTACTTCGGCGACGAACTTGCGCAGTCTACCGCTGATCATTTTTTCGATGATCTCTTCGGGCTTGCCACTTTCACGCGCCTGGGCGGAATAAATCTCTGTCTCTTTCGCAATTTCTTCAGCCGGCACATCCTCGGCTTTCACTACCAGCGGACTGGCAGCGGCCACATGCATGGCTACGTCGCGAGCGAGTGTTTCGTCGCCGCCGACAATAGAGATAAGTACCGCAATTTTATTGTTGTTGTGGACATAACTGTCAACGATACCCGCTGCTTCATCGCTAACTGTCATGCGCTCAACACGGCGCACATTACAGTTCTCGCCAATTTTTTGCACCAAGGCAGAACGCGCATCTTCCAGACCAGCATCGAGTAGCCCGGCCACGTCTGCTTCGCTGTTTGCGTAGGCGAGCTCCAGCGCCTGCTCTGAGAAGTTCAGGAAGTTATCGTCCCGTGCCGCGAAGTCAGTTTCCGAGTTGACCTCGATAACAACACCGTAGTTTCCATCTTCTGCGATTTTAGTCAGCACTACGCCCTCGGAGGCAACACGACTGGCCTTTTTAGCCGCCTTTACATTGCTCGACTTGCGCAGGTCGTCAACTGCTTTTTCCATATCGCCGTCGGCGTCACTCAGTGCCTTCTTGCAATCCATCATGCCCAAGCCGGTTCTTTCCCGTAGCTCTTTAACCATGCTCGCTGTAATATTTGCCATCTCTTAATGCCTCTATTCTAATCGCTTCGAAGAGCATGCTCTTCTATTAAATCACCTGTAAAAAGGGGGCTTGAAGCCCCCTTTTTACATCTCTATTTTCACTACAGCCAAGCAGGGAATTCTGTTAGCCGTACTCTCATCTACTAGGAGTCAGCCTTTGCCGCCTTCTTCTTGGCGGGTGCTTTCTTCTTCGCAGGGGCTTTCTTCTTTACGGCGGCCTTCTTCTTGGCAGGAGCCTTCTTCTTGGCAGGCGCCTTCTTGGCGGCCTTGGGCTTCTCTTCCTCAGCAGGGGCTGGCTCAGCTTTCGCTTCAGCAGCAGGTGCCGCTTCCGCCTTTTCCGGTTCCGCTGCAGCTTCTGCTTTCTCGGCAGGTGCTGCCTCAGCCTTTTCAGGCTCCGCTGTAGCTTTTGCTTCCTCGGCAGGCGCCGCTTCCGCCTTTTCAGGCTCCGCTTCTACTGCAGGTTCTTCTTTAGCGGCCGCTTCAGCAGGCTCAGCGGGTTCGGCTTCGGTTTTTGCCGCCGCTTCTACAATTTCATCATCTACTTCGATGAATTCGCTATTGCTGCCCGCCGCAGCGTTTTTCTCGCGCCCTTCTACACAGGCGTCGGCGATCGCTGTCACGTACAATTGAATGGCTCGAATCGCGTCGTCATTGCCTGGAATGACGGTATTCACACCGTCAGGGTTGCTGTTGGTATCGACGATACCGATGACAGGAATCCTCAAGTTGTTCGCTTCGGTTACCGCAATACGCTCGTGGTCAACATCGATAACGAAGAGTGCGTCCGGCAGACCACCCATATCCTTAATACCGCCGATGCTTCGCTCCAGCTTTTCCTTCGCTCGAGTGCGCATCAGCGCTTCTTTCTTGGTTAGATGGCTCAGAGTGCCATCTATCTCTTGCTGCTCGAGGTCCTTCAACTTCTTGATAGAGCCACGAATAGTCTTGTAGTTGGTCAACATACCACCGAGCCAGCGATGATTTACATACGGCATGCCTGCGCGCTCTGCTTCTTCCTTAACGATCTTGCCAGCCGCTCGCTTCGTGCCGACAAATAGAATTTTCCTTTTCTTTTCAGCAAGATAGGAGACTTCTTCCAGTGCGGCGTTAAGCGCGGGGACGGTGTGCTCGAGGTTGATGATATGGATTTTGTTTCTGGAGCCAAAGATATATTGCTCCATCTTGGGGTTCCAGTAGCGACACTGGTGCCCGAAATGAACTCCTGCGCGGAGCATCTCTTTCATACTTACAGTCATGTTGTTTCCTTCGGTTTGGGTTAGGCCTCCATACACCCCATGGCTCAACCAATCTGAAAAATTCTCCAGAGAGGCACCCAGAACTCATGTGACGGTGCATGTGCGACGTTAGTTACGGTTAAATTACGTTAATTTTTACGCTTCGGGCTGCTCTAATCTCCGAACACGAACCCAATTAGGAGCAGTTCGGGGTAGCAACGACGAAAACGCGCCGCTTTATACCATAATCACGCCCCCACTGAAAGAAAATATCGTTTCCGCAAGAGCGGATAGTGTGTCTGAATGCCCCGCCACAAGCCGCCTTCAACCCCTTCGGCACGCCCTTTCCGGGCCGCAATACCCTGTTACAAAGGCGCCTCGTGCATTACAATAGCCAGCTTTTGCCGTTAGTGGCAATTCTACGTATATAACGGGCACATTGATGACGATTCATATTAAGACGGCGGACGATATCGAGAAGATGCGTGTAGCTGGACGACTAGCCGCCGAGGTGCTGGAGTTGATCGGCGAGCACGTAAAGCCGGGGGTCAGCACCGGAGAGCTGGACAAGATTTGCCACGATCATATCGTCAACGTCCAGCAGGCGATCCCTGCCTGTCTCAATTACAACGGTTTTCCGGCGTCCATCTGCACCTCGATCAATCACGTAATCTGTCACGGCATTCCCAGTGATGGCAAGCTGCTCAAGGCGGGAGACATCGTGAACATCGATGTCACCGTGATAAAAGACGGTTTTCACGGCGACACCAGCAAGATGTACTGTGTGGGCGAAGTGCCCGAACACGCCAAGCGCCTGATCAAGATCACCCAGGAGTGTCTGTATAAGGCGATCGATATCGTGAAGCCTGGCATAACCCTGGGCGATATCGGGCATGTTATCCAGCAGCACGGCGAGGCACACAATTACTCGATAGTCAGGGAATATTGCGGCCACGGCATTGGGCGCATCTTTCACGAGGAGCCTCAGGTGCTACACTTCGGCCGGCCCGACACGGGCATACGTCTGGTTGAAGGTATGACATTTACTATCGAGCCGATGCTGAACGCTGGCAGCCGTCACACGAAGCTGTCCAAAAAAGACGGCTGGACGGTAACCACTAAGGATCGCAGGCTATCGGCGCAATGGGAACACACGATGGCGGTCACCAGCGAAGGATGTGAAGTCTTCACAAAGCGTTCTGACGAGTCATTTTGAATCCCGATACTCTAGCGATCGACGGAAAATACAGCGACGGTGAATTCGAGCTGGAGACTTCGCTGCTCGACGTCGACGCCCTGCAAACCGAACTGGGCCAATCCACCAATAAAATAAAGTTGCTAAAGCGTGCTATCAAGACGGCCAGCAACATCCTCGATGAACGTTATAAGGCGAATCTGAGTATCACCGAGATCGTCTGCGGGCGCGCCTGGGTAATCGACCAGCTATTAATCCTTGCGTGGCAGGCGCAGGACTGGCCCGATGCGAAAGACATCAGCCTGGTCGCCGTCGGCGGCTACGGCCGCGGGGAATTGCTCCCGCATTCCGACATCGATATCCTGATTCTCACGCGCAAGGATAACGCCACCCGATACAAGAACTGCATAAGCTCGTTCCTTACCCTGCTTTGGGACATCGGCCTGGAAATTGGTCAGAGCGTACGATCCATCAAGCAATGTAAGAAGGAGGCCCTCAATGACATCACCGTCGCGACGGCCCTGATGGAGTCGCGCACCATCTATGGACCCGCCGAACTTCAAACCGAGATGTATGCCCTGACGACAGGGAAACGCGTATGGCCGATCAAACAATTTCTGCGCGCAAAATGGGACGAGCAGAACGCACGTCACCGGAAATACCACGACATCGACTACGCCCTGGAACCTAATGTAAAGACCTCGCCAGGCGGTCTCAGGGACATACAAACCATCGCGTGGATTGCCAGGCGCCACTTCGGAGCCAGTTCATTTAAAGATCTGGTCGAGCTTGGATTCCTGAAGGAATCGGAGCAGACCATGCTCAACAAGGGGCAACAGTTTCTATGGAAGCTGCGCTACGGACTGCATCTGTTGGAAGGCCGGCGCGAAGACCGCCTGCTGTTCGACAAGCAGAGAGAACTCGCCAAGCTGTTCGGTTATCAGGATGACGAGAAGAGCCTCGGTGTTGAGAAACTGATGAAGCAATACTACCGCGCGGTAGCCAATATGCGTGCACTCAACGATGTACTGCTACAGCACTTCGACGAGGCCATACTGCGCGAAGGCGAACGGGTGAAGATCGAGAAGATCAACAATCGCTTCCAGATTCGTAACGGTTACATCGAGGCGATCTATCCAGAAGTATTCAAGCGCTATCCGTCGGCGTTGTTGGAAATCTTCGTGCTGATGGCGCAGAACCCGAAGATCGAAGCGATACGCGCTTCGACCATCAGACTGCTGCGTGACAACCGACGCCTCATCGACGAAGAGTACCGCCACGATATCCGCAACATCACCCTGTTCATGGAGCTGCTGCGTTCGCCGCACAAGATGACTCTGCAGATTCGCCGCATGGCCCGCTACGGAATTCTCGGGCGCTATCTGCCGGAATTTGGCCAGATAACGGGGCAGATGCAGCACGATCTTTTTCATATCTATACTGTCGATGCGCACACTCTGCAGGTGGTAGAGAATATGCGTCTGTTCCGATTACCCGATGCCGCAGAATTGTATCCGGTAGCCGCGCATATATTTAACAATTTGCCAAAAGTCGAACTGCTGTATATCGCCGGCCTCTATCACGATATTGCGAAGGGTCGCGGTGGTGATCACTCTACGCTGGGTATGGTCGATGCTGAGAATTTCTGCGTGCGACACCGGCTGAGCAGTTGGGATACCAAGCTAGTCTGCTGGTTGGTAAGCAAACATCTATTCATGTCGATGACCGCACAGCGCAAAGACATCAGCGACCCGGAGGTGATCTACGATTTCGCCAAGGTAATGGGCGACAAACTGCATCTGGATTATCTGTACACGATGACCGTTGCCGATATCCGCGCGACCAACCCGGAACTGTGGAATAGCTGGCGCGCCAGTCTGATGAAACAGCTCTACTTGAATACCAAGCGTGCGCTGCGCCTCGGACTCGAAGATCCGGTCAACCGGGAAGAGCGTATCGCCGACAAGAAAGAAACGGCGCTGACCAAGTTGCAAGAACGTCATATCGACGAAGAGAGTATTCAGCAGATCTGGGCGAACGCCAACGATGAATATTTTCTGCGCGAATCATCGGCCAATATAATCTGGCACACCGAGGCCATAGCCTTGTTTACCGAACCCGGCGCTCTGGTATCGATCAATGAATTGATGCAGAACACTGTCGAGGGCGCCACACAGATTTTTATCTACACCAAGAACAGCAACTTCCTGTTCGCCAAGAGTGCGGCTGCCTTTGAGAAGCTTAACCTGAACATTCAGAGTGCGCGCATCTTCACCTCCGATAATGACTACTGCATGGATACCTATACCGTTCTGGAGGCGTCCGGCAAGCCGGTCGGGAACAATCCAAAGCGCATTGCCGAGATAAAGCAGTTGGTTATTCAATACCTGAACTCGGAGATGTCCACGATCACCCCATCGCGCATCCGGCGCAGCCGCAAGGATAAATATTTTAGCCATGGCATCGAAATAAACTGGCTCAACTCTGCTGAACGAAATTTCTCTACCGTTGAGATAAATTGTCCCGACCAGTCCGGCATCCTCGCCAGCATAGGCAAGGTCTTTGCTGAAAATACAGTGAATATACAGGATGCACGCCTGACGACTCTGGGCGAGCGGGTCGAGGATTTGTTCTTCGTGACCGATCAGGCAGGCAAGGTGATCGACGATCCCGCCCTAATCGAGAAGATCACAGGCGAGCTGAATTCCGAACTCGAACAACGGCTGGGGAGCGGCTGATTTAATCTATGACTACGCTCTACGGCATTAGTAACTGCGACACCATAAAGAAGACTCGCGCACTGCTCGAGGAGCTTGAGATCGAATTCGATTTTCATGACTACAAGAAGCGCGGCTGCGATGAGACTCTAATCAGAGAATTTCTAAAACATTTCGACTACCAGTTACTGGTGAACACCCGCGGCACTACCTGGCGCAAACTGCCGGAGTCGGTAAAACAAGGCCTGAACAAGGCTAGCGCGATAAAATTGATGAGCGAGAACAACTCGTTGATCAAACGGCCTATAATCGAGAGTAACGGCAATTGGCTGCTGGGCTTTGACAAAGAAAAGATTCGCGCGCTAGCTAGCCTCTGATCAAATCAACAAGGATTGAAGAGATGAATGATACTGTAATACACAGCCTCGGCATCGGACTCGCTACCTGCAATGCGAACGCGGAAATAATCGAGGTCTATTATCCCCAGCCCCTGCGCAGCCCTGACTCCAGCCTCTGCGATATCCTGCTCAAGAGCTGTCCGATCAAGGCCGGCGAGGATAGCGCATTCGAGATCGACGAGGCGTTAGCCACAACCCTGGTGGCGGAGCTGGTCAGCGCCGGGATGGTCGACTACGCCGTGCAACTGCGGCAGATGTGCGAGGGTATAGGTCGAGTAATACTGTGCCTTTTGCACGAAGATAGCGCGCCTAAAAATGTTGCCGAGGCCTATTTGAAACTTCACTTGCTTTCGCACCGACTCGCCAAACCCCACTCCCTGAATCTCGATGGGCTGTTTGCGGTTTTGCACAACCTGGCGTGGACCAACGAGGGTGCGATCGACCTCGAAGAGCTCCCCATGCGTCAACTCCAGGCCAGGCTACGCGGAGAAACGCTCGAGGTCTCCTCTGTCGACAAATTCCCCAAGATGACCAGTTATGTCGTTCCGCCTGGTGTTCGCATTGCACACACGGCCAGAGTTCGTCTCGGCGCCTATCTCGGAGCCGGCACTACGGTTATGCACGAAGGGTTTGTGAATTTTAATGCCGGGACCGAAGGTCCGGCCATGGTGGAAGGGCGCATTTCTGCTGGCGTCATGATCGGCGCGAATAGCGATTTAGGTGGCGGCTGTAGCACCATGGGCACTCTATCCGGTGGCGGTACAGAGATCATCTCCGTCGGTGAGAACTGTTTAATTGGGGCCAATGCCGGTATTGGCATTCCCCTGGCAAACGGCTGCATCGTCGAGGCGGGACTGTATCTCACCGCGGGCACCAAGTTAAACGTTCTGGGGGCAGACGGTGCGCTGCAAAGAACGGTCAAGGCGAAAGAGTTGGTGGGTGTAGAGCATCTGCTATTCCGGCGTAATTCGCTTAGCGGGGCGGTGGAATGCACACCGTTGAAGTCCTCGATCAGCCTCAACGACGAACTGCACAGCCACAACTAGCCACACGAATCAGACTGAAGACACTACCATGAGCGCAACACTCCAACTCGCACAGCAATTAATTCAACGCCCCTCTGTCACCCCCCGCGATGAAGGTTGTCAGGCGTTGCTTGCCGAACGCCTCGCCGCCATCGGTTTTAGCGTGGAAACATTGCAGTATGAGGATGTGACCAATTTATGGGCCACGATTGGCAGCGAGGGGCCGTTGTTTGTGTTTGCCGGCCACACCGATGTGGTGCCCGCTGGCCCGCTTGAGCAATGGCAACACCCGCCCTTCGCCGCCACTGTTGTCGATGGCTTTCTGCACGGTAGGGGCGCCGCCGATATGAAAGGAAGCCTCGCCGCTATGGTCACCGCCGTTGAGGCACTTCTCGCCGGCTCAGCCATCAAGGGCCGTATCGGTTTTCTTATTACCAGCGATGAAGAAGGCGTCGCCCTCAACGGCACGCAGAAAGTGATGGCCGAGTTGGCGCGCCGAGCCATCAAGATAGACTACTGTGTAGTAGGTGAACCCAGCAGCAGCAAGCAGTTAGGCGATACAGTTAAAACAGGCCGACGTGGCTCACTGGGTGCAAAATTAGTCGTCAAGGGCATTCAGGGTCATGTGGCCTATCCGCATCTCGCGCGCAATCCAATTCACCAGGCTGCTCCGGTGTTAAGCGCTCTGTCTCAGCTGCGTTGGGATGAAGGCAATGAATCGTTCCCCGCTACCAGCTTTCAGATATCGAATATCAAAGCCGGGACGGGAGCCACGAACGTTATTCCTGAGCACTGTGAAATAGATTTCAATCTGCGTTTTTCTACCGAGTTGAATGCGGCAGCCATCAGGGCCCGAATCACGCAGCTACTCGATGATGCCGAACTCGACTATCAAATTGAATGGAATCTCTCCGGCGAGCCCTTTCTTACTAGCTCGGGCAAGTTAATTGACGCCGTCACCGAAAGCATCAAGCAATACACCGGACTGGTAACCGACCGCTCGACGGCCGGTGGCACCTCCGATGGCCGCTTCATCGCACCTACGGGTACCGAAGTTGTTGAACTGGGCCCTAGTAACGCCACTATCCATCAAATCGATGAGCGCATTACCGTAGCCGAACTGGAGTTGCTTGCCGATGTGTATCGCGGCGTGTTGGAAAGGCTACTGCGCTAAGCGCGCCACCATCATTATCTAAACTCGAATTAGCTGGATTCGAATTACCTAGACTCGAAGATAGACATCATATCGACTGCTGCTGCCTTTGAATTCGATATCCGGCTTCAATGTTCCGAGCTGTGCCGATAATTTGCCGCGTTTGACCACCACCCTCTTCCGCGCCAACTGCAGGGCATGGTCAAGCAGTTCAGCGCCATCCGATTGATGCCCCAACAACTGTTGCAGCAGTGCCATGTCTTTTTTTACCTTCGCGCTCTTGCGCCGTTGTGGAAACATCGGATCCAGATACACCACATCAAATTGCCCTGGCTGGGCTTCGAACTGTAAAAACTCACCCTGCTGTAAACTCATTCTGCTGAGGATCGCGGCTGTGTCGGCTCCGTAATATTCCGCTCTCGACAGGCCATTCGCTAACAACGCATGTAACAGCACAGACCTTTCGAGCAACGTAACCTCACAACCAAGACTCGCGAGCAGGAATGCATCTTTGCCCAAGCCAGCGGTGGCATCGAGCACAGTAGGCCTGGTGCTGCCCTTCACACCTATTGCCTTAGCGATATTTTGATTGCGCATGGAACTGCCTGCGCGCTGCTTGAGCTTGTCATCGGCGAAATCAACACACAACTCTCCCGGCTGTTCAGCCCTGGCACTGTGCAATATTAGCCGAGTGGCGTCGAAGGCGAATAGATAGTCGAAGCCGGCCACACTCTTTGGCTCGTTCGAATCAGGCAGTTCGATGAGAGGAAGGCCGAGGTCATGGGCCAGGGCAGCGGCCGCCCCAATTACATCGGAGCGGGTTTTAACGACCGCGGTTTTCACAGGGCCAGAAAAATCAACACAGTGCCGAGCAGGACCCGATAGATAACGAAAGGCACAAATCCCACTCGCTCGATTAGCCGAAGAAAGTAATGTATGCAGAGAAAGGCCACGAGCGAAGAGATCAGGATCGCATACAACAGCATCAGCCATTGAACCGATGCCGTTTGCGACTGCAGCAATTCGACGCCGCGAAGCAAGCCTGAAGCCGCGATGATGGGAATCGAGAGCAAGAATGAGAAGCGCGCCGCCGCTGCGCGATCCAGATTGCAGAAAAGTGCGGCAGTCATCGTCACTCCAGAGCGGGAAGTACCCGGAATCAGCGCCAGAACCTGAGAGCAGCCAATGATGAGCACGGTCTTCCAGTCGATATCCGCTAAGCTGCGCTGCTTGCTGCCACTGCGATCCGACAGCAACAGCAGCAAACCAAAAACGATAGAGCTTGCACCGATAAGTAGCAGAGAACGGCCGTAATGCTCGATCTGGGAGCTGAACAGTAACCCGCTTAGACCGGCCGGGATGGTTGCGACAACCAACATCCAGGCCAAGCGGGAGTCAGCGCTGCGTTCTTTCTTCACAACGCTATTAATCGCTGCATGGACCAGACGCTGCAAGTCTTTTGCGAAATACAGAACCACTGCAATCAGAGTCCCGATGTGTACCGCGACATCAAAGGTCAGCCCCTGATCGTTCCAGGAGAATAGCAGTGACGGCAGGATGAGGTGGCCGGAGGAGGAAATTGGTAAAAACTCCGTAGCACCCTGCAGCACAGCCAAGAATGTCACCTGCACAAAATCTAATTCCAATGCTGCTTCCTATTGTGTCAATGAGAGCCAGGTTAAGTGTAGTCTAATTGTTCTTTCACGTAGTTTGGACGCAGCCCAGCGCCATCGACTGCCTCTCCCGATTGGAACCGAAGTCGGCCGAATTCGGCAATCAGTTCATTGTTAATGCACGACGCGCAAGGCTCGGCGGCGGCTGAACAGCCGAGCTGCCGCAAGATAGCCTGTTTATTGCCCCAGCCATCCCCGGCAATACACCAGCTCAGCGTCTGCAATGCAACCGGCAGTACATCCAAATCGGCTATCCGCGCTACTTGTTCTCGCCCAATCAGCTCGACCCCGCTTGTCGTTGATTTCTGATAGGCGGCGAAATAAATCTCTTCGTCTCGCGCCTTCTCGCAGATGAGCACTCTATCTATGCGGTTTTGTATAACGCTCGCCATCGCCAGTAGTGCCAGCGACGAGAGCGGCACTACAGGAATCGAGCTACTGAGGCTCAGGCCCTGCGCCACGGCGATTCCAATCCGAACACCGGTAAAGGAACCGGGCCCGGCAACTACAGCTATCAAGTCAATTTGACCAAGAGCAAGCTCAGCCTCACTCAGCAACTCTGAGATCATGGGCAATACACGTTGTGCCGACTGCCGTTCAGCCTCGCTCACACGCTCAATAAGCACAGAGTCATGCAATAAGGCGACTGCGCAATTCGCAGAGGAAGTATCAATGGTGAGTATTGTGTTCATTTTGCGGCGCTCTGCTGCGCTTAACTACGCATTCCCTAATATAAAAAATCCCCGTTGATAGCTACCAACAGGGATCTTTCCGAAAAGTTGAGTGTCCATCCCTGCCTGCGAGCGGACACGCAGGCAGGGATGTACTGGCTAAAGTCACTCAATCCAGCTTAGGGCCTACTTCTTCTTGCGGGCCGCTTTCTTGCGAGCTGGAGCTTTCTTTTTAGCTGCTTTTTTCTTCGCTACCTTCTTACGGGCAGGAGCCTTCTTCTTTGCAGCTTTCTTCTTGGCAGGTGCCTTGCGTTTAGCAGCCTTCTTCTTGGCTACCTTCTTCTTGGCTACCTTCTTCTTGGCTACTTTCTTCTTGGCTACTTTCTTCTTGGCTACTTTCTTCTTCGCTACTTTCTTCTTAGCGACTTTCTTCTTCGCTACTTTCTTCTTAGCGACTTTCTTCTTGGCTGCCTTCTTCTTTGCAGGTGCTTTACGCTTTGCTACCTTGCGCTTAGCCGCCTTCTTGGCCGCCGCTTTGCTCTTCACGGCCTTCTTCTTGGCAGCCTTTTTACGTGCTGGCGCTTTCTTTTTGGCCGCTTTCTTCTTCGCTGCCTTCTTACGGGCAGGAGCCTTCTTCTTCACGGCTTTCTTCTTCGCTGCCTTCTTACGGGCAGGCGCCTTGCGCTTCACAGCCTTCTTCTTGGCTACTTTCTTCTTAGCGACCTTCTTTTTCGCTACCTTCTTCTTAGCTACTTTCTTCTTGGCTACCTTCTTCTTGGCGGCTTTCTTCTTGGCAGGCGCCTTGCGCTTAGCCACTTTGCGTTTTACCGCCTTCTTGGCTGCCGCTTTACTCTTAACTGCCTTCTTCTTGGCTGCCTTCTTTTTAGCCACCTTCTTTTTAGCCACCTTCTTCTTGGCTACTTTCTTCTTAGCTACCTTCTTCTTGGCGGCTTTTTTCTTGGCAGCTGGCTTGCGCTTGGCAACTTTCTTAGGAGAGGCTTTTTTGGCTGCCGAACGTCTCTTTACTGCTTTCTTCTTGGCTGCTTTCTTTTTCTTTGCCGGAGCCTTCTTCTTCACGGCCTTTCTCTTAGCGGCCTTCTTCTTGGCTGGCTTCTTCTTGGCGGCCTTGCGTGCTGCAGCTTTCGCTTTAGCGGCGGCTTTCTTCGCGGCGGCCTTTTCCTTCTTGGCGGCCTTGGCAGCGGCTTTCCTGGCTGCTACAGCATCTTTACGAGCCTTCTTGGCTGCTGCTTTCGCTTTTTCCTTAGCCTGCTTCGCCTTAAACTTCGCGGTAAACGCCTTCACTGCCTTCTGCAGATCTGCATCAGCCTTCGCTGCGGCTGCGGCTTTAGCGGCTGCGGCCTTCGCTGCAGTCTCTGCGGCTTTAGCGCGTGCTTTGGCTGTTCTGATCTTGGCGTTCGTTGCAGCAGCAACTGCAGATGCTTTCTTCACTGCACCTTGTGCTGATTTAGCAGCCTTCTTGCTCGCTGCTGTTTTAGTTTTTACTGCAGCCTTCTTTGCAGCGGCAGCTTTCTTTCTCGCTGCGACTACTTTCTTTGCTGCTGCTTTGGATGCTTTTTCAAGTTTCGCTACTGCGGCATTTGCTTTCGACAAAGCCGGGCTGCTAACAGCGGCTGACTTTCTCTTTGCAGGTTTTCTCTTTTTTGCCTTAACTTTAGCCATACTCGTTTCTCTCCTAGGTTATGAATCGTGCCCGCTTAAGTTTTACAATTGTAACCACTGCTCGCCGGCAACATATCACATAAATAATCTGGCTTACAGTAAACTCATTGCAAATAACTGTTAGATAAAAAACTACACTGAACAGTCAATGCATAATACCCACTTTTATATGGTATCAACCTCTATTTCGCTACCTGCATAGAAAACTTTAAGAAAACCTGTCGAAATTTTGATCAATCACAGGCATATTTCCTCTGTTTGATTGAGCAATTAGTTTGCCAACTCCTATCACTAACGTTTTATCAGTCAGCTAATTGACGAAAGATTGATCAATCAACGAGTTTTAAACTTACAAAGTCACTTTTTGTGTCACTAATTAACAATTTGGGGCCACAACAAATTACTCGTTACCATGTGATAAGAAATTACTGCAGTAACTACTGATACTACTGTGAACCACTTAACAGGAATCGAACTGCATTATTCGTGCATTAAATGGGTAATTTGGTTACAAGAAAAAGCAGCGCCATGGAATTTCCGATGCCAGAACGAAAAAACCAGGCCATGGCCTGGTTTTTATCTAGCTAGATAAAGCCTGTCGTTAACTTAATGATGCGAGAACCTGCTCCTTGATCGAGTCCACGCTTGCGACACCATTTACTTTTATTACTTTTACCGATTGGCCATCCGCTTCCAGCTTCTTGTAGAAATTAACCAACGGCTCGGTCTGCTCGTGATACACATCGAGGCGCGTACGAACAGTAGCTTCCTGATCGTCTTCACGTTGAATCAGATCCTCACCGGTCTCATCGTCCTTGCCTGCCACTTTCGGCGGATTGAAATCGACATGATAAACACGGCCTGAATTTGGATGCACTCTTCTGCCGCCCAAACGCTTAACTATTTCGTTGTCGGCCACATCAATCTCGAGCACTACATCGATAGGTACCGCGGCCTCGACCATCGCCTGGGCTTGTGGAATTGTGCGCGGGAAACCATCGAACAAAAACCCTGCTTTGCAGTCATCCTGAAGAATGCGCTCCTTTACCAGAGCGATGATAATCTCATCGGTAACCAGACCGCCCGACGCCATCACCTGCTCAACCTGCATGCCGAGTTCTGTCTTCGCCTTTACCGCTGCGCGTAGCATATCCCCTGTTGATATTTGCGGAATACCAAAGCGCTCACAGATGAATTGTGCCTGCGTTCCCTTGCCTGCTCCCGGTGCCCCTAACAAAATTACTCTCATCCCTTAACTCCCCATTAGCGTATTTTAATTCTCTCGAAGATCTTGCTGCATTCTTACAATTCGGCGGCTTTCGCCTGCTCCCACAAGGCATCCAGCTCCTCTAAATTTGCGCTCTTAAGCGCCTTACCCTGTGCTGAAAGCGCCGCCTCGATCCACTGAAATCGCTTCTCGAAGCGCCGATTAGCCGAGCGCAGCGCAACCTCCGGCTCTATATCGCTGTGCCGCGCCAGATTTACCGCGGCGAACAGCACATCGCCCAACTCGTCGCTCATCCTCGCGGATTCTCCGCTCGCTAGAGCCTCTTCAAATTCCTGTACTTCTTCCTTGAGTTTATCGAGCACGGGGCCGATCTGTGTCCAATCGAAGCCGGACTGCGCCGCGCGCTTTTGCAGCTTACGTGCTCGTTCGATTGCAGGCAATGCTCGCGGCACATCGTCCAACAGACTCTGATTCGGCTGATCGGCTTTTTTGCCACCCTTGTTGCGCTTTTCTTCCCGCTCAATCTCTTTAATCGCCTCCCAATTCACCACTACTTGCTCGGCACTGATCTCCTGAGGCAGGCCAAATTGCGACAGATCTTCATTCGGAAACACATGGGGATGGCGTCGAATCAATTTGTTGCTTATCGCCGTCGCGATATCCTGAAAATCAAACTCACCCTGCTCACTGGCGATCTGCGCATAGAAGATAACCTGAAATAATAAGTCACCCAATTCATCTTCCAGTTCTACCAGATCATTGTTCTCGATAGCGTCGGCGACCTCATATACCTCTTCCAGCGTATGGGGCAGCAATGATGTAATGGTCTGCTCCAGATCCCAGGGGCAGCCGTGCTGCTTATCGCGTAGCATCTTCATGATGGTGACAAGGCGATCGATCGCGGTCATCGAAGCGACGTCTTGGCTATTGTCTTTGCTCACACAACATTCCTCTCAACTGCGGTGGGTAAATAGTTATTTACGAATCTTGCCTGTGCGGTCAAACACGGCCATCGATTCAACATGGGTTGTATGGGGGAACATATCCATAACACCAGCCGTACGTAACTGATAGCCTGCCTGTAGCAACTCGGCTGTATCTCTTGCCAACGTGGCCGGATTACAAGAGATGTAGACGATAGTCTGTGCACCAAGTTGGGCGATCTGCCCAATGATCTCGATTGCACCGGATCTGGGTGGGTCCAAAATAATTTTACTGTATTCTAACGCAGCCCACTCCTTCCCAACTATGGATTGGAAAAGATCGGCGGCATGAAATTCGACATTATCCAAGCCATTCAGGGCCGCATTCTCGCAGCCGCGGCGTACCATCTCCTCACTGCCCTCAACCCCGACTACTTTTTTGGCACGCCGCGCCGTAGCAAGAGTGAAATTACCGAGCCCGCAGAAAAGATCCAACACCGTGTCATTCTCATTTACCTGTAGCAGCGTTAAGGCCTGGCTAACTATTTTTCGATTAATCCCCGCGTTAATCTGCGTGAAATCCATGGGATGAAAATTTAATTGCAGATCGAATTCGGGTAGAAAGTAGCGCAGTCGGTCCGGCGTGTCAGCCGGATAGATCTTGTGGACGGAGTCATTACCAGCAGGTTGTAGATAAAGATCGATATCATGCGACTTTGCAAACTCAGCGAGGCTGCTTGCATCCGCTGCAATCAGCGGATTCAGATGCCTGAAGACGAACGCAACACGGAGTCGAAACTGACCCTGGTCGCCACTGGGGTCTGGCTCTTCTCCAACAGCCACTTCTATCTGTGGAATGCTCTGAGCACCCTGCAGGGTATTGAGTAGATCGCGCAGCGGCTGAATAAGGTCCGCCACCTCCTTCACTAACACCTTGCAGTTATTCATGTCGGTAATAAAGCTGCTGTATTTTTCCCTGAAACCGACAAGCGCACCGCCCTTCTTGCTCACGACACGAATCGCCAGCCTCGCCTTGCGCCGATAGTACTGTGTTTCATCCTGCAATTTGGGCAGCATCTCGATGCCAGCCAGCGAATCTCCAGTGGCATGTCGCATCTGCTCCAGCAGCACCGACTGTTTAAATTCAATCTGCGCATCACTGTGCATATGCTGCAGTGAGCAGCCACCGCATAGTCCCGCGAATTCGCAGGGAGGCTCCACCCGATCCGCTGCCGCCTTCAATACTTCCAGCGTCTTCAGTTCGTCGAATTTACCACGACGCCGCACGTAGCTCGCCAATACCTGTTCGTTGGCCAGGGCGCCATCAACGAAGGCGACCTTGCCAGCGATGTGTGCGATGCCGCGCCCCTCATGACTGAGGGAGCCAAGCTCCAGCGTTACCGGTTCGGTTGGAAGCTTACCGCGTCCATGTCTACGTCTGCTCATGGTTTAATACTCTGACTGATTCAGGTCCCAGGGATACCTCCTTGCAATACTGAAGCAGGCCAGGCTCGGTTAAATGGATCGAATTATTGAAAGACACCGGTGGAGAGATAGCGATCACCACGATCACAGACGATTGCCACGATGGTGGCATTGCTGACTTCACGCGAAAGTTTAAGTGCGGCAAAGATCGAACCGCCGGATGACACTCCGCAAAAAATGCCTTCCTGCCTGGCCAGTTCCTTCATCGTGTGTTCGGCGTCGGACTGCGCGATATCTATGATGCGATCGACACGGCTACGCTCGAATATCGAGGGAAGATACTCCTGCGGCCAACGGCGAATGCCAGGAATACGTGAACCATCTTGCGGCTGCAAGCCGATAATTTCTATCTTGGGGTTCTGCTCTTTGAGATAACGTGACACACCCATGATGGTTCCGGTTGTACCCATCGAGCTAACGAAGTGTGTTATTTCTCCCTTGGTGTCACGCCAGATTTCCGGCCCCGTGTGCACGTAGTGGGCGTTTGGGTTGTCCTGATTGGCGAATTGATCAAGCACTTTGCCCTTACCCTGAGACTGCATCTGCTGTGCCAGATCCCTGGCGCCTTCCATGCCCTGTTGTTCGGTTACCGTGATCAGCTGCGCACCGTAGGCGGTCATCGAAGCCTTGCGTTCGCTACTCATATTGTCAGGCATGATAAGAATGAGACGATATCCCATGACCGCTGCCACCATCGCCAAAGCGATGCCGGTGTTGCCACTGGTTGCTTCGATCAGTACATCGCCGGGTTTGATTTCGCCACGAAGTTCGGCCTGCTGAATCATACTGAGCGCCGGTCTGTCCTTCACCGAGCCCGCGGGATTGTTTCCTTCGAGCTTGGCCAATATCGTATTGCTGGTCGCGCCGGGCAATCGCTGCAGCTTCACTAGCGGTGTGTTGCCGATCTGTGCCTGAATACTCTGATAGGACCTTTGATTGGACATAGGATTAGACATAGAAATAGCGGCCTGTGGCGACTAAGACGGAATTGCAAAGCGCAAAATTCTACACGGAAACCGCAGCAGACGAAAGCTGACGGACAATGGCAGCGTTAACTCGAGGATTGCAACAGCCGGGCATTCTATTTGGTGAACAGGCTGCGGCTGTTTAGGGGCTTGCCTCCGAGATGCGCAGCCAGCGCCGTTCTTAGCAGGCGCTTGGCGGTCTTGGCGGCTTCCTCATCACGCAGATCGAAATCCCGTAGCGCGACCAGATGCGAGCCGGCATAGACTCGGCTGCTGTCATGCTGGCCTGTTTCCTCAAGCAGCTCGAAACCAACATCGGGAGTGAAGCGATAGCTGGCGTTCTCCTGGATAGCCGCTTGCGTGCGGCAGTCAGAGTCGAGATTTATGCCATAACCCAACTCGCTCAGCACGCAGAGTTCGAATTGGCGCAGCAGAAGTTGCATATCGGCAATGCCCTGCAGGGCGACGAGCGTATCCTGATAGGCGAGATAGAGCTGTTTGTGTTCGACGTGATTCAGCAACAGTCGCGTCAGCAGTTCATTGATATACATGCCGCTGAACAGGCGCTGGCCGCGCAGTATCATGGCGCCAAGACTGCTTTCTACTCCGGTCAGCGTCTTCAGATCGCTGCGACCGGCCAGTGAGACCAATACGGGTTGGAACAGCTGCAGCAGGGATCGGTATTTAGACTTAGGGCTGCGGGCTCCCTTGGCTACTGCGCGGACACGACCGTAGTCCATGGTAAAGAAATCGACCAGCACACTGGTATTCTGGAAAGGCTGAGTGTGTAAAACATAAGCCGGCTGTAATGCAATTCTCGAATCCATAGTGCCGTCTCGGAACGTCTATCTCTCGACATAACCCAGGCTGGCAAGCGCCCTTTCATCGTCAGCCCAACCCGACTTCACTTTCACCCAAAGGTTTAACATTACCTTGCTCTGAAATGTCGTTTCCATGTCCTCGCGCGCGGCGCTTCCTATTTGCTTTAGCCGCTCGCCATCTTTGCCAATCACGATACGTTTCTGGCCCTTCTTGTCTACCAGAATCAAACCATGAATGTGCAAAACTGATTTCGACGTTTCAAATTTTTCAATCTCCACAGTGACTTCATAGGGTAGTTCGTCACCCAACTGCCGGGTCACCTTCTCACGAATTAACTCGGCGGCAAGAAACCTCGAGCTCCTATCGGTTATCTGGTCTTCGGGGAATAGAAACGGTCCTTCGGGCAGCAGCGCCTTCACTAACTTATCGATGGTCTCGAGATTGTGGCCGCCGAGGGCGGAGACGGGGACTATCTCGGCGAAGTCTCGCTTCTTCGTTAACTCCTGGATATGGGGCAATAGCTCTTTCTTGTCCTGCAGCAGGTCGATCTTGTTGATGATCAGCAGCACCGGCACCTTGGTATGGGCCAGAGCTTCCAGCACATACTGATCCGCCTCGTTCCAAATAAAACGCTCGACCACGAACAGCACCACATCGACGTCTCTAATGACGTTGAGCACGGTGTCATTCATCGCCCTGTTTAAGGCCTTGTTAAATTGCGCATTCAATCCTGGCGTATCGACGAACAGGCACTGGTGGTTCGCATCGCTATTGATGCCCAGAATTCTGTGCCGGGTTGTCTGTGGCTTGCGTGAGGTGATGCTGATTTTTTGTTCTAACAGATGGTTCAACAGCGTGGACTTGCCCACATTCGGGCGTCCAACAATGGCGATATAACCGCAGCGACTCGGCGTTGCGTCCTGCTCTTCGGAATCAGTCATGCCTGGTTTTCTGTAACCTCGATAGAATCCAAAATTTTTTTCGCGGCTTCTTGTTGCGCGAGACGTTTGCTGGCACCGGAACCCTCAGCATTGATTCCCATGGACTCCAGCTGGCAACTTACATGAAATACCTGTTCATGTGCTGCACCAGAAATAGTGACCACGCTGTATTCGGGCAATGCCTTGCCTTGAGCCTGCAATATCTCCTGCAGACGCGTCTTGGCATCTTTGCGCTTCGCCGCCGCTACGCCTGAGGATAGCTTACTCCCGTTCATCCCGGTAACGAAAGCCTTGCAGGGCTTTATTCCGCCATCGAGATAAATCGCAGCAATCAGGGCTTCGACGCTGTCTGCCAGAATAGAGTCGCGGTCGGCGCCGCCACTGGCTGACTCGCCGCTGCCCAGCTGCAAGAATTCACCTAAGCCCAACTTTCTGGCAACGGCGGCCAACGCAGGTTTACTGACCAGGCTAGCTCGCATGCGACTGAGTTCGCCTTCGGTCGCTTGGGGGTGTCGCTCAAACAGTATCTGAGCAATGATGAAACCCAGCAGTGAGTCGCCCAGAAATTCGAGGCGTTCGTTGTGCGGGGAACTCGCACTGCGATGTGTCAGGGCGAGTCGCGCCAAGTCCGGATCGGAGAATTGGTAGGCTAGGGTCTGCTGGAGCTTGTCTAGTTTCTTGACCATTTATTGAAAGACGTTTTCGAATTTCGCAACAACATCGAGGTTCGCGATTAACTCCACGCGCCGCTCGTAGGCGACGGTAATTATCGGCATATTGTTCTCTCTGCGCAGTGTGATGGCTGAGAGATTGAAGTCAGTAACGTTGTTTATGCGCAGAGTATTGGAAACGCGTTGACGAATATCGGTTATGGTCATGTTGGTCGCTTCGCCGTTCTCAATTAAATCTTCGCAGACGCCGGTGATCAAATTGTGATCGACGTACAATGGCACAACTTTCAAGCCAAAGGTAAAGAATGCGGCCATCAAGATAAACACCATCAACATGCCAAACTTGGAAACACCCGCTTGTTGCACCAGGTTTTTTGATTCTAGCTTTTTCATGATCTCATCCGTAGAACAGTTAATATTGCGCTTGCGATATCTGGACTCTCCAGCATGAGCCAGCATAGGTTGTCGGACCCTTTATTTCCGCTATTGCCGTCACAAAATTATTACTTGATTCTTTGGTTTCTGGCGAAAGTCGGCAAGTGCAGACCTGGCTCCTTGTGCATCCATACGGCTATCGCTCTTCCCACGATGTCTTCCTCTGGAACCGAACCCCATTCTCTACTGTCGCTACTGTTGTCCCTGTTATCGCCCATCATAAAGTAGTGACCATTTGGGATCACCCAGGTTGTGCGTGCAGACTGCCTGTTTACCGGCGTGATATGCTGCGTGGCATGTTCCACGCCATTGATTGTCTCGCGATGCAAGGTGCCGGGCAAATCTCCCAGATTGGTTTCGATAACTATGTCTTCGACAAACACTTCATCAATCAACCCACCGTTAACAAACAGGCGCTTGTCCTCATACCGTATGGTATCGCCCGGCAAACCAATTACTCGCTTAATATAATAACTATTTACGTGGGGCGGAATAAAAACCATAACGTCGCCGCGCTGCGGATCGGCCACATCGACGAGCTTGGTACCGATCACCGGTAGACGAACTCCGTAGGCGTATTTGTTGACCAGAATGAAATCGCCGACCTCCAATGTCGGAATCATGGAACCGGTTGGGATCTGGAAAGGCTCCACCAGAAAAGAACGCAGTACTAACACCAGCAGCAGAACCGGAAAGAAGGACTTCGCGTATTCGATCAGCAGCGGCTCTTGCGACAAGCCAGCAACGGTCCGCGCGACTTCCTCTTCGCTGCGGCCTTTTGCCTGAGTCGCCTCGTAGGCGGCAATTGCCTGCAGCCGATGCTTCTTGAAAAACAGGCTATCGAGTAACCACAGCGCGCCGCAGGCACTGACAAGACAAACTAAAACCAGTGAAAAATCTATATCCATTTCGCTTTACTATTTTCTCTACTATTTTCTCTACTATTTTCTCTACTATTTTCTCTACTATTTTCTCTTCAGAATTAGCTGTCGACTTTAAGTACGGCCAGAAAGGCTTCTTGCGGCACTTCCACATTTCCTACCTGTTTCATTCGCTTCTTGCCTGCCTTCTGCTTTTCCAGCAGTTTCTTCTTGCGCGATACATCACCACCATAGCACTTCGCGGTTACATTCTTACGCAGCGCCTTCACCGTCTGCCTGGCGATGATCTGACCGCCAATTGCGGCCTGAATGGCAACGTCATAGAGCTGGCGTGGTATCAGTTCTTTCATCTTTTCCACCAGGGCCCGGGCCTTATTCGGCGCGTGGTCGCGGTGCACAATAATCGCAAGCGCATCTACTCTATCGCCATTAATCAGGATATCTAGACGCACAAGATTGGCTTTTTCAAAGCGCTCGAAGTGATAGTCGAGCGAGGCATAGCCACGGCTGGTGGATTTCAGCCTATCGAAGAAATCCAATACCACCTCGTTCATGGGTAGCTCATAGGTCAGAGAAACCTGTTTGCCGATGAATTGCATGTCTTTCTGAATGCCACGTTTCTCGACACACAATGTGATCACATTACCGAGATGCTCCTGCGGAACCAGAATATTAGCTCGCACGATAGGTTCACGCATCTCGGCGATAGAAGTCACGGCAGGCAGGCGTGACGGGCTATCCACCTTGAGTTGCTCGCCGTTCTCCAGCACCACCTCATACACTACTGTGGGTGCGGTGGTAATTAGTGACAGATCGTATTCGCGCTCCAGCCGCTCTTGAATAATTTCCATATGCAACATGCCCAGGAATCCGCAACGAAAGCCGAAGCCAAGCGCGTCAGAATTCTCCGGCTCATATTGCAGGGAGGCGTCGTTCAAGGTCAGCTTCGAAAGCGCATCGCGAAAATTCTCGAAGTCATCGGACGCCACCGGAAAGAGTCCGGCGTAGACCTGAGGTTGAATTTTTCGGAACCCGGCAAGCGCCGCCACGTTGGGAGTGCTGGCCAGGGTAATGGTATCGCCGACTGGCGCCCCTAGAATCTCTTTGATGCCGGCGACGATAAAACCCACCTCGCCCGCAGCTAACGACCCGGTCTCGGTTCGCTTCGGTGTAAACACCCCGACGTTATCAACCACATGAGACTTGCCAATGGACTTCGATATGATCTTATCGCCCTTCTTCAAGGTGCCTGCCATGACGCGAACCAGCGACACGACACCGAGGTAGTTGTCGAACCAGGAGTCGATGATTAACGCCTGCAGGTCGGCGTCTCTATCGCCAACCGGCGGAGGAATCTTCAGTATCAGCTGTTCCAGAATCTCATTGATTCCGAGGCCAGTCTTCGCACTGGCGCAGATCGCCTCGGAGGCATCGATTCCAATGATCTCTTCGATCTCTTGACGCACACGATCGGGCTCCGCCTGCGGCAGATCCATCTTGTTCAGCACAGGAATAACTTCCAAACCCTGCTCAATAGCCGTGTAGCAAGTCGCCACCGATTGTGCCTCCACGCCCTGCCCTGCATCGACTACCAGCAAGGCGCCTTCGCAAGCGGCGAGAGAGCGTGATACCTCGTAGGTGAAATCCACGTGACCCGGAGTGTCGATGAAGTTTAGCTGGTAGCGTTTGCCGTCCTGGGCAACATAATACAGCGTTACGCTCTGCGCCTTGATGGTGATGCCGCGTTCGCGTTCGATATCGAGGCTGTCGAGGATCTGCTCGTTCATCTCGCGCTCGGTCAGGCCACCACAGATCTGAATGAAGCGATCGGCAAGCGTGGATTTACCGTGGTCGATGTGGGCGATTATCGAGAAATTTCGGATGTGGCTTAGATCAGTCACGTTGCAGATGAGTCACTAGTTAGAAGCGTTGGATGAGCTAGAAAATAAGCGGGCAAGTCTACAGTAAATAGTTCAGAGTGTCAGGAGTATTAGCGACTAAAGCCGCGCCGATACAGGCCTGTAAGCCGCGAGATATCGGGCAGCGGAGCGTTGGTGTTGGTTAGGCGTACGATTTATGGGTTAAGCTCGAGCGCCATGGTCGTGCCCTGGCCTTCGCGCACGATGCGAATGGGCACGAATCCCGATTCCGGCAGCATGCTGGCGACGCTGGCGAACTTATCGGCGGAGTCGATCTCCTGTCGATTCAGTGAAACGATCACATCCCCGACCAGCAAACCAGCCGCGCGGCCTGGACCGTCATTGAGTTCCGCGATCTGCACACCAGTGAGACCGGTTACCCGGCGCAGGTCTTCGTCCAACTCGCTGACCCGAAAACCTAGTGGATTACCGCGCTCGCGGACAACCGCTGGTTCGGCAACGGCTAAGTTGTTTGTTGGCGAGCTGCCCAGAACAACAGTCAGGTTGTGCATCTCTCCATCACGAAAGACGCGCATGCTGGCCTCGGTGCCCGGGCGATACTGACCGACGTAAAACGGCAGGTCGGCAAAGTAATCGATCTCGTGGCCATTGAATTCGAGAATGATGTCCTCGATCATTACGCCGCCTTTCTCGGCAGGGCTTTGCGGCTGCACATCGTCGACGAAAGCACCCAGCGGTCTATCCATGCTAAAGATTTCCGCGAGTGCATAATCCACCTCGCGCATGCGCACCCCCAACAGTCCGCGCTCGACGGTGCCGGTGTCGCGAAGCTGCTCCATGACATTCATCGCAACATTGCTCGGGATAGAGAAAGAAATACCATTGGAGCCGCCGGTACTACTTAATATCTGCGAGTTGATGCCAACGACATCGCCGTCCAGATTAAACAGGGGGCCACCAGAGTTTCCCTGATTGATGGCCACATCGGTCTGAATGAAAGACATGTAGTTGTAGGTGGAACGACCGGGCATCGACCGCCCTTTCGCGCTGACGATGCCAGCGGCGGCAGAGAATTCCAATCCGAAGGGAGAGCCAATCGCTAGCACCCAATCGCCAACGCGCAGCCGGTCGGAATCGCCAAAATCCAAAAAGGGCAGATCCGTCGCATCGATTTTTAGTAGAGCCAAATCCGAAGGCTCATCCAGCCCAACCACCTTGGCGTCATAGACGCGTCTGTCATTCAGGTTAACCTGTATCTCGTCGGCACCTGCGACCACATGGTTGTTTGTCATGACGTAACCATCGGAGGAGATCAGGAAGCCTGAACCTACGGCCCCGCGCCGACGCTGCTCCGGCAAGCCTTCGATATCAAGATTCGGTTCCTGGCCGGGATTGAGCCGCCTGAGTAATTCTTCGATCTCCTCATCACCGATTGAGTCGCGAGTAGAGACGCGCCTCGTGGTGGCTATTTCAACGATAGAGGGCGAGTTCGCCTCAACCAGATCGGCAAAATTTGGCAAATCGGCCGCGGCACCGCTGCCGCTTGCCGCCAGAAAAGCGGCAAAGACTGCAGCGACCGATGACAACTTAAGGCTTGCTTCACTAAGAATTCGCATAAAAATTTCCACGTCCAAGGTTTCTGCTCAAGACACTACTGAATAGGCTGGTTCGGTCTGTTGGCTAAAAGCCGGAGGCGAACCTGAGGCGAGGTCCTACTTTAGCACAAGGTCGAGGGGAACGCGCAAGCTGACCCTGCCGCAGAACGCGGGCAAGTTAAGTCATGGCCTGCCTGGTCTTACTAGGGTCTTACTAGGGCCTTACCTGCATCTCATTGACGAGGCGGTAGAAAGGTGAATCCTGAATCTGCTCATTTACCACAGGCTCTTTAACGTCGAGGGTCAGGCTATCGATATATTGGCGGACGATGCCACCATCGATCGCGATTGCCGGATTATCATTGGGTTCGGGCAGTAGCGCCGAGGCCGCTAGAGATTGTATGGCAGGCGCTTCAGTGCTATCCACTGATTGCTCGGCAAGCATGGAAGCCGAAGGCGTAGCGGAACCGCTGTCGAGATTAAATTGGAAGCTAAGCAGAAATACAGCTGCCACTGAGGCGGCAATCGCCATCTTGCCGAGACTGTCTTTCCAGGAGAATTGCTCCGGCGCCACAGGGGCGGCGACGACTGGGGCTTCCTGTTCAAGCTGTGCGGCAATACGCTGACTCAGGCCCGAGCTTACTGGCTGCGCGGGCTCGTGTAGCACCGATTGGACCAAGCTGAAGCGCTCCCAGGTCGCGAGCAGACTTGGATCCTGCTCGCAGGCTTTTAGAAAGCGGCGCAGCTCCAAGTCATCTGCCTCGTTATCCAGCAATGCAGAAATTGACTCTCTATTAATCTGGCTATCGATCTGGCTCATTGAGCACCCCTGTGAATCTTACAAGCTAACTTTCTTTTGAGCAGCAAAGACATACTACTCGTAATTTGACTCTTTATTGTATTCACCCATGTCACTGCTTTCTTATTCGATGAGTTCTTTGATCTTCTTGTCTATCGCCTCTCTGGCTCTGAAGATTCGCGAGCGTACCGTTCCCACTGGACAGTCCATGACCTCGGTAATGTCTTCGTAACTCATTCCCGAGAACTCGCGCAGCGTAAAGGCGGTGCGTAAATCTTCGGGTAAATCTGCTATCGCCTGCTCGATCGCCACTTTTAGCTTGGCGCTTGCCAGCTTGCTTTCGGGGTTCTCAATCTCCCGAAGTAGGCTGCCCACTTCGCTGTGCTGGGCATCTTCCACTTCCACGTCGCTAGCCGGCGGTCTTCTGTTCCTGGCGACCAGGTAGTTCTTCGCCGTATTCACCGCAATGCGATACAACCATGTGTAGAAGGCGCTATCACCGCGGAACAGAGGCAGGGCTCTGTAAGCTTTGATAAAGGCTTCCTGGCAAACATCTTCAGTCTCATGGGCATCGTGAATAAAACGCCCTACTAGCGCCGCTACCCTGTGCTGATAACGCAAAACCAGCAGGTTAAATGCGTTTTTATCGCCGCTTAAAACCCGGTCAACAAGTTGTTGATCCGTATCCTCTGACATTTGTTCCAACTCCGTTATTGCTGGTGTTCTGCTACGACACTACAGGGAACAAATGCATTCATTCTCTCTGATAGACCGCACCGCTGTGCAAAAGTTCTCTAAAAGTGGCAGATTATGACAGTTTTATGCATTCCACAGCTGCCCTCGAATTATTCCCCTAGAGATTCTAGCGTTAACTGTGCAAGAATCCTCGCTGCAACGCCGGATGGGCCAGGTCCTCACGGTGGTAATCGACACAGGCACAGCCTCAGAAGAATCCGTAGCTCATGCGTAATAGTCAATTAAACCAATTAGTTGGCACAGTCTTATGAAACCCTCCCAAGCACAAAATGAACTCGAGTTCGATATCTTGATTATCGGCAGCGGCGCCGCCGGTCTCACACTCGCCCTGAAAACTGCAGATTTCGCTCGCGTCGGGGTTCTGAGCAAGGGCGATCTCAATCAGGGTGCCACATTCTACGCCCAAGGCGGGATTGCCGCCGTACTCGATGATACCGACAGCATAGAATCCCACGTTGCCGATACGCTTTCTGCAGGGGTGGGACTATGCCACAAGGACATGGTAGAGCACATCGTGACCGAGAGTTCCGCGTCGGTGCGATGGCTTGTCGAACAGGGCGTACCCTTCACGACCAAGACCAGGATACACAGTGACGGCAACAACGGCAGCGCCCAGGAACTGAGCTCCCTGCACCTGACTCAGGAAGGCGGCCACAGTCACCGCCGTATCATTCATGCAACCGACGCCACTGGCAAGGCTGTGTTCGAGACCCTGCACAGCCGCGCACAGGCCCACCCTCGAATCGAACTGTTGGCCGACTGTACCGCCGTAGACTTAGTGACACAGCCCCGCTCAGACGGTTCTGGGAGTGTCTGTGTGGGTGCCTACGTACTGAATCAGACTAGCGGCGCTGTCGACCTCATCCGCAGCAAGTTCGTCGCCCTGGCTACCGGCGGCGCGAGCAAAGCCTATTTATTTACCACCAATCCAGACGGTGCCACCGGTGATGGTATCGCCATGGCCTGGCGCGCCGGTTGCCGCGTTGCCAATATGGAATTCAATCAGTTTCACCCCACCTGCCTGTTCCACCCCCATGCCAAGTCGTTCCTCATTACCGAGGCATTGCGTGGCGAGGGAGCAACACTGGAGTTGCCTGATGGCAGCCGCTTCATGCCCCAATTCGATAGCCGCGAGGAACTGGCACCGCGCGACATCGTAGCCCGCGCTATCGATCACGAGATGAAGCGGCTCGGCTGCGACTGCGTCTATCTGAACATCACCCACAAACCGGCCGCATTCATCACGGAGAATTTTCCCACCATTTACTCACGGTGCCTGGAATTCGGAATCGATATTACCAGCGAGCGCATCCCGGTGGTACCTGCGGCGCACTATACCTGTGGTGGCATCATGGTGAACAAAGACGGTGCTACCGACATCGACAAGCTGTACGCGATTGGTGAGACCAGCTTTACCGGTCTGCACGGCGCAAACCGCATGGCCAGCAATTCCCTCTTGGAGTGTTTCGTGGTTGCCGCCGGTGCGGCGAAGGATATTCAGAACAGAATCGACGCGACTCAACACGCCACCCACATCGCGGCATGGGACGCCAGCCGAGTCACGAATTCCGATGATGAAGTGCTGGTGTCGCACAACTGGGATGAGCTAAGGCGCTGCATGTGGGACTTCGTCGGCATCGTAAGAAACGATGAACGGCTGCAACGCGCCAAGCGACGCATTAGAATATTGCGCGACGAAGTGCATGACTACTACAGCAAACATCGCGTCACCAAAGACATGCTCGAACTTCGTAACCTGGTGCTGATTTCTGATCTAATTATCGCCTGTGCCATGCAGCGCAAGGAAAGCCGTGGATTACACTTCACGCTGGATTATCCGGAACTAGCGTCCAAGCCAGTCGACACTATTCTGGACCCCGGCACATTTAACTAGCGCTACACCCCTAATCCTCATGCAGATCACTGCCGAGTTCGAAGCGCAGATAACGGCGCAGGCGACGGTCTTCACCTCGATCCAGGCTATCGGGCCACAGCACCAGAGGTATTGTATTCACAGCGCCACCGCCGGCGTTGCGCAATTGCAGCACCAGCAGGAACTCACTGTTATAGATCACGACGGGTAAGCTAGTTTCATACAGATCGCCACGATAATCGATACGGGCGAAATCCTGCGCAAGCTGCAACTTCGGCTTGCGGCTTAACAGGCTCGCCCGGCTTAGGCGAAAATAGGTTTGGCTGCGCTCGCACAGGTAAAGCAGGAAACTCAGCAACAGCGATGCAATCAGCACTACTTCGATCGACAGCAAGAGTCCGGCCTGCAGCACCGCCACCATTGCCATAAGATGGCAGGACGCGTTAAAAGCGAGTTCGATCAGGGACCAGCGCAAGCGGCAGACGACCATGACACTTTGGCACAATGTTGATGTCTATTTGTTGATGTCTATTTAGAAGGCGCTGACACTGCCACCGCCTCCACTGTGCCTTAAAGCTTAGGACGCCTGGCCGTTATGCGCCAAGATCTGGCCAATAATCGATTCGAAGCGCGCGTCGGTGGGTGCGCTGCGCTGCATTAACCAGGCAAAAATATCCTGATCTTCTTCTTCGAGCAGATCGCTATATAACAATTGATCTTGGCTCGAGAGCGTCTCGAAGACTTCCAGCGCGAAGGGTACCAATAGCAGGTCCAACTCGAGCATGCCGCGGCGGCTATGCCAAAATATTTTATGCTTGTTGAATTCCTGCATATTATCGCCATGTAAGTAGATGCCAGAGCCTGTCGCTTGAGGCGAATTATGCGGAAATTCACCCACACTTGCGAGACTCGCTTTAAGAAACCGACTAACCCTGTATCATCCAGCCCTATGCAGAACAAAATTTACCCGCTAAGCCACTACGAATTCATCCGCGTCTGTGGTCCCGATAGCCGTAGCTTCTTGCAGGGGCAACTCAGTTGTAATACCGACTTGCTCTCAGACAAGCGTAGCCTGGTTGGCGCACTGTGCAATTTAAAGGGTCGGGTAATCGCCGACTTTCGCCTGCTTGAGATTGGTGGAGACTGTCTGCTGCAGTGCGGGAAAGACATGGCCGACCCGATACTCGCTACTCTGGGCAACTACGCCGTTTTTTCAAAAGTCGAGCTAAGCCAGTTGGATGACGACGCTGCAGCAACGCCCCGCGCTTTCGGCCTGATCGGCGCGACTGCCGATGCCGCGCTGGCGTGGCTGGAGCTGACACTGCCGGAATCCACGGACCAAGTTAGCCAGAGCAATTCCTGCTCGGTAATGCGACTGCCGGGCCCCGCTACACGCATTGAAATCTGGTTTCACTCGAGCGCAGCGCAGGACGCATTCTTCTCTCAAGCCAATATCGAAACCAGCGGCAATTTAGACGCCTGGTTACGTGCGGATATCGAGGCGGGCATGATTCATGTGACTAAAGAGCTGAGCGAGGAGTACACACCACAATTGCTCAACTACGATATTGCAGGGCTCATCGATTTTAAGAAGGGCTGTTACACGGGCCAGGAAATCGTAGCGCGCATGTTCTACCGCGGCACGGCAAAGAAACGGCTCTACCTACTCTCCTCAAATGTTGAAGTCAGTGCCGACAGTCGCGTGGTTCTGGCGAAGAAACCTGGCGCGGCAGATGAATCCACCGGAAGTGACATTCTGGCTTACAACAATAATGAGTCTTCGTCATTGTTGTTGGCCGTGCTGACCAGTGAAACTGTAGAATCGGGAGAAAAGCTGCAGCTTTCCGACAAGGCTGGCTCCGTGCTTAGCATTCAGAGCCTGCCGTATGCCGAAATCCCGACAAAATAGGATGTGAGGCTACGCTATGACTAATAGCGGCGCCTTGAATTGATTAAACCAGGCTATTACCACTGAATGATTCCCACAGGTCATCCATGCCAACGAAGTTCATGTTTTCCATCATCTGAATCAGATCGATGCGGCGCTTGATCTCTTCCTCGGAGATATCTTCCGTTTCCAGAATCTTCTTATTCAGCCAGATAGCGTCACCCACCCCTATCAGATAGAGCAGCGCGCCTGGCTCATCATTCACCATGCGTACGTGAATCGCATTCACACCATATTTCGATACCTTGTCCAAACATGCTGTGCGATCGCTGATACCCATCGCGAACTCAATAGGAATCAACCCGTCGCGCATTGCTTCACTTGATTCGTTGGCCAGCTTCTTTCGATAATCGCTCATATTAATCACGTTACTCATGACACCTTCCTTAGGTTTCAGGCTTAGAGATTTCTCCCTGCTTCCACAAAGTGCGTAGTGAATTTTCAGTGTTATTAGCTAATTCGTGAACACCCTGTATTAAATCGTTGTTGGATTCTCGTCCCAATAAGTGAGTGGGGTCAATATCTTGATTTAATTAAAGAAAATTTAATGTTTTTTCAATTTTACACATACTGATAAGTGCAAAATCAGGGCAGATTTCATTTTTGAAACGCCTGATTTAGGGCCGATCTCATAACTGAAATGAGGGAAGGTTTTCCCACTTTAGTAACGGGAATAGAGAATGGGTAAAGGAAGCTGGACGATGGGTAAATTTTTTCAGGTTTAGTGTAGGAATTAGACTGACAGGTGGTTAATTGATTGAATTTTGATCAATGGGCGGGGTTTGTTTTTTGGTATATCTGGTAAATGTACTGGGCATGGGGTTTGTGGGGGACTTGGGGTTGGCATGCGGGGCGGGAAGCGGTGGGGGGTGGCGCTGTGACC
>JBBDIR010000004.1:0-1526 GCA_040880325.1 Pseudohongiellaceae bacterium
AATCGACAGGGTACACCGCTACCTGTTTCCTATACACCAGTTCTGAGCATAGCTCTTGGCGAGATGCAGATGCTCGGTATTATTCTTATACTGATTTTTACACTGCTTCTATGGATATTGTTTCGCTCGTTTAGCGCCGTACTCTGGCCACTGCTTACAATCCTGCTCAGCATCGCCTGGGCCTGGGGCATACCGGCATGGACCGGGGTCGTGCTGACCACCATGATCACTCTCACCGTCATGTTAATCTTTGCGGTGGGTATTGCCGACTGTGTCCACGTGATGAGTGCTTACTTCACCTTCCGCCGCGAGGGCGAAGAACACTACACCGCGCTCTCTTACGCTTATCGCAAGACTGGATTAGCTATCCTGGTGACGACGATTACTACCATGTGTGGTGTGTTGGCACTTGGTACATCAGATCTACAGATGATCCAGGTATTTGGCTGGACATCGGCTGTTGGGGTGTTTCTCGCCTTCTTCTTTACCATTGTACTCTTGCCGATTTTGCTTGATCTTTGGCACCCCGGAAATCCCGCAGCGGATGCAAGCTTTGCGGACAAACTCGGCAAGCGTTGGCATGGGCTCAACAGAAACACGAAGATAGCGATTGCCCTTGTTTACTTCTCGGCAGCATTTGCACTGCTAGGACTCGCCGTTGGCGCCTATATTTCTACAGTAACGCTGCTTACCTATGTTGTAGTCAACTGGCAGAAAGCGATTCTGGATAGCGTGCCAGGTATCGCTGGACGCTACCCCTATCTGATCATGACGATCTTCGCCGGCATCTTTATCTCCTGCCTGTATGGCATGAGCCAGATTCGCATCGACAGTAATATGGCAGAGCTTACGCGCGAGGATTCCAGCATTCGGCGCGCCTATGATGTGGTGGATCAGAACATGGCAGGCTCGCAGAGCATGGAGATCGTAATCAACACGAACACTGTCGATGGCATGATGAACCCACGGTTGCTGCAGGCGGTGGACGAACTGCAGGCCCGTATCGAGGCGCGCTACCCAAATGAGATTTCGAGAACCAATTCCCTGGCGAACATAGTGAAGGAAACGTTCAGGGTAATGAACAGCGATGATGAAGCCTACTATCGCATTCCCGATTCCGAGTTAATGGTTTCGCAGCTGCTGTATCTATTCAATAGCTCCAATCCTGAAGACCGACGCGCCCTGGTTTCCGATGACTACAGCAAGTCTCATATTTCGATCAATGCCTATAACGCCGGCTCCTATCAGTACAATGCCTTCTTCAACGAAATGGAAGAAGAGATAGCCGCTACATTCGCCGGCTTAGAGGCGGAATTTCCCGAATTGCAGGTTACCGTAACCGGTAGCATGGCGATGATGATGCGCATGGCCGACGATCTCGCTCGGTCGCAATACGCCAGCCTGCTGTTGGCATTAGGAATAATCAGCGTCATCATGATAGTAACGCTGGGCTCGTTTCAGGGCGGCCTGCTCGCCATGATTCCCAATCTCATACCTGCTGTTCTGAGTTTTGGCCTGATGGGATT
>JBBDIR010000005.1:0-50108 GCA_040880325.1 Pseudohongiellaceae bacterium
ACAACAGGATAAGTCGCGGCTGACGCGCGACTTATCCTTGTCCGTTATGTTTCGTTTGCACTATGACCGCGACCAGGTGTCCATCCGTCAAATTTTCCAATTTCCGATTCAATTAGCTTACATAGTTCTGGACTGATACTGCCTTTTGCGTCGTTATAGTACAGCTTAAACCCTGTGGCGTTGACAATCCTGCGCCTAACCCAGTCTTGCTTCCTAATCCAATGATTGTCAATCTCTGCCGCTTTCGATTGGATTAGATTTCGTTCCCAAGAGTTTATAACTTGGTGCATCTGGCAGTTGAATCGAAACGTCTCGTCTTGGCTTAACGACTCAAACTTAGATAAGCCCTTTATGAAAAGAAGCGACTTCTCCGAACTCCCGCCTATCAATTCCACGTTAGATGCCCATTGATTGAAAAGCTCCTGATTCGCTGCATTGCGTGCAGATCTGTTGCTAACCGAAATCTGTGTGGCCAAATAAATTAACGAACCAACAACAGCTAACGCGCCTACAATTTCACCAATAGCCCCAATTGCCTCCCAGTTCATTCTACTTTTCTCAATTTTGCACTGTATCTAACTAGAAACATAACATTTGTATATGTAGTTAGCGCGGTATTAAGCTCCGCTTTGGATCAAGTGTACCCCCGAAAATCCTAATTTCAATAAAAAAATTGCTCGGTGGCATGCGCTTGAGTCTGGGATAGTGGGGGTCACGGGTATTCGGGATAGGGGGTTTCCCTATATCTTGGTAGGGTGTTTCTCCCTATGCAGGATCCTGTTTGCATATCGGCTTGATTTCTAAAGCTATTTCTTTGCTTGTTGGCATTAAGCGCGCGTAACTTTGCTTATTTGCTAGTTTTGGGCAATTTCCTGGAATCACATCTATCCTTAGGTATGTCTCAATGAACATGGGCTGTCAGGATGGCTAGCAAGTTTTTAGAAGGGGTGCGCACCAACATACGTATGCGCGGATACAGCCTTTCTACAGAGAAGACCTATTTACTATGGATACGTCGGTTTATCAATTTCACTGGCAACGAGCACCCAGCTAAGGTTTCACTGTCGAAGATTGGTGAATTTCTCACCTATCTCGCCGTGCAGCGGCAGGTTAGTGTGAATACTCAGAAGACCGCATTGAACGCGCTTGCTTTTCTCTTCGAGAAGTATCTCAAGCGTCAGATGGGTGATTTGGGGTTTCGCCTAGCCAGGAAGCAGCGAACTTTGCCAACTGTGTTATCGGTGGAAGATGTTCGAAAAGTGCTGGCAGAACTGGAGGGTCGGAACAAGCTGATTCTTCAGTTATTGTATGGCAGCGGATTGAGAGTCGGGGAGTGTCTGCGGCTTCGTGTTCAGGACGTAGATCTGGACCGCTTTGCTCTTACTGTCCATAACGGAAAAGGGCGCAAGGATCGTCAGACGCTTTTAAGCCCCACGCTTAAGGACGCATTACTGGACCGGATCGAACTTGGTATTGAGATACAGCGCAAAGACAATATTCGAGGTGTAGGTTGTTCGCTCACAACTGCCTTGAGCCGTAAATATCCTCGGGCGTACAAGACCGACGCCTGGGCCTATTTGTTCCCGTCTAGTAGGTTATGTGCTCACCCAATATCTGGAGAGATCTGTCGCCACCACCTACATCCAACTGTGGTGCGGAAGTTTATTAGTCTCGCAGCACGTCTTTCAGGCTTGGACCGACAACGAATCACAGCCCACACTTTTAGGCATTCGTTTGCAACACATATGCTGTCAAGCGGTGCCGACCTGAGGACGGTTCAGGAGCTATTGGGGCACAACGATGTGTCAACGACTCAGATTTATACGCATGTTTTAGGCAGGCACTATGCGGGCACGACTAGCCCGTTGGATAGTCTGTGAAAAGGTGTGCGTAAATGGGAGTCTGGCTTGGCAAAGGTCTCGGAATGTCGTGGTGAAGCAATCCTGGTCGGTGAGGTTCTAACCTCCCGCTAGTTTTACGTCTTTAAACTGCTTCTCCAGCTCGAGCTTAATGCTGTCTCGATGATCTCCCTGAATCTCAATGATTCCATTCTTCGTGGTTCCGCCGGAACCGCACAGGGCTTTGAGTTTCTTGGCGAGAGTCTTCAGGTCGGGCTCGTTCATTGCCAGGCCGCAAATTAGAGTGACGCCTTTGCCTTTGCGTCCCTTGGATTCCCGGCTGATGCGAATGGGGGGGTCGATGATCTGGCGCGGTTGGCCCTTGTCTTGAATGACCCGGCACAGACATTTTCTCAGCGGCTTATGGCAGCCAGGGCAGGTGGAAGAAGCTTCAGTGCTATAGACCAGGCGAGAGTTGCTCATACTGAGAAGTCCCTTTGCCCTCGACTATGTCTTGTACAGAGGCGGCAGCGTGTAACGGTTTTCTTTCTGCTGCTTCGATTGCATGCGCTGCTTGCTCTTCCTGAGCTTGGATACCAGCTTTAGTAACTGCTTCGCATCGAAAGTGTTGTTGCCAGATTGCTCACCGCGAGTTTGGAACAGGGCAGCCTGAATATTCTGCGCGTGTTGGTGCAGTTCCGGTGCCTCGTTCTGCTGCAGGATATCTTCCATGCTGTAGACGCGGCGTCCATCGATGAAGTGGTCACACCATCTTACCAGTGTTTTGCGAATTACATTGAGGTCTTTGCCGCCGCAGGCTCGAACAAACTGCTTGAAGGCTACTCCTTCGTTATTCTCTGGGCTGTACTTGGCAGCGATCTGCGCTCGCGTTTGCTGCAGATATTCATCGATCTCGCGTCGATTGCCTACGATGACCAGCTTATAGATGCTGAATAGCACGATGATGAAGGCGGCGGCTATTGCGTAGTTCAGCCAGGCAGCCTCGACTTCGATAAATTCCGCCTGTGCCTGCTCGTCGATCATGTCTTGATCCACTACGGGCAGCTGAGCGAGCAACTCTTCCAGGTTTTCCGTACTTGCTACGGTCTGCTCTGAAGGAACATTGCCGTCGGTCGTGGCAATCGTAATTCGCGTTGCCGGTATCACGGTGGACTCGAGTTGGTCGGTTTCTATATTCCACCAGGGGATGGATATCTCGGGTATCTCGATACTGCCGCTGTTGGTTGGAACCATAGATGTGGTTTCGATACGGGTGCCGACGATGGCGCCATCGACGAAGCTGCGATCAATCTGAGGTGGGTCGGGATACAGATTAAGGCCGGCTATCTGAGTGTCGGTAAACGGCGGTAGCACAGCACCATCGAGGCCCTCAGCAGTCATGGTTACAGTTCGCACTACGCTGTCACCAACTCTAAGATCGTTAAGGTCGGTGCTCCAGTTTTCTTCCAGCGTAAGATTGGATACCGGTAGCCAGAATGTGGTGTTCTGCATGGCGGCAGGACGCTCTTTGACATCGATGGTGATGCCCTCGATGAAGGCAGTAACGCGACGCGTGTTAAGGTTTCTGAAGACGAAGTTGCTAGAGCCGTCGGTAACCTCGCCGCGGAACAGGATGTCAGGAATTTCGAGCGGTCCGCTGCGCTGGGGGAATATTACATAACGCTTCTCGTAGACGCCGTAGCGCTCGCCGTCGATAAGTTGCTCGTATTGGTTCGGCGAACCGATGAGTTGAATGACAGAGTCTTCCATTTCGGGTTCGGTGAATTGCGGATTTCTGATGCCATTGATGGTGTAGAAAAGACGCACAGTAAATAGAAGCTGTTCCTGTACGTAAACTGATTCCTTATTAGTCTCGATCTCCAGATAGAGCTCTTCGCTAGATTGGTTCGAACGTGGGCCTTCGTTCGTAACGCTGATAGCGATCGGCGCTGTGGTTGTGCCGTTAATGTCGAGCTCTGGTATCGTTAGTTCGCCTTCCTCAAGAGGGAAGAGGGTGACTATGTAATCTGTCCATGCCTCCACCGTGCCATTCACGCTTCTGATCTGGCTGGAGGTTCGCGTGCCTAGCACGTCGAACTGGCTAGTAAGAGGCGTCAGGTCTAACTGCATTCCCTGGCGTTGGTCATAAATGCGAATAGTGAGGGTTACGGTTTCGCCGCGCGCGATCTCGTTGCGGTCGAGAGATATTTCAACTTCCTGCGTCTGCGTCTGCGCCGATGAAAACAGCATGAGCACGAAGCCGAGGATGATGTATGCCTGTCTTGATTTCATTCTCACCAGATCTGTCCTCCATTCTGTAGGCCGTTGGCCGTACCATTTAGCTGACGTTGGCGATATTGATATCTGAACTTGCGCCGCAGCAGTTCGCCCGGATCGTCCTCGATTCTTCTAAGCCATTGCTCTAACGACTGCTGTTCCTCGAACTCTTCGTTAGTGGTTTCGCTTGGGGTGTTCTGTTCGCTGTTTGACTCGGAACCTTCCTGCTCTTCAGGTGCTTGATTCTGTTGCTCGTCGCTCTGTTGATCCTGATTGCCTTCCTGACTCTCCTGGTCTTGCTGCTCGCTGTTCTCCGAATCCTGCTCGGACTCGTTCTCGGAATTCTGTTCCGATTCGCTTTCCTGCTCCTCGCCTTCCTGATTCTCGCCGTTCTCGGACTGTTCTTGTTGCAGCAATTGCTCGACGATCTCTTTGTTCTGAATCGCATCGTTATGACTGTCGTTGATACTAAGCGCCATGTCGTAGGCGGCAATGGCTTCTTCGTAGTTACCAGACAGTGCGAGTGCGTTGCCGCGATTGTAGTGTCCATCGGCCGTGTTGCTGGCGTTGAATGCGGCTATCGCGGCCTCGTAGTTCTGCGCGCGGTAGTTGGCCGCGCCACGCCAGTCGGATGTTTCAAACAGCGCGGCGGCGGTTGAGTGTTCCTCGTTCTGGTAGGCTTCGGCGGCCTGTTGATCTTTTGTCTTCCATAGGTCCGCCCACTCCAGCGCCTGCGCCTGCTGACTCGGTAACAGCATGCCAGAGCCGGTGATGAGCACGAAGCTGAACAACCAGCCGCGGCGGAAGCTAAGTGCTGCAATCGGCAGCACAAGCAGTAGCAGCCAGGGGCCGAATTCATACCAGACATCGAATTCTTCTTCGACGTCCGACAGTTGGTCTTCATTCAATAATTCGAAATCGGTGAGTAGATAGGCGAGGTCTGAGTCGGCGAGTTGTATGTCGTGGTAGCGCCCGTTGACTCGATTTGCCAGTGATTGCAGTACGTTTTTATTTAGAGTAGGGATGATCAGAGTCCCAGCTTCATCTGTTAGAAAATTGCCGTCATTGGTGCGAATCGGCGCGCCTTCTTCGGTACCGATTCCCATGATTAATAGCTGATAATCGGTGTCGGCAAACTGTTCGCTAATCAGCAGTTCTTCGTCGAAGCCGCTGATGCCATCTGTCATCAACAGTACCTTGCCACGAGAGGCGTCGGTTTCATCGAGCAGGCCGATGGCCAGGTCGATAGCCGCCGTCGGGTTGCTGCCAAATAGTGGCATGATATTAGGACTTAGCGAAGGGACGAGTGAGGCGATGGTAACCACGTCGTCGGTAAGCGGTGTGACTGTATGCGCATCACCGGCATACACTACCAACGCGGTCTGACCTTCTGCCCGCAGAGCCAAAATATCCCGTAGTTTTCGTTTTGCGAGGTCTAGCCTGTTAGGTGCGTGATCCGGCGCGAACATGGACAGAGACAGGTCGAGTACGATGACCAGCGCGTCCTCTCTTTTTTGCACCGGCTGTGGCAGTTGCTCCCAGACCGGCCCGGCCAGCGCCAGAATTGAAAGTGTCCAGGCACAGAACAACAAGACAAGTGGTGTGCGCTGCGAGGCGTTCTTGCTGCGGTCAAGCAAGAAGGGCAGCAGAGTCTTGTCGATAGCCTTGTCCCAAGCGGTGACCACCGAATTCACGCGCCACATGGCAACGAAGAACAGCAGCATGGGAATTAATGCCAACAACCACAACGGTCGAAGGAAATGGAAGTTTTCGATCAGGCTGACGGGTATAAATAGTCCCATTAGGCTTTACTTCCGCTGGCTGAGTGAGTATCGGAGTCGTCTGAGTCCGCGCCTAGTCTTGCCTTGCCGGCTAATGACATCCAGGGAATAGAGAACAGCGCCAACAGGAAACTAATGAGCACGGCTGCTCCTAAAGGCCAGTAGAAGAGCACTCTGGTTGGACGGTAAGTCTGCTCGTCCTGCTCGATCGTCTCCAGTCGGTCGAGTTCTTCGTAAATCTCGACCAGATCGTTAACATCCCGAGCGCGGAAATAGCGTCCACCGGTGGACTCTGCAATCTGTGTCAACACTGCCTCGTCCAGCTCTGCCGAAGGGTTGATCGCCCTGGCGCCGAAGAAGGTACGCTGCACCACTTGATCCGCCCCGATGCCGATGGTGTAGATTTTTATATTCTCGGTGCGCGCGAGTTGCCCGGCCTGTTGCGGGGAGACAGCCCCGGCATTGTTCACGCCGTCGGTTAATAGCACTAGCACGCGACTGTTTTCGGGTCGTGTGCGCAGGTGAATAACACCGAGGCCAATGGCATCGCCGATAGCGGTAGCGGATTCTTCAATAATGCCGATCTCGGCCTCAGCCAGCAGGGTGCCCACTGTCTGACGATCGAAGGTGAGAGGGGCTTGAATGTAGGCATGGGCGGCAAACAGAATTAGGCCGAGGCGGTCGCCTTCGCGGCGCTCGACGAAGTCCCCGACCACCGCCTTGACCACGTCGATACGCGAAGCCTGACGATTACCAACTAGCATATCTTGCGCCTCCATGCTGCCGGAGATATCTACTGATAACATCAGATCGCGACCAGTTGAGGGTAATTGGACCGGTTCGCCGAGCCATTGGGGGCGGCTTGAAGCGATTACGACCAATAGCCAAATCAATGTGCAGCAGATCAGATTTAGCAGCCTGCCCGAGGTCATATTCTCGTTGTCCGATTGTAATCGGCTAAGAATACTAAAGAACGGCACGTATAAGGCCGCATCCTGCCGCGGGGCGCGGGCGAGCAGCCTATAGATAATCAGGGGCAGAGGCAGTGCCAGGAATACATAGGGCCAAGTAAATTCAAGCATCTGAGCTTAACCCCTGGGAAGCATCGACACCCTCGTTTTCAGGCTTCTTGCTACCTTTATAGAGGCTGTCTATCCATTGTTGGCCGAAGTCCTGCATGGCGTCTACATCGACGTCGCATTTGGTCTGAAAACGCCCGTATTGCAAGGCTGCAGCGATTTCGTCAGTCATCAGTGAAGATTCACCTTTTTGCCGGATAAAATCAACCCATGCCGCACCGTCCAAGCTCGCCACATTGGCTTGGGGGTAGTGAACCAGCGCCACCCGACGCACCACGGTATTGAACTGGTTGACGTAATTTAGCCGGCTCTGATCTAGCCGCGCCGGGTCTGCCTGCGAGAAGTTGTCATAGCAGCGCTGCAACTCTGCCAAGGCGTAGTGACGAATCTTTAGCTGGCGCCTCATCGTGGCGAACTTTCGTAAGAGGATGACCAGAATTGCCAAAACAATGGCGGCCAGAACCCACCAGCCAATAGCCGGCGGCCAGAAGCTTACCGGTTCCGGTAGATGAATATCAGCGAGTTGGGCTAAGAGCTCTTCGCTATCCATTGTCGGATCTGCTCCACGACCAGTTGATTGGTCCGCATCTTAATGAGTTGTATCTTCAGTTTGTCCATTTCTGCCTCCAGCCCCTTCATCCGTAGCTGGAATTGTTCCTTGTAGCGGTTGCGTGCCTTGTTGCTGTGAGTGTTCAATGCGCCCTTACGAGAGCCATCGGTGATGCTATAGATGCCGGGAACCGGTAGCGACTCCTCCAGTGCATCATAGACCATGCAGCAGATGACGTTGTTGTGCCGCGAAAGTTGATTGAGGTATTGCAACGCCTTTTTATCCAGAGACATGAAGTCGGAGATCACATACAGGGTGCTACCCGGTTTGGTAATACGTCGAATCTGGCCGAGCGCGTGTGCCAGGCCGGGCTGGAAGCCGGGTTCCGGTTCGCGATGCGTCTGGGGGTCCTTCACGTGCTGTAGCTCTTGGTTATAGAGGAAAACCTGATTCAACAGATGCAGCGCCGAGCGTCGGCTGCGCTTGGGGCGTACCAGAGAGGAATCCCAGTCTGAAAACACCAGTCCACCAACTCGATCGCCGTTGTCTATGGCGAGCCAGCAGAACAGGGCGGCGGCTTGGGCAGCCAATACCGACTTGAATGCGACCTGGCTGCCAAAATACATGTTGTGAGTCTGGTCGACGGCGATAATCACTGGGCGTTCTCGCTCTTCGCGGAAGACTTTGGTGAAGGGTCTATTCGTGCGCGCGGTGACACGCCAGTCTATCAGACGGATATCGTCGCCGGGCTGATACGGTCTGAACTCTTCGAAATCGAGCCCGCGGCCGCGCATCTTGGAAAGATGCAGGCCCGAGATGCCGGCTATGGAGCGGGTGTGGGCCAGATAGTCGAGACTCTTGGCCGCATGGCGCTGCACCAGCATTTCTTCCAGCGTAATGACCGCCCCAGTGCTCTGGTAGCGGGCGTAGTGTGGGTCAATTTGTAGCTTGACTGACATGATAAGCCTTGGCTAAGAGCTAGGCTGAAGGAACGCGTTCGCGAATAGTCTCTAGCACTTTGTCCGGGGTGATACCGCTGGCCTCGGCCTCGAAGCTCAGCAGGATACGATGGCGCAAGCAGTCGAACAGGATCTCCTGTACGTCATCCGGGCTGACGAAGTCGCGGCCCTGAATCCAGGCATGGGCACGGGCACAGCGATCCAGAGAGATCGTACCACGCGGGCTGGCACCGTATTCCAGCCATGAGGCGAGGTCGTCGCCGTAAGCTTCCGGCTTACGCGTAGCCATAATGAGTTGAATGATGTACTCCTCAACCTCCGGTGCCATGTGCATATTGAGGATTTCCAAGCGTGCCGCGAACAGATCGTCCTGAGACACCTCCTTCGGGAGCTCAGCTACGTGATTGGCCGCTTCGTTGCGCACCAGATGCAGGATCTCACGTTCTGCTTCAATCTGTGGGTAGCCGATCGTGACGTGCATGAGAAAGCGGTCGAGCTGCGCCTCTGGCAGTGGGTAGGTCCCTTCCTGCTCGATAGGGTTCTGCGTAGCCATTACCAAAAACAGGGGAGGCAGTTGAAACGATTCGCGGCCCACACTGACCTGATGCTCACCCATAGCCTCGAGAAGGGCAGACTGCACCTTCGCAGGAGCACGGTTGATCTCATCGGCGAGCACCAGATTATGGAAGATTGGGCCCTGCTGAAAACGAAAAGAGCCGTCTTCCGGTCGATAGACCTCGGTACCGGTGATATCGCTGGGCAATAGGTCTGGGGTAAATTGAATCCGGTGAAAATCGCCTTCTATGGCGCGCGACAGGTCCTTGATCGCCTTGGTCTTTGCCAGTCCAGGTGCGCCTTCTACCAATAAGTGGCCATCAGCCAGTAATGCAATCAGTAAGCGATCAATCAGGCGTTCCTGGCCTATAATTTGATGCGATAACCAATTTTTGAGTTCTGTTATTATTGCGTGATGGCTCATATCGACAATTCTCTATTTTGAGTGCGGCGCGTAAGACGAAGTCAGGGATTTTAAACGTTTTGATATGTATGTCTAGGTCGAGATTGTAGCTGAATGTAGCTACGCTTGAGCTGATTGGCGGTTTTCTTTTCCGTCTTCGCTGAGTTCAGTCAATTTGAATGGCAATGAGGTTGCTGTGGGATGAAGAGTAAAAAGTTTAGCAGGCGTCCAGAAGCCCATAAAAACGAACAGCTGTCGATGCGAGGACTAGTACAATGAGTGCAAAATATCTACTTGGGCGCGAAAAACTCAAGCAGCTCAGTCAGCGACTGGCGAAAGATCTATCGGATTCCCCCAGTGCTGAGTTTGAATTGTTTGTTACTCATTATTTTGCGAGCACCTCGCGTTCGGATCTAACAGATCGTGGCGACGACTCGGTATATGAAAACCTGAGGCAGGCCTGGGCATTCTACCAACTACGCAGTTCTGTTGCTCCAAAGATTGAGATTATTCATTCCGATTTCAGTGACAAGGCTAGCCGCGGCGGAACACGCATTTTAATTTTGCAGAACGACATGCCCTTCCTTGTGGACTCAATTCGCCAGGCATTGATGCGTTGCTCTGTGATTGTTAAATACATCAACAACGCCGTTCTGCATAGCGAGCGCGAGAAGTTTGCAAAAAGCGTTGGCTCCAAGGCATCGGGAAAGCTGCGCAAGATTCAGGAGAGTGCGGCGGGTGATGCTGTCACCGAAGCGCTAATTTGTTTCGATTGTGTGCGCATCGATGGGGCTCAAAGCAAAGCGGTCGAGAACGAAGTCCGCGATACGCTGAAAAACGTCGCCGTCGCCGTGAAAGATTATCCGGCCATGCATAGAGCCATGGAGGGCGTGCGCAAGGTGCTGCTAGACAATGCCGATACCGTGCCGTCATCCAAAATCAATCTGCAAGAATCGCTGAAATTCATAGCGTGGCTGCTGGATGATCATTTTACCTTTCTGGGCTACGAGAAATACTGCATTAATTATTCCGCGCGCAGTCCGTTTATCGAACTGGAAGAAAAATCAGTCCTTGGTGTGTCCAGGTTCAAGAAAGATATTAAACCCAAAGTTAAGCTGGCCGATCTCCCTAAGGGCGCCCGCGAACTCATCATCAAAAAGAAAATTTGTAGCTTCGCCAAATCTGGCACTCGATCCAAGGTGCACCGCCCCGCCTATTGTGATTACGTGCTATTGAAAGAGTTTGATAGCAACGGTGAAGTATCCGTCGAACATAGGTTTCTGGGATTGTACACCTCGTCCGTCTATTTGCAGGACGTTCTGGACATCCCGCTGATACGGCAGAAGGTAAAGTCCGTATTAAAGCGCTCGGGTTTCACCAGGAACGGGCATAATATTAAGGAGCTGCTGCAGGTTATCAATGTGTACCCCCGTGATGAATTGTTTCAAGTCACGCGCATGCGCCTGCTACATACTGCGACTGAAATAACACGCTTCCAGGATTTGCGCCATAGTCGCTTGTTTATACGTCGCGATTCCTACGGTAAATTCTTTTCCTGCCTGGCCTATGTCTCCAGAGATAACTTCTCAACGAAGGTTCGCCAAACCATTCAAAAACTTCTGCAAGAGCGACTCCGAGCGGAGGAAGTAGAGTTTACCACCTACACGTCCGAATCGCCTTTTACGCGCGTTCACTTTATTTTTCATTCTCCGCAGATCGACGAGGTTCGCTATAAAGAGGCAGAGATCGAAGCCGAGATGGCAAGGCTAATTAGGCCTTGGGAGGATTATTTTTCCAGCGAGTTGCAGGAAGAATACTCCGACATAGAGGCGGGGATGTTATTCAATAAGTTTGGCGATTGTTTTTCGCTGGCCTATAAGGAATCCTACAGTGCGAAGACCGCCGTTGCCGATATTCTCAATATCCAGCAAGTTGTAGAGACGAAAGCCCTCTCAGTAAACCTTCTGCCTTGTGATTCCGATGGAAGGGCAGAATTTAGTTTCAAGATATTTAGTTATGACGAGCAACTGCACCTATCCGATGTTGATCCGATTCTGGAGAATTTGGGTCTCAATATAATTAGCGAAAAGACTTTCAGGCTACAGCTCAACGATGATGACAGGGTATGGCTGCACGACTTCTCTCTCTATCGAGCGAAACCCGTTGGTAAGTTTACGACTCAGAGTAAAAGCATTTTCGAAGAAGCTTTTCTGGCGATATGGCGAGGAGAGATTGATGACGACAGCTTCAATGAGCTCGTCACTACGGCCGAGATCAAGTGGCGCGATGCGGCATTGCTGCGAGCTTACGCCGCCTATCTTAAGCAAATTCAATTCGGCTACAGCGTAGTGCATATAGCAGAGACACTCTCTGCCCATCGCGAAAGCTGCCGCAGACTAATCGAATATTTTTACGAACTGTTCGATCCATCTCTGAGTGATGCCAAAAGGAAGAAGGCCGAAGCGACGAAGAATGAATTACTCACACAAATTGACGCCGTAACTGTTCTTTCGGAGGACAGCGTCTTGCGCGCCTATCTAAACCTCATCGACGCCACATTGCGGACCAACTATTTTCAGCCGCAGAGTGGGAGTGAGTCGCCTAAGCGTTATTTTTCGTTCAAGTTTGATCCCACGCAGATAAGCGGCATGCCGAGGCCCAAGCCTCGTTATGAGATATTCGTCTTCTCACGGCAGGTAGAGGGGGTGCATCTGCGCGGAGGAAAAGTTGCTCGCGGTGGCCTGCGTTGGTCTGACCGACGGGAAGACTACCGTACCGAGGTCTTAGGCCTGGTGAAGGCGCAACAAGTAAAGAACTCGGTGATTGTACCCGTCGGAGCCAAGGGCGGCTTCGTCATTAAGCAGAACACGAAGAACTTTGACAGAGATGACTTAAAAGCGCTTGGTGTTGCCTGCTATAAAGTATTCATACGGGGCTTGCTGGACATCACCGACAACCGTGTTGGTGAAAGGGTCGAATCACCGCCATTCGTCGTTAAAAGAGACGACGATGATCCTTATTTGGTGGTAGCTGCGGACAAAGGTACCGCGACATTTTCCGACATTGCGAATGGGCTCAGCGCTGAGTATGGCTTTTGGTTGGGGGATGGTTTTGCCTCCGGCGGAAGCAATGGTTATGACCACAAGCAGATGGGGATTACCGCGAAGGGAGCCTGGGTGTCGGTGCAGCGTCATTTCAGAGAGCTCGGCAAGGATATTCAGAAGGAAGACTTCACCGTCGTCGGCATTGGCGATATGTCAGGCGATGTCTTCGGCAACGGCATGCTGCTATCTAAGCACATCTGTTTGCTGGCGGCTTTCAATCACCTGCACATCTTCATCGACCCAAAGCCTGATTCAGAACAAAGTTTCAACGAACGTTCGCGCCTGTTCAAGAAACAGGGATCTAGTTGGGCTGACTACGACGGCCGCCTGGTCTCGAAGGGGGGCGGCATATTTTCCCGCACTTCGAAATCCATCAAGATAACCGCCCAGATGAAGAGTTGCTTCGATATTCAGGATGACTCACTCACGCCAGATCAGCTGATTTCGGCTCTGCTCAAGAGTCCGGTCGACCTGCTATGGAATGGTGGCATTGGAACTTACGCGAAGGCGAGTACCGAGAACAATCTGGAGGTTGGTGACAAGGCCAATGACTCACTGCGCGTAAACGGGAATCAACTACGCTGCAAGGTTATAGGCGAAGGCGGTAATCTTGGCTTTACGCAACTGGCGCGTATCGAATATGCAATGAGTGGCGGTGTGTCACTAACAGACTTCATCGATAATTCGGCTGGTGTCGATTGTTCGGATCACGAGGTCAACATAAAGATTCTATTGAACACACTGCATAAGAAGGCGGGTCTCACCGAGAAACGACGCAGCAATCTACTGCATAGCATGACGGAAGAGGTGTCCCAACTGGTGTTGGCGAATAATTACCGTCAGGTGCAAACAATTGGTTTGGCCAATTATGAAATGGCGTTTCGAAATAAGGAATACGCCGGCTTGATATCCTTTTTGGAAGACAACGCTGGCCTTATTCGAGACCTGGAATTCCTGCCGATCACAGAGCAGCTGGAGGAAAGGACGGCAAAGCAGCAGTATCTTGCGCGCCCGGAAATTGCAATCGTCACCTCCTACATGAAGATGTATCTGAAGCAGGCTTTGGTGCTGGCAGATTATATCGATGATGACTATCTGGAGAATTATCTCTTCGATGCATTCCCGCCCAGCCTGATCAGGAAATATAAAGCACAAATATTGAAGCACCCGCTGCGCAAGGAGTTGGTGTCGACTCAGCTGGCAAATTTCGTGGTAAATCTTGTAGGGCCGAGTTTTATTTATCGCATGGTCGAATCAACGGGAGCCGCGACTAGCGATGTAGTGAAGGCAGCCGTTATAGCCAAAGACATCTTCGGCATAGAACAATACTGGCAGCAAATAGAAGCGTTGGATTACAAAGTATCCGCCGATGCCCAGGCCCTTATGATGACTCGCCTGACTCGGCTCTTGCGTCGTGCTACACGCTGGCTGCTGCGTCATCAGGATGAGGTCATGGGCTTCTGGCAGGCGCACGACTTTTTCTCCAAAAAGATAGAGGAAATCCGTAAAATGTTTCCCGATAAGCTGCCGCCGGATTTCCAGGAAATGTATGCTGGCAAGTATGAAGGGCTGGTGGCGGAAGGTGTGCCTGCAGACCTCGCCGAAGGCATTACGCGCTGCGAATTTCTTTTCCCGGCAACTAGCTTCATCGATATAAGTCAGTCCAGCGGAGAGAAACTGCTGACAGTGGTAGAGGTGTACTACGCGATCGGTGAAAGCCTTCAGTTAAATTGGCTGGGCAAGATGATTAACCAGCTGCGCGTTAGCAATAACTGGCAGGCCCTGGCACGGGAAACCTATCTGGATGATCTAGCTTGGCAGCAACGTATTCTAACGACGAACATCGTAGCCACCGTTGAGAAGACCGGCTCAGCAATGAGCAAGGTAGAAAAGTGGAGTGCTAAACACGAGGCCTCGCTGAGCCGAGCGAAGGAAATGGTGGAGTTACTGCGCGCAGAACAGGAGCCGGATTACGCGACGTTCTCCGTCGTGCTACGAGAGTTACAGGCGCTGGCTCAACAAACGGTAGTTAAGCACTAGTAGTTAAGCACTAGTAGTTAAGCACTAGTAGTTAAGCACTAATGGTGGCGTAACTCGTATTTTGAGTTTTACCGTCAGCTATTTTTCCCTGTTAGCTCCGCCTATTACTGCGTACAATTGAAGACTATCTTTGCATTAGAGTCCATAACAATCCGGCGAACCCGTGCTGTATAAACTGCTCCGTAACATCCTGTTCTGCCTACCGGCAGAAGCTTCCCATCATTTTGCATTGCGCGCGATGAAGTTTGGCGATGCCCTCGGCGCATCCAGCCTCATGGCAGCACATATCCCGCCGCATATAGCGCCAAAGGAGGTCATGGGGCTGCGCATTCCTCATGTGGTTGGCCTTGCTGCCGGATTGGATAAGAATGCCGACTACGTCGATGTGCTGTTCGCAATGGGTTTTGGCTTTGTCGAGGTGGGTACATTAACACCGAGGCCGCAACCCGGTAATCCTAAGCCACGCATGTTCCGGCTCAAGTCCGAACAGGCCATTATAAATCGCCTCGGTTTTAACAACAAAGGCATAGACTATGCGTGTGGGAATATAGCTAGGTTAAAAAACCGTGGCGTACTGGGTATTAATATTGGTAAAAACCTCGATACACCGGTCGAACTGGCCAACCAGGACTATCTTCACTGCCTCAGGCGCAGCTACACGCTGGCCGACTACATCAGCGTGAATATCTCATCGCCAAATACCCCGGGCCTGCGCAGTCTGCAATTCGGCGACGAGTTCAATAGCCTGCTCGATGCCTTGAAAGAGGAACAGGCCACACTGCAAAAAACCCATGGCAAATACACGCCTATCGCCGTAAAGCTGGCGCCGGACATGACGGAGCAACAGATTGCTTCCTGTTGTGAAAGTTTGCTCAGCCGGGAGTTCGATGGCGTCATCGCTACTAACACGACACTCGATAGATCGCTAGTCCTGGCCCATCGTCATGCTGGCGAGACGGGCGGCTTGAGTGGTGCTCCGCTAAGCGCAAAATCTTGCGAAGTGCTGAAGTGCATCAAGGCTGAGATTGGCCAGCGCATGCCCATCATCAGTGTGGGCGGTATCATGTCGGCGCTTGATGCTCAGCAACGTCTAGCCGCGGGCGCGGATCTTCTACAGCTCTACACTGGATTTATCTATCATGGTCCGCCGCTGATCGAGCAAATTCTATTAGCTACTGCGGCGGACTAAGCTGTGAATCGGCTTATCTTTTATACAACGGCGGGCTGCCATCTCTGTGAGCATGCTGCTTTGTTGTTGGACACTCTTGCAGCACAGGGATCGATTCAGTTCGAGGTGGAACAGATAGACATCAGCATGGATGAGGAACTTGTGGAACTCTACGGCATTCGAATACCGGTTCTAAAAAACGCCACTAGCTCAAAGGAAATCGGTTGGCCGTTCACTTCAGAAGATATAACTAACTTATTTTGATATGCCAGGGCTCGAAGCGCACGCCGAACAAATTGTCGGTGGGGTAGCGAATGTCCACATAGCCGAGTCTCGCGATCTTCTTGTATTCGGCGGTCTGTGAAAAATCGGCGGTGAAATTCTTCTCGCCATATCCGATCTTGCCAATATCGAAATCGCCTATGCCGTGATAGGAATGTCCAGGAGGGGCGAGAGAGCGTGAGGCGCGCGAGAGGTTGCCGTTCGCCTCGATGGCCTTCGCCAGAAACAAATGCATCTGCTTGACGATGCTGCGCACGCCGGAAGTAAGAATGACTTCGCCGCCGACGTCCTTCTTGATCTGTCTATAGAGGCCTTCGGATTCACCCCGTAGCAGATAGTGGCCGGTATTGGATATCTTGGCTACCTCGTTCGCCGGGATGAAATCGGTAATCTCGGCGCTAATTTTTTTGCCGAAGAATCCATAGCGGTTCGGATTGGCAAAGAACACTTCTTCAAGAAAGTTGAGCTCGTCCGCTTCGAATTTGCCGATCTGTGAGAAGTTGCGCCCGTGTTGCAGCATCTCATCGAAGCTCATCAGGTTGAAATGACCATGGCCGATGTGTCGTTCGACACGGGATAGATGTTGCGTGGTGCGCAGCAGCAATGATTCATAACGCGCATCGAGATAGATATCGCTCGCGAAGATGGCGTCGAAGTTGCGGATCTTGCGCAGATAACTCTCTACTTGAAGGTCGTTCAACTCGGCTACTTCGAAGGGGATATCGGGGTCCTTCTCGGGTTTTATGACCGGTGCCGGAGTCGGGATTCCCCCGGTGGGCTTTACCGACTCCAGCTCGATAGCGGTAAACTGGAATGATTCGGCGGCCTCGCCGGCTGCGCTGTTGATCTTGCGTGGGTCTACTTGCCCAGCGCTGGCTAGCAGGGGAGACTGCTGATTGATTCGCCGCCACATAAAATGGCCGCCGAACGCCACTGTGCTCGCGGTAAAGAAGCCCTCTAGAAATGCTCGCTTGTCCAATGCCTGACCCGTTTCTTTCTTCTTTATATATGTCGGTTTGTCGTTTCCGATTCACTTTGCGGCGAATCTGAGTGTAGGCCGTCGATTATTGTACAGCGGAATATAGCAAATTCCGCCAAAATGGGTAATAGGTGTATGAATTTATTATCAATTCTGGTTGCTATTGTCTTTCGAGGCAGGCTTTTTAAGCCGTCATACTGCAAGTTTAAAAAGCCGTACGGCGTTCTCACTGGTTTGTTGCGCTATTTGCTCGCACGACCGGCCACTGCATGCGGCTACGGTTTTCAGTACTTCGAGTAGGTATTTCGGTTCATTGCGGCGGGTTTTGGGCCTGGGCGACAGGGTTCTGGGCAGTAAATAAGGGGCATCGGTCTCCAGCAGCAGTCTGTCAGCTGGAATTAGGCTCAGCAACTTCTGCAGCTCAATGCCGCGCCGCTCATCGCAGATCCAGCCGGTAATGCCGATGTACATATCCAGTGCCAGGTAGTCTTCCAGCGCTTTTCTGTTATCCGTAAAGCAGTGCACCACACCACCGACTATTTGGTCGCGGTAACGGCCAAGCAATGTGACAAACTCAGGGTGGGCGTCGCGCTGATGCAGGAAAAGCGGCTTACCGATTTCGGCAGCAAGTTGAAGATGCTGCTCGAAGACCCTGAGTTGAGAATCCCTGCTTGAGAAGTTGCGATTGAAATCCAGGCCAGTCTCACCCACTGCCACTACCTGCTCAAGCTTGACCAGCTTGCGAACTGAGTCCAAGGCTTGCTCATCCACGCTATCGGCCACATGGGGGTGGAAGCCGGCGCTGCAGCTAAATATCTCAGGGTTTTCCTTGCTGAGCTGCAAGGCCGCTTCATTCGATTGTTTGTCGGTGCCGGTCACGATGATGTGAGCCAAGCCCGCGGCTCGGGCTGAGGCAATGACCGCCTCTAAATCATGGCTGAAGGATTCGTGACTGAGATTGGCGCCGATATCAACGAGCTTCATTGTCTTCCTTACACTCCAGGGGGATCGAAAGCGGTCAGAGTCTATCCCATGGAGGGACGTAGAACCAGTTGTTACCTTGGCATCGCTTGGAGGAGGTGCGTAGATATTTGCTAATTTTTGCTCGATAATACAGCGCTCGATTACATAGGTTTTCACAGTGGACGTAAAAGTAAACATGCAAACGGAAAAGAAAGCGCTCGATTGGGCCAACCTTGGTTTTCAGTATCAGCGAACCGAAGCTCGATTTTCTGCTAACTGGAAGGATGGCAGCTGGAATGGGGGCGGCTTAGTGAGCAGCGACATGATCGCTGTACACGAAGGTGCGCCAGCACTGCATTATGCCCAGCAGTGTTTCGAGGGGATGAAGGCGCAGACTGCACCCGATAGTCGCGTGCTGCTGTTTCGACCCGATCTCAATAGTGAGCGCATGAACCTTGCTGCCGGTAGGCTGCTCATGCCGGCCGTGCCGCAGGAGTTGTTTCTGCGTGGTGTCGAAGCCGCCGTACGCGCAAATTATGCCTGGATACCTCCATACGGCTCCGGTGCGTCTCTGTATATTCGGCCTATGTTGATAGGCGTGGGTGAGAACCTCGGATTGAAGCCGGCGCGAGAATTTGAATTTCGTGTCTTCGTGGCCCCGGTAGGACCTTACTACAAGAGCGCGGGACTATCGGTAATCAGTCTTGCGGTTTCAGAGGTAGATCGTGCCGCACCGAGGGGCACGGGTAGCTTCAAGGTAGGGGCGAACTATGCTGGTGGCTTAATGGCGACCAAGCTTGCACAGGAATTAGGCGCGAATGAAGCGCTCTACCTGGATTCGAGAGAAGGCCGCTATATCGATGAGGCTGGATCAGCGAATATAATCATCTCGACCAAAGATGGTGTGTTATTAACGCCAAAGTCCGAGGCTATTCTACCCAGCATTACGCGGCGTTCGATCATGACACTAGCCGCCGAGAAGCTGGGAATGAAAACCGCGGAGCGGGCTATCGATCTTCGTGCTGAGTTTTCTACGTTTCAGGAAGCAGCCGCCTGTGGCACGGCTGCGGTACTCTCGCCAATTGGTAAAATCTGGTTCGATGGCAAATGGAATGTAGTAGGCGATGCGGGAGAGGATGTCGGCCCCACCATGCAGAAGGTCTATGACCTGCTGGTAGGCATTCAGAAGGGCGAGCTCGAAGACAGCCACGGCTGGTGTCACGAGGTTAGCATCTAACATTCTATACGGCATTGCGATCTTTAATAGGCGCCATAATAGGTGCCATAATAAGTGCCATGTGCATCTATTAAAGTCTTCATGCGCGTTATTTCTCTTCAGTATTTCAATAATCGGCAGACATAGCTAAGCTCGATGCAAGTTGGGGGTGTTGTCCTGTGCCTCGAGTAGTCGCGATGATTGTATTACCTTGTGCAAATTATCCAATATTGCCTGACAGCGTGTAATACGCAGATAGTGCCCCTCGAGCCCTGCAGAACCCTTTGATAGTGCAGGCTTGCTCTGGTTAAAGGATTCTCCGCGCTAGATCCCGAGAAAAGTTTTTTTACGAGAAAACTTGACCCATCTGCAACTTATCCTTATATATGTGCGCAGTTTGAGCAGCCACTACCGCCAGAATCAGAGAATTTTTAAACCCGATGTCTAAATCTTTAGTAATAGTCGAATCCCCCGCGAAGGCTAAAACCATTAATAAGTACTTGGGTAACGAGTACATAGTAAAGTCTAGCGTTGGACATATACGCGATCTGCCCACCAGTGGCAGTGGCAAGCCTATCGATACCAAAGCCCGTGCAGCCGCTGCCGCACTGACGCGCAAGATGGCACCGGAAGAGAAAGCCATCTTCAAGAAAAAGAAGGCCAAACAACAACTTGTGAAACGAATGGGTGTCGATCCTGAGCATGACTGGGCGGCGCAGTACGAAATTCTACCGGGCAAGGAAAAAGTCGTAGCCGAGCTGAAGAAGCTGGCGAAGAACGCCGATCACATCTATCTCGCGACTGACCTTGATAGAGAGGGGGAGGCTATTGCCTGGCATCTGCAGGAAGCCATTGGCGGGGATCCGGATCGCTATAAACGTGTGGTTTTCAATGAGATTACCAAGAAAGCGATCACCGATGCCTTTAAGGAACCGGGCGAACTCGACATGCGCTACGTCGAGGCGCAGCAGGCACGACGATTCCTCGATCGTGTCGTTGGCTTTATGGTATCTCCACTGCTCTGGGCCAAAGTCGCACGGGGCCTGTCTGCCGGTCGCGTGCAATCTGTGGCGGTTCGTTTGGTAGTAGAGCGAGAACAAGAGATTCGCGCCTTCATTCCCGAAGAATTCTGGGAAGTGTTCGCCAGACTGACAACCAAGAAGAAAGAGAAGTTACGCTGCCAGATCGTCAGGCAGGATGGCAAAAATTTCCGGCCTAACAACAAGGCCGACACCGACGCCGCGCTTGCCACCTTGAAAGCTGCCGATTATTCGGTACTAAAGCGCGAAGATCGACCAACGTCGTCGAAGCCGAAGCCGCCACTGATCACCTCGACACTGCAGCAGGCTGCAAGTACAAGACTGGGCTATGGCGTCAAGAAGACCATGGTTATGGCTCAGCGACTCTATGAGGCGGGTTATATTACCTATATGCGTACCGACTCGACTCATTTAAGTAACGACTCGATTGCGATGTGCCGTAATTACATACAGAAGAACTTCGGCGATAAATACGTCACAGAGAAGCCGCTTTACTATAGTTCGAAAGAGGGTGCTCAGGAAGCGCACGAGGCAATACGACCAACAGAAGTGAAGATGGTGTCGGAGAAGTTAATGGGCATGGAGCCCGACGCCGTCCGCCTGTACGCGCTAATCTGGCAGTATTTTGTTGCCTGCCAGATGCCTCCAGCCAGATACCTTAGCTCGTCCATCACCGTAGCTGGGGCAGAGTTCGAATTGCGCACCAAGGGTCGCATCATGCAGTTCGATGGCTATCTCAAGGTGATGCCGTCGAAAGACGAAGACGTCGTATTGCCTGATGTAAACGAGGGCGATGCGCTGAATCTGGAGCTGCTCGAGCCGTTTCAGAACTTCACCAAACCACCTGCTCGTTTCACCGAGGCAAGCCTTGTCAAGGAGTTGGAGAAGCGTGGCATTGGGCGGCCATCGACCTATGCCTCGATCATCTCGACGATTCAGGACCGTGGTTATGTGCGTACCGAGAGTAAACGCTTCTATGCCCTTAAGATGGGCGATATCGTCGCGGAGCGTCTGCAGGAGAGTTTTGCCGAGTTAATGGACTACGATTTTACCGCGAAGATGGAAGAATCCCTCGATGCGGTGGCCGGCGGTCAGAAGAATTGGAAGGTCCTTTTAAACGACTTCTATGAAGGGTTCAGCAGCCAACTCGCGAAAGCCGAGGCCGATGAAGGTGGCATGCGCACCAACGATCCTACCGATACCGACATCGAGTGTCCGAAGTGCGGCCGCCATATGCAGATTCGCACGGCATCCACTGGTGTGTTCCTCGGTTGCTCCGGCTACGCCTTGGCCCCGAAAGAACGCTGCAAGTCCACTATCAACTTGACCCCTGGCGAGGATGCGATTCGCACGGATACGGCAGAAGAGGCCGAGGCGCAGGAAAATATCCTGTTAAGAAAGAAGCATCGCTGTTCAATCTGCAACACCGCGATGGAAGCCTATCTCATCGACGAGAAGCGTAAGTTGCATGTCTGTGGCAACAATCCAGATTGTCTGGGCTACGAGATCGAGAAGGGCGAGTTCAAGATTCGCGGCTACGATGGGCCGGTTATCGAATGCGATAAGTGCGGCCATGATATGCAGCTGAAGACCGGCCGCTTTGGCAAATACTTCGGTTGCAGCAACGAACAATGCAAGAACACGCGGAAACTGTTGCGTAACGGCGAAGCGGCGCCGCCGAAGATGGATCCGGTGCAGATGCCTGAACTAATTTGTGAGACGGTCGAAGATCACTATGTGTTGCGTGATGGCGCGTCGGGCCTATTCCTCGCGGCTAGCAAGTTTCCTAGAAACAGAGAAACCAGAGCGCCATTTGTCGACGAGTTATTGCCACACAAGGATGAGATCGACCCCAAGTACGACTTCCTGATGGAGGCGCCGCGGGAAGATGATGCGGGTAACAAGACTCTCGTCCGGTTTAGTCGCAAGACCAAAGAGCAATACGTGCAAACCGAAGTCGATAAGAAGGCCACGGGCTGGAAGGCATTTTACGAGGGTGGCAAGTGGGTAGTGAGCAAGCCGGAAAAGAAGGCGAAAAAGAAGAGTCCTGCCAGGAAAAAGACGGCGGCTAAGAAAAAAGCCAAAAAGAAAGCGGCTAACAAAGACTAGCGCCTCTGTGTGACAGCCGCTGTGCTGTCACAACTGTGACAGTTGCCGGTAGGCGTTAAATATTGCGTCGAATCACGCCCACACTGATGCCTTCGATGGCAAAATCGCTGCTTCTCAGGTCCACTTCTATTGGTTGGTAGTCGCGATTTTCTGGTATCAGGCTCAACTTGTACTTGCTGCGCCCCTTCTCGAGTCGCTTCACTGTGACCTCATCATCGATTCTGGCGACGACGATATCGCCGTTGTTGGCTCGGTCTGTCTTGTGCACGGCGAGCAGGTCATCCTCAAAAATGCCGATATCGATCATGCTCATACCCTTAACGGTTAGCAGGTAGTCGGCATTCGGAGAAAACATGTCGGGTGGAATATTGCAGTAGTCGGCGATGGATTCCTGCGCAAGGATTGGGCTGCCAGCAGCGACCTGGCCGATGATGGGCAAGCCGAGTTGCTCGTTGATAGGCAGTTTGATGCCTCTGGAAGTGCCTGGCAGAACCTCAATGGCGCCCTTTCGGGCGAGCGCTCGCAGGTGTTCTTCGGCGGCATTGGGCGATTTAAAGCCCATTTTACTGGCGATCTCTGAGCGAGTGGGCGGATAACCGGTCTCTTGCATGTAGTCTTTGACGTAGGCGAGGATTTCTTCTTGCCGGGCCGTAAGCTTAAGCATGGTGGTGTCCTTTGCGGAAATGATTACTGTAATTATATACAGTTATCCGGCAAAGACAATAAAACTTGAGGATTATCCCCTTGACTCACGTACTGGTTTTATATATAGTTTAGCCTCTTTTGGAGGAAATGAGTAATGACTAAGCAAATCAGCGTATTGGAGTTCTTTAAGCAGTTCCCTGATGACGATACATGCCTTGAGCACCTTATGAACGTGCGATATGGCAAGGAATTTAACTGCCCTAAGTGCGAGAAAGCCTCTAAATTTCATCGAGTTACTAAGCGTCCTGTATACGGTTGCCAGTATTGCGGCCACCAGATCAGCCCTATGGCTGGAACGCCCTTTGCCCGCTCCTCTACGCCGCTTCAAAAATGGTTCTACGCTGTCTACCTGTTTACAACTACTCGCCATGGTGTCCCTGCTAAGGAACTCCAGCGTCAACTCTCTGTCACCTACAAAACAGCTTGGAGAATGGGGCACGAGATTAGAAAGTATATGGGTAAAGTCGATGGTGATGATGGTCTTTCTGGACACGTTGAGATCGACGAAACTTATATTGGTGGTAAGCACGGCCAACGCGGCAGACCTAACCCTAAGACATCTCACAAGACTGTAGTCTTTGGAATGGTTGAGCGTGGCGGCAAGATCATGACTAAGGTTGTATCCGATGTTAAGCGTTCCACTCTCGTCCCGATCATCAAAGATAACGTAGAGCAAGGCACAACACTTAGCACTGACGAAATGACTAGCTACTGGTATCTGTACAAGCAAGGCTTTAAGCACGGCATGGTTAGCCACGGGCAAGAAGAATGGGTGAACGGCATTCATCACACGAACACTATCGAGAGCTTTTGGGCACGGTTGAAACTGTCTATTCGTGGCACTCATGTGCATGTTTCCAAAAAGTACATGGCTAACTATCTGGCAGAATTCGAGTACCGCTACAACATGCGCGGCGAAAATGCTCCTTATATGTTTAATCAACTACTACAATCTTTCTGAGGCTAACAATGGAAATCCAATCTATAACTATCGGCGAGAACCAAGATGGCGCGGACGTAGAAATACTCCTTGGTGACGCTCCAGAGCCAGATGACGCTCGCGAATACTTGGCCTTTTCTTTGAGCATTGAGTACGATCGCTCTCAGGATGTGAGTCTTGAGAAGATAAAGGAGCTCGCTCTCGCCAAGGCAAGAAAGATTTGCAGCGAACAAGCAAGCGCCGCCAAAAAGAAACTTGATGATTACTAGTCTTCTTCATTTTCCTTCCTCACTGGTTCGTTCTTAGCCATACGCTCTAGCGCATCTTCAAATTGCTTCTTATCACCTTTCGAGGGGTTGGCTTCTGCAAACCCCTTTAAATCTCTCGCTTCTCGCGCTTCTTCTAGGCTGTAGTATTTGCCTTTACTCATCAGGAATATCCATTGGTAATTGCGTCATTGCAGGCTTGTGCTCTAACACCTCTAAGATGTTGTGCTCTGTTTTTAGGCCGTTTTCATCTCTAGTGGACACATCTTCAACCATGCAGATTAGTACATCGGATTTACGAAACGAAACGTCATTAGCTTCGACTCTAGCCAAGAAATCTGCGTCCTTGATGGTTGCGTAGATAGTGTTATTGCCGTCATGGAGACGCCATTTATTCTCTTCTCTAAAAGCCAAGCTGACTATGGAAAATGCAGCCTTTCTTTTCTCGTTAAGCAGGACTTCTTCGCTGATCTCCGGCAATCGGAAATAGCCCACATCTTCCTTGACGATGTTTTCATACTGCGCGCCAGTACTGGACCTGAACTCTATTGACTCTATCCCCTGCTTTTCTAATGGCTCTACCACCTTCATAGCCGCCTGTCGGATGCCAATATCTTGATAGAGCGGCAGGAGTTTAGATGGAACCTCAATGGTTGTATCGGCCGTTTCGATGGTTACAGTGTTCTCGTTTACTGTAACCTTAGTTGGGTTTTTCCCCTTTAATACTTTTATTAATTTGAATAGCCCAATAAATACTCCGCCACTAAAAAGCAATTGGAGCAGATCGCCAAGGTTAATCGCAGCCTCAGTCCCGTCACTAACCAGCAAGTCTTTTATCTGAGCCAGGAACTCAGTAATGACGGTTAGATCAACCGTAAAACAACCAGCCTCTAGAGCTTTTACGTGGAGCTTTATGTCCACATTACTGCCGTAGAGCAAATTCCCAGAATGAGAAATCAACTCGCTTAACGAGAGCAGTGCTGGCGCCAGATCGCGCACATCCATGGTGTGATCGGCCATGCCCTCGCCATCATATACGACTGTAAATACCTCATGTTTCATCTAGTCCCCCTAGAACTTAGCGCGGCCAATATTAGCACACCAACCTAACCTTATTTCGGCAGACTGCACCATTCTATATACTTGAGCCAAGGGGATAATTCTCTAAAACTTTAGAGTGACTTCTTATTAAAATCAGTGGCTTGAAAGGCTCATAGAATCTGAAAGTCGTCATCGAGGTCAAACGAGTCGGGTTCGATGTCGAGGAGGGCACCGGAGAAGTTCTCCGGGATGAACACCTGATCGGAGTAGAGCTTGTCTTCGCTATTGAGCTCGTAGGGGCTACGCCAATCCTCGGGGGCCTCGGCTTGAGCGATGTAGAGCTGTTCCCAGGTACTGAAATCGTACTCGCCGAGCTCTCCATCGAGCAATTGATACTCTATGGTGTTGCTGTCCTCATCGACTGCGACTACTTCGAAGAGGCTTCCACTGACTACATCTTGATACCAGATAGAAACTTCGGGCAGAATTTTATTCATAGCCGTGTCTCCAAGGGTCTGCTGTGTGTGAATAAACTCCTTGTGCCGTGCAGTGCTAAAGATTGCTCTACTGCTTCCGTTAAAGCTCAACTATAGTGACTTTTGAGTCCGTATTGGAAGCGAAATCGATCGATTTATTTTCTCTACTTTACGATTCAAATTAACAGGGGTTGCTAAGCAATTGACTCCACAAAGAAAGCTGCTTTGCTAGCTATCGACATATTTGTGATAATTGCCGCTTTATAATTGAGTAAAACCGATGCAGCACTCAAATATTGAATCCGGTGTGATCATGCTCGATGTGAAAGGCTTGAGCGTCGAGCCCGAGGAGCGGGATCTGCTCATGCACCCACAGGTCGGTGGCGTGATACTGTTCAGCCGCAACTATGAGTCGCCTGCGCAGCTGGAAGATCTGGTTGCCTCGATCAAGCAGTGTAACGATCATCTGTTGGTTGCTGTCGATCAGGAAGGGGGGCGGGTGCAGCGATTCCGTCAGCAGTTCTTAACGCTGCCGCCGCTACGCGCTATCGGTATCGAATATGAAAAGAACAAAGAGAGCGGAATCGCCGCGGCCACGCTCTGTGCCTGGGCGATGGCGGCAGAGTTGATGCAATACGGGATCGATATCAGTTTCGCGCCTGTATTGGATCTTTTTAGCGCACACAGTCCGGTAATAAAGGAACGCGCATTCGCGGAGCAGGGTTCCGTGGTAGGCGAGATTGGCATGGCCTATATAGAGGGGATGCATGAGGCAGGTATGGCGGCGACCGGCAAACATTTCCCCGGCCACGGCCTGGTCGCTGCCGATTCCCATACCGAGCTACCAACCGATGAGCGCTCACTAGCGCAGATTCGGGCTAACGATCTGATACCCTTTGCCCATTGCATCGAACGATTGGATGCAATTATGCCGGCGCATGTGGTTTATCCCGAGGTCGATCAACACTGCGCCGGTTTCTCGCAAGTGTGGATTCGGGATTTACTCCGAGGCGAACTCGGCTTCGATGGCGTAGTATTCAGTGACGACCTAACGATGAACGCAGCGCACAGTGCCGGCACGGTAGCGCAGCGTGCCGATATGGCTTTGGCAGCCGGCTGCGATATGGTCCTGGTGTGCAACGAACCGCAACAGGCGGTACAGCTAGCCGACTACCTCGATGGCAAAGAGCAAGCTGGCAGCAATAGAATCGGCGGCATGCTGGCTAAGAATGCGAGCAGGCATGCGAGTCTGTATGAGAGCGAGAAATGGCAAGCGGCGAAACAACTGATTGACCGACTAGCCAGCTAGACAAACCGTCGGCTCAGTAAGGGCCTGAATTATTTTTTTGGAGAGGGCAGAAAGTGGCAGAGAGTTTATTACCATTTGAATCTTTAGAGTCGATTGAATTTTTAGGCGAATGGGCGTGGGCGGTTGAGCTATTTGCCGTGGTCACCATTACGCTGATAGGCCGCGCCATCGCCATGTACTTTCTCAAAATGCTGGGGCGACGATTCGAGAAGACAAACAACGCATGGGACGACGCTCTATTTGAGGCGGCCCGTGTTCCCCTGAGTTGGTTTATCCTGATCATGGGGCTGTTGTGGGCTATCGAAGTCAGCGATGGCTATGTGGATACCGAGTTATTCTCGGCAGAAAACCTCGGTCTGTTCCGCCAGCTCACAATCGTCGTATTGATCGCGATGTTCCTGGTGCGCTTTATCACTCTTGCCGAAGCGCGATTGATACAGAATCAACAGGAAGAGGCCGATGAGCTAGGCACAACCCTGGATCCAACCACCGTCAATGCGCTCGCCAAATTGCTGCGGCTATCCACACTGATCTCGGCGGTGCTCATCGCCATGCCTACACTAGGTATCGAGATTACTGCGCTGCTAGCCTTTGGCGGTGTCGGCGGTATAGCGGTCGGTTTCGCCGCTAAGGATTTGCTGGCGAACTTCTTCGGTGGTTTGATGATCTATCTCGATCGGCCCTTTGCGCTGGGCGACTGGATCCGTTCGCCGGATCGCGAGATCGAGGGCACGGTGGAAAGGATAGGCTGGCGCTTGACGGTGGTTCGAACATTCGACAAGCGACCACTGTACATCCCGAACTCCGTATTCAATACATTATCGTTGGAGAATCCATCCCGTATGTCGAATCGGCGCATCAAGGAGACCATCGGCATTCGATACAAAGACTCGAAGAAGCTGGAAGCGGTGGTAAAAGATGTAAAAGAGATGCTGAAGGCTCACGAGGACATCGATACGAGTCAGACCCTGATCGTAAATTTTCTCAGCTACGGCGCCTCGTCGCTGGATTTTTTCATCTACACCTTTACCAAGACGACTAACTGGATTCGCTTTCATGAGGTCAAGCAAGATGTTCTACTGAAAATTGTAGAGATCGTACACTCCCATGGTGCTGACTTCGCATTTCCGACAACGACGCTGGACGGTTTGGATCGATTGCTGCCACAAAGCGAAGTGAAGGAAGAGCCCTAGCCGGAAGGCGGGAGAAGGGAGAAGGGAGAAGGGAGAAGGCAGCATGGCGATGACGCCAGAGCAGATCAATGAAGTTCAGGCGCGCGCGACCTGCCTCTACGACGAGACGGAAATCGAGTCGGCATTAGATGCCATGGCGGATGCAATTACGGCCAGGCTGTCTGGTCATAACCCACTCATCATCAGCATCATGCATGGCGGCCTGATAAGCTGTGCCAGGCTGGCGACGCGTCTGAACTTTCCTCTACAGATGGATTATCTACACGCGACTCGCTATCGCGGTGAAACCAGCGGTGCGGATCTCCAGTGGAAAGCATTCCCTGGTGAATCCCTCAAGGGTCGAACGATAATACTGGTCGATGATATTCTGGATGTCGGCACGACCTTGAAGATGATAGTCGATTACTGTCGCCAGCAGGGCTGCGCGGCCGTCTATACGGCGGTGCTGCTGGATAAACAGCACAGTCGAAAAGAACCCGGCATCAAGGCAGACTTTGTGGGATTGCAAGTGCTCGACAAATACCTGTTTGGATACGGCATGGACTACAAAGGATATCTGCGTAATGCTCCGGGCATCTACGCCATTGCCGAACAGGACATGTAGTCAAAGGCGGCTTGCTAATCGAATTCGACCAAGTAGGGCAGACTGGTGAAGAGCAAGGCTGTCTTGATTCCACGATTGTCCTCGCTCTCGAACAGGCTTCTGTAGCGGCTGAGTTGCTCCGCGTAGAGATCGGTCTGTTCGGCGATGAAGGCCTGTAACGACTGCCCCTCCGGCGGCTCTGCAGACTTGTAGTCAATTATCCAGCGTATGCCGGCCTTATCGATAAACGTTCGATCCAGAATATGCGTGTGGACGAAGCCGTTACTGTAGCTCTGCATCGGGAGCTCGGCCGCACTCTGTTCGAGCGTTGCATCGAAAATCCAAGCCAGTTCTTTGCTCTCCAGCGTATGTTTCAGGGAATGTTCTATTCGATTCAGTCCGGCCTCGATCTCGGCTGTCTCGAAGCTAAACAGCTGCAGGCGTCGCTTCCAATACAGCCGCAGCGCCTTCAGCTTAGCTTCCAGCAGCAGTTGCCTGTTAGACAAATAGTTTTGCAGAGCTTCATGCACGAGCTTGCCGATTTCGATCTGTAGCTGATTCTCCAGTATTAATTGCTCTGGCTCGGCGTCGTTGGTCGTCTCGTCGTCGGTTTCTACGGTTGCTTCGCCCGCACTATAGGCTTCGAACTCTGTACTGGGCAGGCGCAAGAGCGTGAGCGCTTGCTGCAATGGATCTTGCTGCTGCACTGCAATGCTTGCCGGCTTTATTGGAATGAGGTTTACATCGTTGCGGCTTTGGGCATTCGCTTGCAGGCTATCCCAGATAGTGGCGAGAAGAGAGCGCGAAGCTGGTGGCTTTGGCACGCCATCTTTATCTCCCAGGGTAGCGGACAGATAGACCGATTTCATCGCGCGGGTGATGCCTATATAGAGTAGCCGGGTGCTCTCCAGTCGGGATTTTTGCTCTTTTTCGTAGCGCAACAAGTTATACAGGCTATTGTCCTCACTGCCGGTCGCCGCCAGCGTGGCCAGGAAAACTTTGTTCTGGCCCGCCGCGTTCAGCCGTTGGTGCCAGAGCAATAAGGATTTCTCGTCTGCGCGGCCGGCTCGGGCGAGCCCAGGCAGAAACACGTGATCAAACTCCAGACCTTTTGATTTGTGGATGGTCATGATCTGAACGGGGTTGAGGTCGGCCCCTGATGGCGACGAGACAAAGCTTTGTGCAATACGCGCTTTGAACTCGGCAAAGTTCTCCAGACTGCCAGCGATTTCCGCGCCGAGTAAAATTTCGTAGAACCTTTCTGCGCTCTGCAGTTCCGCCGAAGATCGAACAGTCTTTTCTCCGCCAAGCATGTTGAAGGTAGTGCGGACAACGCGACTTATTCTGGTCTGTAGTTTCGTTTCCAGGGCTCGACCCAGGACGCGGGTAAGATGAGCGACTCTGGTAAAGCCGTCGCTGCTGATCGAGCTGGGTTTGCTGCCCGCCGTGATCTGTCGTAGGCTCTCGAAAATGCTGGCATTATTATTCCAGTTCGCAATAACCAGCAGGTCCTCGAGTGCTATACCGCACCAGGGAGCTCGTAGTATAGCGAGCCAGGAAAGTCTGTCTGCCTGATTGCATATTGCGCTTGTTAGGCTTAACAGGTCTGAAATAAGCGGCAGGGCGTCGAGTCGGTCTATTTCTGTGGCAAGCCAGGGCACCTGGGCTTCGCGCAGAGCCGGTAATATGTATTCCAGATGGCCTCGACTGCGAATGAGAATTGCAATACGGCGTTCGGGGAACTGCTTACGCAGGAGGGTAATCTCCTCGGCTATGTAGGAAGCCTCTTCGATAGCTGCCTCCATCTTATGCTCATCGCTGTGTTGATAGAAGCGGGTAGTCACAGCAGGCTGTAGATCTTCTGGATGCACAGCCTGCGAATGGGAGTAGCTAACCGCGCCACGGGAAATGTCGTTGCGGGCAGGAAAGGAGCCTTCAAATACAGCATTTACCCAGTCGATTACTCCGCTGTCTGATCTAAAATTTGCCAGCAAGTCTATGGCAGTCATGGGAATGTGCTCAAGGCCAGACTCGCGCAGCCTGATAAAAAGGCCTACATTGGCGTTACGAAATCCGTAACAGGATTGCATGGCATCGCCAACTACGAACAGTGTTCGGCCATCACCTGGTTCCCACCCCGCGGTGAGCTTTCTCAGCAAATCCATCTGCGTAGATGAGGTGTCTTGAAACTCATCGACGAGTATGTGTTTGAGCTGGTAATCGAGGCTGAGTGCTAGATCAGTAGGATTCTCTTCGCTGCCGAGCGCGCGCAACGCGGCGAGACTGACCTGCGGGTAGTCCACCTTATTCTTCCGTGCGAAAGCAAGTTCCAATTGCGCCATCAGCGTAGGCAATACCGCAGTCAGGGTCTTCAGGAATTCCCAGGACAGGGCATCGTCATCCGGCAGCGGTAGCCTGCGCAAATAATCCAACACCTGCAGCAGTTGTGCGGATTCTGATAGTGACTTTAGCAGAGCCGTCATCGCCTGCTTTCTGTCGCTCAATAGCTGTTTCCTGTCCGTATTAGAGCTAGGGGCAGGGAAACCGGTTCTCTTATCCACAGTCTTGCGGAAGCTCGGGTTTTTCTGGTCTTTGGTTAGCAGTAATTCGCTTAGGCTAATCCAGATATTAAGTTGAGCTGGATCGCAATCGGGTAAGGTGTCGAGACCAGCGCACAGTAGCAAAGATGAATCGCTCCCATCCTCGATAAGATTCTTCGTCGCGAAATCGATTAGTGAAAGTAACTCTGCAGCACACGGTTGTAGCAGCGTGGCCGCTTCGGAGATGGACTCCGTTATTAACTCGTACAGACTTTCGCTCAGGTGGTCTACGGCCTGCTGCGGAGAACTGGCCACACCGACTATTTCGCCAATCCACTGTTCTCGTTGTTTGAGCAGGCTGGTGAGTAGGGCTTCGAGCTTGTCGCCGTCGTTGTCGAAGTGCAGCATCAGTGAAGCTATGGCGTCGGCGATGGGCAATTCGCTATCGAGAAGATTAAGGCAATTTCGTATGGCGAGCTGATAGCAGTCGTCGACCTGTTCGCTAATTTGCAACGGACCGCCGAAGTTTGACAATATCGGTAGCCTGTTGGCGAGGAAGTTGCAGAAACTGTCGATGGTTTGGATGCGTAGGCGCTTAGGCGAGTTTTGTAACTGCCAGGATTCTTTCTTATCCTGCGTCAGCACGCTATGGGCAACCTGGTACTTGTCGCGATCGAGTTGCGTTTTGATAGTCTCAGGATCTACCTGCTGTGCCCATTCAAGTGTGCTAAGGATTCTCTGTGCCATCTCGTTGGCGGCTTTCTTGGTAAATGTTATTGCTAACACTTCTTCTGGGTTCTGACTGACAGAGAGAAGTTTGAGGAAACGCAGACTAAGCAGTTCGGTCTTGCCTGACCCGGCAGGAGCCTGAACAGCTATGGAGCATGTAATATCAAGGGCATCCTGCCTGGCCTGAAAATCTACGATCTGATCTGCTGCGTTTGTCATAGCTCTTCATCACCGAATTGGCCGTACTGCAGATCTGTCTGCGCTACTCGGCAGAGCGGGCCTAGATCACAGTATTGGCAGGTCGCGTAGCCTCGAGTCGGTGCGACCGCCAGCAATCCGGACTCAAACTCTTCGACCAGGCCATAGATGATCTTGTTCCAGTGCGCTTGTAGTTCGACCCAGCCGCCATCGAATTTTCCGGCCTGGCTGCTAACCTTAATTTCCGGGCCGAAGTTCGGCAGCGCCATCGGACCAATCAGGCCGGTGTTCTCGGCATTCAGTTGCCAGATAAGCGTTGCGCTCACCGATTGATCGCCGTCGCTACTCATTGCAATCTGATACAGCGGCAGCTGCATGTCGTCGGGACGTTGATCGAACCAGCGGTAGTTGGTTTGCTTGCCGGTCTTATAATCGATCAGCGCGAGCGAGCCATCGGCAAGACGGTCGATGCGGTCTATCCGTAGATTCAATGACAGTTTCGAATGCTGCCAACGCACGGACTTTTCGTTGTGCTCGATAGTAAAATCTGTGCGCTGTCTTTCCAGCATCAGAAAGCCCTGCATTAGCCTGGACAGCCTGCCTTTCTCCAAACGGGAAAATGCCGGAGTCATGGTTTCGGGATTGGTTCTTCGCAGATAGTCGATAGCGATCTCAGCGCTTTCGGCTAGCAATTGGTCTGCTTCGATCGGTGACAAACTGGCAAGCGTCTTCGAGTCGCCAAGCTTAGCGCCGAGATTTTCCAGTGCCTTGTGCAGGGCGTTGCCTCTAGCGAGAGGGTTCAGGCCGTGACTGAATGTTTCGAGTGCGCTCGCCTTTAAGCGGTTTCTGGCGAAGGCTCTAAACGGGCAGTTCGATTGATTGCTTAACAGGGAAGTGCCGCCAGATATTTGTTCCGAGTCTTGCAGCGGTATATGGGGCGCCTGCTGAAATCTCTCCAGCGCGATGTTGGTTTGGGCTAGCGACCCTTCGGGCGCAGTGGCACTGATGCTTTGCTCGAAGGGGATGCTCTTCAGCAGGGGGCTGGGACGAATAATCAACTCTTCCTCGAGGGCGTGATAACTGACCACCATCTCCCCTGTAGTCTGGCTTCGCAACATCGTCAGCTGCGTGACAGCAAGGTCTAACTGTTGTTGTGTGGAGGTACCTGGCATGCCGAGTGTTTGCTGCAGCCCATAGGGGAGAAATGGCACCGGATTGATTGGCTGTGGACAGTTTCTATCATCCATGGCTAGCATCCAGACATGGTCGAAAACCAGATCCTGCGCCTCTTCAATGTCCACCAGCGATATCTGCAGACGGTCGTCGAAATCTAGATTGACGTTCGACTGTTTGAGAAAAGTCTGCAGCTTGCTCAGTGCGGCGCCAAGAGAAAGCTTGCCCAGTACGGAGGATGAGGTGGCGAGGCGTTGCATGACTTGTTGCCACTGTTTTAGCAGTCGCTGATTTTGAATTGCACAGCCGGTGCCGGGCCAGCCAAGAGCTAACAGTTGTTTATTGAACAGCGCTAGCCACCGACGCAGTGGTTGATTAGTGGCTTCGCCGCGCGCCAGTTCACTAAATTTAAGTAGCGCGCCCGCCAGAATGGGGCAGTAATAGTCCCGGCCTTCCTGCAACATTCGCTGGCGCAGCTGACTGAGTCGAATCTGGGCTTCGACGTTCTTGCGAAGACTGATCTCCAGCGCAATGCGAGCGGAATATTCTTCACTGGCACCTACCGTCTTCGGAGATTGCAGGAGCTTGCAGAAACCTTCGCTATCCACCAACTCATGATTGAATGCGAGTATAGACAGGGCGCTATTGAAGTCAGCGACTTCATTGAGCCTTTCGCTGCTGTGATAACGATTCAGGTAGTTGGAAAAATTAAAATCTTTCTCGATGCCAGCGGCGTTAGTCTTGAAAACAGCCTCTTCCACTAACGGTTCCAGAGAGCGACTATGGTCTACTACTATACCCAAATGGGCATGTGGGTGTTTTTCCGTCATTTCCTGACACCACCGCAGGCAGGCGGCGATCTCATCGTTGCTGTTCTGATAAATTTGATTAACGCTCTTGCTGTCAGCGAACACAGAGCCTAACTGATTATCTTTGGGTGTTTCGTGCTTCCAGTCCACCTCGCACGCTGTGCTGAATGCCTGGAATAAGTCTGTGTACAGAGGAGGGGGCTGATCGAAATTGACTAGTGCGATCTTGCTCGGCAGTAGCGCTTTTAAGCTGGCGACCTGTGCAGTGATCAACCTTCCCGCATCGCTCAGGCTGACGGCGTCGATCTGCTTGCAGCGTTGTTCGAAGCGCACACTCCAGTCCAGGAATGTTTGAAAGTCCGGTGCGCTCTTATAGTGATCGATCGCCGTACTGGCGGTAACATTCCATTGCTTCAAAAACTGGTAGCTGCGTGAAGCGGAGTTAGCGGTCTCGTCGCTATTGAGCAGCGGAAACTCACCGTAACTGGCACGCACGATCTGCAGCCAAATCTCTTGTTCGTCGAAACGGCTCAGCAGACGCAAGTTATTGAATGGCTCAATTCCTTGTGATGCGGCGAGCTGCCACAGTTGCTGGATAAAGATATCGATTGCGAATACGGCCGGTCGTCGCCAGGCTGAGACGGGCTTCTCGGCGCTGCGTTCGCGGCTTGCCACCTCACGCAGGATGCCATCGACAGTTCTGTTATTGGGTGTAAGCACGGTGAATCCGGCGTTAAGTGCAGGCAGCAACGACTCAATATCGAAACGACGAATTGCCATTGCCTTAGCCTAGCCTATTCAAGTGCGATGCCCATGCGGTGAATTCTTCTCTTGTGCCGCGATAGATAACCCGGTTCAGCTTCTTGTTAATCTGATACTCATACATAGGATCATAATAGTCGCTGAGTAGCGATTCTATCCAGTGCCGGTGCAACGATTCTGCCTCCTCGCTGTCGTTGTGCTGTAGCGCCTGCTCCATAGTCGCACGAATCTGACCGTATTTCTCGCCGCCAAGGCGGCGATGAATTCTTGCAAGGCTGCCGAGCAGAAATTCAGAGAAATTATCCGCTGCCGCTGCGCCGTCCTGCGCCTTGAAATCTTGAAAATTTGAATAGATGTAGTCTTTGTAGATAGTCTCAATACGGGCTTCGAGCGATTCCTCCAGCATGGCGATGGGAGATTCTGTCATCTTCAGGTAAAAATCTTTCGGGATCGATAGCGATCCTATAGCTCGACTCTCGTCCTCAAGGAAGATGTGCTCGATATTTTTATAGGGCAGTTGTAGCAGGCTTATCCCCAGCCGGTTCTCGAAATCGATCTGCGACGGCTGACCCTGAATGCGTTTACCGAAGGCAGAGCCGCGATGGTTGGCGAGTCCTTCGAGATCGACGCTGTGCTGTAGTGAGTTGATTAGATGTGTTTTAGCGCTGCCGGTCTTGCCGCCGATGATCAGGAATTTCGAATCGGCGCTGACCTCTTCGATTGTCTTGATCAGAAAGTGCCTTAAAGCCTTGTAACCACCCTCGACGATAGCCACATCGGTGCCGTGATCGCGCAACCATTGCTGCGCCGTCCGGGAACGCAGTCCGCCTCTGAAACAGTAGACGACGGCTCCCGGGTTATTTGACAGGAATTCGCGCCAACCATCTATTCGTCGTTGCTTACTCTTGCCGTTAACCAGATCATTGGCCAGCGCGAACGCCGCGTCCTGTCCTGCGTTTTTAAACTGTATGCCCACCTGATGCCGTTCAGCATCGTTAAGCAGTGGCAGGTTGACCGCGCTGGGAAACGCGCCGTGCTCATACTCCACCGGCGCGCGAACGTCGATCATCGGCAATGCCAGGGTGAATAGCTCGGCGAATTCGGCTTCGCGTATTACTAAAGACATGGGGATAACGGCATGAGGCGGCGATTCGGCGTCTGATCAATATTGTAGGCTGAAGTGTAACATCTGATGTTGGCCAGCCCTAGGGTGGTGCGCAGAGCGGTCTTTGCGGTCAATCTCATCAAGCCGTATGATCGTCAGTAGGGCGGTAAAGATTCGTTATTGAAGTAGACGATCATAGGTAGACAGAAAAGGTGAGCAACGACAACAAGGGCAAGAATCTCGATCCGTTCGAATTGCTGCGTAAGATAAAGGTTCGTGGTCCAGCACCCGTGCACCAGTGGGATCCACCGTTTTGCGGCGACATGGATATGCTCATTGCCAGGGACGGGACCTGGATTCACGAGGGCACGCCGATTCGACGACCGGCGATGGTGAAACTGTTTGCCTCCGTGCTAAAACTGGAAGGTGGCAAATACTATCTGGTTACACCGGTAGAGAAAGTCGGGATACAGGTGGAGGACTGTCCGTTTATAGTTCAGCAGATGGATGTGAGTGGGCACGGCAGTGAGCAGGATTTGATCTTCACCACGAATCTGGATGAGAAAGTCACCGCCGGTGCAGAGCACCCGCTGCGTATACAGGTCGACCCGGTGAGTGGCGAGCCACACCCGACGATACACGTGCGCAGTGGTCTGAATGCGCTTATCAACCGTGCCGTGTTCTATCGGCTGGTCGAACTGGCGCAGACCCAAGAGCCGCAGTCCGGTGACACGACGCTGGGCATCTTCAGCGGTGGTAAATTCTTCCCCCTGGATGAGAAAGGCGCTACCGAATCGTTGCCCTAATATGTGGCCTAAGTGCCTGTTCTGTTGACCTAAACTGCTAAAAACGGCATTATTGCCCCCTTTTTTCGGGCGCTGAAAAAGGATTTTTCTGAACCCGATCGTAGTCCACTATGAGTTAGTTGAAAGTTAAGTCATTCCCGTTAGATACAACTATGGAGAATCCATGAAGATTCTTGTTGCGATAAAGCGCGTCGTCGATGCGAACGTTAAAGTCAGAGTCAAGGGTGACGGCACCGGCGTCGACCTGAGCAATGCCAAGATGGCTATCAATCCTTTCTGTGAAATTGCCATTGAAGAGGCGATCCGTATTAAGGAGGCAGGTGCAGCCGATGAGGTTATCGCCGTATCGATAGGCCCACAGGTCTGTCAGGAACAGATCCGCACAGCATTGGCACTGGGTGCCGATCGCGGAATACTGGTACAGACCGATGAGCAGGTCGAGCCGCTCGCGGTAGCGAAGATTCTCAAGAACCTGGTCGAGAAGGAAGGCATAGACCTCGTCATCCTCGGCAAGCAGTCCATCGACACCGACAACAATCAAGTAGGGCAGATGCTAGCCGCCCTGTGTAACTATCCGCAGGGTACGTTTGCCTCCAAGGCCGAATTAAAAGACGGCAAAATCGAGGTCACTCGCGAAATCGATGGTGGCGAGCAGACTGTATTGCTCAGCCTGCCTGCTATCGTAACTACCGACCTGCGTCTCAATGAGCCACGTTATGCCTCGTTACCGAATATCATGAAGGCGAAGAAGAAGCCTATCGATGCGACAACGCCGGCGGATCTCGGAGTGGACATCACATCGAAGTTGCAAACCCTCAACGTGGCGGCCCCGGCCGAGAGAAGCGCCGGTATCATCGTCGAGTCTGTCGAAGAACTGGTAAACAAATTAAAGACCGAAGCGAAGGTCATATAGGTGGTGAGTATGTCAATTTTAGTAATAGCAGAGCACGACAATGAGTCAATCAAGGCCTCCACCTTAAATACTGTCACGGCGGCGCAGGCGATCGGCGCTGAGATACATGTGTTGGTGGCTGGTGCCAGCTGTCAGGCTGCTGTTTCTGCGGCCGCGGAAATAGCCGGGGTAAGCAAGGTAATCAGTGCCGATGCCGAGGCTTACGCGCATCAGCTAGCAGAGAGTGTAGCGCCACTGGTGGTCGAGTTGGCCAAGGGCTACACGCACATACTGGCTGCGGCAACGACCACAGGTAAGAACCTGATGCCAAGAGCGGCGGCGCTTCTCGATGTGGCACAGATATCCGACATCGTCGAGGTGAAAAGCGACGATACCTTCGTCCGTCCTGTCTATGCCGGAAACGCGATGGCTACGGTGCAGTCATCGGACTCGATAAAGGTGATCACGGTGCGCACTACCGCATTCGCCGAAGCAGAGAAGGGAGGCACTGCCGCTGTCGAAAATACTGATTTCATCAGCGAGCAGAATCTATCGACTTTCGTTAGCGAGCAGCTCTCCGTTTCCGAGCGTCCGGAGCTCACTGCAGCCTCCATCGTTATTTCCGGTGGGCGTGGCATGCAGAATGGCGAGAACTTTGTTCTGCTGGAGAAGGTGGCGGATAAGTTAGGTGCCGCTATCGGTGCTTCGCGCGCTGCCGTCGATGCCGGGTTCGTGCCTAACGACATGCAGGTAGGTCAGACTGGCAAGATCGTTGCGCCCGATCTGTATATCGCCGTCGGCATCTCCGGTGCTATACAGCATCTCGCCGGCATGAAAGACAGCAAAGTTATCGTGGCGATAAACAAGGACGAAGAGGCACCGATTTTTCAGGTCGCAGACTATGGTCTGGTCGCCGATCTGTTTAAAGTCTTGCCCGAGTTAGAAGCGGCTCTATAGCTTGATTCGTTGCAAATACTGAGCACAAAAAAGCCCGGAACTCCGGGCTTTTTTACGTCTCGCATCCTGGCTTGTGAAACGAGGGAGGGTGCCTTGAAATACCCCGTCTAACCTTCCTTGTTTTGTTCCTGCTGTGCAGCCATCTGGCGACGTTTGATCTCGCGCGGATCATTCGGCGCGCGACCGCTGGCGGCTACTGGTGTAACCGGTACTCCACTCGGTTTCGCGGCAGGCTTGTTCTCTTGCGCTTTTTCCGGAGCTGGAGCAGAAGCAGGGGAAGAAGCAGGCTTAGGCGCTGCCGGTTGTTCCGCCACTGGCTTCGGCGTTGCTGGAATCTGAGCCTGGACAGGGCGCTCGGCGGCTTTCTCCGGCTTGCTGTCGTCGCTGTTGTTTTGAGGCGCAGGCGTCGAATTAGTCGTCGCTGCCGACTCTACTGGCTGTGGGTTTGCCGCGGGTTTCTGGCCTACTACTTCGGCGCGCGGTTGCTGTTGTGCGCTTACAGGAGGCGATGCAGGCTTCTCGTTGTTGCTCGTACTTGACGCTGGCGCTGGCGCACTCGACGGCCTGGATTCCTGGTTCGCCATTGGTGCTTGAGACTCTGAGTTCGGCTTCACGCTTGGCTGATTGTTTGTAGCGGCTTGTGAATTATCCCCAGCACTGTCATTGGTGGAGCTGTCATTGCTGGTGCTGCCACCGGTCTCCTGCCGCCGAGTACGCTGTCCGCGGCCACGTTGATTGCGCTGATTACCAGCGTTGGAAGACTGCTGCGGCGCCTTGTTGCCATCTACCTCGGCAGCAACATTAGCGGGTTGCTGATGCGCTGCCGATTCATTGCTCTGGTCCCCGGCCTGTTCGGGTCTTGGCCCGCGCCTCCGTTGATTGGTGTTGCGTGGACGCTTGTTTGCTGGTCTACGCTGCGACTTCTGTTCAGATTTCTGCTCAGATTTTTCTGCGGACGCGGCCACATCTTGATTGTTAGTGTTTTCGTTATCAGGCTTCGGCTTGTTAGCGTCGTTGCTATTCTTATTCGACTGATTGCGGCGCGAATTCTGATTGGATGACTTGCCGCCGCGTTCTCTGCGCGAATCGTTGCGATCACGATTGCCGCCGCGAGACTGTTGTCCGCGCGTATTCTGATTGCGCGAGTTCTGTCGGCTACGATTACGGTTGCTGCTATCTTGATCTCGTTTTTTCGGTTCTTCTTTCTTCTTTTCAGCAGAACCAAACAGTGTCTCGAGAAGTCGTGCGAAGAATCCTTTCTTCTTCTTCGGTTGTGGTCGTGGCGGCGTTCCCTGCTCGGGAATATTGCTCACGGCTGGCTTTTGCGTCGCAGCCTGTTCCTTGGGCTTGGCATTCGGCGCTGGCTCGGGTATCACGGCGTTGTCCACATCATAGACTTCGGACTGCTGATTCACCGCCGTTATCTGATAGTGTGGTGTCTCCAGCTCGGGGTTAGGGATGATCACTACCTTGGTTCCGCTCTGCTCTTCGATTTCTGCAAGCATGGCGCGTTTCTCGTTCAGCAGATAGGAAGAGAGCACGAGCGGAACTATTGCTCTGACTTCCTGACACTTCTGCTTATTAGCTTCTTCCTGCATGATGCGAAGAATGGAGAGACACAGTGACTCGACGTCGCGAATCGTTCCCTGGCCAGCACAGCGTGGACAGACGATGGCGCTGGTTTCTCCAAGAGAAGGGCGCAGTCGTTGGCGTGACATTTCCAGCAGGCCGAAGCGTGAAATGCGACCAACCTGGACACGAGCACGATCTGGCTCTAGCGCATCACGCACTCGGTTTTCCACTTCGCGCTGATTGCGGCTCGAATTCATGTCGATGAAGTCGATGACGACCAAGCCACCCATGTCTCTGAGTCTGAGTTGTCTGGCGATCTCGTCCGCCGCTTCCAGATTTGTGTTCAATGCTGTTTCTTCGATGTCAGCACCGCGAGTTGCGCGTGAAGAGTTGATATCGATCGAGATCAGAGCTTCGGTGGGGTCGATTACCACCGAACCGCCCGAGGGAAGTTTTACTTCACGCTCAAAGGCGCTCTCTATCTGCCCTTCGATCTGATAGCGATTAAATAGGGGGAGCTTGTCTTCATACAATTTAATTCTGTTTTCATACTGTGGCATCACCTGCTTAATGAAGGTTATCGCCTCATTGTAAGATTCTGCTGTGTCGAACAGGACTTCGCCGATATCCTTGCGCAGGTAGTCACGAATCATGCGGATAATGACATTGCTCTCCTGATAGATCAGGAAGGGTGCTGGCTTATCGCTGCCGGCTTCTTGAATCGCCTGCCACAGTGCCAGCAGGTAGTCTAAATCCCATTGCAGTTCTTCCTGCGCCTTGCCCACACCCGCGGTGCGAACGATCATACCCATGCCGTCTGGAATCTCCAGTCCGCGCAGTGCCTCGCGCAACTCGGAGCGGTCGTCGCCTTCGATGCGACGGGAAATACCGCCGGCCTTGGGGTTGTTAGGCATCAGTACCAGATAGCGCCCGGCCAGGCTCACGTAGGTGGTGAGGGCTGCACCTTTGTTTCCGCGCTCTTCTTTCTCGACTTGCACCACGACCTGGGTGCCTTCCGGGATCAGCTCTTTGATGTTGCTGCTCTTCACATCCCTGGCATAGTACTCACGGGCTATCTCCTTCAGCGGGAGGAACCCATGCCGGTCGGCGCCGAAATCGACGAAGGCGGCTTCGAGGCTAGGCTCTACGCGGGTCACTTTACCCTTATAGATGTTCGCTTTCTTCTGGATGCGGGTGCGGTTCTCGATGTCCAGATCGTAGAGCTTCTGACCATCGACGAGGGCGACACGAAGTTCTTCTTCCTGTGTCGCATTAATAAGCATTCTTTTCATAATAGGTTCACTTGTCGTTGAACCAGATAAGAAGACTCAGGAGGGAACATTCGAGTGGGGCGCGCATGACTCGCTATGGAGTAATGAGTCAGGGCTTCGAAGAAGCAGGATCGTGTCGATCTGGCTTTGGCTACAGCAAATTCTTAACGTTTAACAATATATAAACGGCCCATAGATTGGCTACGGTCGTTTTTGCTCACTTGCTTGCCCAATTGGGGCTCTGGCGTGCATATAATCTATTGTTTTTATTGAAAAAATTCACTTAGTCTTGTTTCGTCGCCCAGCTGATTAGAGCTGGATATCAGCGCAGCATCAGCTGCCTTGCTCGAATATAAATTCCTAACCTTATCCGGTTTGTCTCATCATGCCCTGTTAACAGGCATGACTTTTAATAACTGTTTAATGGGTTAGCAGTCTCTCTAGCTATCTGCTGATTGCCTCAAATGGGGTTAATCAGTCTCATGAAGCCGTAGCTCTGCCTCTGTGGGTGCGGCTAAAAAGCTCGGACCCTGGTATGTTTGTCGTCAGGAGAGCTGAATTAAATAGCTTCTCAAAAAAATACTGAAGACATCCATGTGCTCTGTATCCCACGCAATGTGGCGCTTTTGATAGCAGAAAGCCCCTCAATATCAAGCTAGAGGGAGCATGGCCATGGAATATAACAGCAAAGCCGGTGGGACTCAATTATTCCAGAGCGCTATTTGCCAATTTTTTAGCCAAAAAACAATAACCTGCATCGTTTCGCTAAGGCGAACTCAGCACCTGTGGGCTTACATTCTCGGGCTGGCCGGTCAGGGCAATGTCGTGTCGGAGGTCGCATCGATACGCTGCCCAAGCCATGAGCTGTGTCGCTGCGTAGCAGCTTGATAAAACGAAAGTCCTGTGGTTAAAATAGCCGCCCCAGTGGCTTTGCCGGTACAAAGACACAAAAAATCAATAAGATACCGGCGTAAGGTAGAATCTAACTAAGCTGCAGGTGCGAGACTTGGGGTGAATCCTCAAGCAATAACAAGAATCCGAATAGCGGTGACTGCCAAATTATAAGGCAGGCCGTACAAGCTGTTAGGGGCAAGATCCATGACTATCTATTCTTACTGCCGTACTTCCGAGTTGGAAGCTTCACTCGAACGCGATGAATTGGAAGCGATTCTGGAGCCAGAGATGCTGGCGATTCAGACTTATTGTCTGCGCCAGAGCTGGTTTATGACCGAGACCTTGAAGGATTCAAACTGTAACTGGAATCATGAATTCAGCCGCCGCGAATCGGGCAAGCGTTTGCTTGGCTTGTTGCAGCCGGGTGATGTGATTCTCTGCAGTAAGCTGGAGCGTATCTGCAGCTCGAGTCATGAGGTAATCAAGTTGGTGCAGCGCCTTCGGGGCATGTCGGTGCAGCTACACATCGTAGAACTTGGCGGGGATCTTACCGACGCCGAGCTCACAGTTAATTTTGTCAAGGTTACCGAGCTGTACAGTGCGTTAGAGAAGCGCAAGTCCGCTGAACGCATCAAGGGCGTTAAGCAGCGACAGCGCAAGCAGGGGCGTTACCTCGGCGGCAGCCGTCCATTTGGCTATATGATCCATGAGAACGGTCGTCTGATCGAGAACCCCATGGAACAGAGGGTGCTGCGTAGAATCATGGAACTGAAGAAGCAGGGCAAGTCACTGCGCGCGATCTCCACTGAGGTGTCCACTCCGGTAATGCCGATTAGTTTCAAAACTGTTCAGAGGCTACTGCAGCGACACGCCTGACGGTCTAATCTTAAACGAATTCCAAACGGCTCTGCCTGCGATTCCGTTTTACAGTTAACACTGATGGCAATTCAGAAGTAATAAGGTTTGCGTATGCTTAAGCCGTTTTCAGTGTTTGTCGGATTGCGCTATACGCTGGCTCGTAAGCGAAATTTCTTCCTCTCATTTGTTTCCCTTATCTCCATGCTCGGCGTAAGCCTGGGCGTGATGATTCTTATCGTTGCACTCTCGGTGATGAACGGCTCTATTGATACGCTGCGTGCTGACGCGCTGAAGTCAGTTCCTCATGTCACCGTTTCGGGCCCGGGAATTACAGCGGACTGGGACCGGTTCGCAAACCTGGCCCTGCAATCGCCGCAGGTACTAGCCGCCGCCCCCTTTATCGAGGGTGAGGTGAACATGGTCTATCAGGGCACTAGCCGTTTCGTGAATCTGCGCGGGGTGGCGGGGGAGCTGGAGGCGCAGGTAGTAGATAACCCAAGCACGCGTTACACAGCGCTGCTTGCAACCTTGTCCCAGATCGATAACGGCATTGTGCTCGGCGCGCAATTGGCCGGGAGTCTTGGTATCTACAGCAATGCCGATCTGTCGGTGACTGCGTTGGACAGCCTGTTAGCCAGAAACCTGACCGACAGCGAAGGGCTTACGGTAGTCGGCTTTGCCGATTTTGGCGCTTATGGCAACAGTGATACGGCGTTGATTAATCTGGATAAGGCGCAGAGCTTATTCGCACAGAATTCGGCGTCCAATCTGCAACTTCGTCTGCGCGTCGATGATGTGTTTAATGCGAAAGCCATCGCCGCGGAGCTGTTCGCAGAATACCCGGACCTGCAAGTGCTGTCCTGGGATGAAGCGCAGGCGACGCTGTTCAATGCGCTTCGCATGGAGAAGATACTGACAAGTTTCATGTTACTGATGATTGTCATGGTGGGCGCGGTGAATATAGTTTCGACGCTGGTGATGGTCGTCGCCGACAAAGGGGCAGACGTGGCGATCTTACGAACCATGGGTGCAAGTCGAGGCACTATTATGCGAATCTTCGTTGTGCAGGGTTTGGTAGCGGGCCTGGCGGGCACACTGATCGGGGCGTTACTTGGGACACTGTTGGCGGCCAATATTACCAACATCAGCCTGATTCTGGAGCGGCTGGTCAATTCGATGGCGACAGGCTCGGACCGATATTTTATCTCCCACCTGCAGACCCAAATTGAATGGAGCGAGGTGGCGTTAATCTGTCTCGCGGCGTTGCTGATCAGCTTTCTCGCGACACTGTATCCGGCCTACCGCGCGAGCAAGATTCAGGCGGCTGAAGTGCTGCGCTATGAGTAAATTCAGTTTTATACAGACAATATGACAGAAGATATGACAGAGAATCCAATAGTAGTTTGCTGTGAACGGCTGGAGAAAACTTATTTCCAGGGCCCACAGCTTGTGCAGGTATTGAAGGGTGTCGACCTGCAGGTCGCCCGTGGCGAACAGATTGCGATCGTGGGTAGCTCGGGCTCGGGTAAGACGACCCTGTTAAATCTGTTAGGCGGCCTCGATCTGCCTACTGCCGGCAAGGTGATGATAGCGGGCAAGGATTTGGCTACCGTCAATGAGACCGAACGCGGATTGCTGCGTAACAAACATCTCGGCTTTGTGTATCAGTTCCACCATCTGCTTGGCGAATTTTCGGCGCTGGAGAACGTGTGCATGCCGTTACTCATAGCGAAGCTATCGATGGCGGAGGCCAGCGAGCGCGCACGCGCAATGCTTAAGCGGGTGGGTCTTGAATCGCGCGTCGAGCACAAGCCCTCGGAGCTATCCGGTGGCGAAAGGCAGCGTGTCGCCATAGCGAGGGCGTTAGTTACCGAGCCGAGCTGCGTGTTGCTGGATGAGCCCACTGGAAACCTCGACCGCAACACGGCCACCGAGATTCACCGCTTGATGAGTGAGTTGAACGAAAAACTGCAGATAAGCTTCATCGTCGTTACCCATGATGAGGCGCTCGCGTCTTCCATGCAGCGCAGGCTGGTGCTTGCCGATGGCCAGTTACATGAGCAATAAGTCGCTCGCTCTGTCGCGTTTCATCGCGTTTCGCTATGTCAGCGCTGGCAAGAGTAGCCATCTGGTATCGTTCATGTCGGCGATCTCGATCTTCGGCCTGGCCCTGGGTCTGGCTATCCTCGTCATAGTCCTGTCAGTGATGAATGGCTTCGACAAGGAGATGCGTCAGAGTGTTCTCGGTATTGTGCCGCATATCACACTCGGTTCGGATGAGAACCTCAGCGCAACGCAGTGGCAGGATCTACGCGCTAGTATCGCGGAGAATCCGGCAGTCGTGTCAATCTCTCCGGTGATTCAGGCCATCGGTGTAGCCGCCGCGAAAGGGAGCAGCAAGGGCGTGGTGATCAACGGGATCGACGCCGAATTGGAGGCCGGTTCTTCGGCCCTCAATCGGTTCATGCGCGCCGGCAGCCTGAACGCGCTCGCCGCCGATCGCTGGGGCATAGTACTGGGACAGACGCTAGCGAATACCCTTGGCGTCGAGTTGGGCGACAATATCGATCTATTCTCCACGTCTGTCTCGATTAATCCGATTACCCCGCTCGCAACTTTCAAGCGTTTCAATGTAGTGGGGGTGTATCGAGTAGGTGCCGAGGAATTGGATGGCAATCTGGTGATGATCAATCTGAGTGCGGCGAAGGCGCTGTTCAGACTGCGCACACCCTATAATATGCTTCACGTTAGAACGGTCGATGTGTTGCAGGCGGAAACCGTGCGCCAGCAGTTAGCCCAGCAGATGTCGGGCGCGCTGCGCAGCGAAAGCTGGCTGGACACGCTGGGCGCGATCTATCAGAATATTCAATTCTCCAGAAGTATCATAAGTTTCATGCTATGGCTGCTGATCGGAGTGGCGGCTTTTAATCTGGTGGTAAGCCTGATTATGATCGTGCGCGACAAACGGGGTGACATAGCGATCTTGCGCACACTCGGCGCGAGCCCCGCTATGATAGGCCGTATCTTCATCTGGCAAGGCTGCTTCATCGGCCTCATGGGTATCGCTATCGGTGTCGCCCTGGGTATTCTCGGCTCGCTGTATGTTAGTGACTTGGCGGCGTTTATCGAATCGAGTTTCAATATTCAGATATTGAACGCCGAAGTCTACCCGATCGACTTTCTTCCCTCCGAGCTGGATCTCGGGGATGTGTTTACCGTCGCCTCTGGCGTGCTGGTGTTAGCACTGCTCGCCACCCTTTACCCCGCGCGCAGAGCCGCCTCGGTTCAACCTGCCGAAGCCTTGCGTCACGAATAGTACTAGCTGAAACTCGCAATACTCCGATCTGTCGCCTAATCTTAGGAGAGGAGATCGGAGGGTTCAGATGCGCTGCGCTATGCTATCGATATGCGCGGGGATAATGAGCGGGGTACTCGTTCGGGAGCCCATTGCCGACTTCGAGCTCTCTCTCGTCATTGCGGCTGTCCTATGGCTCTGCCTTGCTCTGGCAAAGGCGTTCTCTTGTCACCATGCTCTGCAGCGTCTGCTGCTGTATGGCTTCTTGTTCCTACTCGGCATGGTCTGGCATTTACACTGGGCGAGCGCCCGGCTTGGTGAACGCCTGCCTGTAGAACTCGAAAAGGAAACGCTCTCGGTTGTTGGTTTGGTGCTGGGCCTGCCCGAGCAAACGGAGATTGCTCAGCAGTTTCAATTCTATATTCTATCTACTGACTCCGGATTCTACCCGCGCAAGGTGGCGTTGAATTATTACGGGGACCAAACCATCACTCCCGGTCAGCGCTGGAGATTCGCCGTGCGGCTCAATCGACCTCATGGTTTCGCCAATCCTGGCGGCTTCGACTACGAAGCCTGGCTCTTTCAACGGGGGATCAGTGCGCGGGGTTATGTTCGCGCATCCGCTGACAATCGATTGCTTGGCTACAGCCGTGGCTGGGAATCCTTCTCATCGGTGGTCTGGCTGCATTCCCTGCGTTACCAGCTAAAGGACAGATTGAACAGGCTGGCAGCCGGCGGCCAATACTCCGGCTTGTTGCTGGCATTGGTACTCGGTGACAGGTCGGCTATTTCGCAAGATAGCTGGAATCTGTTCAGCGCCACCGGCAGTAATCATCTCTTTGTTATCTCCGGTCTACATATCGGCCTGATCAGCGGCTTCAGCTATTTTATTTCCCTGTTATTTGCCAGGGTCTTTCGCGTCGGTCGCATCATGCCCGCGCAGAAACTCGCCGCCTTCGTTGCGCTTGTCGCCGCCTTCTTCTATGCGCTACTGGCCGGCTTTACACTGCCGACGCAGCGCGCTTTCATCATGATCGCCGTCTTCATTGGGGGCGTGTTCTGCAATGCCAGCTATCTCGTCTCATTCAGATTGCTGTTGGCGTTGCTGATCGTGTTGCTGCTCAACCCCCTGGCCATCGTGAGCAGTGGCTTCTGGCTATCTTTTGTGGCGGTGGCTGCGCTGGTAGCGTTTTCCAGTATCGCCGTACCTTCCCGTCATTTAGAGCCTTCGGTGCGGGACAGGCTGCGCGCAATTTTTAACCGTTTTATCAAACCACAATTTATTGTCCTGTTGGCACTCGCTATACCGTTGATATTCTTCACGCAACAGCTTTCCTTGCTTTCGCCTGTAGTTAACATTGTCGCAATTCCTGTAGTTGGATTCTTGATAGTGCCGCTGTGTTTTATCGCACTTCTATTAAGCTTTCTATACGAGCCTATTGCCATGACTCTTCTCGAAATAGCCCACGGCGGATTGCTCATACTGCTCAATTTCATGCAGGTTCTGGTCGCCTGGGGAGCTGACACTGTGCAGCTACATGTGTCTCGACCGAGTGGCTGGCAATTGCCTGTGCTGATTTTGGCGGTGTTGATAATACTGCTACCGAAAGCCATATGTCACAGGCGTCTACTCCTGCCGTTGTTACTTCCTCTGCTGCCGCTGCCTGCGAATATGCGCGCGGCACCAGAGCTGGAAGATTTTCTGCGCCTGCATATAGTCGATGTCGGTCAGGGGCTTGCCGTGGTCGTTCAGACCCGCGCCCATACATTACTCTACGACAGCGGCGCGAATCTGAGCCCGGACTTCAACATAGGCTCCGCGGTCATCGTGCCGGTGTTGCGCGCGCTTGACGTGGAAAAACTGGATGCCGTCGTCATCAGTCACGGGGATAACGACCATGCGGGTGGGCTTAGAGGAATTCAACCGACGATGGAAATAGACCGGCTGATCAGCAACCACAGTAGAATCAATGGCCGTACCCCGGCGCAGCTGTGTGCAAGCAGCGATGGCTGGAATTGGGACGGAGTCGCCTTTCGATTTCTGCAAACCGGTCTAGAATTCGCCGATGAGAACAATAACTCCTGTGTGTTGCAGCTGAGTTTCGGCGACGAGCGCATCCTGCTGCCAGGGGATATAGAGAGAGAGGCCGAACTGGAATTAGCCCTGAAGTATGGCGATGGCCTGCGTAGCACCGTGTTGCTCGCGCCGCACCATGGCAGTCTCAGCTCATCGAGCTATGGCTTGTTGAAGCGCGTAAGGCCGAGGTTTGTGGTGTTCTCTTCGGGCTATCGCAATAGTTTCGGCCATCCTCACGAACGGGTGCTGGCGCGCTATGGCGAATTCGGCACTACGGCATTAAATACCGCCACTACCGGCATGATCAGCTTCGACTTTGCGGCGGGCCAGGCAATCGTTAGTCCCGCGCTTTTTCGGGAGCAGAATTTGCGTTATTGGCATTAATCAGACCGGCCTGTGTTGCCGATAAGCTAAGAGCAGCTTGTAACAAGGCATGCTCCTGCTGCCGGCGCAGGCTGTCTGGCGGCGAATATGGTAGAGTTATCGATCGATTATCTGGAGGAAACACGTGGTAGAAATAATTCGGGCAGGCGGCTTGCTGATGTTGCCCATTATTCTTTGTTCCATCGTTGCGATAGCCATCGTCATTGAGCGATTTTGGAGCCTCAGCGCGAGCCGCATCACGCCTAAATATGTACTCGCACAGGTGTGGACCTGGCTAAAAAACAATCAACTGGATTCGAGCAAGCTGCGTGAGCTTCGCTTGTCATCGCCATTGGGCCAAATTCTGGCGGCGGGTCTGCTTAGTTCCAAGTACGGCAGGGCGGCGATGATCGAGAGCGTCGAGCAGGCGGCCGCGCAGGTTATTCATGACATGGAGCGTTATTTGAATACGCTGGGTACGATTGCCGCGATCACTCCTCTGCTCGGTCTGTTGGGTACGGTGGTCGGCATGATTCGCGTGTTTAGCGAAATCATGTTGCAGGGCACCGGCAATGCGAACGCACTCGCAGGCGGTATCTCCGAGGCGCTGATTTCTACTGCAGCGGGCCTCACCGTCGCGATTCCTACCTATATGTTTCACCGTTTCTTTACACGGAAGGTCGATTCTCTTGTGCTGGGTCTGGAGCAGGAGTCCATCAAGCTTGTCGATGCGCTGCACAGCGACCGCAAAGTCGAGGTAAAGTAGTCGGCGCCTGACGCAGCTATTTATAGAGAGAGCAAACAGGACTTGAAATTCAACCGTAGCAAACGTGAAGAACTCGCCATTAACATGACACCGCTGATAGACGTGGTGTTTTTGTTATTGATCTTCTTTATGGTGACAACGACATTCAGCCGCGAGACGCGTCTGCTGGTCAATCTGCCGGAAGC
>JBBDIR010000006.1:0-48009 GCA_040880325.1 Pseudohongiellaceae bacterium
TTTTGAATATGGAATGGAATATGGAATTCTGCCGCGTAGCGGCTTCGTTCAACGACCCGCGCGACTTCCTCTATATTAATGCCGAAGTGACACAACGCTTCAGTTCGGCTCCCCATGTATTTGAGTCGGCTACCGGATTGCTAATCACATCGGTGAGCATCGATTCAGGAAGTGATTTGATTAGCATGAATTTTAATGCTGTTGCTTCTTCACCGAATGTGGTGATTCGCGCAAATTCGGAGAGCGTTATTCCCCGCAGAGACAGCTTTGAGGGCATTGCCGAATATTCTACGGTGGATGGTCGCCTTAGAATTCCGGCTCTAGAAGTAAATCTCAATGGTTCGGTAAGTGTAGTAACGAATGTGGTGTTCGTTCTTACCGATCTGGCAAGCGGAAGCTTTACTCTGGAATCCTACGACCAGTAGAAACGAGGGGTAATCGGCACAGTGGCAGTAGCACGTGGAGAGTTTTCATCAAGGTTTGGATTTCTCATGGCTGCCTCGGGTTCTGCTGTCGGGCTAGGCAATATCTGGGGCTTTCCCACCAATACTGCAAGCAACGGTGGAGCCGCCTTCCTCTTCACCTACCTCATTCTGGCCTTTGCTCTCGGCTATCCAGCCCTTATGGCTGAGCTCATTATCGGCAGGCACACGCGCTCCAACGCGGTCGCCGCGCTGAAATCGATATCTACGGGCAAGAAAAGCCAATTCCTGGCGCTCGCTATCGGTGTTGTTGGCATGGTGACGGTGAGCCTTATTCTCAGCTTCTATGCCATTGTAAGTGGTTGGATGATGGCCTTCTTTCTGGACCCTCTGGCTAGACTGCTCGGCCTCGCCAGCCTTTCGCATTGGCTTACAGCGGATACAGAGATTCGCAATGCCATATTTGTTGTTATTTTTATGGTGTTTACGGTCCTCATTATTACCGCCGGAGTAAAAGATGGCATCGAAAAATGGGCCTCACGCCTAATGCCTTCGCTGATTGGAATTTTGATCCTGTTAATCATGTATGTATTTACCTTACCGGGCGCGATGGATGGCCTGCGTGCTTATCTAGTGCCTGATTTCTCTCGTGTTGCCGATCCTCAGTTGTTAATCAATGCCATGGGGCAGGCGTTCTTCTCTCTTTCTCTCGGCGTTGGCACGATGTTGGTTTATGGCTCCTATATTAGCAAAGAAGAGAATCTACCGGTGGTGGGCAGCCTCGTTGCGTTACTTGACGTTGGCATCGCTGTGTTAGCGGGATTGTTGATACTGCCTGCTATGTATGTTGCTTTAGAGAGCGGAGTACAAATTTTCGATGATAGCGGCGGTTTAATCGCGGGGCCTGGGCTTATCGTCTCTGTGTTGCCAGCCCTGTTTGATAACATGGGTTCTATTGGCCTCGTCGTTTCGTTGGCGTTCTTCGCCTTGATGACAATAGCTTCGCTCACTTCGTCAATTTCCATGTTGGAAGTGCCAGTTGCCTACAGCGTCGAGAATAAGGGTATGGTACGGCCGAAAGCGGCCATGGTAATTGGCGCGATAATCACCGTTATTTCCCTCGTCATCGTGTTTAATTTCGATCCCCTATTCGACTGGGTGGTAAGCTTTACTACACAAAGGAGCCAGCCGCTGCTGAGTCTGTTTATCTGCATCTTTGCCGCTTGGATATGGCGCCGTAATGAGATCCTCGAGGAAATTCGACGGGGTAGCCCGGAAGCCGAAAGTGGACTGTTCTGGAGGATTTGGCCTATCTACGTCAAATATATCTGTCCGCTAGCCATCCTCGCTGTCTATTTTCAGTAGGTTTTTTTTTCGGCGTTATGCTAACGTAGCGCGAAAAGGACAGTTCGCTCTAGCGAGCGAGGAGAACCGCAATGACTGATATCCCCGCAAATCCGATCAAATCCCTCGCAGCAATACACTCGGGCAGAAGACAATTTCTTCAGCAGTTTTCTACACTGTCACTCGGGGCGGGTATAGGCATGTTGCCGCTGCACTCCCTCGCGGCGGACAGCTCGGTAGCCAATAGCGTGAAGGCACTAACCTTCGATGTTTTCGGTACTGTTGTAGATTGGCGCGGATCGATTATTCGCGAAGGTCAGTTACTTGCTGCAAAGAAGGGCTACGATGTGGATTGGGCGGAATTCGCGGACAGCTGGCGCTCTGGTTACGGCCCCGCAATGAATAAAGTTCGATCCGGAGAACTGCCCTGGACCAAGATCGATGATTTGCATCGAATGATTCTGAATGATCTCATCGAGCAATATCGACTGACAGGTATGAGCGAGGCAGAACTCGTTCACTTTAACGAGGCTTGGCATCGACTCTCGCCTTGGCCGGATACGGTAGCCGGATTGAATAAACTGAAAACCAAATACGTCATTACCACGCTCTCTAACGGCAACGTTTCCTTGCTGACGCATATGGCAAAGAATGGGGGTTTGCCGTGGGATGCGATTCTTTCTGCAGAACTATCCGGCCACTATAAGCCAGACCCCCAGGCCTATCTCAAGGCCGCCGATTTACTAAGCCTGAAACCTGAGCAAGTAATGATGGTTGCAGCTCACCCCGGAGATCTGCGCGCCGCGGCGCGCACCGGATTGAAGACTGCCTATGTTATACGCCCCTTGGAGCGAGGGCCGGGACGGCCAGTGAATAGAAACCCTGACGGTGAATTCGACTACACCGCCGAGGATTTCAATGATTTGGCGCGTCAGCTTGGGGCCTAGTGTTGACCGATATCGAACTGGATGTCAGCGTAAAGGTCGAAGTTGTAGCGAAGTTGCAGAAATACTTTGAAGACGAGCTCGGGCAGGAGATTGGAGGCTTCGATGCCGAGTTTCTTTTGGATTTTTTCTCGAAGCAGGTGGGTGGCTACTACTACAATCAGGGGCTAGCCGATGCGCTGAAGAGCTTCGAGCTTAAAATGGAAGACGTCAAGGATGCGATTTATCAACTGGAGCGAGAGACAGGCTAGCTGCCATACCTGGCTTCCTTCGCAGTTAGTCCTTGGCTATCCGTAGTGGCAGGCGAATAGCGAATCGGCTGCCCGTCTCTTTCTGCGATTCAAAGACAATTGCTCCGCCGAGCCTCTCGACCATGCGCTTCACTATCACTAATCCCAGCCCAGTTCCCTCAGGGTCTTTTTCCGACATCTCTTGCTCACGGGAAAATTCTTTAAACAGTTTTTGCTGAAACTCCTCGCTCATGCCGCGGCCAGTATCTTCGATGGATATTTCGATACCAAGCCGGCGCTGGAAATAGATTGCCTGATAGGAAAGTAGGATGCTGCCTTGGTCTGTGTACTTGATGGCATTGGTAATAATGTTGATCAAGATGTGCTGCAGCCTCGACTTGTCAGTTTGCACTAATAGATTGGCCGAAGCGAAAGCGGTTTTTAGCTCGAGTCCCTTCTCCAAAACCGATGGAGACATCAGGGTTTTTATTGAGTTGAGAAAATGAGAAATCTCGACTAATTCGAATTCTGGTTCGAAGCTGTCGGACTCAAGTTCCGCCATCTCTAATAAGTCGTTAATTAGGTTGTGTAGATGATTGCTCTGCTTTATGACGGTTGTCATATGTTGTGTGGTCGCTTCGTCCAGCTTGTCCGACTGCGACGCCAGCAGTCGCTTCGAGTTCGCGAGGATCAGGTGAACGGGAGTGAGAAACTCTCTGGATACGTTCTTGAGGAAGTCTGCTTTAGCCCTCGTCTCCATGCGTGCTTCACCGAGTTCCTCACTCTTTGATCGAATAAATTCCGCCATCGCCATGAGTAGAAAGACTCCGGCGGCGATCGCAAACAGCTTTCCTGCTAGCGTGGAGGATGCGGCCCGCTCGATGATTTCAAACTTATAAACGAGTAGCGAGCTGTAGGCCAAAATAATCAGTATCCATGAAGTGACCAGATAGATTGCCGCCTTCGAGCCTTGGATAGCGGTGATGGATGCCATGACCAGAACCACGAGAGATGCCAACAACGCAATAACCATCACCGGAACTACATTGTCACTGCTAATATTATCGAAGGGGATAACGAGATAGTACAGCCCCAGCGGGACCATCGAATAGGTCAAAAAACGTAGCACTATATTGATAGAATCGCGGTATCGGTTTTCAAATTGAAGCGAGCGGCCAATCACGCAGAGGCTGGCCACTAAGACACAGGCTGACACCAGTGATATACGAGTGTTTGCTCCGATGCTCTCAGGCCATAGCCAAATTCTTCCCAGGCCTGTCTGAGTTAAAAGAAACACCCCGCCGCCTCCAAAAAATAACGCCACACCGAAGAAGATCGATTCGCGGCTATAGCCGAAAAAAATGACGGAGATGCTAAAGCAGAGGAAGAACATTAATAGCAGTGCGCCATTAAAAGCCAAGCTGCTTTGCTGACTCGCTGCCAACAAAGAAACGGTTGTGAGCGTTAGAGGAATTTCTACACCTACAGAGGACACGGCGCGGAAAATAATCTTGTTGTACTGCCCTTCACCAACGATCTCGAACGGTACTACTGGAATTCTGTAGGGGTAGTCCAGCTGTGATAAGGGAATGGTATCTCCGACCACCGAGGTACGAACTACTTCGTTGTCTCTCACAAAGTAGAATTCAACTCGATCTGTCACCGGGGTATCAAGAGCAAGCACCAGATCTTCATCCAACATGTTATCGCCGCTGAGAATTACCGAGAACCAGTGAGCAGAATTGCTTAGCCCCAGGGTTGGGATAGATTGGGTGGAACGCTGCCACTGGATAGCATCTGAGGTCATTTGCTCGATGGTGAGGCTGCGTCCCGGGTCTTCGAAGTAGTCGAGATAGGGTCCTAAGTTAACGGGAAGCTGATTCTGTGTAATATTGAGCTCAGCACCGGCAGCATTCAGAGAAGTCAGCAGCAGGGCTACGGCTAGGACCAGGCTGGCTATCGAGGAGGATATCGAATTGAGATTCTTAGGCGGATAAATCAAAAAGATTACTCGGTATCAAAATGAGCGTCTACATGCACAATGGCGGACATTATATGATAAGCGATAGCTGGAATGGGGCAATAACAGGAGGTTCCCGGGCAAATTTCGGCATTTGTTGACTAAATTTGAGATACATGTGAAATTTTATCTCTCTATCGCCATTCATCCTGAAAAATGAGGGGTTCTAATGAGCTTACGCACTACACAAAAGGCCTGTATCGCATTAATGCTCACTGGCACATTGTTAGCCGCCTGCTCGGAAACCGAGGAGAACGCGCAGGCTGGAGGCCGAGAGAGCCAAAACAGCCCCCTTCTAGCCGACTCTGGAGAAACAGTAATCAATCCATTCCTTCAACAGAGTTCGCTCTACCTGAGCTATCCACCGTTCGATGTGATAGAGAATCACCACTATCTGCCGGCGTTCGAGCAGGGTATGGCCGAGCAGTTGCTCGAGCTAGAGGAAATTGTCAATCAAGCGGATGTGCCAACGTTCGAAAATACCATTTTGCCTATGGAGTTGTCAGGCCAACTGTTGAATAGAGTGAGGGCGGTTTTTTTCAGCATGGCTGGCGCCCACACCAATGACGGTATTCGAGAGTTACAACAGCAACTGGCTCCGCAGTTGGCGGCACACAATGACAAAATCTTACTAAATCCCGAATTGTTCGAGCGCATCAACAGTCTGTACGAGCAACGGCAAAGCTTACAGCTAGATGACCAGTCGTTGCGACTCCTGGAGCAGTACCATGTCGACTTCGTGAGGGCGGGAGCAGCATTATCCGCCGAACAACAGGAGAGAATGAAAGCGCTAAATAGCCAGATAGCGGTGCTACAGACACAGTACAGTCAGAATGTGCTCAGTGAGGTCAATGATCTGGCCATCGTGGTGGATTCGCGTGAGGAGTTGACCGGGTTGAGTGAAGCGCTTATCGCTGCAGCACAGAATGAGGCAGAGTCGCGTGATATGCCGGGCAAGTTTGTCATCCCGTTGTTAAATACCAGTGGTCAACCTAGCCTATCGAGTTTGCAGAACCGATCTCTGCGTGAGCGAATTCATAGAACCTCGCTGTCTCGCGGCAGTCGCGGCGGGGAATATGACAACAGACAGATACTCTCTGATGTCCTGCGACTGCGCGCGCAGCGAGCCCGACTGCTCGGCTATGCGAATCATGCAGAATTTATTCTCGAAGATACTACCGCGGGACAAGTTGAGTCGGTTAACCAGAGACTTGCCGAGCTCGCGCCAGCTGCGGTGGTCAATGCAAGAGTAGAAGAAACAGACCTGCAGCAGATGATTCGAGACGATGGATTGGACTTCGCGTTGCAAGCATGGGACTGGCCGTTCTATACGGAGAAACTCCGAATAGCGCGCTATCAATTCGATGAGAGTCAGCTGCAACCTTACTTCGAGATCGATAACGTCTTGCAGCGCGGCGTATTCTTCGCAGCTCAGCAATTATATGGCATAAGGTTTGAGGAGCGTTCTGACCTACCTGTTTATCAGGAAGACGTGCGCGTGTTCGAAGTCTTCGACAGCGACGGTGAGACTCTTGCTCTATTTCTAATGGACCCCTACGCGAGGTCTACGAAACGAGGTGGTGCCTGGATGAACTCCTATGTGTCCCAGAACGATATGCAGAATACGCGACCGATCGTAGCCAACCACCTGAATATTACCAAGCCGCAGGCTGGCGATCCCGCATTGCTTACCTTTGACGAGGTAACGACCATGTTTCATGAGTTTGGTCATGCCCTCCATGGGATGTTTTCCAACGTCGAGTACCCGTATTTTTCGGGTACAAGGGTGCCTCGTGATTTCGTCGAATATCCGTCTCAGGTGAATGAGATGTGGGCTACCTGGCCCGAGGTTTTGGAGAATTATGCCGTACATTTCGAGACCGGTGAGCAGATGCCACAGGAGCTATTGGATAAGGTGCTCGCTACCCAGAAATTCAATCAAGGCTTCGCAACTACCGAGTACCTGGCCGCCTCTATTCTTGATCAGGCTCTCCACCAACTGGGGCCAGATCAGATTCCTTCCGCCGACGAGATAATGGACTTCGAGAGTCAGGCTTTGGCGGGCGCCGGGATTGCACTAGATACGGTACCGCCGCGGTATAGAAGCACCTATTTCTCACATATTATGGGTGGCTACTCGGCAGGCTATTACTCCTATATATGGAGCGAGGTGCTGGATGCAGACACTGTCAAATGGTTCGAAGAAAATGGCGGTCTGCTTCGAGCGAACGGTGATCATTTCAGAGAGACCTTACTTTCTCGTGGGGGGAGTGAAGACGCTATGTCTCTATTTCGTGATTTTCGTGGCAGAGACGCCGACATAGAGCCGCTGTTAGAACGCAGAGGCTTAAACTAGCTATCAAGCAACTCGATTGCTGTCGAGGGTGGCGCCGCTGAGTCGAAGTAGGAGCAGGCTCAACTCGTCCCAGGGATCGGCGCTAGACATGCCTTTGATGCTCTGGTCGATGAGCCGACCGTGATCTAAGAGCTCCCAGATCGTTGCGCTGTTCAATCTGCTCAGTGCCGCAGTCACAGCCTGTTTGCGATTAAACCAGACGTGCGCAGACTGGATTATGGCGTTCATTCCTTGTCCCTGTTGTTTTTTCTCGAGCATGGGCAATAGAGTTCGCAATTCACGGCACAGAGCACCCAGGATAATCAATGGAAAGATTCCCTCATTGCGCAGCCCAGCCAGCATTTTTTGCGTACGAGGCATATCGCCAAGCAGGGCGCTATCTACAAGTTGATATACGTTATAGCGCGAGCTATCCGCGACCACTTGCATAACCGTCTTCGCCGACAGGGTTATTGAGCCATCATCAGCCTTCTCAGCTAATAGTTTCAGTTTTTCTATCTCTTGCATGGCGGCGAGCAGATTGCCCTCGACTTTGTCGACGAGTAACTGAATCGCGTCTGCATCGGCCCGGATACCATCTCGCAGTAGTCTCTGATCCAGCCAGGGGCTCAGATGTTCCCGGTTTATGGGCCAGATCTGAATTAGTGCGCCGTGCTTCTCGATCTCGGAGAACCACTTGGTCTTGATGGTGGCAGCATCGAGCTTCGGGCCACTTATTAGAATTAGGTAGTCGGGGTTTAGGTCATCGAGATAATGTTGAACTGCCTTCTTTCCCGTGTCATCCAACTTGGCGGTCGACAGCCTTAGCTCAATAATTTTTTTGTCTGAAAACAGTGAGAGATTACCAGTTGACTGTGAGAAGTGGTTCCAGTCGAAGTTCTTGTCGACATTGAACACCTCGCGCTCGGCGAAACCTTTGTCGCGATGATGAGCGCGAATCAAGTCAGCGGCCTCTTGCATGAGAAGAGGCTCATCACCACTCAACCAATACAGTGGTAGCTCGCTGCTACCGAGGGTTCGCGAGAGCTGTTCTGGCTTTATCTTCATGAAAACCCGTATTTCTATGTGTTATCGATGGCGGACAGACGTCGCATTATTTGATTGATCAATTCTCTGCGCATTTCTGTGGAGATAATCTCGGCTTCTTCCTGATTGCCGCTAATATTTTCGAGATCTTGAAAGTAAATTCTTTCTACGAACAAAGTTTCTGGAGCGATGAGCACTTGTTCCCCGGTCTGCAGCCCCAAGACTACCGAGAGCCGCAATTCGATCTGTGCAGCACGGGCGCGCGAGTTGATGGTTACTGGCCTCGAGCTAAGTTGCTCGCTAGCTATGCCAAGCAGTGGAATGTTCGCGTCTGCTTCGTCTGGAGTCACTTGCGTAATATTGACATCGGCGCTGTCGAGGCTGCGCCGTAGCAGCCGCGAGAATTCGCTGTTAGTTTGCTCGTTGTACAGTTGCAAGTCTGAGAACTTTGCAGACAGGGCATCGCTGCCGCGCAAACTGAAACCGCAATTACCGAGTGCGAGACACAATATAGACAGGAGTAGTATTCGAAGCCCTGTCATTGTCTTCTCGCCGCTCAATTGACTACCATGTTAACCAGGCGGCCGGGGACTACGATGACTTTTCTGACAGTTCCCTCTGCGGTAAAACGTTTAACAGCTTCGTTCTCCATGGCTAGTTGTTCCAACTCGTCTTTCGTTATCCCTTTCGCTACTTCCACTGTATCACGAAGTTTGCCGTTCACCTGTAACACGATAGTGATAGTGTTCTCAGTCAAGGCAGTCGAGTCGACCGACGGCCATGAGGCATTCATTACGGCTCCTTCATGACCCAGGTGTTGCCACAGGGCGTGACAGAAATGCGGCACGATAGGCGCAAGCATTAGTATCGCCGTCTCGAGAGATTCCTGAATGACCAGTCGGTCGTTCGTCTCATCGTGTGAATCGGCAAAACGCGAAACAGCGTTCAATAACTCCATTGTCGCTGCGATGGCGGTATTGAATGTGTGACGTCTGCCGTAGTCGTCCGTTACTTTTTCCAATGTCTGATGGGTTTTTCTACGCAGCTGTGTCTGTTCGTCGCTAAGCTTGAGGCTGGCGAAATCGATAAGTGCCAACGGCTGGTGATTGGCAACAATCTTCCAGAGTCTCTTAAGGAATCGAAAACTACCCTCGACACCGCTATCGGACCATTCCAGCGACTGATCCGGAGGCGAGGCAAACATGGTAAACATGCGCACCGTATCTGCCCCGTACTTCTCGATTAGCGATAAGGGGTCGACGGTATTTCCTTTTGACTTGGACATCTTGCTACCGTCTTTTAGCACCATGCCCTGAGTCAATAGCTGAGTGAACGGTTCATCCGAGCTAACCAGCCCCTCGTTGCGCATAAGCTTGTGAAAGAAGCGCGCGTAAAGCAGGTGCAGGATCGCGTGTTCGATGCCACCGATGTATTGGTCTACTGGTAGCCAGTAGTTGGCACGCTCATCTAGCATGCTGTTGGTTTGGTCGCGACTGGCGTAGCGAGCGTAATACCAGGAAGACTCCATGAATGTGTCGAAGGTGTCGGTCTCACGAACGGCTGCTGATTTACATTTTGGGCAATCTACCTCGTAAAACGCTTTTAGTTTCCCCAGGGGAGATCCGCTTGCGTCGATCTCTACCTCTATTGGCAGAACTACCGGAAGATCTTCATCCGGCACCGCGACAGAGCCACAATGCTCGCAATTGATAATGGGGATAGGAGCGCCCCAATAGCGCTGACGCGACACGCCCCAATCACGAAGACGGAAGTTGACTTTCTTTGTTCCGAGATTACGTTCGCTTAGATGTTTCTCAATGGCGGCAAAGGCGGCGTCGAAATCCAGCCCGTCGAAATCGCCGGAGTTGATCAGGACTCCCTTCGTCACGAAGGCTTCCTTCTCCAGATCGCAAACGTCTTCCTCACTATTCGATTGGATGACTTGCTTGATGGGCAATTGATATTTCCTGGCGAACTCCCAGTCTCGCTGATCATGAGCTGGCACCGCCATCACTGCACCTGAGCCGTAGCTCATCAGTACGAAGTTAGCCAAATAGATCGGCAGCGACTCGCCGCTGATTGGGTGGATAGCCTTCAAACCGGTGTCTATACCAGTCTTTTCCATGGTCGCCATGTCGGCTTCAGCCACCTTGGTATTGCTCTGTTGTTCTATGTATTTGGCAATCTGGGGGTTTGACTTCGCTACTTTGCTCGCCAACGGATGTTGCACGGCCATGGCGACGTAGGTGACGCCCATCAGTGTGTCCGGGCGGGTGGTGTAAACGCTTAGCTTTCTAAGCGCCTCATCGGCTTCGTCGGCAACTTCGAAATCCAGCTCGATTCCTTCGGAGCGGCCGATCCAATTCGCTTGCATGGTGCGCACTTTTTCCGGCCAGCCTTCCATACCCTCCAGATCGTCGAGTAGTTCCTGGGCGAAGTCCGTGATCTTGATGAACCATTGTGGTATTTCGCGACGCTCGACGACTGCTCCCGAGCGCCAGCCGCGCCCATCGACCACCTGCTCATTAGCCAGCACAGTCTGATCCACAGGATCCCAGTTCACCTCCGATGATTTTTTATAAACCAGCCCCTTTTCAAAGAGGCGCGTGAAGAACCACTGTTCCCACCGATAATAATCAGGATGGCAGGTCGCTATCTCGCGGCTCCAGTCATAGGCAAAGCCGAGCCTTTGCAGTTGCTCGCGCATGTAGTCGATGTTTGAGTAGGTCCACTGCGCCGGAGGCACCTCGTTCTGTATCGCGGCATTTTCAGCAGGCAGCCCGAAAGCGTCCCAGCCCATGGGTTGCAGCACATTCTTGCCCAGCATGCGCTGATAACGCGAGATCGCGTCTCCTATGGAGTAGTTGCGTACATGACCCATGTGCAAATGACCGCTTGGGTAGGGGAACATGGAGAGGCAGTAAAACTTTTCAAGGGACTTGTCTTCGCTAACTTTGAAGCTGTCGTGTTGTTGCCAATAGGATTGTGCCGCGGCTTCTACAGCCTGCGCTGGATAGTGTGGGTCGATGCTGCTCATCTGTTCTCTAACTATGTGAATTAACTGGATTTATTTTGCTTGTCGTGAGGCCTGCAAGCATACCCCAGACGGTCGCAAACAGGTAGTGGGTCGGCTAAAAAACCGAAGCGAATTGTCTATTCCTGATCCGGTAATGTCTGCGCGGTGACTTTGATTAGCTTGATCTGCCGGCTATCGGCATTCAGGATCGTAATGAGGAAGGGGCCGATGGAGATCGTCTCGCCGCGCTCCGGGATATGTCCGAACTGTTGCAGCACAAGCCCCCCTACCGTGGTGAACTCCTGATCGCTGAAGGCAGTTTTGAAATAGTCGTTGAATTCATCGACGGGAGTGAGAGCCTTGACGATGTAATTATCTTCGTCGAATTTCTTGATATAGCTGTCATCGTCCACATCGTATTCGTCTTCGATCTCACCAACGATCTGTTCCAGCACATCCTCGATAGTGACGGCACCACAGACGCTGCCATACTCATCGATGACTATGGCCATGTGTTGTCTGGTTTCACGGAATTCACGAAGCAACACATTCAGGCGTTTGCTTTCAGGCACGAAGGTAGCGGGTCGAATGACATCTTTGATTCGGAATTTATCACTCGCTGTATTGAGCGCCAGGGGTAGCAGATCCTTCGCTAATAGAATGCCTATAACATTGTCTACGTTGTCGCCTATAACAGGGAATCTGGAGTGTGAGGCCTTGGTGATGAGCTCGATTATCTCTACCGCGTCGAGATCGGCTGGCACTGTGACAACCTGCGAGCGGGGAATCATGATGTCGCGAACCTGCATGCTGGAAACCTGCAGGGCGCCTTCGATAATGCTGAGAGCGTCGGCATCGAGAACTTGGTCCTGCTCGGCGTTTCGAACCAATTCGAGCAGGCTCTTAGTGTCTGTTGGCTCATCGGAAAATACTTGAGCAATTTTATCGATCCAGGACTTGGGCCTTGGATCGAGACTAGATTCTTCGTCAGTCATTCTCTGTGTTCTCGTTTTCTCATTTTAAGCAGGTGAGCAATTTCAGGGGACTATCGAAATCCGCTCGCTACCTGCTATTTACACTACCAAATAAGGGTTGGGGATTCCAAGCCTTTCCAGGGTATTAATTTCTAACTGTTCCATCTCCTCGGCACGGCTCGCCGTATTGTGTTGATAGCCCAGAAGATGGAACAAGCCGTGAACGGTAAGGTGCGCCCAATGAGTAGCCAGATCCTTGTCTTGCTCGGCAGCTTCCCGCTCGACGACCTCGGCGCAGATAACAATATCACCGAGAGGGTAGCCCGCTACCTGGTCTTGCAGTGCGGGGGGGAAATCAGCGGGAAAAGAAAGGACATTAGTCGCCTTGTCTTTACCCCGGTAATCTCTATTGAGTGCCTGGGAGTTTGTCGCATCCACGAAGCTCAGGCTGACACTGCAGTGCTTGTTCTGGCCAGCGACCTGCAAGCCGCAGTTGAGCCATTCTTCGCATTGCAGCTGAGTGGGCACCCAGTGATCTGTACAGCCGTTGCTAAGATCAACTGTCGCGTTCATTGGCCTGCGCGGAATCCTTGCTGCTTAGTGTAGATACCGAGCTTCGATCAAACTCATCGTAGGCCTCGACAATTTTTTGCACCAGCCGATGCCGCACCACGTCTTTCGCTTCGAAATAAGTGAAGCCGATTTCTTTGATTCCCTGCAGAACCTTGCTCACATGTATCAGGCCAGAGCGGGTGCCTTTCGGCAGGTCGATCTGGGTAACGTCGCCGGTGATAACGGCGGTCGAGCCGAATCCGATTCGCGTAAGGAACATCTTCATCTGTGAACTGGTCGTATTCTGACTCTCATCCAGGATGATGAACGAATTGTTTAGTGTTCTGCCGCGCATATAGGCCAGCGGTGCCACTTCGATCACATTCTTCTCGATCAGTCTGGCAACCTTCTCGAAGCCGAGCATTTCATACAGCGCGTCATAGAGCGGGCGCAGGTACGGATCAATCTTTTGTGCGAGGTCCCCGGGTAAAAACCCGAGTTTCTCGCCGGCTTCAACAGCAGGCCGCACCAGCAGGACTCGATTCACTTCTTCTCGAAGCAGCGCCTCCACCGCGCAGGCGACCGCAAGATAAGTCTTGCCGGTACCCGCGGGGCCGATGCCGAAATTAATGTCGTGCTGATGAATGCTGCGTACGTATTCACACTGATGCTTGCCGCGTGGTTTAACGGAGGATTTCGGTGTTTTTATAAGCAGTTGCTCGAATTCGTTGCCGCCCTCAACCGACTCGGAGGGCAATGCCTCGCGCAGTGCGAGGTGCACCATGCTCGGGCTGAGAACGCTGCCCTGAGAGGTCGCCTGATAGAGAGACTCGAGTATATGCCCGCCATCGGAAATCGCCGACTCGCTTCCGGAGAGTTGAAAAACATTGCCGCGCTGTTGAATGCTTAGAGTAAGTGAGCTTTCGATCTGGTGAATGTGCTCATTCAGACGCCCGCACAGATTGGAAAGGCGCTGTGCGTTGTCTGGCATCAGAGTCAAACTGAGAGTATGAGTTGTCATGCAGCTGCAAGATACCTCTTGAGGAGGAGTGGATAGGGACTCAGTATAGCAAGCAATCGATTATATGCTACCGAGCAGGGAGTTTGGCAGTGCCTCGGTGATCCTGCTGGTAACAAAATTGCCGATCAGAGAGTGATCATCGCTCTTGAAATTCACGACTCTGTTGTTTTCGCTGCGACCCTGAAGGTCACCCGCGTGCTTCTTCGACTGCCCGGTTACCAGTATACGTTGTTCGGTACCAACCATGGCTGCGCTGATGGCATTGGCCTGGCTGACAATCTGCGATTGCAGGGTGGCGAGTCGGTGCTTCTTCTCTTGCTCCGGCACCAGGTCGACAAGCTCGGCCGCCGGCGTTCCCGGTCGTGCGCTGTAGATGAAGCTAAATGAAGTATCGAAACCGATCTCGATGATCAGTTTCATCGTGTCCTCAAAGTCAGCATTGGTCTCGCCGGGAAAGCCCACGATGAAATCTGAAGACAGGCTTATGTTTGGCCGCAACGCGCGAATCTTTCTAATGATCGATTTATACTCCAAGGCAGTATGGCCCCGCTTCATGGCTGCAAGTATTCGATCGGAACCACTTTGTACTGGCAGGTGCAGATGATCCACCAATTCCGGGATCTGCCCATAGACATTGATCAGTGGACTAGAAAATTCGATGGGATGGGAGGTGGTGAAGCGTATACGCTCGATGCCTTCTATGCTTGAAATATACTGAATTAGTGTGGCTAGATCCACGATGTTGCCTTCATGGCTGAGGCCGCGGTAGGCATTTACATTCTGACCTAGCAGGTTGATTTCCCGCACACCCTGCTCGGCAAGATGCACAGCCTCGGCCAAGACGTCATCGAGTGGGCGGCTAACTTCTTCGCCACGGGTATAGGGAACCACGCAGAAACTGCAGTACTTGCTGCATCCTTCCATGACAGTAAGAAAGGCCTGGCAGGAGCTGGCGTCGGGCTGCGGCAGATGATCGAATTTCTCAATCTCGGGAAAGCTGATATCGACTACGGGGCTGCCCTTGCCGCTGGCGTCTAACATCTCAGGCAGCTTGTGCAGGGTCTGCGGCCCAAACACCACGTCCACGTAGGGCGCACGCTTACCGATCGCGGCACCTTCCTGACTCGCAACACATCCCCCGACGGCTATCTTCAGGTGGGGTTTCGCATCCTTCAGATGGCGCCAGCGACCCAGTTGATGGAATACTTTCTCTTGCGCCTTCTCACGGATCGAACAGGTGTTCAGCAGCAATAGATCGGCATCGGCAGGGTTATCGACCAGCACGGCATGCTGTTTTTCTTTCAGCAGGTCGAGCATACGATCCGAATCGTACTCATTCATCTGACAGCCATGGGTCTTGATGAAGACTTTCTTCGTCTCGATCATTGGGCCATCCGCCGTTTCTAACGGGATTGTGCTCTGTTCAGGTTCCACAGGTTTTCCACATGCTGGGCTAAACTCAAAAGGGGGCGAATTATAACAGTAAAAATCAGCAGCCCTTAAGGGCATTTCCAATTAATAGAGATGCCCTTAACCCCGATTTAACGCATAATGGCTTGAAATTCACAGTTCCAGCCTGATATTAGGCCTACGCGCTTAAATGCGCGGCAAATTTAGTTACAAGTGACATAATCATCTGGTCTACCGCATTGCGCGCGAGCAGAAGATAAGAGATTGATATAAATGGCAAATCCTTCGGAAATATACAAGATTACCTTCCTGAACAAGGGCAAGGTCTACGAAGTCTTCGTAAAACAGGTCTATCAGAGCGATCTGTATGGCTTCGTCGAGATCGAAGACTACGTATTCGATGAGCGCTCGCAGGTGGTGGTTGATCCCTCGGAGGAAAAACTCAAGGCAGAATTCCACGGTGTGAAGCGCAGCTTCATCCCGATTCAGGCGATCATCCGCATCGACGAGGTCGAGAAGAGCGGTGTAAGCAAGATTTCCAGTGGCGACAATGTGTCACCATTCCCTGTGTCCATCGTGGGTAGCAAGGTCGATCGAAAAGATTCTTGATACTCATTGGCCGAATCACAAATTTCTCCCGCTCTTTTACTATGCTTAATAGTTTGTCCTGAGTAGATGGACTCGAATAACCATCCCTATGCCGAACTATCGCCAGTTGCCGTGTTGGAAGCTGTGGAAAGTCTCGGCTTCGAAACCGATGCGCGCATCTTTGGGCTTAACAGCTACGAGAATCGAGTTTATCAGGTAGGCCTTAACGGCGGGCCTTCGATTATCGTCAAGTTCTATCGACCCGAGCGTTGGTCGAGCGCACAGATTCTCGAAGAACATAGCTTCACCCAGGAGCTCGCCGATCTCGAGATACCCGTCGTACCGCCTATGATTTTTGCCAATGGCGAAACGCTGCTGCAATTCAAGAATTTTCAGTTTTCGGTGTTTGAGCAGTTTCTCGGTCGTCCGCCCGAACTGGATAATCTGGATAACCTCTTGGTCATGGGGCGTTTCATTGGCCGCATCCATGCGGTCGGCGCACTTCACGGTTTCGAACATCGTGTTGAGTTAAGCGTAGAGCGATTTGGCGTAAACAGCAGACAGTTTCTGCTGGAGAACGACTTCTTGCCTGCGAATCTGCTACCCGCCTATGAGTCGCTCTCCAAAGATCTCATCGATAAGATTCAACAACGCTTCTCGGCGCATGGTCAGATTAAGAAGCTGCGCATTCATGGCGACTGCCATCCTGGAAATGTGCTGTGGAAAGACGAGACGCCGAACTTCGTCGACTTCGATGACACCATGACGGGACCAGCGATTCAGGATCTGTGGATGATGTTATCCGGAGAGCGTGACCAGCGTCAGGCGCAGCTTCTCGAGTTGGCAGAGGGCTATAATGAATTCTATGATTTCAGGGCGTCCGAGCTGGAATTGATCGAGTCTCTGCGCACATTACGGCTGATGCACTACAGCGCCTGGTTGGCGCGTCGCTGGCAGGACCCGGCCTTTCCGATGAGTTTCCCGTGGTTCAATACAGAGCGCTATTGGGCGGAACATATACTTGAGCTGCGCGAGCAACTCTCGCTGCTGGACGAACCCCCATTGCGTCTGTTCTAGCTCCATAGACCTGGCATGCTGCAACGAACGCTCGGCGTCCAGGGCGGAGTTAGTTGTTCGCCAGAGATTCCCGAATCGCCTCTTCTATGATCTCTATGTCTGAAGATCGAAAGCCCATGTGGACCAGCTTTACTGTGCCATCAGGCTCGATCAGGTAGGAGGTTGGCATGCCTATCACTTCGAACAATTCCGCCGCCTCGCCATCAGGGTCGGCTGGGATTAAAAAATCCAAGGGTGTATCCAAAAGGAAATCCAGCCCGTCTTCGATGGGGTTGTCGACATTGATTGCCACTATCTCCAAGCCCTGATCTTTGTACTTATGGTACATGTCATTGTACAAAGGCAGGGAGCTTAGGCAGGGAGCGCACCACGAGGCCCAGAAATCTACGTAGACGGTCTTGCCCTCGAGGCTAGCCGTGCTGATGGCGGGATGATCGGCATAGATAGAGGGTAGGTCGAAGATAGGGGCAGTTTCGCCTTCCTCTACGGCTGAGACGGCCGTGCTCAGGCCGCTGAGAGCTAATAGGGCTAAAACGTGAGTCTTCGGCATAAATTTCATGTTGTTCCCTTCGATTTCATTGAGAGCTGTGCATTTGTCGACGAGCGCAGATCTGGTTTCATGATTCACAATTCTGCCAGAATCCTGTTAGATAGGATAGCCGGGACAATGGAATCAGCCGAGTATTTACTGCCATGTGCTGTGTTATTGTCAGCGGCACTCTGCTTATAACTGAATCTACGAGTAAAGGGCCGTAACTAGATCAGTTGCGGGTGTGGCTGCGCTAGATTCCGTAGCAAATGCTGCCAGCGGCGCTTCTGCGCCTTCAGTCGGTACTGCACCTCTCGATAGCCGTGCTTAAGCTGCAGCCGGTCTAAGGAGTTGATACTCTGCTGAATCTGCTTTCCCTTCGCCTCGTACCAAGCCTGACGATGTTCGCTCCACAGTTGCAGGGTTTGCAACAGCTGTTCGTATTCCGATTCCAACCGCAGGCGCCAATTTTCCGGAATATCGAAGAGTTCACATTTCTCAGTGGCTTTGCGGTATTGAAGCTCAAGGCGCGCCTTTTCGATCTGCGCGGGGCTGCAACGCTTCAGATCGCTGGTAAGGCCGGTCAGGGAGAGCAGGCTAATCATCCACTTGGTTGGATCAAACTGCCACCATCGAATGCCGTTTCGATAGTCCCATTGAAACGTATGATGATAGTTATGATAACCCTCGCCGTAAGTAAAGAACGCAAGCAGATTATTGTCCTTGGCTGAGCTCTTCTCGCTGTAGGGTTGACGGCCCCACATATGGGCTATCGAATTTATTAGATAGGTAACGTGTTGACTAAGTACCAGGCGTAACAAACCGCCCAGAAGAAGCCCCGCCATAATATCTCCATGAATTAAACCTAACAAGGCGGGTAGCCCGATGTTCATTATAAGAAGCAGAGTCAGATAGTGCCTCTTCTGCCACATTACGATTGGATCTTGCATTAGGTCTTTTACGTTCGAATAGTCGACCTTTCCACTCTCGTAATTGCGCAGGATCCAGCCTATATGAGAAAACCAGAAGCCGCGCGAGGCTGAATAAGGGTCACGCTCATTATTGTCGACGAACTGGTGGTGGCGCCGATGCCCTGATGACCAGGTCAATATATCGTTCTGCAATGCACAGGCGCCTCCCAGAGCAAACAGAACGCGAATTACCGGGTGAGCCTTGTAGGTCTTATGGGACCAGAGGCGGTGATAGCCGGCGGTTATGGACATGCCGCAAAAACCCATTAACAGCACGAAGACTGTCCATTCATAGAGGTCATAGCCGTAAAAGTAGCCGTAGGCAGGCACGAGAGTGATAGCTGCAGCGGGAGTCAGGCTGAATACCAGCATATTCGTCCAATTGATGGGGGCTTTTTCCATTGTTCAGTTCCTGCTCGATTGTATGAGGCGGCACACCAGATGCTCGGCCATGGTAAAACAATTGACCCTGGAATTCCTAGATTGAAATACAAGGAATATTTCATGATACAGCGTAGTATTAACAGATTAGCAGAGAGCTGTCATTGAATGCTCGATTGCTACTAGTTAATGTGGCAAACGTCGAGTACAGCCGTGAATTCGTTTGGAGGTAGGTATTTTGGAAGAAAAGTTCATCGAATTGGAAATGAAAATCAGTTATCAGGAGGATCTGCTGTCAGATTTGAATGAGATCGTTATTAAGCAGCAGCGCCACCTCGATGAAGTGTCTCGTGAATTGTCTTTGTTAAAAGACCAGTTACAAGAGGCGCTCGAGCGAGGCTCTGCTCAAGGAGACCTTGCTCATAACGAGCAGCCTCCTCATTATTGACACAGAGCAGCTTGTGGCTAGCGTGCGACAGCAACATCGTCTGCTTGCAGGCCTTTCTCTCCTTCGCTGACCTCGAACTCCACGCGGTCCCCATCATGCAGAACCCGGTGTCCATCGCCTCGTATCGAGCGGAAGTGAACGAATACGTCGTCTCCGCTATCGCGCGTAATGAAACCAAACCCCTTGGTTGCATTGAACCACTTCACGTTGCCCTTTTCCCTGCTAGCGTGTGATTCGTCATCGTGGTGATGATTTTCTTTAGCTGAGGAGCTAGTGTGAGCCCAGAAACTGGCTATCAGTATGGTGACAAATAGGGAAAGGGCAAAAATCGGCAAATTCGAAAGTGTAAGTGAATATTCCTGTGTGCTGAGAAGGTAGAGCGGGATGCAGGCGAGTAGTGTGATAACAAATGAGATTATTAGCGGTTTATTAAACATGGTCATACTCTTATTGGTTTTATAGTTAGTGCTACTTTTGTGCTGACAAAGACGATTACTTCTAACGAGCCCTCTGAGTGGTTTGTGAAAACAATATCGCAGGATTGCAGGTCTGTTGTGGCATTTGTGCGAGCCGACCCAGTTATCCAGTAATTATAGCCTGTGGATAAAATACACTACTGTAGCGGCAATTTAAATAGCACAGGGCGGCTCTAAGCACCCTCAATCCCTAGTGATTTCTTCAGCTTCAATTAAGGTTGTTTTTGTTAGATTAGCAATCGAGGTTGGGAGTGGGGCCCGAAAACAGGGTGTCACCCTCGAAAACTAATAAGGCTTTGATGAGCGAGGCTAAGATGAAAACTAGACTAATTGGCACCTTAGTTGTTCTGGGGCTGGTATCCAGCTCGGTGTTGGCGGAAACCTCCTATGAGACGGCGCCGGTGCTTGAATCGCGTGCGATCTATGAGATTGTAGAGATATCGCGGCCGCAGGAGCAGTGCTGGGAGGAAGAGACGGCGGTGGACCGCTACCGTGGTGGTGGCTCGAAAACCCCCGTGATTCTAAGCACCATCCTCGGTGGCGCTATTGGCAACGCGGTAGGGCATAACAAGTCGAATCAGCGTGTTGGGGCAGTTCTTGGGGCCGTGTTGGGACACTCGATAGGACGTGATATTATGCGTCGCAATGAGAGACCCAGCGGCCGTGTATATCACACGATTCAGCGCTGCGAGACGGTCTATCAGCAACACGAAGAAGAAAGGCTTGTAGGGTATCAAGTAACCTATCTGTACAATGGCTCGGAGTATTCAGTCAGAAGCAATACCGATCCTGGCGCGGAAATCCGGGTTAGAGTGAATGTACAGCCGGTTTTATAAGCAACTTGAGGGCACCGCATGATTATGCGATTCTCCAAGAACGAGGAATATTTTGAGCAAGACAGCGATACAGAGTTTGTTATTGTCATCATTACTGGCGGTGGTGCAGCTCGCCCATGCTCAAAATATTCCAGTGCAACCTGCGCAAATCGATATCAACCGCAGTGACAATACCCGTCCCAACGCACAAGCTGCTCCGCGAGTTACCCAGCGACAGGCGGTTGAGATTGCCAGACAGCGCTTCGAGGGGAATATTCTTCGCATCAGCCTTGTCGGAGAGGGTGCCGCTCAGCGTTACCAGATCCGCATGGAGGATGAGGGCAAGGTCTTCACTGTCTTCGTGAATGTAAATACAGGCAGAATAAGTGGTGGCGGGTAGAACAAAATGCGACTACTCGTAGTTGAAGACGAAAGCTTGTTGCGTCAGCAACTGGAGCAAGGCCTTGTCAAGCAGGGCTATGTAGTCGACGTAGCCGAAGACGGCAAATCGGGTTTGTACTATGCAACCGAATACGACTTTGACGCCGCCATCATCGATCTGGGGCTGCCGGAGATCGATGGCATCTCTTTGATTCAGCAGATTCGCACGGCGGGTAAAGAATATCCGATCCTGATCTTGACGGCACGCGGTGACTGGCAAGACAAGGTGGCCGGTCTGGATGCGGGTGCCGACGACTACGTGGTCAAACCCTTTCAGCTGGAAGAAATCGTCGCCAGATTGAACGCGCTGCTGAGGCGCGCCGCTGGCTTCGCGAAACCAAAACTCGAATTCGGTCATCTCAGCCTGGACATCGCGGCGAAAAGGCTATTGGTCGATGAGAAGAGTGTCGACCTTACTGCGTATGAATACAAGATGCTGGAGTATCTGATGCTGCATCCGGGACAAGTTATCTCCAAGACTGAATTGACAGAACATTTATACGCGCAGGACTACGATCGCGACAGCAATGTCCTGGAAGTCTTTGTGCGTCGTCTCAGGCAGAAGTTAGACCCAGATCAGACACTAAAGCCAATCGAAACTGTCCGCGGTCAAGGTTACCGATTTAGTCTTGAAGAATCCTAGCGCGCATCGAGCGCGATAGTCTGGTCGACACCGAATGACCTCTTCCCAGCATCCCTCAAACTATTCTATTCAGACGCGTCTTATTATCTCGTTTAGTATTCTGCTCTTTTTGTTTTTAGGTCTGACTGGCATCGTATTGGATCGGGCGTTCAGAAATAGCGTGGAGGCGGGCGCGGCTGAGCGCCTTCAGCCCCAAATCTATATATTATTGGCTGCTGCCGAAATATCTGACGGAGAGTTCTATTTCCTGGAGACTCTGCGGGAGCCTCGATTTAATCTGCTGAATTCGGGCTTATACGGCTTTATTAGTCAGCCGAGTCTCGGGGAATTATGGCGCAGTGACTCCGCACTCACATTTAACTTCGCCGATCCGCAAGTATTGCGCCAGGCGATAGAAGTCGGGGAGACGCTGTTTTCGAAGACCCTGAATGCCGATGGCGAAGAGTATTTCGTATTGAGCTACGGCATCCTCTGGGAAAATGGCATTACCGAGTACAATTTTACAGTGATAGAAGATGCGACACCGTACTACTTGGAAATTGCAAATTTTAGAACGAGTCTATGGTCCTGGTTGGGTGGGGCGGCGGTGTTGCTCCTGTTGATGCAGTTTTATCTAATGCGTTGGGGTTTATCGCCACTGCACAGAATGGCTAGAGATTTGAAGCAGATCGAGTCTGGAGAAAAGGATCAGCTTGCCGAGAATTACCCGCAAGAATTGCAGGGAGTAACGAACAATCTCAATGTGTTGATTACAACAGAGCGCAAACAACAAGATAGATACCGAACGACCCTCGGCGATCTCGCCCACAGTCTAAAAACACCTCTGGCAGTGATAGCAGGTATCATGCGATCACTATCCACCAGGCCGAGTGATGCTGCGCAGCAACTCGAAGCGGTAGATGAGCAGTTGACGCGGATGAACCAGATAGTTACCTACCAGTTGCAACGCGCCGTGCAAGCTAACAACGGTTCGGCATTGGCGCGGCAGGTGCAAGTAAAGCCTGTGGTGGGCAAGGTGTTGGATGCTCTGCAGAAAGTCTATCGCGACAAATCAGTCACGGTAGAAAGCAGACTGGATGCCGATGCGGTTTTCCATGGTGACGAACGCGACTTACTCGAAGTTCTGGGTAATGTCTTGGACAATGCATTTAAATATGGCTGCGCACAGGTGCGCATTAGCGCACGCGCACTCGCAAACGACATACCTGGCTTGGAGATTGTGATCGAGGATAATGGCCCCGGTATAAGCGTGGAAAAGCAGGAGTTTGTCCTGCAACGTGGCGCGAGAGCAGATACTTTGCTGCAGGGGCAGGGCATTGGTTTAGCCGTTGTAACGGATATTGTAGGAAGTTATAACGGAACAATTGAGATAGGCTCAAGCGATTTAGGCGGCGCAGCCATCACGATGCGCTTTGCCTAGAAAACGAGCCCAGCGATGACGGCGCACAGCGTCATCAAGAATAGAAACCATTTGATGCTTTGCGCCGAGGCGCGCACGGCGATTTTCACGGCAAGGTGCGCGCCGGTCATGGAACCTGCGGCGAGAATCAGGCCGGGTATCCACCAGACTTGATCGAAGAGAATGAAAACCACCAGGGCAACACTGGTGAATGCGAGTGCGCAGGCGGTCTTTAGGGCATTGGCTCGAAGCAGGTCGTAGCGCAGTCCACCGGCAAGCGCAGCCAACAGAATAAACCCTACGCCCGCCTGCACGAAACCACCATAGACACCCGCAGCGAATAGACCCCACCAGGCGCCTCGGCTTTCCTTCGGATTCAGGTTTGGCGTGCCAGGAGGTGGTGCAATAACCTGAGGTTTGATTAAGATGATTAGCGCCATCAGCAGTATGGTGCCCAGCAGTATGGGTTTGAGGAAGAGATTAGGAATCAGTGCGGCGCCTATTGCACCGCAGCCACCGCCTACGGTTGTGGGGATAAGGATAGGTAATAAGGCGGGTCGGTCGAGAGTATGGTGTTTATCGAACCCTGCCAGCCCGACCAGGCACTGCATAGTGACGGCGATGCGATTCGTGCCGTTAGCGACGTCTGCCGGTAAACCCAGGATCATCAGCACAGGCAGGGTTAAATTGGATCCTCCCCCGGCGACAGTATTGATGCCACCCGCGATGAATCCGGTAATGGCAAGCAGGAGAACTGAGCTGAGTGTAACTTCCACGAGTGTTCCCTGTATCGAGGCGGGTCCGAAAGCCGCGCGGCAACGATTGGCTACTTAAAAAGGTATACTGCAGACAAGGCTCTGCGGCAATTGCCCGCAGCAGACGACCTTTACCGCGAACCGGCCTTGCCGAGAATCAGGCCTGATGTGATTTCTGTCACAGTCTATTCAATTAAGTACCTGAATTTACTAGTTCTTTTAGCTAAATCACAGTCTTGCGCGGGGGATTCTATATGGTTAGCGTTGATAGAACTACCGGTAGCTATTTAATTACGGCTCCGATAACCGACAAACTACTTGTGAAGTTGGATAAATTGGCCTGAGAATCCGCATCTAGAGACCTTCGTGCTCCCAGATTCGGTGCGGTTTTCAGCAACAAACTTGATTAGGCGAGATACCCGATAATCGGAAACTAAGTGAAAAACTGTTATAAAAACAAGGGCTATTCTCTGATCGAGCTACTGGTAACGGTCGCGATCTTGAGTATTTTACTCGCTGTGTCACTGCCTAATTTCCAGGACACTATTGAGAGTAATGTCACTAACTCGCAAGCCAAGCTCTTTATGACTACGCTTAATCTGGCGCGTAGCGAAGCGATCAAACGGGGCAGCAACGTGGGTATTTGCCCTAGTGATGATGGTGTCGATTGTCTGGCCGGTAGTTGGTCTACGGGCTGGATTGTATTTCTGGATGTAAATGGCGATTCAGATGGCGATGCAGGGTCGATAGATGCGGGAGATATCGTTATTCGCGTATTTGATGCATTGGGTGCAGATAGTGTGTTGACCGGCACCACAGATTATTTCGAATACAATAGCTTGGGATTTAGTGCAACCGCTGGGGTTCAAACGATGAAGCTCTGTCCATCGTCGAATAACGCTGACAATGCACGCTCAGTTGAAATTGGGGTGTCTGGCCGTGGCCGGCGCGTCGAAGGGGGGATTGCATGTCCGTAGATAAGCCAGTAGCACGCCTATCGCGACAATCGGGAACTACGCTGATGGAAGTGTTGGTTTCTCTCCTGGTGCTGTCATTCGGCATGATGGGCATGGCTGGAGTACAGGGTGTCAGCCTGCGCGGAAATCAGGCGGCCTATTACCGCACCATGGCCACAACGCTTTCTGGCGATATCGCGGAACGGATGCGCGCAAACCTGGCAGCAGTAGATGCTGGTAGCTATAACGACGCCGCTGGCGCTGCAACCGGGGCATGTTTTACCGTCGCTGGCTGCACGGGAGCTCAGATGGCCGCTCAGGACGTGCTGGATTGGACCATAAGCGTGGCGACGGCATTGCCGCTAGGCACCGCCGTGGTTTGCCTCGATTCGACGCCAACTGATGGCACGGCGGCGGCCAATGCTTGCGATGGGGCAGGCAGCATCTATGCCATTAAACTCTGGTGGGATGACGATCGCGACGGCACGGCAGATCAGGCATTCCGTACTACATTTCAGCCGCTCTAGTTGACAGTGAATTAAATGAAACAGCAGATGAACCGACTACAGATTGCCAATAATCAAGGTCTCAGCCTAATCGAGCTGCTCGTTAGTATGGTGCTTGGGCTGACCCTGGCCACCGGCGTCGTGCAAATCTATGCCGGCAGCAACACTACAGAGAGAGATCGTGAGGCGAGGCAGAGGATTCAGGAGAACGGACGCTTTGCGTCGAATTTCCTGTCGCAGGAAATTCGCATGGGAGGTTATTTAGGTTGCCTCGGCGCCATGCAGGGCAATACTGTAAACAATACACTAAATGCCCCCCCGGCTTCTTTTCAGCCGCAGTTCGGTATTCAGGGCTGGGAAGCTACGGGCACAAATCCGGGTGTCGTAAATAATAGTGCAGCCGACGTCGCTTTGGTTTCCACCGCTACCGCGGAGTGGACCACCGGTGCTGCCGGTCATGTTATACCAGTAGTACAGGCTGTCCCGAACTCCGACATCATTCGGATCTGGGGGGCGGCAGGCAGCCCTGGCATCGTAACCTCGATCACTCAGGGTGCAGTTCCGACGATTCAGGCCGGGTCCGATGCGGGTATCGCTGCGAATGATTTTCTGCTCATTAGCGATTGCGAACAGGCCGACTTCGTCCAGGCCTGCGTAGTGACGCCCGATGCCTCTCCTGCAACCACCAGCACTATCGCGCTATCCGCCACTTGTAGCCCGGGAAATGTGGCGAATTCACCGATCTCTTCACAGACTAGCGCTACCAACTTGGCCGAGGTAGTCCGGCTGCAGGGTACGATGTTCTATGTGGGCAAACGCAATGACGCGGCAGCGAATCCGCCGGCGTTATTCAGGCGCCAGCTCGATGCGACCGGCAATGCCGGGGCTGCAGAGGAACTTATCGAAGGCGTCGAGAGCATGCAGATATTGTATGGCATTAATCTTGATCAGGACGTGCGTAGCACCGTTGATACTTATGTTCCAGCGAATTTGGTCACCGATTTTGCCGATGTGATAAGCGTGCGCATTAGTTTGCTAATGCAATCTGTTGAAGATGGTACGGTGCCTGCGCCACAGGGGTACACCTTCGACGGCGTGGTCTATGACGGCAGCGGAGGAGGCAATGGCGCTTTGCCTGCAGACACAAAGGTGCGAAGAGTCTTTGTCAATACGATCAGCTTGAGAAACCGAGCCCTGGGAACCTGAAAATCGCCCGGGTAGAAATACACCGACAGTGAGGCGATTGCATGGAAACTAGAGTTTGGTCACGGTATTGAGCAGTTTTAAGAGTAGATTGAATAGTCATGAAAAAATTGGAATCGACATTGGGAGCGGGCAGAAGCGGCAATCAGAAGGGCGCCATATTGGTGTTCTGCCTGGTGTTTCTGGCGATCCTTACGGTTATGGGTACTTCGGGTATGGAGACAACGATCCTCGAAGAGAGAATGTCCAGCAATATGCGGGACTACAATATGGCGTTTCAGTCCGCAGAATCTGCATTGAAGAATGCAGAGGCTTGGTTGGTCTTGCAAGACACTTTGCCGGTTACCAGCGGCGACGGTAGTACAAGGGTGTGGACCGAAGACTCAATGGACCCGGCGGCAGGCGATGGCAAGTATTGGTGGGATCATGCCGATATTGATGATGCCTGGTGGGCCACCAATGCGGATGCCATTGCTGGGGTGGCCGGTGTTGCCTCACAGCCTGTCTATGTAATCGAACAGTACCGCACGGTAGACTCGGGTCAATCAATTGCGCTTGGAAGTGGAGAGTCAACAGTGCCAAGGGTCTTTCATCGAATCACGGCGCGAGGAGTGGGTGTCAATGCCACCACTACTGTGCGACTACAATCAACGTTTGTTCAATCCTATAACTAGCTACAACTAAGAGTTCCAGCTTAAAGTCTGGGAGGCAATAATGAGTTCTAAACTACAGATAAGATTTTTTCTTTCGTGGATATTTTCGGTGTATATGCTCTCCGCCTCCACGACGTCGAATGCAGCGGAGATGGCGCTATCGCAGAGTCCACTTTTCCTGGGAACGCAAATAGACCCAAATATTTTCTTCATGCTGGACGATTCCGGATCGATGGACTGGGAAACGCTAACTGGTCCTTATCAGTATTACACAAATTACTGGGCGGATAGTGGTGTTTCAGTGGTTAGAGACGGCGTATTTTTAGGCTTCGCCTCCAGCGGTGACTGTTCCGGTAGAGATCCGTACGAATATATCTTCAACTATTCAACCAATGATGACAACGTCTACAGTTTTAGGTGCGAGCTTGAGGGTTCTCCAGAGGTGGCTGTGCGTGACTGGAGAATACGCAACTCTTCCCTGAATATCATGTACTACAATCCGGCAGCGACCTACCGGCCGTGGATTGGTTTCTCCGACGCGGACTTTTTCTCGGCGAGAAGCAATCCACAACCAGGCAGTGATGGCTACAACGAAACTAATAATCTCTCCGGCTTTACCTACGATGACTGGATAGACAATCTTGGCTATGACAATGATGACGGCGGTCCAACAGGGAATGCCCAAGGCCCGAACAGTGTGGTAGACGGTGCAAATGGTATCGTGGATCTTTGGGACAGCCACATTACTTACACAGTAAATGCAACAGATATAGATGTTGAATCCCTAATGACGTCCTTTGCTGGAGTGGACGGAAGCCCGAGCTGCGATATAAATGACGCATACGACACACCTCAATATGAAGATTGTTTCGGCACAGTTCGTAACACGGACAATCTGACTGGTTCAGAGGAGGATCCCTACGGTCGAACGGTGGCCGAGGCGCAGCAGAATATTGCGAATTGGTATCAGTACCACAGACGACGTTCATTTGTAATGAAGGCCGCCGTGGCGCGCGTCATGAACGTCAATACGTCTTTCCGCTTTGGACTCAGTCTGATTAATGACTATGACGTTCTGTTCAAAGAGGTTCCGGCGGAGAATGTTATCAGTGACGACTATCCGGCGCACAACACAGCTATTATAGAGGCGATGTACGATTACGAATGGAGGGCCCTCGGTACTCCCTTGCGTCGGGGCCTGGAAAGAGTTGGACGTTATTACTCCGATTACTACAATAGTGACTACGACAACCCGATTATTTCCGCCTGTCAGCAGAACTATGCGGTGCTGTTTACCGATGGTTATTGGAGTGGCAGTGCGCCGTATACCTCGGCGATAGGCGATGAAGATGGGGATGGCGCTTCTGATACTGTAGCGGACGTTGCGCACTATTTTTACAATACCGACCTGAGCCCCTTACCCAATGACGTGCCAACGTCTCCGGCCGATCCCAATGAAGAGCAGCACATGGTGTCCTTCACCGTAGCTTTTGGTGTGCAAGGTTTTCTTGTGGACACCGACGACGATGGCTGGCCGAATCCTGAGTTGGAAGAAGACGGAGCTTGGAACGACGGCAACGTGAATACCGATCCTGAAAAGATTGATGACTTGTGGCACGCGGCTTTCAATAGTAAGGCGACGTTTGTCTCGGCCCAAACTACAGAAGGGGTGGCAACGGCAATCGCTCAGGCCTTATTGGAGATCGGAGACCGAGTAGGTTCTGCGGCCTCGGTGGCGACCAATACCGGGTCATTGAATGCGGGCAGTCACTTGTTTCAGGCTAGGTTCGACAGCGCCGACTGGAAAGGGCAACTCTTGGCATTCCAGATTAATTTGGACGGTTCGATCGCGAGTTCGCCCGACTGGGAAGCCGGCTCGAAAGTAAACGCGCAGGACTATAATACTGGGCGTGAGATAATCACCTTCAATCCTGAGGCCGATGTCATTCCAGGCGGGGATCCTGAGGGTCAAGGGATAGCATTCAGATTCCCTGCAAATTACACCGCTGCAGACCCGCTGCTGGAGTTTAGTGCCGACGAAATTACCGCCATCATGAGTGATGCTCCTCACTCCCTTGCCACGGGGGATGTAACAGAAATAGCGAATAATCAGGCTTACGGTACGGCTCTGGTAAATTACCTGCGTGGTCAGAGAACTAATGAGGGCGCGGGTCAAGATTTTCGAATTCGCGGCAGTGTACTCGGGGACATCGTAAATTCGGATCCGAAGTTTGTTGCCGAGCCCACCGGGCGCTATAGGGATGACCTGGAAGTAAAATCCTATAATGATTTTATTAGCGATAACGCCGACCGAGACGGTGTCGTCTACGTTGGTGCGAATGATGGAATGCTGCATGGCTTTCACGAAGACACGGGCAATGAGGTGATTGCCTATGTACCGACGTCGGCCTACGATGGGCTGTGGGAATTGTCCTCTGAAGATTACGAACACCGTTACTTTGTAGACGGCGGTCCTAATATTATTGATGCCTTCCTTGACGACATGGATGATCCCGATAGTGGCGTTGATGGATTATGGAGAACTGTTCTAGCGTCAGGCGTCGGAGGTGGTGGTCAATTAGTGTTCGCACTTGATGTGACTGACCCAACGATCTATGACGAGGCCAACGCCGCTAGCATCGTGCTGTGGGAATTCGACGACGAAGACGATGCTGACCTCGGCTATACCTACGGCCGACCGCAGATTGCGAAGATGGCAGATGGCAACTGGGCCGCCGTATTCGGTAATGGCTATAACAATACCGAGGCCGATGGCAACGCCAGTAGCACTGGCCACGCTGTCCTCTATATTGTCGATATCGAAACTGGGGATCTCTTGAAAAAGATAGACACTATGGCGGGCGACGTGGCTACCCCTAACGGCTTAGCGACGCCACTCTTGATTGATGAGAATGCCGACTCCGTAGTGGATTACATCTATGCCGGTGATTTATTGGGCAATATGTGGAAATTCGATGTGTCTAATCCTCTGCCTTCAGCATGGGCAAGCGATTATTCGAGCGCAGGCACTCCTGACCCGCTGTTTACTACTCAGGCAGATCAGCCGATTACTTCACAACCTCAGGCCTCGTTCCATCCGGATAACTTTCCCGGGTTTATGATCTTTTTCGGTACTGGTCAGTATCTAGAGATCAATGACAACGACCCCATAGGAGAAACTACGCAGTCGTTCTACGGCATCTGGGACAAGAACGAGGCCTCATTAATAGCGTTTGATAGCTCGGATCTGCTGACCCAAACGATAACGAACCAATACCAGGAGTCGTTTGATACGGACAACGATGGGATAGACGACGAAGAATATACACTACGAGATGTGTCAGACAACGAGATTAGTTGGGCAACACATTCTGGCTGGAAGTTAGACTTGATGCCGACCAATGTTAACGGTTCGGCGAATGTAAGCAACTTCGGCGAGCGCCAGGTCAGTAACGCGATTGTGAGAAACGGTCGCGTGATCTTCACGACTCTGGTACCTTCTTCAGTCGAATGTGAATTCGGTGGCACCAGTTTTCTGATGGAGCTGGATTTTAGAAGCGGAGGCGCCTTGGAATTTCCAGCCTTCGATCTAAACGGTGATGGCGAATTCGATGGGGATGATGGGGATGCATCCGGACGGGCATCGGATGTGGGCATCATGCCAACCGTGAGTATTCTTTCGGATGGCGCACAGGATGTTGCATTCGGTAGTGGCGCAAGCGGCGATATCGATGTTATTCAGTTGAGCGTGGGCAACGAATCCTACGGCAGGCAATCGTGGCGACAGCTGGAATAGACCGGCACCCTGGTCTATGAAGCGTGAGGAATTGATAGATGAAATTCATACAACATATTTTCAGCAGTAGAATTTTCCTTTTACGAGCTCTGGCTCTGAGTTTCTTGTTGCTGCCATTCGCAGCAAGTGCGCAGGGAGTGCTTGCCGGTGCGCAAACGGGTACGATTCAGTTAGAGGCGCAAGACGATGGTTATCTGACTATTTCAGGTCGGAATCTTACATTTAGCAATGTGTTAACCGAAGTGTATCTAAACGGCGAACGGGTCGGCGGCGAAACTCTCGACGAGGGTATGGTTGTTCGCTACACTCTTAATAATGATGGGGTGTTGGCGCGCATTGAAATCCTTGGCCCTATAAATGTGATAAAGGTATTGGAAGAGAATTAGGCGCTAAGCTGACGAATTCTATTTCAATTAAACTAGTAGCGAGGCCTGCTGATGCGACGCTTGAAACTAAATGGATTTACGCTCATAGAGCTGCTGATTGTTGTTGCAATCATGGGAGTGTTGGTGGCCCTTGCGTTGCCCGCGTACCAGAACAGTGTGCTGCGCTCAGGTCGAGCAGAAGCAAAGAGTGAACTGTTGCAAGTCGCTTCGGATCAGGAGCGTTACTTTTCAAATTTTAACACCTATGTAAATGATGCCACGCCGTTGAATACGCCAGTGGTGGCTAGTCGCGATCGTACGACACAGAATGGTTTGTATGTCATTAGTGTTGCAGCCTGTGCAGCGGGGACTATCGCAAATTGCTTCTTGGCCACAGCGACAGCGCAAGACGATCAGGCAGGGGATTCCTGTGCGACTTTAACCGTGTCTAATACGGGCGTACGTGGCGCTACGGGTGATACCACTGAAGAGTGCTGGCAACGCTAGACGCTGTTCTGCAGTTATTTTCTGCTTAGCAAACTAATGCCCGTCCGCGGCTGTCCTCTCTAATCCCATCTCCATTATTGTCCAGAGCGAATCTCATTCGCGCACTTCGGTTCACTATCAATTGCCTCGCCAGGCTGACATCGCCAGCGAACGGGCAGTAGGTGAAATTCCCATTCTGAGAGTGAGTTGTTCCCATACTTGTCAACTGCAAGTATTGCTTGTTCTGAAACGCTCTGAATCTGATGCTGCCGTTGGCGTTAGGGAATGAGACATGACGGATAAGCAGGTCTTCGGTGTCTACCTTGGTATTGCGATTATTATCGGTGAACACGATGACTCCCCGGTGCCAGCCTCCGCCACATTTGAAACCATCTATTGAAGGGCAAACAGTCACGCTTGTTCTGTTTGTAATGGCCGATGATTTGCCTGCCTGGATCGCATTTGCCAGCTTTCTCAGGGTCGCATCAGCGGAAACGGATTGTGCAAGGTTCATAAAATCGGCTAATGATATACTCAATAGCACTGACAATAGGCCCAAAGAAATAAGCAGCTCCAGCAAGGAAAAGCCCCGGGTGTGGTTCATTCAATATCACGTCCATGTAAACAGTAATTTCATGCTTAGATGAAGTGTAGCCTACGAATTACCACCAGGTAATATTTTAGGCGAATTGAGAAGAGGTCTAGGGAGAGCGGGAAATTAGCAATTGAGCTGGGAATGTGGCCAGAATGAAAACTCAGGCCTAATCCAGGCCCAATTTTTTAAGACGGTACCTGAGCGACCTGAATGACATGCCGAGCTTCTTCGCTGCTGCGGTTTTATTCCAGCGCGTTTCTTCCAGTGCCTTCTCTATAGCTTTAATCTCAATTGACTCGAGGTGCTTCTCCAGTGAAAAATCTTCTCCCATTTTCACTTTATTTTCAGCTATTTCACTTGCGGGCTGCGGACTTACATCGCTGTTAGAAACTGCGCCCGGCGTGTTAATAAACTCGAGATTCGCAGCCTCGATGGTATTTTCTTCGCAGAGTGTGGCCGCGCGCTGCAGGATATTTTCCAGCTCTCTTACATTGCCCGGGAAACCGTATCCTGACAGCGCCTCTAGAGCTCGATTGCTGAGCTTGCATAGCGGGGCAGAGTTTTCTTTGGCAATTTTGTCCAAGAGGCTTACGCAGAGTTCAGGAATATCATCCGTGCGTTCCCTGAGGCTTGGCACGGATAGCTCGATTACATTAAGTCTAAAATACAAATCTTGGCGCAGATGACCCAGCTCGACTTCTTTGGCGAGATTTTTATGTGTGGCGCTTAGTATCCTGACGTCGACAGCCTGTTCCTTCTGCGAGCCGACGGGCCTTATTGATTTCTCCTGGATGACTCTCAGTAGCTTTACTTGGGTGTGCAGGGGTAAATCGGCGAGCTCGTCGAGGAACAAGGTGCCGCCATGAGCCGCCTGAAACAGGCCCTGCTTGTCATTGTCGGCACCAGTGAAGCTGCCTTTGACATGCCCAAATAACTCACTTTCTACGAGGTCCCTGGGGATCGCGCCACAGTTGACTGCGACGAATGCGGCATCACTGCGGGAGCTGTGTTGGTGAATGGCTCGAGCAGCCAGCTCTTTGCCGCTACCAGATTCGCCGCTTATATAGACCGGCGCCTGGCTCCTCGCCAGCTTGGCGATCTGTTCCCTGAGTTCAACGATGCGGCGGGACTGGCCAGTTATTGAAGGGCCGATGCGCGCTTCGGTGAGCTCACTAGACGTCGAACCCTCTGAATCGTGCTGCGACAGTCGTAGCGCGGCATTCACCAAGTCACGAAGTTTCTGCAGATCGACGGGTTTTGATACGAAATCAAAGGCGCCATTCTTCAAAGCCTTGATCGCAGTTTCTGTGGTGCCGTGGGCCGTAATCACAGCTACTGGCATTTGCTTATACTTCTTCTGAATATACTCAACGAGCTCGATGCCGTCGCCATCCGGTAGTCTCATATCTGTCAGACAAAGATTGAAGTGTTCAGTTGAGAGAAGGTGTCGAGCAGAGGCCAGGTCTTCGGCGCTACTTGTTGCTAGCGACATTCGGCCGAGAGTAATTTCTAACAACTCTCGAATGTCGGGCTCGTCGTCGACGATTAGAACTCGATTCTTCATAGTGTTTGCAACATAGAGGAAAAGTAGTGGGTCATGTTATGTCATTACTCGATCAGGGTTGCCGAAATAGATGCTGAACCTACTCTTGCCGGAGGAGGCTCTACCGTAAACTAATTGCGACTGGTTAGCTTCGCACAGTTCTTTAGATATATAAAGACCCAGTCCAGTGCCGCTTGATTCGGTGGTATGAAAAGGCTCGAACAAATGGATTTCGGCTTTTCCTTCGACACCAGGTCCGTCGTCAACTATGTGAAGAAAAGGTAGCTTGTCCCCGTCCTTGGTATCTATTCCAGCCTGTACTAGAAGTGTCGCTCTACCAGTTTCCCTATGGCTATATCGAAGCCCGTTGTCGAATAAATTATTAAGCACCTGCTCAAGTTGGCCCTCAATTACATTGACCTTTACCTCGGGAGTTGCAATTTCTAATTTAATCTCATCACATAGTTCATGTGTTGCTTTGTAGTCCTCAATGAATCCACTAAGCCATATTTTCAGATCCAAGAGCTTCGCTGTTGTGTCGTCGTGCCTGGAGGCATCTAAGACATCTTCAATAATCAGGTTCACTCGACTACAGTGGTCAAGGATTATTTCAATCATTCGCTTGTCGTCATCGGTGACGGTTACCGATTCGCGCAGCAGTTGGCTGGCATGACTGATGGCGCCAAGAGGGTTTCGCACTTCGTGAGCTATGCTCGCGGTAAGTCGGCCCAGCGATGCAAGTTTCATTTGTCTGACGCGCTGTACGATCTGCCGATTGTCCTCGAGAAAGATAAGAACATCAGAATCTGAATCAGGATTCAAGAAGGCGAAATTCAATTGTATCTGGCGTGTAGAATTCGGAATAGCTATAGGTTGCGGGTGGCGCTTGGAGTTGATTTTCCAGAGTTCTAGTTGCTCGGACAGCGATTTGGGTAATTTGTAGATCAGCTCTTCCTGATCGTCGTCAGTACGAAGAATAGGTAGCAAGATGCTTCTTGCAGAGCTATTCATGCTGACAATTTGATGCTCGGTGTTTACGACTACTACCCCGGTTCGCATTCGCTGAATGATCTCGTTGTTCAGTTTCTCCAGATCAATAATGTCGCTGGCCTGCTGATCAGCTAGAACTGCCGCTTTGTAAATACGGTTGGTGAGGGTCTGGATGTAGAGAGCGGTCGCGAATAAAATTGCACCGAGCAAGCCAGTCTGCACGAATTGATTTGCGGAGCCATCATAAGAGAGTGCGAGGTACAGTTCACTATAGATCATTGATAGGGTGGCGACAGCCGCAAGAAATGTGCTGATGCGCCCGCGGATCAGGATGCTACCAGAGGCGATGGTCACGATTAACAATAAGCCTAGCCCGCTTAACATGCCTCCACTGCTATAGGTCAGGAGGGTAATCGCAATGATATCGATGATAAGACTGCCAGTTAGAATATGTGAGCTCTTGGCAATTCGGGTGCTGATCGGCACAAAGAACGTTATGGCTACGCCGAAGATCGCATAGGTGGTACAGACTTGAGCAAAGAGGGTTGGATCGAGATCGCCAAGCAGGGTGGAACTAGGGCCCAATGAGCTAACTAGGAGCACCAGGGGCAAGACGATGCGGTAGATATTATAGACAACAGAGACGTTGTAAATCTGACCTGGATATGCGGTTCTTTCGCTCATGGTTTCCGTTACAATTAGCCTATTGGCAGGCATTATACCAAGAACCGCAGCCAGTAAAGCTTATTGGTAGAGATTTTCTTTTGTATGCCTATGTAGGGAATTAAGGATAACAGTAAAGAGAGTGTTATGGGGCAGCAAATTAACGTAGTGATGGCGCAGCTCAATTTATCAGTCGGCGATATTGATGCTAATACATCATTGATTATTGAGAACGCAAAAAAGGCGATAGAGGAATACTCGGCGGATTTGATTGTCTTTCCCGAGCTGGCATTGACTGGTTATCCTCCTGAAGATTTGCTTTTTCGTCCGAGCCTGTCTATTCGAATAGCGAAGGCCCTGCAGAGAATCCGTGACGAGAAATTAGCAGCCAATCTGGTTATTGGTTACCCAGAGAGAGCAGATGGAAAGCTCTACAATTCTCTGGCAATTGTGGGAGGCGGGGAGTTACTCGCGAACTATCGAAAGCAATTTCTACCCAACTATCAGGTATTTGATGAGCGGCGCTACTTCGATAGCGGCAGTGAGCCCTGCTTGCTAGACATCTTGGGGATGAAGGTCGCCTTTACAATTTGTGAAGATATGTGGGAGAAGGAACCAGTGCAGCAGGCGCGAGCAGCTGGTGCGCAGCTAATGATCAACATTAATGCCTCGCCCTTCCATAGGAATAAGCTATTAGAGCGGCAGGCGCTCCTTGCACAAAGGGCAGGGCAGGGTGGCTTTCCGATTATCTACGTGAATATGGTCGGGGGGCAAGACGAACTGGTATTCGATGGGGGTTCCATGGCAGTGGCGGCCACTGGAGAAGTTCGTTGCTTGGCAGCGAGTTTCGAGGAGTCACTAGTAGCTGTGCAAATCGAGGAAAATGCAGATCCAAATGGGCCCTGGCAAATACCTCTGCAAAGTATTGCACCCGCACTGTCGCTGGAAGCTCAGGTTTATCAAAGCCTGGTGCTAGGTGTGCGGGACTATGTGCAGAAGAACAAATTCAAGGGCGTGGTGCTGGGTCTATCTGGCGGTATTGATTCGGCGTTGACTCTAGCTATCGCTGTGGACGCGTTGGGAAGCGATCGCGTTCAGGCGGTGATGATGCCTTTCACCTATACCTCTAAACTGAGCCTCGATGTGGCCGCGGAGCAAGCAATCAAGTTGGGTGTCGATTATCAGCAGATTTCCATCGAGGGAGTGTACTCGGAGTTCATGCAGGCGTTGGCGCCGCAATTCGCCAGTCTCGATGCCGATGTTAGTGAACAAAATCTACAGGCCAGGTGTCGCGGGGTGATTCTAATGGCGATCTCCAATAAAAAAGGGCTGTTGGTTCTTACCACAGGGAATAAGAGTGAGATAGCTGTAGGGTATTCGACTCTCTATGGCGATATGGCGGGCGGTTTCGATGTGTTAAAAGACGTTTCGAAGACGCTGGTCTACGCTCTTGCCCGTTATCGGAATAACGAGTATTCCGATCAGGCAGATGAAATTATTCCGCAGCAGGTTATCGATCGAGCGCCCTCGGCAGAACTGGCTCCGGATCAGCTCGATCAAGATAGCCTGCCACCTTATGATGTGCTTGATCAGATATTGGAGCTGTATGTGGAGAATGATCAGAGTGCCACCGCAATAATAGCAAGGGGGTTTGAGGAGCAGGTTGTGAGGCATGTACTGCGTTTAGTGGACCTGAATGAGTACAAGCGTCGTCAAAGTCCGATAGGCGTGCGACTCACACAGCGCGGGTTTGGGCGTGATCGACGTTACCCTATTACCAATGCCTGGCCTATAGGTGATTAATCAGGCCTTCCCCGGGCCTTAATTCTACCGCCCAGTCCTGGTCGCATTAGGTCGCTGTTGCGTCGATGGTCGCAGCTGTGGTGTCTGGTTTCTATTCTGACGCAACACATTCTGGTTCTGACGAATTACCTCTCGAATTCGTCGCTGATCCTCAGCACTGCGCGGGGCATTGTTTTGGTCAGGACGATTATTGCGTTGCTCAATTTGTTGCTCGAACTGCTCTCTCAGCCTGACTCGCTCAGCGTCGGACATGTTCTGAAAGCGTCGCTGAATATTTCTTAGTTGGCGCTGCTCTGATCGGCTTAGGCTATTGAAGCGTTGAAAGCGTTGATTGATGAGTTGTTGCTGCTGCTGTGTCAGATTTTGAAATCGCTGTTGTTGATTTCTGGCCTGGGAGCGTTCCTGAGGCGGCATCTGTTGCCAACGATTTGCACCGCGGCGCAGGCGTTGCTGCCGTTCGGCGCTGAGGTCTTCCCACTGCGGTTCTAATTGCTGCAGTATTTGTCGTTCTTCCATCGACAGAGCTGTCCATGGAGTCTTTTCCTGCGCGAGACTGTTGTGCGCGAAAAATATCACGAGCAGGAGTAGCTTGTATAAAATACTTCGTTTAGTCATTGATCGTTACTTGTTGCGTCGTCTGTGTTTGTTGAGTCGTCATCTGCATTGCCATTAGTAGAGGCATCGAGTAATCCAATAAATTCCTCAGCCTGTAGGCTTTCGGGATCAATCCATTCGCCCGCATCTGTCTCGAATTGTCCTAAAAATTCCAGAAATTCCAAGTCGGGTGCCGCCTCTTCCTGCTCGTTCTCAGCGGCGTAAGTATTCGTCAAAAAGCCCGCGATGCAGGCAACTATGACTGTGCGCCGGGTATAGATATGGAGCCTATATCGAAATTCAAAATCACAACGCTTACAGAGTGAGTGATTCGTTTTCGGCCAGCCACAAATAAAATTCCAGATTCTCATAGAGTTCGATGTCTTCGGCTGTAGCCACGAGGCCTATTTCTTCTTCTATTGTCAACGTTTCAGGCGGTCTGGAGTTTACATAGAATATGGATATCGCTGTTATCAGGACACAGGCCGAAGCTAACATACCCGCTGAGGCATTAAAATTGAACGAATCAAGTCGGTTTCTAAACCATAGCGCCAATGAATAGTTGTTACCACTGGCTTTTTCTTCTTGCAGTTGTTTGAATCTAACAATAGCTTTTTGTCGGATCAGGTCGAGGCGAGCCTCTATTTCCGGCGGCACGCTGCTGTGCTCATTGAGTTCTCGACCAACAATATTTGCAAGGCCGTCATCATCTAGCGGTCTTTCATAGGCATCCTGCATTAGCGCCGCTAGCCTAGCTGCGTTCAGGTGCCTTTCTGCGCCATTCGGGAGATAAGCCAGGCTAGCATCGAGCCGCCGGCAAATCTCATGTAGAAGTATGGGTTCATCTAATTTATTCATGGCCAATGTTCGCCTAATTGAGATCGGAGGCTGTGTATTGCTCGCGAGTAATGAGTCTTTACACTTCCCTCGGCACATTCCATCGCCGCTGCCGTCTGCCTGACATCCAGCCCCTCCCAGGCACGTAGCAGGAAGGCCTGCTGTTGTCGGGCAGGCAAGCCTTCTAATGCGATCTGTAACTTGTCCATACTCTCCCTGGTGATGGTTTCTTCGGCAGGTGAGCGGCCTTGGGGGTCTGCCGTTAATTGTATCGGGTCTACCCCGTCTTCATCTGTATTGCTTAGCCAGCTTCTATGTCTGTTTCGCACCGTGTTGCGCCGGTGCCAATCATTAATCCGGCTGCTTAGAATGCGATAGAACAGGGGAGGCCATTCCTGGTCTGCTCGGTCCGAGTATTTCTCTACAAGCTTAAACATAGCATCTTGTACCAAGTCCAGTGCATCTTCCGAATTGCCCGTCGCGATCTGGGCAATACGATAGGCGCGAGATTGCACGCCCTGTAGGAACTTGTCCAATAACTCTGCGCTATTCAGGGTCAACCCTCCAGAGGCGGTTGTGTTTAAAGATATTCTGTTTTGGTCTTCTGTTTTGGTCTATAGGTCCGCCAATAGTCCTGTATCGGCAAGCGCCTACTCAATATTACAACCCCCGTAAACTAATACAAACGCAGCAACCTGCCTTTGGTTTACAGGGGGAAGGGGAAATTGGGGATTATCCTGCAAAAAGCTGTAGCCCTCACTAAACGGCTCGAGAGAGCCGCTCGGGCTGCTCTAGTCGAAGATGCCGAAGGTTAGCCGGCTAAACCAGGAGCGGCGTGCCGGGGCCTGCTGTGTCTGAGTATTGATGATCTGCTGACTGCCTGAGTTCTGGGGTCTCGTGGTGGGTGCCAGTGGAGGCTCGATGCGATTGTCGCCTATCAGTCCGAACGAGACGGTATAGAGAAGCGAAGGGTTGGTAATTTCGGTGCGGATGATGAATTCGCCATTATCGTCGATAGAGGCGTGATCGGGATAGTTCTCTCTGAGTAGAGCGAGAGAGGTGTCGGCAAGATCGTTTAGACCGAGCCGAAGATAGCACTCCACCATCACGGCTACACCATCGGCTACAGCGGGAGTACCTTGGAAATTCTCAACCACGTACTGTCCGCGCCGAAGCGCGGCAATATACGCACGCCGCTCGAGGTAATAGTTGGCTACATGAATCTCATAGCCGGCGAGATTATTTCGCAGGAAAACCATCCGGGCTCTGGCATCGGCGGCATAGGGGCTGTCCGGGTACAGGGCTAACAATTGTGAGAAGTCGGAAAACGACTCCCGCGCTCGGCCTGGGTCTCGCTTTGTTGTATCGATTGGCAGGAAGCGATTCATAAATCCTCGAGAATCGGTGAAGGAGGATAAGCCCTTCATATAGTAAGCGTAGTCGATGTTCTCGTTATCAGGGTGCAGACGAATAAACCGATCCGCTGCCGCTCTCGCGGCTTCCGAATCACCGTTTCTATAGTAGGCGTAAACGATCTCGATCTGTGCCTGTGCTGCAAATCGACCGAAAGGGAAGCGCGACTCCAATGCCTGATACGTGGCAATAGACGCCTGAAAGTTATTCGAATTTAATTGTTCCAGCGCGCGACGATAGAACTGCTCCTCGGTGGTTAGTCCGGCGAATTCATCTCTTTCTTCGGAATTGAACCAGCCACAGGTCGTCAAAAGAAGGCATAGCGAAAGAATTATTGGTAATTTTATTGCTGTAACACGCACTGTCGAACCTATTGTTTGAATATCTGCCGGTCGTCGGATTGCATCCTGACCTTCATCGGAAAGTCGCTATTTAACCACAGCGCTGGTCGCAATCCCAACCCAAGACATAGCTAGTTTCAGCATAGGCTCTGCTGTGTAGAACGACCGAATCAAGTATCATGGCGCCATGCCAAGTCATATATCGCTTAAAGCAGAAGTCACTGAAGAGTTATCGGGTAATCGCTTAGACCAGATTGCGGCCAAATTGTTTCCTGAATATTCGCGATCTCGACTGCAGAGCTGGATACGAGAGGGAGCTCTCTTGGTCAACGATCGACAGCTCAGGCCGCGAGACCGGCTAGAGTTCGGGGATTGGCTGGTCGTGGAGGCGCAGCTGGAAAGCACCGAATCCTGGGTAGCTCAGGACATGCCGCTGGATATTGTGTTCGAAGACGAGCATCTCCTTGTGTTGAATAAGGCCACCGATGTTGTGGTCCACCCGGCAGCGGGACATCAACAGGGCACCTTATTGAATGGCATTCTTTACCACAATCCGCTGCAGAAGGAGTTGCCTCGGGCGGGCATCGTGCATCGCCTCGACAAGGACACCACTGGCTTGATGGTGGTCGCCAAGACCCTCATTGCCCATGCCGATCTGGTCAATCAGTTACAGCGGCGAACGGTGAGTCGGGAGTACGAGGCGGTTGTGCACGGCGTATTGACCGGCGGAGGTACTATCGAGAAGGAGCTTGGTCGGCATCCGGTAAACCGCAAGAAGCGAGCCGTAGTTGAGCAGGGACAAGTGGCGGTGACCCATTATCGGGTTATTGAGCGCTTTCGCGGTCACACGCATGTACAAGTGAATCTGGAAACGGGCAGAACTCATCAGATCCGCGTCCACATGGCCCACCTCAAACACGCTTTGGTTGGTGATCCTCTCTATGGCGGGCGCTTCCAGCTTCCAGCTGCCTGCTCGAAAGAGCTGAGTGAATGTCTGCGCCGATTTAATCGACAGGCGTTACACGCCCGCAAGCTGGAGCTGGACCATCCGGAAACTGGAGAGCGACTCAGTTGGCAGGCAGAAACACCAGCTGACATGGTCAATTTAGTAGAGCAACTGCGCAGAGACGGTGCATGACGCAGAAGCAGAAGATTTTTGCACAATGGGATGTGTCTCCCAAGGTCGTGGCCTTTAGTACGACTCGACAGGGCGGTGTAAGTAAGGCTCCCTATGCCTCTTTCAATTTGGGCATGCATGTCGGTGACGACCATCTTCTAGTGGCGACGAATCGTGAAGCCTTAAGGCGAAGTCTTGCGCCCAACCTAGAGTGGCAGATGTTGGATCAGGTGCACAGCTGCGATGTAGTCAACGTTGATGTAGCGGTGGCTGATATTACCGCCGATGCCTTATTCACCTCGAGAAAGAATCTCGTATGCTGTGTGCAGACGGCGGACTGTTTGCCTGTGTTTATCGCCGCATTAGATGGGACAGAAGTGGCAATGGTTCATGCGGGCTGGAGAGGGTTGGCGTCAGGCATAGTAGAGAATGCCTTAGCGGCCATGTCGACGCCTGCTGATAGACTCGCCATATGGCTAGGCCCAGCGATCGGTCCATGCCATTTCGAGATAGGGGCTGAGGTGAAAGCACGCTTTTTCGAGGACGCTGCATCAGAGGTGACAGAAGTAGCGCTTGAGAAAAGTTTCAAGCCGAGTGAAAACCCAGGCAAATATATGGCAGATCTCTATGCCATTGTCAGGCTTAAATTGTCCGCCCTCGGAGTGCAAGCGGTAAGCGGAGGCAATTATTGCACCTACTGTGATGAGAGCAGTTTCTTCTCGTATCGGCGTGATGCTGTTACCGGGCGTATGATCAATGCTATTTATATTGAAGCATAGTTCCAGTTCTTAGCCCAAGCGTTGCGCCATTGTAGGCATTGTCTGCCAACTGCTGCGATTGATTGATTGATCTAGCTCAATTATTATTTTCCTTTGCTGTTGAATTTTACACCAGCGCCCAAATATCTAGTGCAGTGAGTAGTATTCTTTGTGTCCGCCGATAGCGGGCGTAACAATGGAAAAGTCATGCGAATCGATAAATTTACAAGCAAGCTGCAGTCAGCGTTAGCCGACGCGCAATCAATGGCCTTGGGTGGAGATAATAACTTCATTGAGCCTGCTCATCTGCTGCTTACCCTGCTGGATCAAAAGGGCGGGTCCGTCCGCCCATTGCTCTCTCAAACCGGATTCGATATAGCCGACCTGCGTTCCAAGCTGCAAGGACTGGTTGACGACCTGCCGAAAATTAAAGACTCCTCTGGAGAGATATCGGTGTCTGGCGATCTGGCGAAAATCTTGAATCAAGCCGACAAGGCCGCGCAGCAGAAAGGGGACGCCTATGTCTCCAGTGAGACGATACTGTTAGTCGCGATGAAGAGCGCGGGCGCTGTTGGCAAGTTGTTAAATTCCTATGGTGTTTCGGCACAGGCGCTCGAGAATGCAATCGCAAATTTACGCGGCGGAGCGAGTGTCGACGACGCCGGGGCCGAGGATTCCTGGCAGGCACTGGAGAAATATTGTGTTGATCTAACCGAGCGTGCCGAGAAGGGTGAACTCGATCCCGTTATTGGCAGAGACGCCGAAATACGACGTACCATACAAGTTCTCCAGCGCCGTACCAAGAACAATCCAGTTCTAATCGGTGAGCCAGGCGTTGGTAAGACAGCGATCATAGAAGGCCTCGCCCAGCGCATTGTAAACGGCGAAGTGCCGGAAGGGTTAAAGGATAAGAAAGTATTGTCTCTGGATATGGGGTCGTTGATAGCCGGGGCAAAATTCAGGGGCGAGTTCGAAGAACGACTAAAAGCCGTTCTAAGCGAACTTTCAAAGCTTGGTGGTTCGATTATCTTGTTTATCGATGAGCTGCATACGATGGTGGGCGCGGGTAAAGGCGAAGGTGCGATGGACGCCGGCAATATGCTGAAGCCGGCGTTGGCACGAGGTGAGCTTCACTGCGTGGGCGCTACCACTCTGGATGAGTACCGCCAGCACATAGAGAAAGACGCAGCACTAGAGCGTAGATTTCAGAAGGTGTTAGTCGAGGAGCCTAGCGAAGAAGACACTATTGCTATTTTGCGTGGACTTAAGGAACGCTATGAGGTGCATCACGGTGTCGATATTTCGGATGCCGCCATAATCGCAGCGGCGAAACTATCGCAGCGCTACATCACCGACCGACAACTACCCGATAAGGCTATCGATCTGATCGACGAAGCGGCGAGCATGATTCGCATGGAGATCGATTCCAAGCCCGAAGAAATGGATAGGTTGGAAAGAAGATTAATTCAGTTGAAGATTGAGCGAGAGGCATTGAAGAAAGATGAGGATCCTGCTTCCAGGAAGCGTAAAGAGAAGCTGGAGGCTGATATCTCTGATCTTGAGAAGGAGTATGCTGACTTGGAGGACATCTGGAAGTCTGAGAAGGCTTCGTTGCAAGACTCACAACAGATCAAGAGTAGTCTTGAAAAGGCGCGAAATGATATGGAACACGCTCACCGTGCTGGTGACCTTGCACGCATGTCGGAGATTCAGTATGGATTAATACCCTCTCTTGAGAAAAAGTTAGAAGCGGCCGCTGAAGTTGAAACTTCCGAAAAACAATTGCTGCGCAATCGCGTGACGGAAGAGGAAATCGCCGACGTGGTTTCTCGTTCGACAGGCATCCCGGTGAGTAAGATGCTGCAGGGTGATAAGGTTCGCCTGCTTGAGATGGAAGATGCGTTGCACAAGCGGGTTATCGGACAGGATGAGGCGATTGAGGCTGTGGCAAACGCAGTGCGTCGCTCAAGGTCGGGCTTGTCCGACCCCAATCGACCGAATGGTTCATTCCTGTTCCTGGGTCCAACAGGCGTGGGTAAGACTGAGCTATGTAAGGCGCTGGCGGAGTTCTTGTTCGATACCGAAGAGGCTATGGTTCGTATCGACATGTCCGAGTTTATGGAGCGACATTCTGTAGCGCGGTTGATTGGTGCTCCCCCTGGCTATGTCGGTTATGAAGAGGGTGGCTACTTGACCGAAGCGGTGAGACGACGACCCTATTCGGTGCTACTGCTAGACGAAGTGGAGAAGGCGCACAGCGATGTATTCAATATCTTGCTACAGGTATTGGACGATGGTCGCCTTACCGATGGCCATGGCAGAACGGTGGACTTTCGAAACACAGTGGTAGTTATGACTTCGAATCTGGGTTCGGACCGCATTCAGGATATGATGGCTGAAGGGATAGTCGATGAGACTTCCTATGAATCGGTGAAGACGGCAGTGATGGAGAGGGTTGTTACGCATTTCTCTCCAGAGTTCGTGAATCGTATAGACGAGACGGTTGTGTTTCATCCTCTACAGAAGGAACAGATCAGGGGTATCGCCGATATTCAGATTCAATTGCTGAATCAGCGCCTGCAGGGCAACGAGCTGGGTCTCAGGGTGTCCGATGCAGTGCTCGATAAAATTGCGACTATCGGCTATGACCCGGTCTATGGTGCGCGGCCTTTGAAGCGGGCGATCCAGAATCGCATAGAGAATCCGCTGGCCCAGCAGATGTTGCAGGGTAACTTCGTAGGCGGCGATATCATCTGCGTGGATTTGGATGACGCTGGCGAGCTGACGTTCTCAAAGGCTCAGCCCAGCGCCGTCGAGGCTCCGGCGGCAGCGTAGGCTACCGCTTGGAACCCTCCAATCTCAGGCTCCTGAAGCCGTCCCAGAAGCGCCTCAGATCAACTAAGGGCTTGACTTTCATTGAGTTAATGGCAGAATTCCGATTTGTTCGAGCAGGGGATTTCGGTCAACCTCCAATCTTTCTGCAGTAAGCTGCATACGCCGCAACCGGCACAGGTGCAGATTACCTTCTAGGTGCCATAAAACATCCACCTATGAGCCTCTATCACGTTATCGCGCACGGGGCCGACAAGAAGCAAGAATCAACAGAATTTTCTGTGGCTTGTGGATTGTCAAAACAAATTCTTTGGAGCATCCAATAGTCAGCGGGCCCTGTGGTCTGTCGGTCTGTTACATTTTTCCTGTTGTCGCTTGGCGGGAATACGATGAAAAACGGTTTAGAGGCAAATAAAAGTGGATCAATTATCTGGTGGTGAGGCGCTCATACGTGCTCTACACGATGAGGGCGTAGAATTCTTATTCGGCTATCCCGGTGGAGCCGTATTGCATATCTACGATGCGATCTTTAATCAAGACAAGGTCGAGCATATTCTGGTGCGGCATGAACAGGCAGCCACGCATGCTGCGGATGGTTATGCCCGTGGCACGGGCAAACCAGGTGTGGTGCTCGTTACTTCCGGCCCAGGAGCGACGAACGCAATTACCGGCATAGCGACGGCCTATATGGATTCAATTCCCATGGTTGTAATCTCTGGCCAGGTCGAAAGCCGGATGATTGGGTCCGATGGTTTTCAAGAAACCGACATGGTCGGTGTATCGCGCCCGGTCGTGAAGCACAGCTTCATGGTTCAGAATCCAGCTGATATTCCGATGATCGTAAAAAAGGCATTTCATATTGCCACTACTGGGCGACCTGGTCCCGTTGTGATCGATATTCCGAAAGATGTAACTGACCCGAAGGTTAAATTCGATTACGAGTATCCCGCTGACATTAAGATGCGCTCCTATGCGATTCCTGCCAAAGGGCATTCAGGGCAGATAAAGAAAGCGGTAGATGTGTTGCTCGCCGCAAAGCGGCCCATGATTTACACAGGCGGTGGCGTGATTCAAGGAGAGGGCTCTGAGCTGCTGACCGAGCTGACCCGAAAGTTGGGTTATCCGATCACCAATACATTAATGGGACTTGGCGCCTATCCGTCTTCGGATAAACAATTCCTCGGCATGTTGGGAATGCATGGTACCTACGAGGCGAATATGTCAATGCACTACTGTGATGTGCTGCTGGCGATCGGTGTCCGCTTCGATGATCGCGTAACGAATTCCGATGTAACGAAATTCTGTCCAGATGCAACTATCTTGCATGTAGACATCGACCCGGCGTCGATCTCAAAAACAGTGGTTGCCGATGTGCCCATCGTAGGCTCGGTGACGTCGGTGTTAGAGGAGATGCTGTCGCTGGTTAAATCGTCCAAGCAGAAGGTAGATAAGAAGTTGCTGGATGTTTGGTGGGATCAGATTGCTCAATGGCGGGAGAAAGACAGCCTCAAAGTAATCCCTTCTACCGATGGTACGATCAAGCCGCAGGAAGTCATACAGGCGGTACATGAGATAACTAAGGGTGATGCCTATGTCTCTTCCGATGTTGGTCAGCATCAAATGTTTGCGGCGCAGTACTACGGTTTCGACAAGCCTCGCCGCTGGATAAATTCCGGGGGCTTGGGAACTATGGGCTTTGGCTTTCCCGCCGCAATGGGTATTCAGTTCGCGTTTCCCGATGCTGTTTCGGTCTGCATAACAGGTGAGGGCAGTTTTCAGATGAATCTGCAGGAACTCGCCACCTGCATGCAATACCAGTTGCCGATAAAAATCATCTGCCTCAACAATCAGGCTCTAGGCATGGTCAAGCAGTGGCAGGACATGCAATACGGTGGCAGACATTCGCATAGCACCTACGCCGAATCCTTGCCAGATTTCGTTAAGCTGGCAGAGTCGTACGGGCATGTTGGTATTCGCATCGTGAACAAATCCGAAATGGATGCCAAATTGCGTGAGGCGTTCTCCTTGAAAGATAAGCTGGTGTTTGTAGATGTCATGGTGGATCCCGACGAGCACGTGTATCCGATGGCCATCAAGGGCGGTGCAATGAAAGACATGATATTGAGCAAATCGGAGCGAACCTAATGCGACATATAATTTCAGTTCTGATGGAAAACGAACCGGGCGCTCTTTCCAGAGTCGTAGGTTTGTTTTCGCAACGTAATTACAATATCGATTCTCTTACCGTAGCGCCGACTGAGGATAAGTCACTTTCGCGGCTAACGCTTACCACCAGTGGCGATGACAGGCGGATCGAGCAAATTACAAAGCATCTCAACAAGTTGGTAGATGTAGTGAAACTGGTTGATCTAACCGAAGGTGCTCACATAGAGAGAGAGTTGATGCTAATCAAGGTCAAAGCTACCGGAGCACAGCGAGCCGAAGTCAAACGCACCACTGATATTTTTCGCGGGCAGATTGTCGATATCACAAGCAGTGTGTTCAGCATTCAGCTCACAGGTACCAGTGATAAGCTCGATGCGTTCATCACGGCGTTGGGAGAAAATATCGTCCTCGAAGTTGCCCGCACCGGCGTGTCGGGCATATCGAGAGGCGAGAAAGTCTTGACCCTCTGATTCGATCAGGGCGCGGCCGCAGCACAAATAAAAAAAGGGCCTCGGCCCCTGAGATATCCCCAGAAATTCTAGCAGCATAATACT
>JBBDIR010000007.1:0-7945 GCA_040880325.1 Pseudohongiellaceae bacterium
GCTCGATGCCGACACGCTATTGATCGCACCGATCATCATTGGTATCGCCGTGGATGACACCATCCACTTCATGACCCACTATCGCATCGATCTGGCCCGCACCGGCAGTATCAGCCAGGCACTCATCAGCACGATCCGCGATGTGGGCCAGGCAGTCATGTTTACCACCATGGTGATTGCTCTCAGCTTCGCCCTGTTGAGTTTTTCCGGACACCTCGGCATGGCGAAGATGGGTTTCTTCGGATCGATCGCCATCTTCTTCGCCCTGCTCTGCGATCTGTTTTTAATCCCGGCGATGATTATTACCTTTAAACCGACCTTCGGTGTCAAGAATGCCAACACCGAGATCGATTTAAATAACACGGCTCAAGCACACTAGAAACAAGGAGAATCAAATGCGAAATTATTTTTCAAGCAAGAGATTAATCGGCTTAATAGCGATACTGTTTCTCTATCCACTTCATCTCCACGCACAAGAGCTGAGCCCGCGGGATATCATGGAGAAGCTAGACGACAATCGCCGCGCTACGTCAAATTCCGCACTCTCCCGCATGCAGCTTTCAACCTGCAAATTTGGCGTGCGCGACGGCAAGATTACCTGCGCCGAACGGCCTCGAGTGAAGTCTCTGGAATCTGTCGGTAAGGGCTACGGTCAGGAACTCAGGGACACGCGTTCCGTAGCAATACTGTTAGAGCCCGCGGCCGAGCGCGGCATCGGCATGCTTAGCTATAACTACGACGACGGCAGCAGAGACAATGAAACCTGGCTGTACCTCTCCGCCCTCGGTCGGGTGAAACGCATCGCCAACGGGAGTTCGGACGACGAGACCGAACCGGGGTCGTTGTTCGGGTCGGAGTTCACAACCGAAGACCAGGACACCGGCAAGCTCGATGAATATCAGATCAACTTACTCGAAGAGGCGGTGGAAGCCGGCCGCGATGTTTGGAAGATCGAGATGATTCCGAATGAAGAGCGCGCACGTAAGTCACGCTATTCCCGCACCGTACACTATATCGACAAGGAGCGCTTCGTCGAACTCAAGGTGGAGATGTATGACCAGTACGATAAGGAAATCAAACGCATGTTAGGCGCTCGTGTCGAGCAGATGAACGGCATCTGGATCGCGCGATCGACGACGATCATGAACCTGGTAACAAATCGACTCTCTAACATGGCTTTCCTCGAGATGCATACGGGTATTGACGTGCCCGATGAATTTCTAACTCAGCGCACGCTCACCGACGCCGCATTCCGTGAGACGGAGCTGGATAAGCTGCGCGCGCAGATCGACCGATAGATTCACTAGCAATGACAAGAGCAATACTACTCGCCAGCCTTGCCGCAGGCGTCCTAACTACGATTACCTGCCCTGTGTTGGCTCAGGACGATGTGCTGGTGCTCGATGACGACGTTACCTTCGATGCGGAATTCGGACTCGATGAAGATCTCTTCGGCGATGCCTTCGAAGACGGCAGCTCCGCCCTCGAGAAGTCCTGGCTTGATGGCTTTACAATCAGGATCAGCCAGCAACTCTCAGGACAGATAAACAGTCATGGCGTCGAACTCGCACCCGGGTTTTCGCTGCCAAGAGAAGCTGAGCTTGAGACAAGCAGGCTCAGCGCGATAGTTCGCTACCAATACGCTTTCACACCGGGTTGGCTAGTGCAGGCCAGCGGTTGGGCGCGCGCCTACTGGAATGGAGACTACGAGTACAGGGCAGAAGGAGACTCGGAGTCCACCGAGTTTCGTGTCAATGACTTCTTCGTACAGCACAGTATCGAAGAGCACAGCTTCAAACTCGGCCGCCAGACTGTTGTGTGGGGGGAGACGGTGGGAAATTCGGTGTTGGATGTCATAAACAACAGCGAGTTTCGCGACTTCAGTATCATCGACATAGAAGATGCACGACTGAGCCAATGGATGTTAGTGTGGGACTATTTTGGTGAGGGCTCCAACTTCTCCAGCTTCATCAACCTCTACCCTGAATTTAATCCTGCCCCTGTACGCGGTAGTCCCTTTTTCTTCGAGCCGCCATTCAATCTGATCGACTATGATCGCGGCAGCAGTTTGTTATTTGAAGCGGGAACGCAGTGGCGCAAATCATTTGAGGGCAGCGATATCGCCTTCATGGCCGCCTATCTGTATGAGAATCAGCTGCGCTACGAAGATCCATTAAGCGGAACTGGCGATGCGGTCGCCGAAACCAACGACTTCTTGTTATTAGGTTTTAGTGCGAATCGAGCGATAGGCAAGTTACTGGTAAACCTTGATCTGGCCTATAGCCACGATGTATTGGCCAACAGCTTCAGCTTTCCCGGCACCTCGAGTCTGGCCAATCCAGTGAATTTAAAGAAAGACCAGATCGGCACCTCGCTTGGCTTCGAATATGCCATTAGCAACTACCAGAATGTCAGCCTGGGGATACAGGCACAGAAACTTCTGGACGAGGACGAGGGCTTGCAACCGGGGCAAGTGTTGATTAACGATGGCGTGTTTGGAAGCTGGCTGCTGCGTTATAGCAATACCTTAATGAACAGTGATCTGGTCATCTCATCCACCCTGCAAGGAGATCTAAACGCGAATTCATTACTGGCTCTGCTCGGTGCAGACTACAGCATCAACGACAATTGGGCGGTAAGCGGCCAGATTGTCAGCATCTCTGCCAACGATGAGTCACCGCTGCTGTTCTTTGCGGAGGATGTCAGACTCTCGGCGACTGTCACCTATTCATTCTGATCGCTCGCGGCAGCAGAGCACTGCCTAGAATTTAATCTTTCTATCGAAAATTTCTCTATCGAACTCATTTTCCCAGTTGGCCACCGCGGTGGCAACCGACAGATCTCCGCCAATGTTGACGGCTGTCCGCAACATGTCCAGCGGCCGATCGAAAGGAAGAATAAAGCCGATTACAACCGCTATCTGGTCCGGGCTCATGCCAATAGTCTGCATGACTGCTGCTATGAGAAACAATGACGCACCCGGTACGGCAGCAGTACCGACAGACACCAATGTAGTAGAACCTGCTATTAACACATAATCTGTGAAGCTCAGGTCGATGCCAAAAGCCTGGGCCGCGAATACAGACACGATGCCTACATAGAGCGCCGTACCATCCATATTGATGGTGGCGCCTAGCGGTAGTACGGTAGACGCGATGACAGGGCGAATGCCAAGGTTCTCCTCGGCGACCGACATCGACACCGGCAGGGTTGCCGAGCTGGATGAGGTGGAGAATGCCACCAGCATGGCGTCACGCGCTCCACGGAAAAACTGGACCGGCGAAAGCTTCAGCGTGAGTTTCATGATAACCAGGCCGTGGACTATGACGAGATGGGCAATCGAGCCGATAAAGACAGCCAGTGCCAGAGTAATTACGTCCAATAGCGCAGAAACACCCTGCGTGCCTGAAACCCAGGCAATCAAAGCGAAAACACCGAAGGGTGCCACCTCCATAACCCAGTGCGTGATACGCAACATCATCTCGCTGCTGGCATCCATAAGGTCAGCGACGGGCTTCCCCTTTTCCCCGATGGTTAACAAGCTCACCCCGACTAGTAGCGCAAAGAAAATGATCGCCAGGATGTTACCTTCGGCGAGAGCCGCTATAGGATTAGAAGGCACGATACTCATCAGTCTTTCGGATAGCGGTATTGCCTCCTGCACCTGAGTTGGAACCGCAGCAGAAAAATCCACACCAACACCGGGCTGCATAATGACCGCCAGGCACAGACCGATGGTAATTGCCGCCAATGTTGTCGCCATGTAGATCGCGAGTGTCTTTACGCCTAACGATCCAAGTTTGCTAGGGTCTCCCATCGACACAACACCCGAAACCAGTGTCACGAATACCAAGGGCACAACCACCATTCGAATTAATCTGACGAACAGATCTCCAACCCAGGCAATGCTTTCGGATCCGGGGCCCCAAATCATTCCGACGATGGCGCCCAACACCAGCGCCGACAAAATTCGTTTCCACAGTGCTATTTCAAACCAGGTTGCGACCATCTATTCCACCAATTGTTAAAATTCTTGTCTTTGCAGGCGACTGCAGTCTCTGAATTCTGTCACAAGACTGGCACTGGAGCCCAGACGATCTAAATACTACTTGCTAGGAGACTATAGAAATTCATACCATAGTTCCAGCCCCAAACCCCCGTACACTAGAGAGCCAAGATGGCAGAATGGATCCAAGGAACAGTAACAGACAATATTCACTGGACGGAAAACCTCTACTCCCTGAAAATTGATGCCGACATCGCGCCTTTCATCGCCGGGCAATTCACCAGTTTGGCACTGGACCTAGACGGCGAACGCGTAGCCCGCCCCTACTCATTTCTGAGCGCTCCCGGACAACAACCACTGGAGTTTTTCTTCTATACGGCCACCGACGGTGTACTCTCGAATGCCATGTTGGATCTGGTAGCCGGTGACTCCATCTGGCTGAAGAAGAAGGCAAATGGATTCTTCACTCTCTCTGAGGTGCCCGATTCACATGATCTATGGATGTTCGGGACAGGCACAGGTATCGCACCCTTCTTTTCCATACTCAAAACAGAAGAGCCCTGGCAGCGATTCGAGAAGGTCATTCTCGTGCATGGCGTTCGCAGTAACGCCGACCTGCGCTATCAGGAGTTGATCGAGAATATTTACCAGAGTCGAGGCGAACACTTTCAGTTCAAGGCGTTCGTCACACGAGAAGATGTACCTGGCACTTACCGAGGAAGGATTCCAGCCGCAATCGCCGACGGCAACCTTGAGGATATTTGCGGCACGAAGCTATCTCCGGAGGATTCTCAGATTATGCTGTGCGGCAACCCGGATATGGTGAAGGATGCCGTGAAGGTCTTAAAAGCCCGCGGCTTCACGAAGAATCGGCGCCGCACACCGGGACAGATAACCACAGAGAACTACTGGTAACTAGTCATTCGCGGGCAGCCTGGTCAGCTTATGCCAGTAACTGTAGGCACTGATAACAGTCATTATCAAAAATCCCCACAGTACATAGTTGAAGATCAAAGCTGCCGAGGGCGGCACATCGGGATAGTTCGCAAGAACATCTGGCGCATTGCCAAACAACACGATCACGCAGCCCTGAGTCAAGACTAACTCCGAACCCATGCGCAATAACAATCGATTACGTGACCAGGCCTGATTGAATATCAAGTAAAAATACTGAGGTATCAGTATCAGCGTTTGTATCTTGCACCATAGCACGAGCGTATAAATGGGGTTTGGATTGCGCCCCAGAAGCGTATTCAAATCGTGATTTATATCGACTAGATTAAGTATCACCAGCCATGTAACAGAAGCTATACACGCAATCAGCGCACCCCAGGCACTAGCCAAAGCATTGTCAGCTTGATTCATGGCATTCGGCTGCCAGCTATCCAGATAATTATAATGCTCCATCAGGCGTTCCGTTATCACGAAACCCGCCGTGATTACACCAACTATGTAGATATAGGAATTTACAAATATCCAGGGTCGATACACATCCCCAAGATCGACACGAAAAATCACCTCGGCCAACATCAACAGCAGGATGATGCAGGTAGACACCCCTAGGGAGGAGAGCACGGACATTCGATAGAAGGGATACAGGGTAGGCCCGATTAATGAACGCCCCGACCCTTGATATTCGGCTGCCACCCGCAAGGGATGACCAAATTCGCTGAGTATTTTGATCTCGGATTCGGCATTCAATTCGACACCAGCCACTTCGGCACGATCAGCGAGCTTCTCTGAAAGATTGGCGCGCAGCTCTTCGACAATATCGTTGCGGTTCTTTCGAGGCAGATAACTTCTGACATCTGCGATGTATCTATCCAATGGGCTCTTCTTCTCCAAGAAATTCATATCACTACCTCTTTGTTACCTACTAACGCCTTGTTTCCGATCTTTGAGATTTTCGCTATCGATCTATTCAACTGCTGCCAATCGGCCTCGAGTGTTTTTAACGTTTCTTCCCCCTGGGCAGAAGTCTGGTAGTAGCGTCGCTTCCTACCCTCATCACTACTCCAACGACTAGCAAGCAGGCCGTAGGATTCCAAACGCCTCACCAAGGGGTACAGGGTTCCCTCTTCTATATCGATATCCACAGCCTGCAAGGCCTTGCGCAGTGAATAGCCATATTGTTCCTGCTTCAGGGCGTTCAGCACCGCCAGGATCAAGATGCCGCGGCGCAGCTCGAGGCGCATGGCCTCCAGTTTTTCACTCATTGGAACCCTCCATATATACTGTGTACCGCACAGCTTAATTACTGTATACCACACAGTAAAGATCGGCAAGCACCAATTTAAAATTTTGTGAGATTGATTCGATTAAGCTGTGTTCGAGGGCTTTGTTGGACTGCTCAAGCCCGGGGAAGTGCCCGTTTATCATGCAGTCAAAAGAGGGAGAGCCAGATATTCATCAATTCCACTGGCGATCTGACACCAGCAATCTAGTCCATTATGAATCATCTTTCGGTTTTTTGGCGCATCCTTCAGTTGACCAGTTGACCAGTTGACGCATTGAAAATCGGAGCCGGAGTAAAAACTCTATCACAAGCCTAATAAACTTTTAGGCCTCTCCACACCTTTTGAATATAATGCCAGCATGAACTTGTTCCTAGATGGCGATATTGCCACCAAACAGACAATGCTGGAATCTCTAGGAATTGCCACGTGTTTGGTAGAAAAACGCGGCGATACGTTTATTCTTGCCGAGATGAATGACCGTTATCGTGAATATTACGGTTTTCCACCCGGCACTCGGCAAGTAGCCATTGATGCCAAGAACTTGGATCGTGCGACCGCTACATCAGAAAAGCTTTTCGAGCCTATCGCTCAACGATTACAAATGAATGCCGTACGTTGCATTATAACCAAGGAACCTATCCTCGTTGAAAACGTGACGCCACAGTTTGACGGCTCCGAGAAATGGTCGCGAGACACCATTTCACCGGTATTGAGAGACGGCCAAGTAGACAGTTTAATCGTTTCGGTCATCGACATTACAGAACTGATGAATACGCAGCAAGAGATCGAGGCTAATCTCGTAAGCTTGATAGGACGACACGTCCGCGTATGCCGTGGCTGCACACGCATTCAAGGCGATAATAACGAGTGGCTATTGCTGGAAAATTACATGCAAAAGAGTGGGGAAGTAGCGTTTTCCCATGGTATATGCCCTTCTTGTAAAGCTGAGATTATCTAGTGCAACCTGATTTTAACCTTGATGATGTCTGTGAAACGATTCTGGCAATTCCCGCTAACATCGCCGTATTCAAAGTAGAATCGAATGATCGTTTCGTTATCATGGGTATGAGCTCCTCACTGGAAACTCTGTATGAATCCCCTCCGGGTGCTGGTGTCGGTGCGGAAGTTGATGACTTCAGATTCGATATAAAAACACGCCGCCGCCTCAGGGACATCTATATCAAATGCAGGGACTCCGGGTCAGAAGCGGTCATGGAAGAAGTGCTACCAAAGTTGGACAGTTCTCAGGTCTGGACCAGCAGGACTGTCGTTCCCTTGTTTGATGTCGATGGCGATGTGACCGCTCTAGTGTCCACTGTTTCCGACATTACAGAGTTAGTGATGACGCGCAAAACTCTGGTACGTACTCTATCAACTACGGCCTCTGGCTTCGTGACGATCTGTGCCTGGTGTCGTAAGATCAGGGAAAATGATCAGTGGACGCCACTCGACAAATACATCAGGGACCACTCCGAATCCGACGAAGTAGTTTGCCCTGATTGCCAGACGAAACGACGCTACTGAAATCCCAAACCTATTCGATTTTAAAATTTTGTGAGTTTGGTCCGGTGAAAAGCCCTATTCAAAGGCTCACTCGGCGATTCTGCCTGAGGAAAAATTGGGATCAGGGAGAATTGGGGTCAGAGTCTGAGATATCCCCAGAAAATATCTTGAATTATTAACGAGTTAAACTAACTAAAGT
>JBBDIR010000008.1:0-7664 GCA_040880325.1 Pseudohongiellaceae bacterium
GCTCAACCAGTTGAAATCCACAGAGCGTCCAAAGATTACCAAAGCAATCGCCGAAGCGAGAGAGCATGGAGATCTTAAGGAGAATGCCGAATATCACGCCGCGCGCGAACAACAGAGCTTTTGCGAGGGTCGTATCGCTGAAATCGAGAGTAAGTTAGCCGACGCGCAGGTGATCGACGTTACAAAAATCGATCCTACCGGCAGAGTGATCTTTGGCACCACAGTCACACTCATCAACCTCGAAACGGATGCTACGGTGATCTATCAGATTGTAGGAGAAGATGAGGCCGATGTACCGAAGGGCAAGATTTCAGTTAGCTCACCCATTGCGCGCGCGATAATGGGCAAGAGCGAAGGGGATGAGATTGTAGTGAACGCGCCCGCTGGAGATATCGAATACGAAATCGATAAGGTTGAGCACAAGTAGCCGCTTCGGCTTGGAGGCTAGCGCTTAATGTTCGACAAGCGGCCTTCGTGTTTCTTCGCTCTTCTATGCAGCACAGCTGTGTGTCCGATGCTCTGCACGCATTCAGCGTGGAACGCCTGACAGATGGTTTCCAGCAGTTCTTTCTTTGCATCACGGTCGGCAGCCAGGAGCTTAATCTTGATTAGCTCATGGTCCGTCAAGGCCCGTTCGATCTCCAATTTAATATTCTCGCTCAGGCCTTTTTGGGCAATCGAGACGATTGGGTGTAAGTTGTGCCCAATTGCTCGGTACTGCTTCTTTAGTGCGTTGCTTAGTGCCATATTCAGTGCCATATCAGCGTTGCGTGTGTTGCGGTTTGACCGTTCGCAGCCGTTATTCGTGAGGGAAGCGGATTCTAGCTGAACTCAACTCATTAATAAACGCCGATGCGATCTGCCGCGGCGTCGTATAGAGCAATTTTACATTCAGGATGCCGGATTACGACCATGTCGCGATCGAAAACCAGCAAGCAGTGGCTAAAAGAGCATTTCGACGATGTCTATGTGCGGCGCGCTCAGGAGGAGGGCTATCGCTCCAGAGCCAGCTTCAAGCTGCTCGAAATTCAAGCCCAGGACAGGCTCATCAAGAGCGGCATGACCGTGGTTGACCTCGGTGCCGCGCCTGGCGGCTGGTCGCAGGTCGCATCCAATTTGGTGGGAAGTAAAGGGCAGGTGATCGCGAGCGACATCCTGCCAATCGATTCGCTACCCGGGGTCGAATTCCTGCAGGGTGATTTCACCGAGGATGCAGTCCTGCAGAGCCTGCTCGGGATGCTCAGAGACCAGCAAGCAGACCTTGTAATATCGGATATGGCACCCAATATGAGTGGTATGAGAGACATCGATCTACCACGGGTTATGTATCTTGCAGAACTGGCTCTAGACCTTGCCAGGACTGTCTTGAAGCCCGGAGGAGGCTTCCTTGTTAAAGTTTTCCACGGTGAGGGCTACGAGAATCTTTCGAGCGAGCTAAAGGCCAGCTTCGATAGCGTGAAAGTCAGGAAACCAAAGGCATCCAGAGCCAGATCGAGTGAAATTTACTTGCTGGCCGCGGGTTTTCGACAGCCTTAACTGAATTTACGTGCAATATTCTCAGCGTTCTTTAGAATTGAGCCTATAGATGAGTTCTCTTCACCGTTCGCCGACAGGCGCTCCACCACCAATACTATTAACCACTGGGGGATAAACCCTTGAATGATATGGCAAAAAACCTGATTCTGTGGATGATTATCGCCGGCGTACTGCTCACGGTGTTCCAGAACATCAATCAGGAACCGCGGGAAGAATCCATTAATTACTCCGAATTCATCCGGGAAGTGCGTGCCGGTCGAGTTCAGCGCGTTGAACTCGCTGGCATCAATATTACGGGCGTGCGGAACGACAACAGCCAGTTCCGTTCGATTATGCCGCTAATCGGCGACGATCAGCTATTGAATGATCTCTTTGAGAACGGTGTCGAGGTGACTGCGAACGAACCAGAGCAGCGCAGCATCTGGACCGATCTACTACTTTCCATATTCCCAATCCTGATCATAGTCGCGCTGTTTCTCTTTTTTATGCGTCAGATGCAGGGCGGTGGTGCCGGAGGCAAAGGTGGTCCGATGTCTTTTGGCAAGAGTAAAGCGAAGCTATTGGGTGAGGATCAGATCAAGATTACTTTCGCCGACGTGGCGGGCGTCGACGAGGCAAAAGAAGACGTGCAGGAACTGGTAGAGTTCTTGCGCGAGCCAGACAAGTTTCAGCGCCTCGGCGGCCGAATTCCGCGCGGCATATTGATGGTAGGGCAACCTGGTACAGGTAAAACCCTGTTAGCAAAAGCCATAGCGGGTGAGGCTAAGGTTCCGTTCTTTTCTATATCGGGTTCCGACTTCGTTGAGATGTTTGTGGGCGTTGGTGCATCTCGCGTGAGAGATATGTTCGAGCAAGCGAAGAAGCAGGCTCCTTGTATCATCTTCATCGATGAGATCGATGCAGTGGGTCGTCATCGTGGGGCCGGACTCGGCGGCGGGCATGACGAGCGTGAACAGACGCTAAACCAATTACTGGTGGAGATGGATGGCTTCGAAGTAAACGACGGCGTAATCGTCGTTGCCGCTACCAACAGGCCCGATGTATTAGACCCGGCACTATTGCGTCCAGGTCGATTCGACCGTCAAGTAGTTGTGGGCTTGCCAGACATTCGTGGCCGTGAACAGATTCTCAAAGTTCATATGCGCAAAGTGCCCATAGATGACAAAGTAAAAGCAGGTGTTATCGCACGCGGTACGCCAGGGTTTTCCGGAGCGGATCTGGCCAACTTGGTAAATGAAGCCGCGCTGTTTTCAGCGCGCGCGGGTAAGCGCCTGGTATCGATGGAAGAGTTTGAGAAGGCGAAGGACAAGATCATGATGGGCGCAGAGCGCAAGTCAATGGTGATGTCCGATAAGGAAAGAATGAATACGGCTTATCATGAGTCGGGTCACGCCATCGTCGGGCGCCTCGTGCCGGATCATGATCCTGTGTACAAGGTCAGCATCATTCCGCGTGGACGAGCTCTCGGTGTCACCATGTTTCTCCCAGAGGAAGATCGATACAGCTTGAGCCGCCAGACTATCTTGAGCCAAATTTGTAGCCTCTACGGTGGCCGCATTGCAGAAGAGATGACGCTAGGCAAAGACGGTGTAACTACCGGTGCCTCAAATGATATTCAACGGGCGACTGAAATGGCTCGCAACATGGTCACCAAGTGGGGGCTCTCGGATGAGTTGGGGCCGCTGCTCTACTCAGAAGATGAAGGAGAGGTCTTCTTAGGTCGCTCCGCCGCCTCACAGTCAAAATCTTTTTCCAGTGATACAGCAATCTCTATCGATGTTGAAGTGAGAAAGATTATCGACGAATGCTACGCTCGAGCGGAGAAGATTCTCGAAGATAATAGGGAAAAACTCGAACTGATGAAAGACGCTCTGATGGAATACGAGACGATCGATGCCGATCAGATCGACGACATCATGAATGGGCAGAAGCCAAGGCCTCCGGCAGATTGGTCCGACACCGACTCCAGTAATACCGACGGCGGCCCAAACGCCGCAGAAGCGAAGAGTGAAGAAGTCGATAAGTCTGGCAAGATCGGTGGCCCAGCCAGCGAACACTAGATCCCCGCAGAGAAGTACCTACCTGTGATTGAAAGCCTTACAGCAGGAGAACGACAGATCGATCTGTCTTCTCCTGTCTGTATGGGTATCATAAACGCTACGCCTGATTCTTTTTCCGATGGCGCTCAGTTGCACAAATCAGGCGCTTCGACCTTCCATCTCGATGTGAGTAAGGCCTTGTCTCGCGCCGAACTCATGGTAAATGAGGGGGCGACTTTTATCGATGTCGGAGGCGAGTCTACTCGCCCCGGTGCTGCCATAGTTCCTGAAAGAGAGGAGCTAGACAGAGTTATACCGCTCATCGAAGCAATTCACTCACGATTGGATGTTTGTATTTCCATAGATACAAGCTCTCCGGTGGTTATGATGGAAGCCATCAAGGCCGGCGCCGAATTCATTAACGATGTTCGGGCGCTTAGTGCTTCCGGCGCGATGGAAGCGGCGGCAGCTAGCAAGGCGGCAGTTTGTCTCATGCACATGCGAGGCAATCCCAGCACCATGCAAGATGAGCTTAGCTATGAAAGCGTTGTGGACGAGGTGCTGGCGTTTCTTGCAGAACGCATTGAGCGATGTCTGGCAGCGTCGATAACTCAAGATCGATTGCTGATAGATCCGGGCTTCGGCTTTGGCAAGAGTGTCGCACACAACTATCAACTGCTAAAAAACCTGGCACAATTCTCGGTGCTCAATGTTCCCCTGTTAGTCGGTGTATCGCGCAAATCTATGATTGGTGATGTAGTCCTCCGTCCAGTCGATCAGCGCCTTGCAGGCACTATAACGGCAACGGCATTTGCACTCAGCGCCGGAGCGAAGATAATTCGTGCTCATGATGTTGCTGCCACCATGGATGCAATTAGAGTAAACTCAGCCTATTCAAGTGCCTAGTAGAATTCCTTATGACAAAAAAAGTAAAACAGTATTTTGGTACAGATGGCATTCGCGGAGTCGTAGGCACCACGCCGATTACACCCGATTTCATGCTAAAACTCGGATGGGCGGCAGGTACGGTGTTCGCGCAAAAGGGCGGGGCTCGCAACAAGATACTCATCGGCAAAGACACGCGTATTTCTGGTTATATGTTCGAGGCCGCTCTGGAAGCTGGGGTGACGGCGGCTGGGGTCGACATCAATCTACTTGGCCCAATGCCAACTCCGGCAATTGCTTATCTGACGCGCACCCTGCGCGCACAGGCCGGCATAGTAATAAGTGCCTCACATAACTCGTTTGAAGACAATGGAATTAAATTTTTCGCAGGCGATGGTACCAAATTGGCGGATGACATTGAGTTCGCTATTGAAGAACAACTTTCCAGAACTATTTCCACAGTTCCTCCCCAGTCTCTCGGCAAGGCTTCGCGGGTTACCGACGCCGCCGGCAGGTATATTGAATTCTGCAAGAGTCGGGTCGATTCGAATCTCAAATTCGACGGGCTAAAGATCGTCGTCGATTGCGCGCACGGTTCTACCTATCATATAGCGCCGAGCGTATTTCAGGAGTTGGGCGCTTCCGTTACAGCGATAGGCGTCAGTCCGGATGGATTCAATATCAATGCGGATAGGGGCTCCACCTCGCCAGCGAAGTTGGCCCAGACGGTGCTAAGTGAGAAAGCGGATATTGGCATCGCCTTCGATGGAGATGGCGATAGAGTAATCATGGTGGACCATCTCGGCAATATTGTAGACGGCGATGAGATACTTTATGTAATAGCGCGAGATCGGCGTCGTCAGAACATCGATTTCGGCGGTGTCGTCGGCACATCGATGAGTAATTTAGGCCTGGAACAGGCGCTGGATGCCCTGGATATCCCCTTTGCTCGAAGTGCAGTAGGGGATCGCTATGTGATGCATGAACTGCTCGCGCGTGGCTGGAATCTCGGAGGGGAATCGTCCGGGCATATTATTTGTCTCGATAGGACAACCACAGGCGACGGCATCGTTTCGGCGCTGCAGGCGTTGTCAGCGATTTCCAGTAGCCAGAGTACGTTGGCCTCGCTAACCAGCAAGATAAACATGTATCCCCAGTCCATGATAAACGTGCGGATTGGCGAATCGGTGGATATATCTGCAAGTAAGAAGGTTCAGGATGCGGTGTCAGATGTCGAGGCACAACTAGGCAAACGGGGCAGAGTGCTGCTCAGGGCCTCCGGGACCGAGCCCGTTGTGCGAGTGATGGTCGAGGGCGAGGATGCAGCCAAAGTTCTGGAACTCGCCAATGAACTGGCGCAGGTCGTTACGCAGGAGGTCGGAGCAGCGGCTTAGGGCGACGTTCCTGTGTTGCAAGACCCCTGTATCTTGGGTAGTATTGGCGCCCGTTTTGATGGGCAGTTTTAAAGCAGTAATCGCTCTCTACTTCTGGGGCGCGTCCTTCTGGATTTAAAAGCATGCGTCAGAAATTGGTTGTCGGAAATTGGAAGATGCATGGCTCTCGCACATTGGTGCGGCAGCTGATAGAAGAAGTGGCGGCGGGAACGGCAGCCCTGCAAAGGGTAGAGATTGCTGTAGGGCCGACATTGTTGCATCTGGGCCTGGCGGCCGAACTTTGTGCCAGCGCAGGCAGTAAGCAGGTGGAGCTGGCCGCACAAAATCTCTACGGGCAAAATGAAGGGGCTTACACGGGCGAAGTTTCAGCACCAATGCTGTCAGAATACGGAGTCCGCTATGTTATCGTGGGGCATTCGGAGAGACGTGAAATATTCTCCGAGACCGATGCCACGGTGGCCGAGAAATTCATGGCGAGCCAGGCGAGCAACTTGATTCCTATCCTTTGTCTCGGTGAGTCACTGCAGCAGAGGGAGCAAGGCAAGAGCGAAGAGCATGTAGTCTCCCAGCTTGATGCAATTATTGCGACGGCGGGCATACGGGCGCTGCAGTCGGCAGTTATTGCCTACGAGCCTATTTGGGCAATAGGCACAGGCAAAACGGCCAGCCCAGAGCAGGCGCAGGAGATTCATCGGAGTCTGCGAGCGCATATCGCGAAGTCGGACTCGACTATCGCGGGCACAATAAGAATACTGTACGGTGGCAGCGTAAACGCGGCCAACGCGAAGGAGTTGTTTAGCCAGGCTGATATTGATGGGGCTCTGGTGGGTGGGGCCTCTCTGAAGGCCGAAGAATTTGTATCCATTTGTAAGAGTGCGGATTAAGAATCATGGAAACCATAGTTGTTGTAGTTCACGTAATAGTCGCCATCGCGATAGTGGGTTTGGTCCTGTTGCAGCAAGGCAAGGGCGCTGACGCCGGTGCCTCTTTTGGCGCAGGCGCTTCTCAGACTGTCTTTGGCTCTTCCGGCAGCGGTAATTTTCTGGTGCGAGCCACTACCGTCGGTGCGACGATTTTCTTCGTAACCAGCCTGTCTCTGGCCGTGTTTGCAAAGAATCAGTCGGCTCTAGGTGGAGCGGCGAACTCGCCATTGGCTAACCAGGAATTGCTGCAAGAGGCCTCAGCACCTGTTGCTTCCGACGTGCCTCAGCTAGACGCGGCGCCAGCCCCGAGCTCTGATGAGGATGATGTGCCGAGCCTTCCCGGCAGCGATAACCAGAATTGATAGATTTAGCCGAAGTGGTGAAATTGGTAGACACGCTATCTTGAGGGGGTAGTGACCTATGGTCGTGCCGGTTCAAGTCCGGCCTTCGGCACCAAACTTTGGAAATCGGCTCCTCAGGCCGGTTTTCAGTGTTCCTTCGGGGGAATACCCGAATTCCCGCGAAACCCGCGTAAAACCTTGACCGCAGCCCCCACTAGTCCTTATAATTCGCTCCCCTTGTTAAAGAGGCCTCGACGTGGTTATTCGCGGGGAAAGCTCTTTTGAAATAAGGAGTTATTGGGAAGGTTGAGGCGTTAATTTTTCCAGACCAGAAGTCGAAGTTTTGATTTTGTTGCGGGGATAAGCCGTTTCACAGGATCACAGATTTTCTGGCGTTAGAAGCAGATTATTTAGGAGCTCTGATCTGAATCAGATCGGAGCCAGCCAGAAGTCAAAAGTTTTGATTTTGTTGCGGGGATAACCCGTTTCAAAGGATCACAGATTTTCTGGCGTTAGAAGCAGATTATTTAGGAGCTCTGATCTGAA
>JBBDIR010000008.1:7764-7859 GCA_040880325.1 Pseudohongiellaceae bacterium
TCAGATCGGAGCCAGCCAGAAGTCAAAAGTTTTGATTTTGTTGCGGGGTGGAGCAGTCTGGCAGCTCGTCGGGCTCATAACCCGAAGGTCGTAGG
>JBBDIR010000009.1:0-1412 GCA_040880325.1 Pseudohongiellaceae bacterium
AGAAACGAGGATTCTGTCTCAGCTGCGGTGCCCGGCGCATAACAGTCTGCCAAGGGTGAGGTAAGCGCAGTTGAAAGCGCCAACTTTCTGCGCAACCGAACGACCCCAATCTGTGATTGGGGGCTGGGCCGGCGGCCGGGAGCCATTCGACCTGGATTCAGCCTGAAGGGGCTTCGGTCAGGAATCGGTGTCTGCTCAGATCACTATAAAGAGTGAAAGTGAACGATTTGCGGGAGAATTCGACCGATAAAATGCTTCCTTCGGATCATTCGGTAGCGAAGCTGGACACTCCGGCAGTTCAGAGATAGCCTTAATACTTCCTATACACCTAGTGAGGATATGAGCATGTTAAATCGCTGTTTAAGTGCAATATTCACCACGAGTCTTTTTGCCACCACCTGTTTAGCTCAGACTTCAGACAGCTATCAGGTGCCAAGAACAGAATACGGGCAACCCGATTTTCAGGGTGTCTGGGGGACAAGATTCAGCACCTTGCTAGAGCGTCCGGAGGGGCTTCCTCTTGTGCTGCCGCCCGAGCAGGCAGCAGGTTTTGCACAGGCAGTCGCCGGCGCCGGTGAGGGAACCAATACAGACCCGGATATCGACATTTTCGGTCCTCCAGTATTAGCTAAGGTCAGAGGTGAGTATCGAACATCGATTGTTGTTCATCCGGAAAATGGAATACTGCCCTATAACGAGCTAGGCGCGAGCAAATCAGCCCACAGTTATTTTGAAGGAGTTGGTTATGATGGGCCTGAGCAGAGGCCCGGTGTTGAACGTTGTATAGAAGCCTGGGCGTCGCCCCCGATGCGCACTTTTCATTATCAGCTCTACAACGGAATTGTTCAGACCGAAGACACCATCGCTATTATTAGTGAGGAGAACTCACCCACCAGAATTATTTACCTGGATAGTGCAGGTCGCCCTGATGCCTATCGTACCTTTGAAGGATATTCAGTGGGACACTGGGAAGGCGATACGCTGGTGGTTGAAACTACCCATTACAGTGATGCAAATCCCGAGCGCGCAGCGCTCGGCCGCCCCATGTTGATTAGCAGTGCTGCAAACGTAATTGAGCGATTCACTCGTGTTTCTGACACTGAGCTGAACTATCAATACACGGTGGATGATTCTACTTACTACACTGAGCCATGGCGCGGTGAGTTTTCGTTCACTCGAAACGTAGAGAATAATCATATCTACGAGTATGCCTGTCATGAAGGGAATTACAGTATGACTGGAGCATTGAGAGGAGCAAGATATCAAGAACATGAAGCGGCAAAAGAAGCGAACGACTGAATTTTGAAGGCGGGATATCGGTGATTTTCAAGATAGTTGTCGCGTGAACCATTTACGCTGAGAATGTCCTGATTTCTGTGTAAACGCCCGCGATTCTGTTAAAGATGATCAGT
>JBBDIR010000010.1:0-178062 GCA_040880325.1 Pseudohongiellaceae bacterium
ATCATCACTCACGGTTCGCGTTTTAAACTCGCCGCCCACAAGATCTAGACTCTCAGAGGCATCGATCAACAGATCTCCCGCTGCGCCAACGCCTGCTCGTTGGTCGGCTGTGATTGTGCTCGGATCGATGGCTTCTCCTGACGCATCAACGACGGTGCTCTCACTTATGATCGAGGCATCGCGCGATTCAATATGCTTGCCTATTACTTCTATGCTACCCGCATTACCTGCGCCGGAAGTCGTGGCGGTAATGGTGGTGCCTTCCCGCAGGCTAATTCTATCAATTTCGCTATCATCAGCACCGACCAGCGCGATCAAGCCGGCGTCGCCTTCTGCCGAAGTGGCAGACGAAACAGTTGTGTCCTGCAACTCGAGCGCAACCCCAGAGAGGTCGATGGTGCCCGCGGCACTTGAACCTGTGCTGCTTACTTCGACCACACTACTGTTCAGTATCAGATCGCCAGCGGCGGCGGTCAGCCTTACCGACGCCGGTGAGCTGTCCAGCGCATTACTCGCCGTAGTGGCGCTAATACGTGTATTGGCCAACTCAATAACATCCCCCAGCAATTCAATCGAGCCTGCCGCGCCTGAGGACTCGTTTTCACTTTCCGTAACGATATTTACCAAGTTAGTGGCATCGCCACGGGCGATAATCGATCTAGCGTTGATGGATATATTCCCCGCGTCTCCGGACCCGGACGTTGTAGCGGTAAGGGTGGCACCGCCTTCAAGGGTAACGTTGTCGACTTTTGCTGCAGCCGAACCGAGTGAAAACGAGCCGGCATTACCAGAACTTGACGTAGTCGAAGAGATCTTTGCATCGCCGCGCACCACGATATTCTGTCCGGCCAGTTGCAACTCTCCGGCGTTATTTGCGCCGGATGTGCTTACCTCCAATAGAGTGCTTTCGAGCGTCAAATCGCCGTCTGTGGCCGCTATTTTCACCGAGGCAGATGCATCAGGGTGAGGGGTATTGGTTGCAGTAGTGCCTCTGACATCCGTGTTTAGCAGATCGATAGTATTCGCGAGTAATGTGATCGCCCCAGGGGCGCCGGAGTCCGATAGCAAGCTCTCGCTCGCGATGGTCACTCTTTCGTCGGCATCGCCCCTTGTAGTAATCGTGTTGCTTTCTAGCTCGATGCTGCCGGCGTTGCCTAGACCTGTCGTAGTCGCCTCTATGACAGTAGAGCCATTGAGTGCAATACTGTCTGTGCTGAAAATATCAATAGACCCCGCGGTGCTCTTGCCAGACGTACTGACTGCCACTTCGACATCATTCAGAATCAAAGCCTCTGTCGCCGCGAAAAGAGTCACGGACGCCGAGCTATCGCTGATCACCTCACCGGCATCGTCTTTTACCAGCGTGATTGTATTGCTTGCCGTTGTCGCTGCTATGCTGGCATCGTTCAATTCAATCTTGCCAGCCTGAATGGACACATTTCCAGCTATACCTAGCCCATCTCTTTCGGACTCAGAGGGATTTTCGCTCTCAACCAGCTGTACCTTGCCCTCGTCATCGAGAATCGGGGCTCCCGTACCATCCACCTCTTGTTGCAGAACAATGCTATCGCTGGAGATTCGTATTGGGTTGCCAGGGCTGGCAATCGACTCGAGCAGACCCCAGACAAAAATATCGCCTGCATCGGCCTGACCTGCTTTGATGGCTATGTCACCTGCGGCACCGCCACTGGAGGTCGTAGACGTAATTTCTGTTCCATTGGAAAGCGAGATTGTGTTTCCAAAAAGATTGATGGTGCCAGCGACCCCAGAACCTGACGTCGTGCCTGAAATTAGGCTGTCATTCTTCAGAGTAACAACGTCACTGTAATTGACAATCTGCCTATCTTCATCGAGTTGGGCACCGACTGTAACTAGACCTGCATCACCCGCACCGGATGTACTGGACTCTAGCGTCGCCGAATCTAGGGTAGTGGCTAACGGACCAAAAACATTGATCGAACCGGCGGAGCTTCTACCAGATGTGCTTACTGCCACTTCGACATCTGTCAAAGTCAGGGCATCCGTGTTGGCGACGATGCTCACGGACGCGGAAGTGTCGCTGATTACCTCACCGGCATCATTCTTTTCTATCGTGGTTGTGTTGCCCGCCGTGGTCGCCGCTATATTCGCATCGGTAAGATCTATCTCACCGGCCTGAATTGATACATCGCCCGCAATTCCAAGCCCATCTCTTTCAGCCTCAGACGGATTTTCGTTCTCAACCAGCTGTACCTTGCCCTCGTCATCGAGAATCGGGGCTCCCGTACCATCCACCTCTTGTTGCAGAACAATGCTATCGCTGGAGATTCGTATTGGGTTGCCAGGGCTGGCAATCGACTCGAGCAGACCCCAGACAAAAATATCGCCTGCATCGGCCTGACCTGCTTTGATGGCTATGTCACCTGCGGCACCGCCACTGGAGGTCGTAGACGTAATTTCTGTTCCATTGGAAAGCGAGATTGTGTTTCCAAAAAGATTGATGGTGCCAGCGACCCCAGAACCTGACGTCGTGCCTGAAATTAGGCTGTCATTCTTCAGAGTAACAACGTCACTGTAATTGACAATCTGCCTATCTTCATCGAGTTGGGCACCGACTGTAACTAGACCTGCATCACCCGCACCGGATGTACTGGACTCTAGCGTCGCCGAATCTAAGGTAGTGGCTAACGGACCAAAAACATTGATCGAGCCGGCGGAACTTTTACCTGATGTGCTTACCGTGACCGCTACATCAATTAAAGTTAGGGCATCCGTGTGAGCTACTATTTTTACAGAGGCGGAATTATCACTGATTATTTCTCCGACATCGTTTCTTTCTATAGTGGCTACATTACTCGCCGTGGTCGCCGCTATATTGGCGTCGTTTAATTCGATCGTGCCAGCCTGAAGTGACACATTGCCTGCGATACCAAGCCCAGCTCTTTCAATCTCGGAGGGGTTTTCCTTCAGAACCAATTCGAATTGACCTTCTTCATTCATCATCAAGTGAGCAAAGAAGCTATCACTAGAAATCGTTACAGGATTGTCATCGAGACTAGCATTCGATCTGATCTGACCCCATAGGAATTCCCCATCTTCGCTGTAATTGCCGGCTAAGATATTAATGTTCCCGGCATCACCTTGTGGGTTCGCAGCAGTACTAGAACGCTCGGTATTCGTTACGATCGACACACCGCTGTCTAAGGTTATTTCATTGCCAAAAACACTAATATTTGCCGCGTCACCCTCACTTGTTGTCTTTCCTTCCACGACCGTATTTTCTTTAAGGATAACCTGTTCACTGTAGTCAATAGGCTGATTGTCTTCACCGAGCCAAGCGCCAATGGTAATGTCCCCACCATTCTCGCTACCCTTCGTGCTCGACTCAAGCGTCGACGCGTCTATAGTTATACTGTCCTTTCCAAATATTTGAACCGTGCCAGCTCTACCCGTCCCTCCTCCTGTTGCAGAAATAGTAGTGCCATTCCTAATCTCTACCACAGAGCTGGAAGCGATCACTTCACCAAGTTCGTTGACTAGGGCATTCCCTATTTGTATTAATCCTGCATCACCACCTCCAAACTGAGTAGTCGATGCAAGAATCACGTTGTCCAAAATTGTTTTGTTACTTCCGAATACTTTTATATCACCCGCTGCCCCTGCGCCTTCGGTGCTGGATTTGATCGAAGGGGCTTCTACCGAGCTCGACGCGCCCTTTCCGCCCGAATAAGTAATATCATATGCACTCAGCAATATTCCTGCTGCCGGGCTATTTCCAAATGTTTCAGCACGTACTACAGATTCTAGCAAAACCAGATCGCCATCCTCCGCCATAAGCGTAATTTCGCCGGGGAGGTTCAGCGCTTCATCACTGTCAGTAGCTGCGGTGATAACTGTGTTTGCTAAGTTGATTTCACCCCCGCTATCAGTTGAGATCTTTACGATTCCTGCTTTGCCGGAAAAAGTAGAATTGCTCTGACTCGAGATAGCGGTATACAAACCATACTTTTCCCTGTCATCTTTGTTGGCATAAACCCCAGCCCTGCCCAAGATGTTAATATCGCCCGCTTCTCCCGTTCCAGCATTGGACTGTGATTGAATGAAAGTGGCATCCTCTCCTATAAAGGACCCATTGAGAATTACGACATCGCCAGTCACATCAATCGTTCCTGCATTTCCACTACTCCAAGTGTCAGAAACGGCACGGCTCCTTGCAAAAAGCACCCTGGCATTCACGTCTTCACTCAAAGACTCTGCTGATATTTTGATATTTCCAGCATCAGTTGTACCGAAGCTATCAGCTCGTACTAATGTATTAATAAGATCCAGGTCGCCATCGGAAGCTTCGAGCAAGATTGTCGCGCCTTCATGCTCTTTCCCTTCTGGAGGAATAGCTCTTGTTGTAGACGCAACATTTCCCCCTCGAATATCGAGCCTATTTGCTCTGATGGTTATATCACCCGCACGACCTGATGTGGATTCAGAGCTAGAGGATTTAATGTTGGTCATGGCAGGATCTTCAATCGGTCCATCACCTCCTTCCGGCCCATATATCAAGTCGTAAAAAGAAGTTGCATTATTCCCATTCGGGATATTGTTACTATCGAGAGTAACTCCCGAGTCAGTGTTTGCGGTGATACTGGTTACTCCCTCTATTAATATACTCCCCGCAGCTCCACTGCCAGAGGTTGTCGCAAACAGATCCGAACTATTCAGAGAAATGCTATCTCCGAGGACTTCAATATCACCAGCCGGACTGCCAGCTAGAGTCTCCGCTGTTAGCTCGCTGTCTGAAAGAATAACTATTCCGCGAGACTCAATCTCTCCTGATAAACCCTTCTTGATTGAAGTAATATTGATACTGGTTTGCGGCGGGTCTGTATTCTCGCCAATAGTTAACGTGCTTATACTAGACTGCGATAGCGAAACGCTCTCGGTTCCATTGATTGTTACGCGACCTGGCGAACCCAGGTTGATTCTTTGACTTAGGTCGGTGTCCTCGAATGGAATTTTCTTCTTCTTACCGGGACCGTCAGTTTGTACGACACCCCCTATCCTTTCGACCACCGTGTTCTCATCAAGTATCGAGACACCTGTCAATTCGATGGTATTGCCTTCAATTCTGACCTCACCTGCGTTACCTCTACCACCGGTTTGTGCTCGAATTCCTCCCCCGCCAGCCCAACCACTAGAATCATTCAAGACAATACTATCGCCAACTAATTTAACAGAGCTCGCATTAGTCGCCCCCGCATTCCCGTTACCCCAGGTTCCCGATCTGAGTAAAAAATTTGTCAGGGTCAAGCTGCCAGAGTCTGTATTACCTACTTCAGTCGTGGCTATCAATTCAATTTTGCCCGCAGGATTCGTGAGCTCACTAAACGAATCTACGCCAAAAATAGCGCGGTTCAGATTGATAATCGGTGCTTGTATTAAAATATCACCCACTCTACCGGAATACGCTTTCTTGCTGTCCACTCCGATAGCAACCCCTGCCCCAAAAAAGCCTTCACCCTCGTTTGCAACAATCTTTCCACCTGCAGCAATAGTAATGTTACCGGCATTCCCTTCCCCATAACTCTCTGCAGTAATGAATGTTTGGTTTGCACCGCCATTAGTATTCAGTGTAACTTCGTTACTTGCCGCTATGGTAATAGAGCCAGAATCTCCAGACGGAATAACTAAGGACTCTGGAACCTTTGGAAGAACATCAGATCGTAGAGTTGCCCCATTGAAAATCACGCTCGCGCTAGCGCCACTAGCTTGAAAAGCTCCAGTTTCCCCATCAAACAAAGGAGCATCGGTCACCTCATCTAAAGGTAGCCCAACCGAAATTGATCCTGCATCACCTTCATTAAATGCAAACGACTGCAACGTACTTGTGTTGAGAGTGATAGTTCCAGAAATACCTGTGGAAAGCCTGATCGAACCTGCATTGCCATCATCGTCAGATGTCGCACTCAAGATCTGATCCTTCAACACTATGCCATGTGCAGCGAATACATCTATACTCCCCCCATCCAGAAGACTGTTAGTTCCAGTGTATATTTGCGAATCTTTCAGAGTTACATTATTTCCAATGATGCTAATCTTAGTTGAGTTCACATCCGCAAACGTTGATATTGTACTATTGCTAGTCAGATCTACTTGGCCGCCAAGAAATCGTAAGTTTGAGAAGTCGCTAGTTTCGTGGATGAAGTAAACGCCCTCTAAGAGCAAGCTGCCATCTTGATCGCTTAGGTTGGCTACGGAGAGATTCACTGGATTACCGGCAAAGCCTATTCCCGTGAAATCTATACCTACCTCTTCTTTCGTTCTATCAGCCAGATAACTGGCTGCCCCAGCGAGAGATATACTACCCGCAACACCAACATTGAAATCAAACATACTCCCAACATCTATACGAGCACCATCTTGAAACGTTATTCCTGCTGGATTTATAAACCAAAAATTGGAGCCAAGACCACCGACTCCGCCTTGCACCTCAATTAGACCATCTATTTCACTTTCCAATGGGCCAGTCACGCGCGAAATGACATGCACGATTTCTGAATCGGCTTGAAATAGGGCTGAAGCGCCTGCGGGAACACTAAACGTTTCAAAACTATGAAAAAGGTTCGTGCCGTTCTTCTGGCCACGACCCTGCTCGATCAGGTAGTTTCCAGAAGCATCTGGAGCAAAGTCTGACGAATGCGTTCCGATACTTTTATCGAAAGCTATGTCTTGATAGAAGCCGAGCTCAAGGGGGCTCGTCGACAAAGGTCCAAAATCCTCAGTGGTAAGATACAATCTTTCGTTTCCACCGAACCGAATATAGTCAGCCGCCCCAACTTCAAACAAACCTGCGCCGATGTCATACGAACTGCCAGCGAGCTCCGTCCAACCGGCAGGATTGATCATCCAGAAATTTGCACCATCTTGCAGGGGATCGACATCCGCAATTACATCTCCGGCATCATCGATGTCCTTCACGCTTATGGCGCCACTAATGATGCTTGGGCTTCCTCCGGTCACTCGCGAGATAACATTCGTTATGCCGCCACCGACTTGAAATGTTACCGAGCCATTCTTGGGTACGCTGAATTTGTCAAAACTGTAGAAGAGGTTCGCTGCATTCTTGGTGCCAATATCCTCTTCGATCTGGTAGTTGCCATTCTTGCCAAAATCACCCGGCGTCGTGACCGCGCCCAAAGTAGCATCGAAAGTCACATCATCTAAGAATCCGAATTCAGTTGGATCTACCGAGAACGAGACAGAACTGTCCGTTGTTGAATACAACCTGTCAGTGCTACTGAACTCAATGTAGTCGGCATCACTACTATTGAAGATTCCACCGATGTCTATTTCAGCCCCGTCGTGCACTACAAACCCGGCTGAATTGATCATCCAGAAATTAGCGTCAGTCTCTCCTACTGTCTGATCAACATTGATAGTGCCGTAGACATCACTCTGCAGCCCTCCGGTAACCCGAGAGATAACGTTCTCTACGCCGGCACCTACTTCGAAGGTCGCAGTGTCGCCAGCAGAGACGCCAAATGTTTGAAAACTATGGAAGAGATTTCCACCAGCCTTCTCGCCATAGCTGTCCAGTATCTGATAGACACCTCCATCGCCAAAGTCTGGCTCGAGGGTTACAGCTCCAAAACTATCGTCGAAAACAACGGTCGGTGATTGGCCGTAGGCCAGAAGTGGAATTAGGAACGCAAGCGGGAGCAACCCGCGATAGGCAGCGCGGACATTGTTAGAATGCGATGTTCTAAAAAGCAGTCTTGATCTAATCGCCCAATACTCCCTCTTCAAACTGCAAATCAACGTGGATGGTTACTCAGTCAATGAGTCTTCCGTTTAGTTCTGTATAAATAGGCGCTACCGATGTAAGCCGCGCCAAGCAGCAATGGCACCACCTGCCGCGAGTGTCCCGATAATGATTACCCAAACCAGGCCCTGGCTACCAAAAGTGGCTTCCAAATACTGGCCCCCGGTGACGATGTTGTGAAAGATCGCCAGGGCAAGTAGTACTACAGCGGCTATTAATACTCCGCCCAGGACTCTCAATATAAGCGTGAAAAAAGGGTGTCGGCTAAAGAAGCGCGCTATAGGCGAGCGGGCCTTGCGTGCGAAAATGGCATCCTCGACGTGTTCGATATCTTGTTTAAAAGAGTTGTGACGCAGGAAGACGGCGTCGATGGAGACGATCTCATGCAAGTCCGTCGGGAGATCTTGTTTAGAGGGCATCGGCGCGCCATCGACCAAAATAGGTATCACCTTGGTGTCGCTGACAAGCGCCTTCGCTGCCTCCTGGCGAACGAAGTCGCCAGCGCCAAGAATACGCGCAGGCTTGCCGTCGGCGCCGAGCCCCATCCAATCGTCGCCGATAAGGATTAAGCAGATATCGCTCTCGCGCAGACCATCATCGATCATATTCTCGAAGTTGGAACCGGGGTCAATGCCGTCCACATCCAAAAAGACTTTTCGAATGCCGGGCATGCTCTCCAGACGTTCGACCAGGCGACCCGCAATGTGTCGAGTGTCGCTGCGGCGGTAACTGACAAATATTTTCATAAGCTACTCATTCAAGTAACACGCTAGACAGGCCGGAGTTCTGCAGGTGGTTGTCTGCGGGAATTCGTCCGGGCAACATCGTTTCGAGATCATTTTCCTCGGCACCTTTGCGAAATTCATAGATCAACGCTTCAATGCGGTGACTTTCGGTAAATTCCATGTCGGCGTACTCTCTAGGCAAGCGCAGTGCTCCCCGCTGCAGCCGCTCAAGCGCATCTGTTTCTGACAGCGGTGCATCGCTCTCTCTTTCAAACTGGTCACTGACGACGAAGGCGATAAAGCGGTAGTAGCCCTCCGGCGCGAAAAACAAATTGCGAATATAGGAGCCCAACTGAAAAGTATCGCCATCGTCTGGCAGGCGATACCGTTCGGCTTCCGGCAGCGGTGAGCCATCACTGTCGGTTGCCTCCAATCGAGTCACCATGACAAAACCGCCGGGCGCCGAATAGAGACGAGACATCGAATACGAGGCACTGCGAAGAGATCGAGACAATCGACTCTCAACATCGGTAAGACTCATGCCAACGAAGGTGGGACTTGCAACATCATCTATTCGCACTGTCCATGACGCTCTTTCCGGCGGCCACGGATAAGCACTCAAACTGGATGACTGTTGCTCGCCCTCAGCGGTAAGTGGCCGGAACGTGACTTCATTGCCTGCCCGTACAGAGCCTTGGACCAGATTAGGAATTTTCGCCTCAATGGTCGTTGCCAGGGCAGCGATCTCGGCGTTTTCTGGTGCCAGCTCTTGCGCCCTGGCAATTATTACCAAAGCATTGCGAGAGTCGCCTTCCCGGTCGAGTAGAATGGCGTAACTGTACAAGGCTGTCGATCGTTGCTCGTCAGTCTCTGCAATATCGAATGCACTAATGAAGACGTCTACTGCCGCCGCCCTCTCGCTTTCGAGTAACGACTCCATCCAAATCTCACCCAGCGCCTGATAGTATTCGAATCGGGGACAGGCGGTACTCGCTCCCATCAACCACTCGGCAGCACCCGCATCGTCCGCTTCTTCAAGGCTATCCTGGGCCAGTAGGAAATAGCGTGCAGCTAACTCACAAGAACCCTGCTCAGCCTGTGCCGCGCCGACCGAGGGCAGCCAGGCAATCACGATAAAAGTAATGAGATGTTTAAAGTTAGTTTTCATGGCTCCTTACCAGTTAAACGAATACGCTACAGCGAAATGTAACCCATTGTCTTGCAGGTTGGAATCCCGGAAATCTCTCGGGTCCTCTCCCTTCCCGAGATCATCATGGATACCTTCTCCAAGAATCAAATTGGCGGTTAACCCCCGCAGCGGCTCCCATAAAAGACTCACACCCGCACTCGCGATGGTATTCGCTTTCGAGGTATCACGCGGAGAGGAGATGTTGTTGGTATTCAGCTCATCCCAGGATCGCCCCATATCCAGAAACGGCACCAGCGTCAGGTTTTTGTATCCCGTAGATCCTGATTCAGCCCATATTGGAACCCTCAATTCAAATGAAAGCGCCAACCCGTTGTCTCGCACGAGAAAATTCTCGGGATAGCCGCGGACGGTATTGACTCCTCCGATGGCAATTTTTTCAATCGACATTAATGGGTTGGCACTAAATTGACCTGAGGCACGAAAAGCAAACTGCACACGACCTTCACTACCCACGCGTCGTAGATAGGATACTTGTGTCTGAATCAAATCAAAGCGCCCATCTGCCACATCTTGGTTGAACCCGAAGCCAAAATCGGTGTCTGGGTCAAAGATAGTAGCATTGCCATAGTCGTCACCATGACGGAAATTTAGACGTGCCGTCCAGACATAATCACTGCTTCTCTCAGTCCAATCTCCTGTAAACATAACTGCATTTGTTTCCGACACCCCATCCTGCGCACCCGCCGCAAGCGAGAATGGCAAGCCTCCCAGCGTGCTCTCACTGTGTCTACTCTCATAACCCAGTGTCAGTGAAAAATTTCTATTCAGCGTATCTATGAAGGGATGTGATAAACGCAGGCCTCGCGTCTGAGTGAGGCTTTCGATATCGAGGGTCTTGAGCCTGGCCTCAATCAATGAAGAGTCCGAATCACTTGCGTAGATTTGCAGGCTTGTGTTTCTGCTGGATACAGGCAAGGCAAAGGCAACAGAGGAATTATTTGCTCCTTCGGAAACGCCAGTGGAGATTGTTGCCACCTCACCCAAGCCAGTAAGGTTGCGTGTGCGCAAAATAATATTTGCCTGTTGTTCACCAGTGCTTGTCGCACGATGATTGTTAAATTCAGCACCCAATTCGAATCGCGTCGGTTCTTCTATCGACAGTCTTAGAATGCTATCACCGAGTTGATCGCCGGGCGCCAATCGCGCATCCAAACGTTCGATGTTCGGATCGTTCTGCAAATACTGTAGTGCATACTGAATATCATTGATACTTAGTGGGTCACCTATAAGCCGAGCAATTCTTTTCTCGACATAGCGATTAGAAATAACTGGATTGCCTTCGATATCAATTCGTGTAAGCTCGCCCTCGATCGCCTGATAGAATATTTCTCCGCTTGCAAGCGTCTGATCTGGCAAGATCACACCTGAATTTACGAAACCGCTATCGATGTAAAGGTTTGATAGCGCGAGCCGAAGTTCCTGTAGCTCGGCACTCGTTACGGAACGTCGTTTTGTATAATCAGCCGTTAAGTCCTCGATAACATCAATCAATCGCGAATCGCTCTCTCCATCGCCATCGGTATCTATATACGTGGTATCGGACACGCCTCGAACCTCGATTTTATCAACAGACACTCGCATAACCTGACTCAGTCTTTCTTCGTTCTGTAACTGTACATTCGGCAATGAAAAAGGCTGTGCCTGGCCAACCAGAGGCACAATAACAATGAACATTGATAAAAAATATTGGCCTATTCTCACCGGCAACTCTCTCGTAGTCTAATCTGAGCTGGGACCAGCAGAATATCCGGGACAACGCAAGGATAGTCGACTGTATTCGCCGCCAAAGTGTTTTCCCCCACTCCAATAATGGAACCAAGATAGCTATCCGGTGAAACTGGTATGCCGCCCTCATTATTTAGAGTGAAAGTACTTAATGTGGCAGCCAAATTGGCCGCAGACGGGCCACGGGTGCCCGCCACCCACTCGGGTGTCGCGATAAAAATTACTTCCTGCTCTTTCAGATCATAACTTTTCAGCATTCCATAACTCTCTTTGTGGCCGATTTCCGCGGGCAATGTGAATTCTCCGACTACTGCCTTTCCACGATTAAAAGGCAAGCGAGCAAACGATACGGTAGCGATTGCCATGCCTCCTACCTCCAGCTGCCAATTAGCAGGAAGGGTGCCCAATAGGCTGGATGCTTCCAATTGTCCGTAGCCATCAAAGAAAGTTGCGCCTGCTGTAAACTCACCGCCTTTGTAGAGTCCGGCGAGAGATTACGATAGAAGTCTGAAATCAATTCGGTGGTGGCGCTGTCATTAATCTGCCATAGCGAGGCAATTACACTCTTGGCTCCTGACTGCACAGCAACACCCGCTAGCCCCAGGGCCGCGCGATCATCGCCGGCGGCAGTCTCACAGGCGCTTAACACAAGCAGGTCGAGGGGATCGTCTCCGCGCGCGGCGAGAATGTCTCTCAATCCGGTTAGGGTTAAGCGGTCATCGTAGGTCAGGATAAAAGATTGAGTGTAGTCTCCGCTAAACTGACCATGCGTCGCGAAATGAGCAATCGAAAAGTCACTATTGCCAAGCTGTTCCTCCACAGTCTGCAGGAGAAAAGTGTCATCTCTCATTTGCGTGTTCTCGGACATCAACCCAGCTATGGTATCTATCTCACGACCAACATTCGGCAGGGGAATAAACCCTTGCCTTCCTTCGGTCAGCCCACCGATCAATAGATTCTGCGGACCGTCTCCCGCTTGCGTCTCGGTCAATGCAATGGCCGGCGTCGTTGCGACGGCGTATCTCTCGATCAAAAATTGTTCGCCGTCATGAAGCGCTGCCATGGGCACGGTACGCAGCGCACCACCGGGCACGATAATCAGGGTTTCAACGTCTTTATCAAGCAACAACGGCAGGCTAGGCTCGATCAACCATTGATACAACTGTTGGGCAGGCGCGAGATACGCGTCTTCTGAATTTGCTTGTTGCAGGGCAAGACGAAAACGTCTGATTGTGCGGGTGACGAGTCCACGGCTCGTACCTGCCACGGAAAATCGTTGAATATCGCCGCCCGCCTCGACCACGACTTCGAGGCGGTCATCCAGAATTAGTGGGTAGATCACAGCCACTCGCGAGTCGGTTGAAGCGCCGGGGCCCAGGTTTACATCAGTAGTTACGGCGCACTCACTGGCAAAATAGTCCTCGATCTCTGCTTGTTTTAACTCTTCCAATTGGCTACGCACTTGTCGCAGGACGACCCGCTGCTGATCAATGTTTGGCATCGCCGCCGCCTGCAGCATTAGCACATCGGCATATTCGGTATAGACCGGTCCGACCAAGGTATCGAAGGTTCCTCGGGAGCCTAGAACAAAATTTGATCGCACCTGGTTTAGTATCGCGACCGCGCGTTCGTAGGCAGCCCGGGATTGATTGAGGCTTTCTCGAGCACGGCCTGATGCCGCCTCGGATTCATCGATATTACCTACATCTCTAGCGTCAGCAGCCTGTGTTTCATTGAGCACTCCCTGCGCTCTTAGAATACGACCTAGTTGCCATTCCCAACGGTAGTGTTGTTCAGGCTCATCTGCTGCCTGTGCATAGAAGATTGCTTGGGTGCTGAAACGAAGCGCCTCATCGAAACGGCCTTCGTCCTCATACAGAGAGCCGAGGAATCCCAAGGCATACGCACAAGATGCTGGAGACCGAGCATTCGATCGTGCGAGTTCATAGTTACTGTAGGCATCTAATATAAGTCGCGGTTCGGCGCGATAGTCCTTCACGGCCCGTCGATAGAGATCTCCCACAGAGAGTGCGAGTAGTGCCTTCTCTTCGTTAGCGGGCAATGCTGGGGCTCGAGCATCCAGATTCTGCTCATCACAGACCTGCCCGGTCTCTGCTGGCAATGAGGCGATCAGGGCATCAATCGCATCGAATTGATCTTCGATACCGCTAAGGTTTCGATTTTCCAAGTTTGCACGTAAAGCATTAATTCGCGCTCTCGCCTCTAACGCCGGGTCGGGCATGGATTGAGCCGCGGTGGCAGCTTCTTCGAACCGTCTTATCGCCGAGGTTAAGTTTTCATCCTCCACGTCAAAATTGCCCTCTTCGAGCAACAAGACAATACGTGATCTCGAGTTGAGTAGATTACTTCGAGCTCGCACACTGGCAAGTAGTATTTCTGCTTGAGAAGTTAACCCTAGACCAAGAGCTATGCCTGATTCGCGCAAATCGGTGATTGTTAGCTCAACCTCGGACAGACTTTCATCGCGCGTGGCAGAAATTGTTCGCAGGGCCTCTCTCAATTTCCCCTGTTCTCGATACAGATCGGCGAGTGACCAAAGTGCGTGCAACCGCTCTAATCGATCTTCGGAATTTAAGGCGTCGGCTTGCAGATCTATTACGGTATCAGGAGATTGTTGAGCGTTTACTGATGCAGCTATAAATACTCCCAAAAAGAGGATTCCGTGCAATATGTCGTGTCTACGGCTACTACTTACTGAGCTCATTTTTGACTCCGTCGATAGTACAGCTCTTGCGCGGCTATCTACCCGTATGAACTACTTCAGATTTGCTCCGATGTAGTATTATTATTGTTACCGATTCTGAGAGTGCCTAAAGCATCAACTACCGAAAAACCGGTGTATACCCAGCAGCTACCGCCAATGGAATAGACTGGAACAGCAAAAAGCCTGCATTGAAACACCCCTAGCTCAACACATCTTCTATACTATAGTTCTGACATATAGTCGTATATGGTTTATTCGAACCATATGGCTTGTTGGGTAGTTATTAATCTATATCTTGAATTGTATTCTATGGTTTCAAAATGGCGCCATAAGGGTCAAGAACCTGTCAGCGACACTACCGAAGAGTTTCCGGTATTTTCGTGGGAATAATGCAAAGGACTGAAAGTTCTTGGCTAAGTTAAGGAGATTGTCGCTTCACTGAACGATGCCAATGTGAATATTCGAGCTGTACTCTGCTGTTAGAATTTCTGGAGATATCTCAGACTCTGACTGCCGTGATTCTCTGATATCTAGATCTCATTGCACCACGCCAGAATCGATCAAACTCAAGGGTGCCCGCTCCGCCGACAGAAACATCCAGCTGGAAGCTAAGGTGTAAAGAACAAGAATAAAAGCTCCCGCAGTAATCAGTTTGCGAATACCGCCAGGGATCCAGGAAATGGTCCAGGCAGTATCGACAGGCGTGAGCAATGTATTCTCGATGTTATGTTGCTCAACCGACAAGGCGGCATCGCAAAGCATAGCGACCAGTTTCTGACGATCCAGGCGCGATCGAAGTCGATACTCCCATTCTGTTTTAGTCTCGTCCTCTTCGCGTTCGATTCCTCCACCGTTGTTGAAAAGCCTTAGAGTGGGCTCTGTATAATTCAGATTAGGAGAGTCTGGCAACAGGTTGTTCCAGGCATTTTGTAACAGTGAATTAAGATAACTCAGGTCGGTGCTGTTATTGACAAGGAAGAAGAATCGACTCAGCGGCAACCTGTTAAGCAATAATGAAATTTCATAGCTACTGCCGCTATTGTCTCGAGAAAACCCAGATAGATCCATCACGACTACGTGAGATTTCTCCAACATGTAATCCAGCCCCAGCTTCCAGGTAGCATCATTGCATTGCAATGAGTTGGTGGAGAACCGCAATTGAGAGTCCCGCTGTGTGTTCAGCTTTTTCAACGCTGCAAGCAATCCTGTCTCATCTTTCACGACAGCATCCTCTATTGAACCGGAAATATAGAGGAAAAAATCTGCCAAATCCTCACCGCTATTGTCTGGCCCTTCCATCATTTGCATGATGCCAAGCCAATGCCAGCGGTGCATTTGCAATAGATAGTCATTCAGGTCTGTACTGTCAAACACTCTCAATGCGAGTAAATTCAACGGCGGAAATACTGGGTACTTATTCTCCAGATGTTTTCTTACACTGCGAAAAATAACAAGTAGCAGCAATGGCAAGAGCAAAGCAGCAAGGGTTAATACCAAATGCCAGGGCGCCGGCGCTTTGGCGTAGTCAGAAATAGCGTTGATTGAGAGAATCGACCAGACGAGAATTAGCAGCGTTGTGAAGTAGGGTTTAATTGGTATCACCTCTGCTTCGGTAAATTGTTTATAGGCTCTTGCATCGCTTTTGACTTCTGCAAAATTATATAGCTTGCGCATGCGGGCAGGCACGCCGCTAATCAGAATCCGCGCCAAAAGAATAAATAAAACGGTGATACCATAGAAAATAATTATTCCTGTAGGATATTGAGGCGTTCCATACGTAGTGAGCACGCCAGCGGACAGTGAGTAGCCGCTCTGAGAGCCTCCAAGTTCACCAAGCCCGAATACCCAGGCGAAATAAGCCATTCCCGTTACTGCCGTAGCCAGAGCAAGCAGAAAATAGGCGTATGTTTGGTGGAGTGCATTGCCTCTTTTCACAATATGCTCGAGACGCCTGTTACTTTCTTCTGAGCCTGCAGGCAGGGCTTCCGGTTCCACGAGTTCAATGCGCAGGACATCGTTGCTGTTCTCAATGGTTTGCATAACCTCACGCAAATCAGGCGGCTCAGATTCTCGGGCTGATCGAACTGTTGTAGGTTCCACCGTTGATTGCAGTTTGGCTGGCTCGCTACCACTTTCGTCATGCTTATAACCCATTGCCGTTTCAGCCTGCTGCATGACCAGAGCAGAAATTCGCGCCTTCATTTTTGCTCGCAATGCTCGACGCGAAACCAGAAAAAGAGCGATCAACCCAGCAATTGCAGCCGGTATCGGGTAATTCTCGAAAAACGCATGAAAGACAGTTAAAGCACAAAAGAGTGCCGGTACAACATAAACGGCACGCTGTGTGATAAATGCCCTTAGTTTGTTGGGCTCAGGGCTGGATTCGAGCTTGGGGTCGTAGATAAAACGAACATACACGGACACTATGAGCAATGTAGTCAGACCCGGGATAAGGTAAGCAAAACCCGAGAAAATCAACTCGATTAGAGCCAGCCACAGTGCGGCTATCCCCAGGGTTTTCAGCAGCGGTGAAAATTGCGACGTTAAATGATTACCAAAATATTCACGGTAGGGTTCGACACGTATTGCTGCTTCGTCCAGCCAGGGGTCGACTTCCCTTGAGTACTCTCCCCTATATTCATTTTGTTTGATAGCTTTTTCAATCGCTTGATGCAGCTTCGGGGCAATCTCTGGCATAGCTTGCTCTGCGCGCTCAATCATCGCTTGTATGGTTTTAGAGGCGGCCTTCAAATCGATGCCATCGGGTTCTAGTGAATAGCAATATGCACGCCCGTCTCTAGGGATGAAAGTGACGCTGGCGAGCCCTCGCAAGGTCATCAGTATTTTTACTTTTTCTATACCGCGTGATGTTGGTTCCGAGGCTTGATGTGTGAGCCATTCCATCATGATTTCAACTATTGGTCGTGTACGATCAAGCACTAACCGCGACTCAACCGTATCTTCGGGCCACGCAACCAGTTTTCCTGTCGGTATCGCGAGCAGACAGTTTCTGGTTTTGCCGTGTTGATCCTGCCAATCACCGGTCTCCAGCCGAATAGAGCCTCGGTCCCAGTGACCCAGTATGGCGGCTTTAAGGATGACTACCAAAAGATCATCTGCAACCTTAGTTTTTGTATCGAGTAGAAGGGTCCTGTTTCGAAACCTTTTTCGGGTAAAATCCTGGCCGTTTATCAATACCAGTTCGCTTGGAGTTAATTCCACCTCAGAAAGGTTCTTAACGGCAGTTGCATTGAACGCCGCTGAGCCTAACTTGCGTCGTTTATATGCCAAGTATTGGAGAAAGGGAAAGAATAGTACTATAACTCCCGTGATGAGAGTGCCTGCGGATATGACTATGAATGTCCAAAAATTGTCATTCACGCCCGATAGTAGTGTTGAGCTTGCCGGAGCGTCGGGGTCATAGATAATTTCCACCGAATTGCCAGGCTTGAAGGTTTCCAGTAATGCGTCTATCTCTGCTTCGCTAAATATTCCGCCGCTCATACCGAATTGAATAGTTGCATTTTCGAAGGTTGAGCCTTCAATTTGGTAGCGATATCGGATGTCTGCCTGAAACCCACTGCCATTGTCAGTCGATATCTCTCGCTTTTCCGCCGTTATGATTTGCCCACTAACGGTTAACCAATAGTTACTGGAAATGCCGGCGATCAGATCAGGCACGAGGAAAAAGGCCTGAACTATGGCAATGGCAACAAGTATTAATCCAAATAGTTGGTATTTCATTCGTAAGCCAAAAAACCCAAATGACTTTGCAGAGTTTGTCGAACTAATTTTGGCTTAAAAGTGCTCTGGGCTATTGGGCCCGACTCCTGTTCTCAAGCGACATCGTAGTGCGCCAAGAAGCGATTAGAATAAATGGAGGCAGAGTAAAAATACAGTTGTTTTTAGAGGAGGCTCACCTAGAAACTAACAGATAAGGATAAGTCGCGCGTGAGCCACGACTTATCCTTATCTGTTATAAATTTTTTTCATTCTCTTTTCCGTACCAAATTCTTAAGCTATAAATGACTTCGTCGTTGATCAGATAACGAACCGTATATTGACCGACGAAAAGATCACGAATTTTTTCCGGATCAGGAGCTTTTGAAACAGGCAATCCGATGAGGGGGAACTGCTTAAGCTTATGAACCCCCTCTTGAAGGTCGATAGCAATTCTACGAGCTGCGTGAGGGTTTTTATTCTCTACAAATTCGACAACTCGCTGAAGGTCCTCAACGGATTCCGCTGAGCATCTGACCTTCACGGCTTGGGCGGAGCTGTTCTGGCGCCTGTCCCCCAACTATTTAGCCAGGCATTAACATCGGCCTCATCTACATCTTTACCCGCTGTTATAGATTCGAGTGCCGCAATCGTATCCTGCCATTGAGAGTCTTCGAGGGACTGTCTTGCCAAAAACTCTTTAATTGCTTGATTTATAATATAATTTTTACTTCTGTCCAGCTTTTTGGCTAAGAACTCTAAGGGTTTATCAACGTCTTCAGTAAGTCGGATGCTTGTAATGCTCATAAAATCCACCTTGATGTAGTCATATGTATTATATGCTAGTACAGAACGAGGGGGAGGGAGGCTAGGAGTATTTATACAGTGGTACGCTTTAGCGTGTCCGGCAGCGAAGCTGCGTACTGATTTGACTTGTTATAAGCCGACCTGATTACGCAGGGTTTTTACACAATATGAATTTAAGCTCTCACCACTTTTAAGAGATTCAATATTTAAAAGCTCATGAAGCTCTTCACCTACACGCAGATTAAATTTTCCAGAATAGTGCTTTCCGCTAGTTCCTTCTGGAAGGGTGAGGCCTTCTTTCTCATAGAGGTTAATCCATTCTTCGACTACTTCACAAAGCTCGGCATACACCTTTTCTTCTTTGTCTCCGTGGATGCCGCCAAAGGATAACCCTGGAACTCGCCCAACATAGCATTGGTCTTCATCTGACCATTCGACTATTTTTAAATATCGATCTTTCTTATGCATTTTTAGTTACCTTTTTGAGGACGCTATTAACTTCTCGAATTTGGTAATGTTTAGCATCTGCACCAGTTTTGCCACTGATGATAATATTCACACCACTCTTGTGCCTAAATTTTCTATGGCTACCTTTTCCCCCATGATTAGTGAAACCAGCAGACTCTAATTGGCTAATTAATTCTTTGATTTTAGGAGGCATTGAAGGATAGTACCACTATGGTACTGAATGTCAACTATTAGGCTTATAACGATTCAAACAGCGGCGCGCGTTAGCGCGTCCGGCAGCGAAGCTGCGTACTGCTTTGTCTTGTTATGGGACAAAGCTCGATGCTCAATGCAGCGAGAGCTGCGGAGCGAAAGCGAAGCCAGTAGCCGAACGAAGCGGAACAAAGCAGTGGTACTGATGCAATTCCCAGACTGCATGATGCCACTGAGAGCGAAGTCATTGAACATCCTGTTTACTCCTTACCTGAAGGTGGCACTGAGAACGGAACCACTCGCCTTGTTGCTACCAACTTAACCTGCTGGCCACACAGCTGACTTGAACGAAGCCTTTGACTTTAACACCCGGTACAGCACTGACGCTTGCTGCACTGGACGCTACCAATTTCTTGCTACGAAGAAAGATGCGATGCTCAATTTCAGGCACCATCTTTAATTCGTTCTGCCGTCCTTGTCTCATAACAGTCTATAAAAAGAGCCTGCGGCCTTTTTAATATATTAGAGAGCAGGCTCTTATAATTTTCGTGGTATTTGGGTTTATATCATAACTGGCTGATTTATCTAGTAGTTTATTGGGCGAAATTTCCTGGTCTTCTGATGGAAGAGCTTCGGGCCTTTTAACTGGCGCTGGGGAAGCTCTGGTCTGTGCTTAGCATTGGGAAAGGATGACTGATAAGGGCATCGGCCCATGCCGCTCGTCCTTACTGGCTAAGCTCCTTAGCCACGCTATACAGGAATTCGTAGCCGCCATAGAGAGACTCCTTCAGTAAGCGCTCGTCCTGGCCGTGTATGCGCATGTCGTTGCGATCGACGAACAGGCCTGACGTTCCGTAGGTAGGAATACCAGCGCGGCGCATGCGTGCACCGTCGGTCGCGCCGGTGGACATCGTCGGCATCACGGTAACGCCAGGCCACATCGCTTCGGTGACCGTCTCTACTGCTGCCATGATTTCTTCCGATAACGGCGAAGGATCGGTGATCGACCCTCCTCCCATGTACTCGACCAAGAGCGTGTCGTTATCGACGACCGCGATCAGGGTCTCCAGGACATCCTGCGGGTCGGAGCCAGGTAGCATGCGCACATTCACATTCGCCACCGCTGTCTGCGGCAAGGCATTCGGTGCATGGCCTCCATCCAATAGCGTCGCCACGGCGGTAGTGCGCAGCTGCGCGTTGATCGCCGCCTCAGCACTTAGCCGGTCTAGAGAATCCTGTGGAATCGGTGACTCTAGTAGCGCACGGAAATCGGCGGCACGCTGGCCCGTGTTGATCTCTGCCTGACGTTGAAAGCTGACACGCATCACATCATTCAGTTCTACGGGGAATTTAAAGTCACGGATTCTTAACAGCGCCTCCGCGAGGTCGTAGATGGCATTGTCGTCTCTAGGCAGGGACGAGTGTCCGCCTGGGTTTTTCGCCGTCACTCGAAACGTGGCATAGATCTTCTCGGCAATCTGGATCGTATTGGCCAGTGGCTGGCCATCTTGCAGCAGGCCGTAGCCACCCTCGTTGATGGCGAGGGCGCCTTGAATCAGACCGGGATGATTATCTAACAACCAGGCAATGCCGTTGCTCCCCCCGCTTTCCTCATCCGAGGTCAGCGCCACGATGAAGTCTCGGTCAGGAATATAGCCCTCTCGCTTAAAGCGAATCAGGTTTGCGATGAAGATCGCGCTCATCGCCTTATCGTCGATGGTACCGCGCCCGTAGTAATACTCGTCGTCCTCGTTGAGCACGAAGGGGTCGAGGTTCCAGTCGTCTCGCTCCGCGGTCACCACGTCCAGATGAGCCATCATCACGATCGGCTCTTTCACACCGGTGCCTCTATAGCGGGCGACAAGATTGCCCTTGTGTGGCAGGGCTCCACCTATGAAGATGTCCTCCGCCGGGAATCCAGCCGCCTGCAGCCACGCCGCCATGCCCTCCGCGGCGATGGTGTTGTTCTCTTCATCGATCGTGGTCTTGTACTCGATTAACTCTTTATAGACCTCATACAGCAGCTGTCTATCGTCTTCGGGAATAGTGCGCTGCGCGTACGCACCGTTAATGAGCAGCAGGGCCAGGGATGCCAGGAAATAGCTTGCTAATCGTGTCTTCATTTTCTTCTTCTCAGGCTGTGTGTATTGCTATTAATCAGGGGGCAATTTACCCTTGGTCTTCAACCTTACTAAGGTTCGCTGCAGTTTTCTAGCAGCAAGATCACCAGTCTTTTAAATCCAGTCATGCTGTTAGGAAGTTTACAATGAAATCACCACGTCCTGCTCGGCTGCACGCCTTGTTACTATTACCCATCCTTCTGTTCGGATCCGCTCTCGTTGACGCTGCCGTATCAAGCATCGTTGCAGCCACTCAGGGAGCGGACAAATTCGAAGGCTATATAGACTTTTATTACAACAGTGATAGCGGCAGCCTGCTGCTCGAAGTGCAGCAGTGGGAGAAGGAATTTCTGTACGTGAACTCGCTAGCGACCGGCGTAGGCTCGAACGACTTAGGACTCGATCGCGGGCAAATCGGTAGCAGCCGGGTTGTGAAATTCGAACGCCATGGCAACAAGGTGTTTCTGAAACACATCAACCTGGACTACCGCGCACAATCTGACAACGAGCTGGAGCGCCTCGCCGTCGAAGAGGCATTCGCCGAGTCGATACTCGCCGGCTTCGAAGTACTGGCCGAGTCGGATGGCACGGTGCTGATCGACATAACAGATTTTCTATTAAGCGATGCCCATGGCGTATCGAACACGCTAGCGGCGCAGGATCAAGGCAACTACTCCGTCGATGCGAGCCGCTCTGCGGTGTATATGCCACGCACGAAAAACTTTCCGCTGAACTCCGAATTCGAGGCGCAACTTACCTATACCGCGGCGCGCGGAGGTAATATTGTTCGCACGGTAACGCCTAGCAGTCAGAGCATCACCGTGCGCCTGCACCACTCCTTCGTCGAACTGCCCGATGACGGCTACCAGCCGCGAAGATTTCACCCGCAATCAGGATATTGGTCGCGCAGCTTCGAAGACTATGCCGCGCCTATCAATGAAGACATGACGCAACGCTACATCTCACGCCACCGACTGCAAAAGACCAACCCCGGAGCGAGCAGCAGCCCAGTAGTCGAACCCATAATCTACTATCTTGACCCCGGCGTGCCCGAGCCTGTGCGGACGGCACTGCTGGATGGCGCCCGCTGGTGGTCCGAGGCCTATGAGGCGATCGGTTTTGAAGAGGGTTTTCAGGTTGAGATACTACCCAGTGACGCCGACCCTATGGACATTCGCTACAACGTAATCCAGTGGGTGCATCGCTCCACTCGGGGCTGGTCCTATGGTTCCAGCGTCACCGACCCGCGCACCGGCGAAATTATCAAGGGCAAGGTAACCTTGGGTTCCCTGCGTGTTCGCCAAGACTACCGGATAGCACAATCGCTCATCGGCCTGGCGATGGAGGGGGCAGACGAATCGATACAGGAACTTGCGCTGTCTCGCATTCGCCAACTCTCCGCTCATGAGGTGGGTCACACACTGGGTATCGCTCACAACTTCGCCGCCAGCATTAACCAAAGAGCTTCCGTTATGGACTACCCGCACCCCCTGATCGACATCGATGACCGCGGCGTATTGAACGCAATGAATGCCTACGATGTCGGGCTCGGACAGTGGGATTACCAAGCCATCAAGTATGGTTATAGCGAATATGGTAGCGCCGCCGAGGAGATGGCGGGTTTAGGCAATACGCTACGAGAGAATGAGGACGCGGGTCTGCACTACATTTCCGATGCCGACAGTCGCGCTCCCGGCAGCGCGCATCCGCTTGCACACATGTGGGACAACGGCGCATACCCTACCGACGAACTGACACAGCTTATCGAAATTAGAGCCAAGGCCATCGAGCGCTTCGGCGCCGGCAACTTGAATCCGGGTCAGCCCTATGCGGAACTGGAAGAGGTGCTGGTGCCGCTGTATTTTCTGCATCGCTACCAGGTAGAGGCGGTGCAAAAAATAGTTGGCGGCACATACTATGATTACTCAGTCTACGACGGCAATCCCGAACGCCAGCAACCCTTAGTCATTCCCGTTCCAGCGCAGGAACAGTGGGCGGCGCTGGACGCTCTGATCGGCACGCTCGATCCCCAGGTGCTGGTGATTCCCGCTTCGGTTCTGCAGATGATTCCACCGAAGCCCATTGGCTATTCCAGAAACAGAGAGAGTTTTCCACTGCGCACCTCTCAGGGCATCGACTTTGTAGCGATAGCGGAGACGGCAGCCGATCACACGCTACAGGGCATTCTCCAACACGAACGCCTGACCCGCATCAATAACCTGCACGCCACCGATGCTAACCTGCCCGCCGTGCATGAAGTACTAGAGCGACTGCTGGAGAATGTCTACTACAGTCCGACAGGCGACGGTCAGGCCGGCGCTGCGCAGCGCGCGGTAAACCACGTGATGCTCTATCGCCTGATGGAATTAGTTCGCAATAGTGAGATTGACAATCAGGTGAAGTCGCAGGTAAATCTCACTCTACACGAATTGCGATCATGGCTGGAGCAGCGTGTCGATACAGAGAGAGACCCGCTGTGGCTAGCAAACCATCAGCTTGCGCTTGATGAGATTAACAGCTATTTTAATTTTGCTGCGCCTGAGAGCCTGCTGAGCGCTCCACTACCGATGCCTCCCGGCGCACCAATCTAAGCAAGGCAGACTGCAACCATGTTTATCTCAATCGTAATTATCAGCACGCTAGTCCCTATCACCGTAGTCATTCACTACGAGATGCTGCGGCTGTTATGGATGTATATTCCCAAACTGCACATGAAACACCGCGTGCGCGTGATTATCGGCGTATTCGGTACGATCTGTGCGCACATCTTCGAGGTGTGGATATTCGGCATCGCCTTCTATCTGATGTTCACTTACGGCGATTTCGGCACGCTAGAAGGGAATTTCAACGGCAGCCTCACCGACTCCGTCTACTTTTCGTTTACCAACTACACGACTCTGGGCTATGGTGATATTGAACCCAGTGGGCAGCTGCGCTTTCTGGCGGGGATGGAGGCTCTAACCGGCCTTTCTCTGATTACCTGGTCGGCTTCCTTCATGTTCATGGAAATGATGAAGTTCTGGGAAGAGTAACTAAATTAGTAAAAATAAAAAGGGCCATCTGGCCCCTTTTTCATTGTGTGTCGACTATTGAAAGCTGTTACTGGTCTTCCAACATCTCCAGACGACGTGCGCCAGCCAGAATACCCGGTAGGCCATAGTTACCTTCGTGGCAGGCGTACTCGTAAGGCTGGGTATCGGTCGCATTAAACGCCATCTCTCCGCTCCACGCCTCGGTATAGAACACCGGGTCTGTCACTTCGAATTCATACAGAATTTGCTCATCGGAATAGCGGCTGAAACGCTCTACCACCTTACCCTGATCCGACAGCGCCGCGATATTGCGTGGCGCCTGTTGCGGGTGCAGGTTTCTGGATTCAACGACCAGAACATCGTCATCCCAGTAGGCTACCGAATCACCCAGCCACGGCTTCCAGGCAGCGGGGCGGTGGTCCTTGTCGATCGGAATAATGCGGGCATCATGCGCCATCTCTACCATAATCATGACATAGTCTTCGGTCTGCACGATCTGATACATATTGTTGTACAGCACATTGTTCATCGGCGGGCCACCGGTGCTACCGAAACCGATGATACAGCGCTCACCGAGTGCGCGGCCCTCCGGGCCATCGTTGCCGGAGAACTTGGCGCGGTTCGCCTGACGCAATCTATTACCCTCTTCCGAATAGGGAATACGTCCGTTCTCGGGATAGGTAATCCAGGAAGTTCGGTACTCGCCCTTGACGTAGCCGAAGGCCGAACCGGGGTCGACCCAGAATGCGTTATAGCCGCGGCCCTGACCCAGATCTTCTCCGCTTGGCAGCTCACCCTGTACCTGATTGTCATCGGTCGCCTGACGGACGTTTTGGTGGTGATTTGCGGTCAGCTCGCGCAGCTGCTCCAGCGGTATAGTCAGACCAAGCTCCTCGTAGTTGCTCGAGCGCTGCATGGTAGTGAGAGAGGCGTTGGTCCAGAAGCCTTGCAGGTCCGGCTTGCCCGATTCTGTTCTTGGCGGCTCATAGTTCTCTGCAGCCATGGCGCTGGCGCTCAGTGTAAGAGCAGCGATGGTGATAAGTTTCTTGAGCGTAATCATGGTCTTGGTTCTCCGTTGGGCCAGCGTTTCAGGCCTGCGTTCTAACTTGAAGACTGTATTGAGGTAAGCCATTGAAACTAAATCACTTGATGGCATTAATCAAGCGCTATTCGGCAATTGGACTGGGTATTCAGCCACGGTATCGAGCTGGCTTTGTCTGCCGCGAACCTGCATTGTTAGCCACACCAGCTGATGTAGCGCCTGAACCGAATGACTCCGACAAGCGACCTGTATCGCAGAGTGAGTAATATGCACACACTAACGGAACGCAGTTTCAACGAATGGCTCGTTCTCGAAAGCCAACGCGGCGAGACCGATGCATTTAATACACTCATGAAGAATTGGGAACAACGCTATTTTCTGTATGCTTTGAATCGCCTGACGAGTCGCGAGGCGGCCCGAGACGTAGTACAGGAGAGCCTAATCTCTATCAGCAAGGGTTTGCACCGGCTCGCCGATCCGGCAGCATTCCCGAAATGGAGTTTTCGTATCGTGGAACGACGCTGCGCTGACTGCTTACGCAAGACGATCCGGGATAGAGAGTTTATACAGGCACAGGAAGAACTCCCTGAAATAGAGATAAGGGACGGCATCGAAGAGCAGTTAACAGTCGAGCAGTTACTGTCGAAGATGGATTCCTCGCTGGCGGCTGTTCTACGGCTCTACTACTTAGAAGCGCTGACGATTCAGGAGATAGCCGAAGTAAATGATGTGCCTGCGGGCACGGTAAAGTCCCGATTATTTTACGCACGCAAGATGATGAGCAATTTATTGGAGAACTAACATGAGCAATATCGACGAGCAAATCCGCAATGCACTAACGGCAGAAGATCAGAAGGCGATAGACGAAATCGACGATGGCGCCGGACTGTTCGAATTGGTCGGCCTCACCTTCAGGGGGAAGCAAGCCTGGCTAAGTTACTATATGTACGTTCTTGGCTTCGTGGTGACTGGCGCGCTCGTCTACTTCGTAATTCAGTATCTTGGCACACCCGATCTAAAGGCCAGCATGAACTGGGCGCTACTAATTATCGGCTGTCTCTTTGTAATTACGCTGATAAAAGTACTTGGATGGCAACAGATACAAAAAGCCGAGCTGATGCGCGAAATCAAACGTCTTGAGATGCGCATCATGCTGGGGATGGAAAAGAAACAGAATTAGCCTAGGGTCTGATAACTCCAATATTGCCGACTATCTCGATCTCAGTACCTAACGGTGCTGACAACTCCTGCAATCGCCGCAGAATACGCTGAGCAATATCCGGCGGCGAGATGCGAGGTATCCCGCGCTGCGCGAGCTTCTGCTCATCATAGCGCGTATCGACTGGATGAATTCGCACTTCCTTAAGCTTGCCACCCTCGTACTCATTGATGGCGATGATGCTCTCAAACTTCACAGGAAACTCGGCATCCGGTGGTCCTACGCTGCGCTGAGGGTCGCCCCTACCGGCCAAGCCAATCACATCCATCTGACGAATAAATTCGCCCAGGCCGTAGAATATAGGACGGTCGTTATAGATTTCTATACCGCGCAGGGCGTGAACACCCGTGCCCTGAAAAACATCCGCACCGTTGTCGATGGCGGCATGGGCAAATTCCGGCAGGTAGTCGGCGATACTCGGATTGGTGTCCATGTGTTCCGATTCGGGAATGCCCTCACCACGATAGCCGCCTGTCGTCTCCAGAAAGTGATGGGCATGAATGGCGACCGTGATGAAATCCGACTTGATCTTGCCCTCTCTGACTGAGGCCAGGGTATCGGTCAGATCCTGTTGATTCATTTCATAGTGATAGTAGGGTTCGCTTACGCCGCGTGGCGCCTTACGAAACTGATTACCATTAAAGGCGATATCGGTATCGGTGTTCGCGCCGCGCGCGTAGAAACCAGTGCCATTCGGAAAACTATCACGCAGCGTCTGCAAGGCATCCCAGTCCTGCTCTGGCAACATGAAGAAGCGATCCACGCGAAGCGCGGCGATGCCACCGGTACCCGGCCATTCGCCCCGCGCTGGCTGAGCTCTCGGGTTGTGGTCCGATACCGCGACCATGCCAACCCTGCCTGCGGGGCTGCTATAGAATCGTGCCGCACGGGCGGCCCAATAGCTGTCACCATAGCCGGCGTATTGCAGGCCAACCCGATCGAGGTGCTTACTGGTCTCAACCAGGCCACCGGGACCAAAATCGTTCGCATGATTGTTGGGGCGCGACACAATATCGAAACCCATCTCCTTAACCCATTCGGCGACCAGAGGTTCACCACCGAAACCACCTCCGGCGCTGCCCTTGTAGGTGCGCCCGTCGACGATATTGCCTTCGAAGTTGCCGGTAGTGGCATCCGCACCCTGGGTTAGCTCCACGACCGCACGGAAGCCGGGATCGCTCATCATATGATCTAACGGGTGAGCGATGATGATGTCGCCCACAACCGCAATCGTAAACCCGTCATCGACGGTGGTAGCGAGCTGCGCTGGATCTACGCTTTGCGCCCCGCTAACAGCCGGAAAAATAAGTGTAGATGACATGACGAATGTTAGGCTCAAGATCGAGCTACAATTTCTTTTTCTTTTCATACTTTATTTCCACTTACGATAATAATATTGTGAAAACCGGACGGTATCGAACGACTACCGCAGTAGATTAATCGTTTTCATTCAATGCGTAGATGTAGGCGGTAATATAACTTTCATCTGATCGCCTAACCTGAGTCAGTACCCGTCGATACCCGCTTCCCTCAAATTCATCCAACAGATCCCATTGCTCGGCGAGTTCGTCCGAGCTAAAAATAAACCCCTGCACCGCCGAACCCTGATCACACAGCACAATAGCCGGATAAGCCATCGCTGACCCTGCCCCATCGAAGCGAACAGTCCCGGTTACCGTTGCAGCTTCCCACACCCCTGTTACCGATTTTAATATATGTTCATTGGACTGGCCTGGAGAAAGCGTGCCATAGGTAAAAAGTCGCTCAGTCATTTCGCAATCAGGATCAGCTAATACAGCTTGTTGACGGGGGACGGGCCGAAAGAACTCCAGGTTCCCTGATGCCTGGCGCCACTTCTATCACCGAGTGTCCAATCACAGACGCCATCTGGAAACGCGTCACGCAATTGCTGATACTGCTCGGGGGTAAAGGAAACACTGTAGTCCGCCAGATCTATGGGTTTTAGTTGGCAGCTCACGATATCGTTCGCCAGCGGCGCACCGGCGATCTGCCGCGGCGTCTCGTAAGTTGGATAGAGCCGACCGCAGCGAGACTCGCTATTGAAGGTCAGCGGCTCTTCGAGTAATTCAATGGAGTCACCGCTTGTATCCCAGCAGCTATCGACAAGATTCGCCGGCCTGGCTCGCACCACTCGAACAGCTGCCTCTGCTTCCAAACTGTCGCTCTGCATAGTGCCGATCCAGGCGTCCATCTGTCGAAATAGATTGCCGAGATCATCCTGCCCTTCTACAAAACCCCACTGCCCGCCAACCTGCATGACATGGTTGTCCGCGTGTCCGTTCGCGTTTATCAGTCGCTCTCGAGTCGAAAACTGATGGACAATCATATGTATGTCACCGCCCTCGCGGTGGTCGTTGTAAGTGCGGTAGTCAATTATAGGGGTTGCGGCCAGACCCGCACCTGCGTATAGAATCCGCCCGGATTCGATGGCACGCTTGCTAGCCTGCCCGTCGGCTCGGTGTCGGCTCGGAACATGATTCATATCGCGATCGAAACCCCCGATACCCTGATTCAAATCCACAAACTGCTGTGGCGTTATGACACCCTGATTCAGCGCCGCAAAACCATACTGAACACCTGCATTGTCTAGCGGTCGCAATGCCAGATCGTGAGACGGATCCCGAGGATTCGCCATGCTGCCATAAACGTTGACGCTGTGATCGTAAACCGTAGCGCGCAGGCCGCCGGTATTGGATTCGGAATAGAGACGGTCCTGCAAGGCAGGCAGACTGACTTCGCCGCCCTGTTCTTCCGGGGGCGTATCGATATGGTAGAGAGGGTCCAAGCGTGCGGCCCCGCGGCTCAAGTTGGCGATGGAATCCCACACGCCGAAACCGGATACGGCACGCTGCTGCTCCCGGGAGAAAGACTCGGCATCGATAGTAGAGAAGTAATGATGCAACAATCTCGCGTCAGCGAGAGTAAATATGGTAGCGCTAGTGACATCGGGGAAGCTGGAAGAAACGATGATACCGTCGAACACGCCCGGATAGTTATCAGCGGTTTGATGCGATTGATAGGAGCCGCCTGAGCCACCCGTTGCGATCGTATACAGCGGCTCGCCGTAGTGCTCGATGAAGCGCTCCTTCACCATAATGTGAGTCTCGGACGCCAGCAAGTCGTTGCAGTTCTGCCCAAACACATTCAAGGTAGCCGAGATTAGGGCATAGCCTTGCTCGAACAGGCCGCGACGCATCACCCCACCTGTACTATCTCCCTGCTGATACCAGCCACCGCGACAGCCACCGCCGTGAGTGTAGACGAGCTTCTCATTCCAGTTTGGGCTCCGATTCCACGGGTCGAGATTACGCGAGCCTGTCAGCGGATTGTGTAGCATCGCGATCTCATAGATTGCTCTGTTCACCGTGCCGGTCTCGACCCGCACGATATACGGCAAGTCAGGCTGGCCCATTACGCTGATCAATCCCAAGTCCTCTGGCTGGCTACCGTCCAGCGGCAGCGGCTTGAATATCTCGTCCACGTCTGAGAAGTACACGTAGTCAACCCGAGTCGCGATGGAGCAATTGGAATCTAATGCCACCCCCAAGGTTTCTCCCGCCACGGTTTCAAACTGTTCACTCTGGCAGTAAAAGGGCTGCTGCTGCGGGCCGGAAATAATCGGGCCGCTCTGTGGATAGTTAGTCAGGGTGATCGACTCGCTGAGATCGAATTCAGCGACATTGGCGGTGAGGGTGCTGTCTCCTTCCACAATGCCAGTCAGCACGGCCTGCAGAGTTTGTGATGAGGTCTGTCTGAATTGATCGCTGACATCGACACTATTGAGATGAATAGTGAGTTGTGCAGCGTTGTACGATGCAGCGAGAGAGACTTCCACTAATACGTCACCACCGGTTATCAGCCAGGGCTTGGTGGACACGGTGCGAATTCGTATAGTGGGCTCATCAGAGCTAGTCGCAGCAGCAGCCTCATCGCCACTGGCAGAAGTAGCGATAGGCTCCTCCGTAGAGCAGGACAACAGCAAGCCCAGGCAAGCCAGCGCTAGAATCGATCGAACACGCTGCAACTGTGATGCAATGAGTGACAGAGTATTTGCCCCCAGACCAGGAATCGACATTAACGCGCTCCTTAAGAGTAAAGCCTCATTTTGGCCAGCATCGCTCACGATGTAAAGCAATCCTCTCTACTGAATAGGCATACTATTTCGAACAAAAGCAGTTTAGAATTGCCATTCGACAAAATAAAAACAAGAGTCGAGTGGGCATGGAAAATTAACGGGTATGGAATATGAATGCGAAGAATTCGATTAAACTGGTTGAAGTAGAGAAAGCCGGGAAGGTAATAGAAGTTGCCATAGACAAGAAGTGCTCCAAATGCAAGAAGTCCATTTGTTGCAACTCGATCAACCAGAAGATTCCGACCCCGAAAACCAAGGAAGATTTCGACCACTTGCTCTGGCAGGTCTCGCATGAAGGCATCAACATATTCAAAGACGCCGATGGCTGGTTCCTGCACATAGAAACCAACTGCAGCCACTTACTTCCCCATGGCGTCTGTGGCATTTACGAAACTCGCCCTTGGGTATGCCGCGAATACGACAATGATTTTTGTGAGTTCGACGAATCAATCAAAGAAGCTAGCGAGTTATTTTTCTCGACACATAAGAAGCTGGAAAAATACTGTCGCAAGCGATTCAAGAAATGGGGCAAACGCTTCGAGATTTATGAGAGCTAAGTCACCAGGCATTCAGGCAGCAACGCGAGCAGCAGTGCTTGCGTTGGCACTGTATTATTCTTCACTGCCCAGCGCGCAACAGCTCAACATCCGCAGCAGCATCGACTCGTCCACCTCTGCCCTAAGCTTGCTCGATAGCAAGGCGAGCGACTGCCTGAGCGCACTCGAGTCTGGCAGCAATTCACAACCACTGTGCGACGATTTCATCGCTGCTATAGATGGCAAATTGATGGCGGACTATCTTGAGCAGTGTCAACTATTGAAGAACTGGCGCGACGATTTCATTATTCAAACAATCGAGGCTGAAGCAGACACTGACTCTGCCAACAATGAAGAGATGCTCAGGCGGCTCGTTGCCATCGAATACAGCTGCGGCGAGAACGCCGTGTTGGCACGGACCGAATTCGTCGAAGTCGCATTCAATCGACTCAGAAACAACACCGACAACAGCTCTGTTGCAACGGGAATTAGCGCTGCAATAAGCAGGCAGCTAGCACAGAGCCGCTTCGAAGCACTTGAGATACGAGAGCGGCGGCGACTTCAAGAAGCCATGCAGCGCCAACAGAGTCAAAGTCAGCGAGATACCGATCGGCAGTTTGACGACCTGGAGAACGAACTGATTCGCCAGCAGATACGCAGCTCGAACTGGAACAACTGATTGCCTGCTAGCTAATAGAGGACGAGAAAATCTCCATCTGGCAGTTGTGCGGCAGCAGGAAAACTAAACTCCGGCATCTCGATTTCCTCTTCGAACCCTGCGTCTCTGAGCGAACCGTCTGCGCCGAACAGGCGCATATTCAATCTGCCACCCCGTGGGTGGCTGATCGCCTCACCCCACGCAATCAACCTCTCCCCCGCTGCATTGATGGCGATAGCTGGATTCTTCTGCCGCGTCTTGACGAAGGGTTCGGCGACGGACAGGGCCTGCTCTTGGGCTTGCAACTTTAACTGCATGATACGGCCCTCGGTCTCGAATACCAGCCACTGCGCGGATTCTGCGTCGACTGTGATGTCATTGGTGCTTAGAGGGCAGGCGGAGAGTTCCCATTGCTGCAAGGGTGACAGCTCGCTGTAGCTGCCAGAACCTGTTTCATTGGCTTCAATTTCCACGGTCAGCGCCTGCATGTGACGTCCCACTCCATCGATAGCTGAGCGATAGGCGATGGCTAGCTCATTCTCCTCAAAGAAGTTGGTAGCCAGCGAACAGCACGCGCAGGCACCTAATTCTCTGTCTCCCAGCTGCAGTTCCCGCCCGAAGCTGGCGCCAGAGTCCATCGACAAACGGCCATAGACGGTGCGTTCATACTCGCGGCTTAAATTGCCCGCACCCCAGACGATGGCAACCTGAGAACCGATCGCCGCAATGTCGGCACCGGCATCGAGACCTTCTCTGAATTCCTCAAGCATCGGGCGCTGTATCTCGAACTGTGTGCGCTGCGCGTTCGATCGCGAGTAGAAATACTGATTGTCTCGCGGCAGATACCACACGGCATGGATAATCCCATCTCCACCGACGGCCATGGCTGCCCGCGCGATTGAGAAGGTGCGAATATCGAAGGCGCTACTGGAGACCCTGACAGGCAAGCCGAAGCGCTGTTGCTCAACATCGTATTGCCGGTAATAGAGATTGCCCTCGCGCGCAGCAGGAGAAGAGAGCCGCTTCTTGAAATACATAAGATGGATATTACCGCTGTCGTCCACCGAGAGGCGTGGCTGCACGCCACCATCTGGTGTAGCTTGTACATGGATTTGTGCCACTGCGGCACTGCCAGCCAATGACAACGCGAGGAGAAGAAAATGCAGCAAGCATGCAGCAGCAATTTTTTTACTCATTGTCCGAGTGAAACATTTCATAGCACGGTATTCCAAGGGTATTGACGCTATAACACTTCCGAGGAAGTAGAATAAAGGCGCGAATTAGTGCAGACTTTGCTTCCAGTTAATCACTGCCTCATTGACAGGCATCATAACAGCATAATTCGGCAAAATTGAATCCCGCTGGACTCAGCTTACAACGGGATGGCCGCAAATTAAGGCGCTCAGCGCAGGACAACGACATGCAGATTATGGCGAGAAGATCGATCAAGACGACTCTATGGATACTGGTCAGCGGATTGTTCGCTGCCTGTTCCGCTCCCGAAGAAACCGATTCTCCCAGCAGCGACGACGCACCCGCCTACAACACCGCATTAACCGTGCAGGAAGTCATGGCACTCGTGCTGGAGCCGGCATCGGACATCCTCTGGGATTCCGGCGGCTGGGTGCTCGATGCCTCGGGCTATGAAGAACTGTACCCGACCACCGACGAAGGCTGGGCCTACGTGCATGCGCAGGCGGCAATAGTTGTGGAGTCCGGCAATATGCTCGCGCTACCGGGAAGAGCGGAAGACAACGATGCCTGGATGATCTATTCGGAGGGTCTCAGTGCCGCTGGCATCCTGGCGATGGAAGCCGCCGCCGCGCAGAACGAGGAAGACTTCTTCCAGGCTGGTGCACAGTTATACAGTGTCTGCACAGCCTGCCATCAAGCCTATAACCCCGATATTCTCAACCGATTTGACGAAGAAGACTAGACTGTAATGAATTATCCGACTCGGTGTAGAGTGTGCTGTGTAGCTGCTCTTTTCTTGCTTATCGCGACCTCATTGTTCTCTCTCAACGTCTTCGGCCACACGATCGAGGGTGGCGATGCGAATTTTGTCGAGGCGATCGACGGACCGGCGATCGGCCCGTTCATTTACCTGGGTGCGAAACACATGGTCACCGGCTATGACCATCTGCTGTTTCTGCTGGGTGTGATCTTCTTCCTGTACCGCCCCAAGCATGTCGTGCAATACGTTACACTGTTTGCCATCGGTCACAGCATCACCCTGTTATTTGGCGTGCTTGCCAAGCTCTCGGTAAACGCCTATTTCATCGACGCGATAATCGGGCTATCCATCGTGTACAAGGCGTTCGAGAACATCGATGGCTTCAAACGCGTTTTTGGCTTCGAGCCCAATACCAGGATTGCTGTGTTCGTGTTTGGCTTATTCCACGGCCTCGGTCTGGCTACCAAATTGCAAGAATTTGACCTGTCGGAGAATGGCCTGGTGATCAACATCATTAGCTTTAATGTTGGCGTGGAGATCGGACAAATTCTTGCGCTGTCCGCCGTGTTTCTGCTGCTCAGCGTCTGGCGCACCAGCTCCAGCTTTCTGCGCCACTCCTTTGTCACCAATACAGCGCTAATGACAGGGGGCTTCCTGCTAGCAGGCTTTCAGTTCAGCGCCTATCTCTTGCAGCCCCCGTTCTAAACTATCATGCACTCAAGACCTAACTAGTGGAGACCCCCTGTGGCCGAGACAGATAACAATACGCCGCCGTCAGCGAAAAAAATCCTTATAGCCACTGCCGTTTCGCTGGTCATCGCGTTGCTGGTGCTGTTCGGCTTCGTGCTGCCAGCGGAGTTTGGCTCCGACCCGTTGCGCACCGGCCAGATATTTGGTCTGAACGTGCTCGGTCTGGATGAGAATCCTTTCGAGGAGCAACTCGAGCCACACAAAATTGACTCTGTAGAATTCATACTGGGCCCATTCGAGTCGGTCGAGTATAAATACCTGTTAGACAGAGATGCTTCGATGCTGTTTAGTTGGCGCGCCGATGGTGAACTCTACTATGACATGCACGCCGAACCTGCAGGTCTGGGAGAGGAATACGCCGAGAGTTTTGAACAAGGCAATGGCGCGAGCCGAATGGGTTCCTTTCACGCTCCATTCACAGGCATACATGGTTGGTTCTGGGAGAACCGCACTTCTCAGACGATCACACTGCAACTCTATTCCGCTGGCTTCTACATTAACTCGACGGTATTCCGCGACGGCGGCAGCTATGAGAGAGCGCTGGAAGCCGTATCAGAATAGCCAAGCCCGGCAGCGGCTCGTAGTAAAATTTAGGCAAAAAAAAGCCCGCTAGCAGCGGGCTTTTTCTAGATTAACTCTCGTTAACTATTGACCTGGCTCAGCCTGATCAGATCCGTCACGAGGTGCACCAGTACCGGACGAGCCCATGAACAACTTGCGGCCATCGGGGAATGTGATGTCACGGCCGTTGGCACGACAGGTTGGCTCACACAGTCTGTCTTTAGACTGATAGCCAGTCACGACAATGTCCTCGCCCAGAGTGAGTGAATTTCTGTTGATGCCGCGACGCAGTAGTGTATTTGGCGTGCCGCCTTCAACCATCCAGGGACCTGGATCGCGAGTCGCTTCCGGGTCAGTGTTGTCTAAGTGAATCCAGGTGTGTGGGTTAATCCACTCAACACGTGTAATCGGCCCACCCAAACGAACGGGAAGGTTCGCATCGAATTCAGCAGAGAAGGCATGGTGAGCGACAGCCGCAGGCTGCTTGATTGCAACAACACCGATTGCAGTAATAGCCGCTAATGCTAATAGTTTGATTTTCATACAATTTTCCCCATTAATAACTTGAAATGCCTGAGCTGATTTCGGTTTAAAGCCGGATATTACCAGCTTCTTACCACGCCCAATACAGCAAATTTTTCAATTAAGCGGTCAGATACCGCATTCTAACCAAGGGCTCTGGATAATTCCAAGCGCAATGCGCCAAAACGAGCCCTTTTTTGATCTAAATCGTTGCTAGAAGCCTAATTCAGACTCTCTACCCTTACGATATCGGCCATACATCATCTCTTCGACAAACTCTACACACTTGAACTGTGGTAGCTCGTAGCCTTCCTCGAGTCGACGGTAGATAGGCATCTTGATCGTCCAGGCTTCCTCGAAGACTTCGGGATCTTCCATGGTAGCGGTGTATTCGATAACGTTCTCGCTAACCAGGGTATAGCGCTCGGTAACCTTCAATTGATAGCTGTGGTAGTTACCCGCTCTGTCAAACCAGGTGCGATCGTCCAGTCCGGTGACTTCGACTACCCAGGTATCGCCATCCCAGTATCCATAGGATTGACCCATCCAGGAATCCAGCGGCGCTGGGCCCGGATCTTCCAGAAAGACGTTACGTACCGCACCAGCGAAAGAATAGGCGATGAAGAAAGCACTCTCACTCTGGAAAATCTGGAATGGATGAGGGACATACGTGGCTCTAGGCACACCTGGCATATAGCATTTCACCTCGGGGTCCATTGATTGCCAATTTGCCGCGTTTTCGTCGCGGCGTGCCAGGGCCTCCGGCTTATAGGGGATGCTGCCACCCTCTACCACGCCGAAACTCGCTGGCACAGCACCCACCGCACCCATCGCTACGACGTCAGGAGCGGGAACGGGTACGAAGTCACCCGGCACAAGCTGGTAGGCAGCTTTTGGCGGAGCTGGTTCCAGATTGTCATTGGCGTTCATCAGCACCTGCCAGATTCCGTTGAAATCGGGCTTACCGTTCGGTGTGCGTGGAATATCGCTTGATGGAGCTTGCGCGGCCTGAGCCATTTGAGTGGATTGAGTAGTGTTTGTGTCAGCAGGTGAGCAACCTACTACGAGCCCTGCTATTGCTAGGAGCAGCCATTGAATCTTCATAATTCTACCTTTTTGCATTTTTGCTTTAATTAGAATTTCTCTCCCAAAGGAGCACAGATATAACCACTTGGGTTCTGGTGTGTCAAGCCAAACACGCCGAATCATCTAGGCTTGCGGCTCTAGCGGCGGTCTGTAATTAGTGCCAGATTACACCGTTGTGCTGGCTGTAATTGTAACGATTCTTGTCTTCTTAAAAGAGTGGGCAGAAAGTTTGACCTGAGCCCAACTGCACAGCAAAAAAGCGCCTTGCTCACTGCTTCTTGATCAACAGCTTGTGCATCTTGCGCCTTAGCGGAAACTCCAGAAAACGATAAAACAGATAAGATAAGAAAATAAGCAGGCTCGCCAAAACCGGTAGGTGCAGTTGATACGGCCAGGATTCTGGCAGCAAGTTAAAATACTGCACCATTTCCATGAAGGGCCAATGCAGGCAGTAAATAACATAGCTAAGACCACCAAGCAGCTCACAAAACTTAAGTGTGCTACCGGTCGGATACCATTGCAGATTAAGCATGCAGTAAACCATGACGGCGACTGCGGGTATAGCAACGAAGAAAGAACTGTACTGATAGGGAACGTAGTTCTCTCCGAACCAGATGACGAACAGGTAGACCACTATCGACACAACTAGCGGCAGCAGATTGACTTTGCCTTTGTCCTTGTCGATGCCGCTCAAGGCGAATAGCTTGTAGATCAGCATGCCAAACACAAATTCCACGAAGCGAATAATCGGGTTGGTGTAGACCGGCACATTCAATGTAGCTAGGTCGTAGTACTCGGCATCTGGCAGGAAGAAGGCGATCAGCGCGAACTGCATCACATAGCCTCCAATAAACACCGCAAATACTCGCTTGTAGCTGTTCACCCTGTTAAGCAGAATTAGGAACAATGGGAAGCAGAGGTAGAAATAGGCTTCCAGCACGAGGGACCACAATGGGCCGTTAAACAACAGCTTGAGCGTCTCGATGCTGCTGATGGACTGGGTGAATAGATAGTGACGGATAGTCGCTATAAGGAAGAAGCTGGTGTCTTTCACTTCTGGCAGATCGTAGGTGATCTGAAACGGCCTGTGGGCCTCAGCGAAGAAGGCCTCGCCCACAACCCGATAGCTCAACCAGACAAAGGTCGAAGAGACAAAGATCGCGAAGGCATAGGTCGGGTAGATTCGTATAATGCGGAATTTATAGAACTGCTTCGTGTCGGCCCAACCGGTTAGCGATGGATAGACGTAGGACAGCACAAATCCACTGACCATAAAAAACCACGACAGCGCCGTCGTGCCCAGGGCACCCCAGACTATGAATTGCCCAAAGATCAATTCGTAGTGCACGCACACGACGATAACAGCGCCGACGAATCTGAAGACGTCGAGCACCGGGATCTTGCGACTGTTATCAACCATAGAGTATCTAATATGCGTGCGTAGAGTTGAATTTAACTTGGCCAGGCTGCTTCCTAGCCAACGATGGAGCGCCAGTTATTCGCCAAATATTCTGCTGTTCTAAAGGACAGCGCCTGCACCGTGAGCGTTGGATTGCGTGAACCGCTGGTACCCATAACCGATGCGCCGAGCACCCCGAGATTAGGCACCTCATGGGAGAAGCCCCACTCATCCACCACATTGGTATCCTTGTTCAGACCCATGCGTGTGCCGCCATAGGCATGGGTCGTCGCACCCATCAGATTTCCAAGACCCGCCTTCGAGACTTTTATAGCTCCGGCCTCGAGATACCACTGGGCCATCTTCTCCTGCGAGAACGCCGCGATGCGTTTTTCGTTGTCGCGATAACGGGCCGTTATACGTGTCACTGGAAAGCCCAGGGGGTCTTTCACCACCGGGTCTAGATCGAGATAGTTATCTTCGTAGGGCAGAGTGGTTTTCTGAATATAGGAGGTATTGCTTCGATCGGCATTCTTCATGATGAACGCTTTCCAATCTGAACCCCAATTTCTGGTCTGCCCGAAGGTAGACATCTTCGCGGCACTCATCGGCTTTCTATCGGTATGCACCCACAGATTTGCTCCGCCAATGAAATCCAGGTCGCTGTGATCAAAGTTGTCATCGGCCCATTCGTCTATAGCGACACCCTGAGCCGGCAGGCCGTACCAATTGTGCAAATCTCTATCGAACAGCGCGAACACCGGTGCGCCCTGATGGTGACTCATATAGTGTCTCCCTACCTGACCGGCATTGTTCGACAGGCCGTCCGGGAAGGCTGCGGAGGTTGAGAGCTGCAGCAGCCTGACGTTCTCGTAGGCATAGCTGGCCAGCAACACAACGGCGGCGGGTTGGAAGAACGTCTCGTTGCCTTTTATATATTCCACGCCGCTTACACGACCGTTGTCGTCCGTCACCACTCGAATGACTCTAGCGAAGGTTACAACCTCGAGATTGCCTGTATCCACCGCCTTCGGAATGACACTGAAGGCAGTCGAACTCTTCGCCTTTATATGACAACCACCCTTGTTACAGAAACCGTGATACTGACAGGGTGGACGGCCGTCGAAGAGTTCGGTTGCGATCGCCGCAGGCCCCTGGAAGGGATTCCAGTCTAGACTTTTTGCGGCGTTGCCCATCAGGTCGGTGAACGGCGAGGCGCGCAGCGGCTGCATCGGATACTCTCGCTGCCGCTCTCCCTCGAAGATATTACCCGCGCTGTTCTTCCTGCCTTTGACATTGCCAGCTTGGCCGGAGATGCCAACTGTGTATTCGACTTTGTCGTAGTAGGGTTCCAGTTCGTTGTAGTCAAAGGGCCAGTCCTCGACGGTCGAACCCGCGGGGAGTCGATCTGCGCCGTAGCGTCGCCTTGTCTCGCTGACCACCTTAAAGTCCCAGGGATTCAAGCGCCAACTCTGCGCCCAGTAGTGCATGGTTGTGCCGCCTACCGCATTCATCATCGGATGCCCGCCCTGGACGGCAGTGTCGTTCGAGGTGGCGCGCACGGTAGGGGCTTCGCTCGCGGCCTTCTGCACAGACTGAGGCCAATTGCGCGAGCCATTGCGCAATTCGTCGGGGGCAAAATCGCGGGGGCTCAACCAACCGCCAGCCTCCAGGCCGACCACCTTCAATCCGGCATTCGTCAGTGGCAATGCGGCAACACCGCCAGCCGCTCCCATCCCTACGATTACGACGTCAGTCTTGCCAAGTTGCTTAGGCATAGTCACCACCTCCGTCGGCTTCTGTCGCCGAGTTGTCGGCTAGCTTCGTGTAGGTGCTGTGGTCGTAGGCCGATTGATGATTGGGCTCGAGCTTCGCGCCGGCGGCCACATCGGCTTCGCTCACGCCGAGACGAATACCGGGATAGCGCAACATATCCCAGCCGACGAAATCCTGATTACCCCCGTAGTAAGGATCGCAGAAAGTTCCGTCGATGGTATGGCTTCTCAGCATATTGAAGAAGCCGCTGCCGTTCGGCACGAATCCCTCAATTTTATTGGTCTGCACGGCGAGCAGGATTGAATTCTGTTGATCGGTTAACAAGTGGGCAAATCTTTTCCCGCGTGTCTTGCGTGAAAATTCGTTGATGGCATTCAAGCCGATACTGTAGTTCTGTCTCGCGCCGCTGTTGTGACTCGCCAGCGATCGATCTATGTAGTGAACGGCACGCGCTTCCCTGGCGCCGGGCCCGTGTTCATCGGATGGGATCAGGCAGTCACAGATCGCCTCCAGTGTTTCTGCCTCCTCGGCAGTCAACACTTCAAGCGCCTCACGCAGTGGACTGTTTCCAGATTTGTTGGCGCTAGCAGCCGAATCGGCAGCCAGGACCTGCGAACCTGCCAGGCTACTCACCGCCGCCGCACCGACCAGGCTCGCACCCTTTAACAGGCTACGTCGAGATGGGTTTGCGGGGCTGTCTTCGAGCTGCTCGATGCTGTTATTTTTCTTCTTCATTGTTGCTCCGCTGATTCGCACTGGGCAGCACAGGATGGCATAGATAGGGTTGGTAGCGAGCGTAGCAAATATCCATTTTTGTGTATACGGGCCGCTATTGAGCGCTTATAGTTCCTAAACTGTGTGGTCTTATGGCGAAAACCTGTTATCTTTTCCGTTCGGCCTACGGGTTCAACAAATAGGCCAGCACTCGAAGGGAGCTAACTGGCTACCCCACTTCACAGAAACGAGGAAAACAATAATGAAACTCAAAAGAATTCTAACCCTGGGCAGTCTGGTTTTTGCAGGGTTGATTATCATGACTCAAACACTTTCAGCTCAGGTGGTTGAACCTGACGAGCACGATTTCATGATTGCAACACCTGGCCAGTTGCAACCGGAAGACGACAGCATTACCACGGTTATATACGGCGACCCCAGTAAATCTGGCATCTATGTCATTCAGATTACCTGGCCTCCCGGTCGTGGCAGCCGACCACACTATCACAATCAGGCACGCTACATTAATGTGTTAAAAGGCACTTGGTATGTACACACCGGCCCAGAATCGGACGTTTACAATCCTGATGCGATGATAGCCGTAGGCCCGGGCACGTTCATCTACGAACCCCCGAATGGCCATCACTATGACATGGCGAAGGATGAGGAAGTGGTAGTACAGATCTTTGGCATGGGTCCGGTAGTCACTACGTCGATTCCCCAGTAGAAAATTTTCGTCTGGAAATTATTTCTCAGACCTATAAAAAAATCCGCCCTGTGTTCGCTCTTGAAAGACGAACACAGGGCGGATTTTTTATTGATGCTAAATTAAATCGCGGCGACTGACTTCATAAGTAATACCGCCGCTGTTTTTTATTCTTCGACTTTCCAAGTGTGGCCACTGCTCAACAATTCTTGCAAAGAGCCCTTCGCCGCGCGTGCCGTGATGAGCTGCTGCCGGGAATCGTCAACATAGGACGTTTTCTCCTGCCGGTAAAGAACACCAACAGCCACTGGAAAATCTGGCGCATGCATGGTGGCCAGCAAGTTCGCGAGCACCTTGTTCGTCTCGTCGTGAACCAGTACATCCTCATGAGTGGCATCGACCAGCTCTAACTTTAAGGTATCGTGATTAAGCCGAATGCCCTGCTCTCGCTCCTTGCCGAACACTACTGGCTCACCGTGCACCAGCTCCACCTTGAAATCTGCGGCTATCTTCTTGTCTTTCACTTGCTCGAAGATGCCGTCGTTGTAGATCGGGCAATTCTGTAATATCTCGATAAACGTGGCACCGCGATGATCGTGCCCGCGCTTCACTACCGCCGATAGATGCTTGGCCTCCGTATCGATCGTTCTAGCTATAAATGTGCCTCCTGACCCTAATGCAACCTCACAAGGAGACAACGGCAAATCGATCGATCCTGCAGGCGACGAGGGAGAACGAGTACCGGTCTGTGACGTTGGAGAGTACTGGCCTTTGGTAAGCCCATATATTTCATTGTTGAACAACAGTATCTGCAGATCCACGTTGCGTCTAAGCACATGCAACATGTGATTACCACCGATACTGAATCCATCACCGTCGCCAGTTATAACCCACACATCGAGCTCGGGATTGGCGAGCTTGACGCCGGTGGCTATGGCTGGGGCACGCCCGTGGATAGTATGAAAACCGAAGGTGTTCATGTAATAAGGAAAACGCGATGAGCACCCAATCCCGGAGATGAAGACCTGATTCTCTTTCGGTTGCTCGAATTCCGGCATTAATTTCTGAATCGTCTTCAGGATGGCGTAGTCGCCACAGCCGGGACACCAACGTACTTCCTGATCGGACGCGTAGTCCTTGACGGTAAGTGTAGGTAGCGCCTGGTTCATGATTTGCTCCCTGTCTGTGCGACCTTCTTGTGAATCGCCGATAATATTTCGCCAATCTTGAAGGGTTGGCCGGCCACTTTGTTCAAGGCCTCCGCGTCGATCAAGTATTCCGAACGAATAAGTCTTACGAATTGGCCGGTATTCATCTCCGGCACCAATATAGAGTCGAAACCCTTCAGCAACTCGCCGAGATTACGTGGTAACGGTGACAGATAGCGTACATGAATATGCGACACGTCTATGCCCTCGCCGCGGGCACGTTTTACCGCCTGATGAATAGCACCATATGTTGAGCCCCAGCCAACAAGAGCTAACTTGCCAGTCTCGTTACCGAGACAGACTTCCTGCAGCGGGATATCGTTCGCAATGCCAGCGATTTTCGCCTGTCGCAGATCGGTCATCTTTTGATGATTAGCCGGATCGTAGGAAATATCCCCGGTGTCGTAGCTGCGCTCAATGCCGCCAATACGATGCTCAAGCCCGGCCGTGCCAGGTTTGGGCCAGACACGCGCCAATGTTTCTTCATTGCGTATCGAGGGTTTAAAATCTTCTACCTTGCTGTAGTGCTTCACCGGAAAAGGTTCTAACTTCGAAATATCCGGAATCTTCCAGGGCTCCGCCGCGTTCGCCAGATAGCCATCGGACAGCAACATCACCGGCGTCATATATTTTGTTGCCAGCCGCACGGCCTCGATAGCGACATCGAAACAATCTATGGAAGTGGACGAGGCAATCACCGGCATGGGCGTATCACCGTGTCTGCCATACAGAGCCATGTTCAAATCAGACTGCTCCGTCTTCGTTGGCAGCCCAGTCGATGGGCCGCCACGCTGAGTATTAACCACTACCAGCGGTAATTCGGTAGCACAGGCTAGAGCGATGCCCTCGGCCTTGAGCGCTATACCAGGCCCAGCGCTGGAGGTAACACCCAGTGAGCCGGCGAAGGAAGCCCCGATTGCCGCGCACACTGCGGCAATCTCATCTTCGGCTTGAAAAGTATTGATATTGAATTCGCGATGACGAACCAGTTCATGCAATAAATTGGAGGCAGGCGTAATCGGGTAGGACGCAAACAACAACTCGATATTCGCCAATTCGGAACCCGCGATCAGGCCCCAGGCCAGGGCTGTCGTTCCAGTCATATTGCGATAGGTGCCGGGTGCAACTTTCGCTTTCGGGACTTTGTAAACATGAATGCCAGCAGGTAATTCGGCAGTCTCGCCGTAGGCATGACCGGCGTTCAATGCGGCAATATTCGCGCTCGCTATTTCTGGTTTGCTGGCGAATTTGGCTTTCAGGCTCTCGATGGTTGCAGTGCGATCGCGATCGAACAACCACAGCACCAAGCCCAGCGTCCACATGTTCTTGCTGCGCACGCCGGCCTTGTGGCCGAGATTATATTGCTCTACGGCGGCCAATACCTGCTTCGTAATATCAATCTCAAGCACGCGAAATTTATCCAGCGAGCCGTCTTCCAAGGGATTGGATTGATACTTGGCCTTGGTGAGATTCTTCGCGGTAAACGCGCCGCTATCCACGATGAGCAGTCCACCGTCGACCAGATTTTCAACATTGGTGATTAACGCCGCTGGATTCATCGCCACCAGAACATCCAGCGCATCACCGGCCGTGGTTACGTCTTCGGCGCCGAAGTAGATCTGAAACGCGGAGACGCCGAAGGTTGCTCCGACGGGCGCACGAATCTCGGCGGGAAAATCCGGGAAGGTCGAGAGGTCGTTGCCATATAGCGCCGTGGCTTCGGTGAAATTTGTGCCGGTCAACTGCATGCCATCGCCAGAGTCACCAGCAAAACGCACGACTACATCGACGACTTCTTTCTCATCCAGATGGTGTTCACCTAAATTTTCTTCTGCTAATTCCATATGCGATATAAGACCATTAAGACTGTTAGAGGCTTGCAACCTATTATGAATATGAAGTTTTTTAGGCTGAGGCCCAAACAGGGCGACTAAACACCCATCTGCGCTTGCTAAAAACGAGGCTGGATTCTACCAGAACTCAAGAGGCGGGTCTTACAAAATGCGCTCTGCAGACCCGCCCGAGGGAGTTATTGCTTGATGAATTTACGCATTATCCGGCCTTCGCCGCCTTCCCCTCCGGTCACCTCTCCGGTATAGACGTTGCCATCGGCATCCACCACCACACCTTCCGGTTCCGAGCCTTCGATGAAGCCCATGACTGTGCCATCCTCGGCGCTGCCATAGGTAACACCGCGCTTGCTCTGGTAGTCAGCCACGTAGAGAACGTCGTTCTGATCGATGAACATGCCACTAGGCCAGCCGAACTGATCCCACTCGGTGATGTAGGTACCCTGCTGATCGAAAATCTGGATGCGGTGATTTGAGCGATCGCCTACCAGCACGCGGCCTCTTCTATCGATGACAATAGTATGCGGCAGATCGAACTTACCAGGCCCAGTTCCCTTGCCGCCCCACTCCATCAGGTAGCGACCCTCTTTATTGAACTTCACGATACGGTTGTTCCAATGTCCATCCGCAACGAAGATGTCGCCATTAGCGGCGACCGCTGAATCGGCAGGACCATCGAAGGTGTTGGGGCCGGCGCCGCTAAATCCTCTGGCACCGAAGCGCAATAAGACGCGGCCGTCGGTGCTGAACTGCGTCACTGTGTGTCCGGTCTGACGATTGAAATCGGTTGCCCAGAGCGTTCCATCAGGCGCGGCGCGAAAGCCATGCGGAGTCGATACCCATTCTGAACCAAACGTATCCACCAGAGCGCCACTGGAATCGAATTTCAGTACCGGTGGCTCCGCGCGGTGGAACGCGTAGATAAAGCCTTCCTGATCGATCGTTACGTTGGGAACCTGCCCCCATTCGATACCCTCGGGCAGCGGCTGCGGCCAATTGGGGTCGAGTACATAGTCCTGGGCGATTGCCGCCGTGCCTAGATAGCAGCAGGACAGCAAAGAGATGGCTGCAAGTAATTTTCTGGCTTTATTGTTCTGAACTCTCATGAGAAACACCTTTGTTTGTGGCTTCGAGAAGCATAGTTAACGAGATTGCCGCACAGGACCCATCAAGCAGTCCATGATCCCCCAAGCTTAGGGCATGCCAATTGAATAAACCAGCCCAGCCAGCCCCTATGACTGCCCTTTCCAGCCGGAAATATTCCCCCGACGGGTATTTAAGGCTGCGCCGTATAGATAACTGAATGTAGCAATTAACCCTATAACCGGCTTTGGCAAGAGCCAGCAGAATTTCAGGAGTAGAAATCATGCATAAATTATCACGAGTAATTGCACTCAGTGTATTCGGGCTTTCGGGTTCGGTGATTGCGGCAGAGGATTCAGACCAAAGCCGTATTCTGACAAATCTTGATAGTGACGGCGATGGTTCAGTTAACTTCGCTGAATTTCAGGAACACCGTGCTGCGCGCCTGGACCGGATAGACAGCGATGAAGATGGCGCCCTAAGCCTGGACGAGTTTCTGAGCGCCCGCTCTCTTTTAAGACCCAGAGGAGATCGAAACCCGGATCGTCCGGAACGCGAAGCTACTGAAGAACAGGTCGCTCGCATGGAGCAACGTAAAGCAGAGATGACTGCAAGGGCGACAGCCCGCTTTCAGGCGATGGATGTCGATGGTAACGATATTGTCAGCCTCAATGAATTTCAAGAGGCAAACTTCCTCGAGCTGGATAGCGATAACAATGGCCTGCTAACTGCGACGGAGTTACGACCCAAGCGCCCAGGCAGGCGCGGCTCTAACGATCCACGTGGAGGCAAAAGACCACCGCGGTAGCACTCTGGCTAACCAGTGCCGCTCGCGAGAAACCAGGCACTCGATACATGCTCTACAGGTAGACAATGCTGTTTGCTAAGGACACTTTCCAGTGGTTGTATCGCTGGATCGTACGATAGACTGAACGAGACAGTGGAAACTACAGTAACTCAGCCAAAACAAAACATTGTTTACCTGTGACGAGCCAAGCTAAAGCGAAATGACTGAAGAAGAATTGATGCGAGCAGTTTGTATGGGCGATCGAGCAGCCTATCAGACATTGGTTAGACAGCATCTCAGATCGATCAGTCACTATGCCTTCAGGTTACTTGGCAACGAGAAGGATACCGAAGATATAACGCAGGAAGTGTTTCTTCGGCTTTGGACAAACGCACAAAAATGGGCGCCCGCAAAGTCGAAACTTACAACATGGCTACACCGCATTGCACATAATCTGTGCATCGACTATTTGCGCAAGCAAGGCCGAGTACAGACACGGGGTACTTTTGATGAAGACGCCGACGACTCGCTGACTCTGAGCGACGAATCGGCCGCTGGAACTAGCGATGATCTACAACTTATACGAGGCGCAATAAGCACACTACCGGAGAATCAGCGCAGCGCATTGAGCCTGTGCCACTATCAAGGATTCTCCAACAAGGAGGCGGCTGCTATTATGAATATCTCCGTTAAGGCTTTGGAATCCACCATTGCAAGAGCGAAACGCAGCTTGAGAGAAAAGCTCAAACACGGGCAGGGATCAAATGAAAGCAGGTACTAAAATGACTCTGGAAGAATTCACAAAAATCGTCGATCTCTATGGCGCGGAATCGGCAGCTTGGCCGCAGCGGCTGCGCAAAGAATGCGAATCATTCGTCGCCAATAGCGTCGAGGCAAGAGCGCTGATTAATCAACAGTGGGCTGTCGATGATCTTTTGGATCAATTCGAGGTGCCAGAATTTCCTGGCCTTGAGTCTCGCGTCCTTAATCAAGCACTGCCGGAAAAAAGACGGAGCTTGTTCGACCCATTAGTTGAATGGCTATTACCGCAGTACGGCAATGGCCGGAACTTTTGGCGGCCAGCGTTTGCCGCTTGCCTGCCACTCGTTTTTGGAATCGTGTTGGCGAACTATTTTAGTTTCGGCGTAGGCGTTGAGAGCGATGACTTCCAATACTGGGGCGATGAACTTGCAATGTTGTCCTTAACTGACTACTCCGAGCCCGACTTCTAATCATGACTAAAAATAGACTACTTCTGCTGGGACTGCTTGTTTCAATATCGATAAACTTGTTCTTCGTGGGCGGCATCGCCTATCGTGTCGGGAATTTCAATGATGAACGATCGGGAAGACCGCTGCCACCCAACGTAGGGTGGATAGTGCGCGACCTGGACGAGCAGCGCAGAAGTGAGCTCGAGCCACAACTCCGGGAGAGCTTCGAGCAGATAAGGCCCATACGGCGTGAGATGATCGATGCCCAGCGCCAGGTTAATGCATTGATGTCCGCACAGCCGTTCGATGCAGAGGCTCTGAGCGAGGCTTTCGCTACCTTGCGCGCTGCCAGTATTCGCTATCAGGAGCTCTCCCACGCTCAGACCAGTAGTATTTTCGGGCAATTGTCCGAGCAGGAGCGGCAAGCGGCGTTGGAATTTGTAAAACGGCGTGGGCCGAGAGACGGGCGCGATGGCTTCAGAGGCAGAACGGACGGCTCCGGCTTCAGAGAGCGGCGCGGCTCCGACGGACAACGATCTTCCTCTCCACCGCCACCGCCACCGCCACCGCCACCGGCGGCTATTGATCAATGAACGAAATAGTGTGCAAAGACAGAGTCTTCAAGAAAGGCCGCTACCGCCACTTCAAAGGCAATGAATACGAAGTGGTGGAGCTAGCCCATCACAGCGAGACTCAGGAACCGATGGTGGTCTATCGAGCACTCTATGGTGAGTGCGGGCTCTGGGTAAGACCGCTGGCAATGTTCTTCGAAACGATAGTACGTGACGGCAAAAATATAGAGCGCTTCAGTTTTATAGGCGATGACACTGCTGTCCCATAAATCTATGAAGACATGAATCCGGTTTAAGCTGCTGAGACCGTCACCAGCAGGGATGCTGGTGCCGAGCCCCCATGGATGGGTTCACGGCGTGTCTCGGCGGCTTAAACCGGATTCATGTCCGGCACTCTACTGATCGGCTGTGAAACACTAAGTCTACTGTATTGTATAAAAGCATTACTGAGCTTTGTGGGACAGCAGTGAGGCGATGACTAATCTCTTCACGACCTCGCTGGAGGCGGTGGCCGCTGCCCTTCTGGCTGAGAGCCGCCGGGTTCTAAAAGATATCTAAATACATACTGTACCCCTGGCACATCGACAGCTCTACCATTGCGAACCCGAGGTTGGAACTCAAACTTTTTCGCGGCATTGATAGATGTTCTGTCGAATATCTCTGCCGGTTCTGCATCGAGAACCTGAACTGAATTTTCTTCAACCAATCCATCTGACTTCACCGTAAAACTTACCAGAGCCCAGCCCTCTATGCCCTCCTGTGCTGCTTTGCTTGGATACTGAGGTATGGCTGTATTAGTAGGCAGAAAATCGAGCTCTTGCAAGCTCGATCCGAATAAATTAATCCCGCTACACGCACTCACAATCAACAAAACACTCAATGTTAATCCGGCAACAAATAGCTTGCTGACTCTTCCAATCAATTTTCCATCCAGTATATTTCGTATTCTCATCGTTAGACTTCCTTCATCAAACATCAGTTGAGCTAAAATGGGAGCCTGCTTGATCGCAAAACTCTCTCTCGCCAGACGCAGCAAATCCTCGGCGTAACCGACACCGTCTTTGCCATATCTCAGCACCGCCGCATCGCAGGCCTGCTCAGCGGCCTCATTGACACGATTTTTGGCAAACCAAACCAGGGGATTGATCCACAACACACTGGCAGCCACATGACAGAACAGCATCGTCGCCCAGTCCAGGCGCTTGATATGACTGAGCTCGTGCACCAATACATCCTCAACGGTGGATTCGGACCACTCGGTGACTTTGACAGGCAAAACAACTACCGGCTTGAATAAACCGAAGGACATTGGCGAGGCAATTTCATTACTTAACTTAACAATGACCGTTCTCGAAATGGCCAGCGAGGCAGAAATATGCTTCATACTCTTCAAGATAGAACTGTCTGCACAGTAAGTGGCCTCATGGTTTATTCGTTTGAGAGCCAGCGCCGAGACTAACAGGCGCGACAACAGAAGTGCGGCTATAGCCAGATAGCAAAACCCAAGGAAAAATTGACTGCCCAACCCTGGCTGCGCTGGCGAACCCGTAGCAGCTGAAGAAACGTGAATAACAGTAACGGGGCCACTATCTAGAAAAATCGCCGAGAACGAAGACAGAACGGCCATTCCCAGGGGCAGAAACGCAATGCACAGCATGCAACTCAACCAAAGCAGGTGTGAACCATTGTTGGATATCTGCTGCCGAAAAACTCGAGCAATCAGAAAAGTTGCGCCGACAATGAATGAGGACTTGAGTAAAAAGTCCAACAGATACAACACAGACGAATTTCCGGCCAGCATCGCCAGCACAGCATCAGAGGAAATTAGATTTTCCATTAGTGTTTTCCTCGTATTTTCTTAACAGGGGTTTTTTTAACGCGATTTTTGTTCTCTTTCTTCTTCTCACGAATCAGACTCTCTAAATGCTCCAGCTCTTCATCGGTGATTTCATGGCTGGACATGTCTAAAAGAGAATTCACGGCTTGCAAAGGCGAACCAGAAAAGAAAGTCTTTACCAGATTAGTCAATGCCGATTTGGAGGCAGCCTTCCTCTCCACTAGCGGATAGTAGACATACTTCAAGCCGCTCTCTCGATGGCTAATATGACCCTTCTCTACCAACTTCCTCAGTAGAGTGCGCACCGAGGAGTAGCTGGGAGGATCTTCGATATTCTCCATCACCTGTTTGGCGCTGGCCTCGCCCAGCCGATAGATGATATCCATCATCTGCCGCTCGCGCCGGCTTAACTTACTCGCTTTCGTCATTGGGCACTGCTCCTCTTACCACCACGGTGGATACTTTAGCCTCTGCTTATGCTAATTTATTAACATAATGCTAAAAAATTAACACACTGAGATTTGTTGTCAACTTTTATATCGCGTTGGGCCGAAATTAGCGTCCAGTTCAAGAGAGTCTTGTTATCGATACTATAGACGCAGCGGGGTCAATCCCGTTATTCTGAACTAATTAGTCCTGCTTAAAACTCGAGAAAACAATGAGTCTACTGAAACCAATTGCCCTGCTCACAATCACCAGCGTCCTGCTAACAGGCTGTAGCGAAGAGCCTGTCGAAATGGCCGCGCAATTACCCGATACGGGAGAAATCGAAGCGATGCTGCACCAACACATCGCGGTGCTCGCCTCGGATGAGTTCGAGGGACGGGCTCCGGCCACCCCCGGCGAAGAGAAAACCATCGACTATCTTAAAGCCGAATTCGAATCCCTTGGCATCGGACCTGGTAACGGCGACTCCTATTTCCAAAGTGTTTCCGTAACAGAGATCACGACCGCCAGCGATGCGGTGCTTTCACTTAAGGGCAACGGCTATGAAGCAGAATTGGAATACGCCACCGAGATGATGGTCGGCAGCCAGCAGCAGATTCCCTCGGTTGCTGTGTTCGATAGCGACATCGTGTTCGTTGGCTATGGCGTCGTCGCGCCGGAGCGCAATTGGAACGACTATGCCGGCATCAATGTTGAAGGCAAGACTGTCGTGATCCTGGTGAACGATCCTGGCTACGCCACGCAAGATCCGGAGCTGTTCAATGGCAACGCCATGACCTACTACGGTCGCTGGACCTACAAGTATGAAGAGGCCGCGCGACAGGGTGCCGCCGCCGCTTTAATCGTGCACGAGACTGGCCCCGCCGGTTACGGCTGGGAGGTCGTTAGTGGCAGTTGGTCCGGCCCGCAGATTGGCCTACAGGCTGCCAACCTGAACCTCGACAAGACTGATATCGAAGGCTGGCTAACACTGGATTCTGCCGAGGCTCTGTTTGCCGGCGCCGGGCTCGACTATCAGCAACTGAAGGCAGCGGCAGCACAGCGCGGCTTCACTGCCGTTGCCCTGAGTGACATCAAGGCTTCGGTAGGTATTCGCAATTCGGTGCGCACTTCCAAGTCGCAGAATGTCGTCGCCATGATACCCGGCACCGAAAGACCCGAAGAAACCATCATCTATACCGCGCACTGGGACCACCTTGGTGTAAACCCCGAACTGCCGGGAGATAAAATTTACAATGGTGCCGCAGACAACGCCACCGGCACTGCCGCCCTCCTGGCACTGGCAAAACTACACAGGGATCAGGGTCCCGCTGCACGCAGCATCGTCTTTCTTGCCGTTACCGCCGAGGAGTCGGGATTATTGGGTTCGCGCTGGTATACCGAACATCCTGTTTTCCCGCTGGAGAAAACCGTCGCCAACATCAACATAGACGTGATCAATACCAACGGTCCGATGCGTGACGTCGTGGTGGTAGGAAACGGCAGCAGCGAACTGGAAAACTATCTGGAACAAGCCGCTACCGCACAGGGCCGCTATCTGGTTGCAGAGCCAACGCCGGAACGGGGCTACTACTACCGTTCGGATCATTTTAATTTTGCCAAGGCGGGGGTCCCGGCCCTGTATGCTGAATCGGGCGAAGACAGTGTAGCGCATGGCAAACAGTGGGGCGCCGAACAGGCCCAGGACTACACGGACAATCGTTATCACGCCCCCTCAGACGAATACAACCCAGACTGGGATCTATCTGGTGCGGGACAGGATATCTACCTGTACTTCAATATAGCCGACAAACTTAGCCGCGAGTCTGGTTTCCCAAACTGGTTTGCGGGCAACGAATTCAAGGGGATACGTGACGCATCGGCGCGCGCACGTCAGTAACAAGCAGGTATAGCACACCGATAAAGTAAACAGGGCCGTAGTTTTTCCTGCAAGACCGATCTGCTAAACCCTGTTGATGCTAAGTCAACAATCCGGCGATCGCACCAGTCATACAGGTCGCAAGCGTACCGGATAACAGAGATTTGGGTGCCAACTCCACTATTTCAGTGGCACGCCCAGGGCACATTCCACTGAGCCCCGCGATCATTATTCCCAGGCTACCGAAGTTGGCGAAACCGCAAAGCGCGTAGGTCATGATCACCGTCGATTTTTCCGACAGGCTACCTGTCGGCAATTCCGCCATAGCCAGGAATGCCAGCAATTCATTCAGGGCGGTCTTCGTTCCCATCAGGCTGCCGGCAAGCTGCGCCTCAGACCATGGAATTCCCATCAACCATGTCAGCGGCGCGAATCCATAGCCGAATAGCCTCTGCAGAGTGAGCGGTTCATCGCCGGGAAACGGCAGCAGAGAAAACAAGCTGTTGAGCAGAGCGACCAGAGCCACTAACACCAACAACAAGGCGCCTACACTCACCATCAGGCGAACTCCATCGTAGGTTCCCTTGGTGATGGCATCCATTAGACTCCGATACTCGACACCCAGCTCAATCTTATCGGTCGTCGGCGCACTCTGCTCCGGTACCATGATCAATGCGATCATGATTGCGGCCGGTGCACTAATCACAGATGCGGTGATGATGTGACCGAGCGGATCAGTCAAAACGCCCTGTAAAATAATCGAATAGAACACCATGACGGAACCGGCAATGGTAGCCATACCACAGGACATAACCACGAAGAGTTCGCTGCGGGTTAGTACTGCGATGTAGGGGCGAATCAGTGCGGGCGACTCCACCATGCCAATGAAAATATTGGCAGCGCTGCTCAAACCCACTGCCCCGCTAACCTTCATGCTCCTGCGCAGAATAAGAGAGAAGCCCCGGATGATCAGCGGCAGCACCCGATAGTGCCAGAGAATCGCGGACAGCACAGTGAACATGAGTATCAGCGGTAAAATCCTGAACGCGAGGATCACGGTCGCACCCGGCTCGCTAATCGCAAAGGGGTAGTCTACGTTGAGCGGATCGCCTCCGAGGTAGCCGAAAATAAACAGGGTGCCACTCTCCGTGGCCTTCACTACGGCATTCACACCGCTGTTTATAAGGCTTAGAAACTGTTGCAGGAAATTCAAATTGAAGACAGCGAAGGCAAATAAAAACTGCAAGCCTAGCCCGGCTAGAAGCAACCGCCACCCGGGGACTGCTCGATGCTCACTAAAGGCGACCGCAAGTGCGACGAAGGCGACTATACCGAACAAGGCCTGAGCTACCAATAGACTATCCATGCACGCTACCTTGCGCCCTTTCGCCTCAAGGCAAAGCCAGTGGCCGTGAGGCCGAGCTGTCTTGCTCGATTATCCAATCGATTAGCGGCTGTCTGTAATGAATCTCGGTATCGAAACCGGCTGAATCAAATTCTGCGATCGCATCATAGCCCGCCCCGCCATCGTACATGAAGCTGTTTATCAACACACGGTAGCTCTCGCTTGCATCGATAAGCCGACCTGTGGCCGACAGCAACCAATCATTTTCGGTTCGGGTTAAACCGCTGACAAACGGCTGCTCTCCCTGTGCCAATACTCGCAATAATTCGGCACCGTTTAATTCGACAGCAACGATGGTGTTCTCGAAGGGTAACAAGCCCACTATATCAGCCAACTTGATCTCGCCCAACGGCAGTGGCGCGCGCAAGGCTGGCCGATTGTTGATCGCTATAACTGCATTGCTGTCTATCTGCAACCAACTTTCTACAACTGCACGCTGCAATAGATCATCATTGGGTAGATATTCACGGGAACTGAAACCCAACACCGCGCTCAACTCCGCTGCGGTGGCAGCGCGCCACTTCGAAACCAGACTCTCAACGGATTGCTCACTACTACCCTGAAAATTTTGCTCGACTGCAAAACTGGAGCCGAGCAATTTGCCGACAGAAATATCGTATTCGAAATGAGCTCGGGCGTAGTTGCGGAAATGGCCGCCACTCTCAAGCAGAACGGTGTCACCCACTCTCTCGGCGATAAGTTCGTTGCAATGCCCTCCCCCCATGAGGCTGATATTCAGATCAGCTACTGCTGCCGCCAATGGACGTAACGCAGACATACACACATGGGCGACGACAAAGATCAGATCAGGAGCCCGCAGCTGGATCTGCGCCACTGTTTCTCGTAGCACCGGCTCATAGTCCAGAAAAGAGAGATCGGCTACGTTGACAGGATTGGTAGTGCTGGGGGTTGTGGTAGTGGAAAGGCCGATGATTGCTACAGAAATATCGTTCACCTCCACCGTAGTAAAGGCCAAAATTCCAAGATCAGACGGCGGAGCTCCGCTCACCGTCCATTGAATATTCGCAGCCAGATAAGGAAAGTTAGCTTCACGAATTCGCTGCTGCAAGTTATCTAGCCCGAAGTCGAACTCATGGTTTCCAATCGCGCTGGCGTCATAGCCCATGGTATTCATAACCTCTACCATGCCTTCGCCCTCGAACCAGGTTGAGATCGCAGGGCCGGTCCAATGGTCACCACCGCTGAGTACGAGATAAGGGCCATCTTCTGTGTACCCTTCTTTCTCTCGCCACAACCCCAGCAGATTTGCTGCTCCACGACCGGCCTCGACACCCTCCATCCAGCCGTGCTCATCATTGTTGTAGAGCACGGTTAGCTCTCGAATGTCGACGCTATCCCCCAACTCCATCGAAGCTAACGGGGACTGCACGCTACAGCTCAGAGAAATAGAGAAAGAGGAAAGGAGAAATAAAAGTCGCATCGCGCCGAGTCTATCACAGCAATTACGGCGATGAACTGCCAAAAACGAAGGGTAATTATTGCGAGAAAGCGGCATTTCGCTTAACGTGCTTGCCATGCAGCGACAGCCTGAAAAATGAAACTCGACAGCTCAAACCCGCCCGTTTATCTGCCACAGAAAGAGCAGCAGTCGGTATTGCGTCTCGGATTCGAAAACTGCGCAGCCGAACAATGGCTATTTCCTGCAATTGATCTCGCCGTCTTTCATCAGCACAAGACGGCGCTGAGCCGCTCCACGAAAGAGTGTTTCTTCGCCCAGACGCCAGAATCATCGAAAGCGCAGGGAGAGTTTCACGACTTTCTCCTCGACCATCTGCTACAGCATTCGACACTCGGATACCGCAAGATTGGCGAGCGCCTCGTTCATGAGCGAGAGGGCCTGTCATGGAATCTGGCGGAACGGACACTCTGGCTCGCCTCTCTGTGGATTGCAGAAGACATCTGCCTACTGCAAGAGAGCCCCAAAGGCTACATCATGACAGCGGCTAGCGTCTGCGCGCCGAGCAACTGGTTGCTGGAAAACAAGATTGGAAGGTCCGTAGACTCTATCCACGAGCCGGTACCGGACTACGACAAGGTACTTAGCGACAGAGTGAACCGCTTCCTGCATGGGCTGCGAAGCGGACGTGTCATGTTGCGTTACAACTGGTCAATTCAATGGGGAAACGAACTTTTCTGGCGTGACCACAAGAGCGTGATACTTGACCCGACAGACAACGGCGAACAACGCTACTGGCGCGTAGAACGACAGACTTTTATCCGCCTTCCCAACAGCGGCGCCATCGTTTTTGGGATTCGCATTTTTCTACATAGTTTCGAGAGTCTTCAAGGTCAGGAAGAATTTAATTCATCAATTGAGCAGCTGTTGTCACAACTGCCGAAAGCGCAAAAACAGTATAAGGGGCTGGCCTAGCACGCTTTTGAATATCACAGCATTCCGGATCTGACGTTGCGTTGAAAAACTTTATGCCTGTGGGGCCATCTAGTCTATAATTTGCATGGTAAAAGCAGCACAGAATCTTTATCTAGCAGTAACTTATACAAATTCTATTTCTACCTGTATTTCCTGCTCTCTTAAATCGATATCCGAAAAAGGTCTTTCCATGATTCGCAGTATTTTTTCCAGCCTATCCATCGCAAAAGGCTTAGTAGCATTTTTCGTATCCTTACTGATCTGCGTCCAATCGGTCTGTGCAACGACCGTTCGCGTAATCACGTCCCTCGGTGACTTCTCGATAGAATTACTTGACGATGACGCACCCGGAACCGTTGCGAATTTTCTAAACTATGTGAATTCAGGAAGATATAACGGCACCGTAATTCATCGCTCAATAGTCAGCCCAACCCCTTTCATCGTACAGGGCGGCTGGCTAACATTCGATTCTGGGGCGGGTACGCTAAACCCTATCAGCATCGATAGCGCCATACAAAATGAATTCAAAGTACCCAATACCCGCGGCACGGTAGCTATGGCCAAGCTCAGTGGTGATCCAAACAGTGCCACTAGTCAGTGGTTTGTAAACCTGGCGGACAATCGAGCGAACCTCGATGCACAGAACGGTGGATTCACAGTATTCGGACGCGTTATTGGAGACGGCATGACAGTCGTCGACGCTATTGCCAACCAACCTACGTTCACGCTGGCTGGCATCCAAGACTTCCCACTGATCAACTACAACAGCGGCACCGTCGTCTCCAGTAATTTTGTAAACATTGCAGCGCTGGTCGAGCCGGCCAATTACTTCGATGAGGCTAGCGCTCAACTACGCGTAACGGTGGATGCGGGAGCAGCCGGCTTGGCGTCTCTAGCCTTCTCGATCAGCGCGACTTCGCCCAACGTCGTTATGCAACTCGATCTGGGCAGCGTAGCAGCACTCACCCAGTCCGTGGACAAGATCGCAACCTTCGACGCCGCTACTGGCAGACTGATATTGCCGGAACTATCAGTTTCTGGTTCGGTCCTATTTCGAAACCTCAGCTTTATTCTCAGCAACAGCGAACAACTCCTGTTTACTCTGGAGTCGTTCGAAGAGATCTGATCATAAGCGTTCACGGGCAGCCCACTAGCGGCTGTCAGCGCGTCGTTGACTAGCGCTGCCATAGTCATTATTCTCCGTGTAAATTAAAACAATCCGGCGCACCGGAATTCAGGAGAGAGACATGAGCATTCGACGATGGATATCAGCTGCCGCGGCAGTGGCCACCTTGGGAGCGGCGCTCGTAGCCATCCCTGTTCTCGCTCATCATTCGAGCACGCCCTTCTACGATCCAGATCAACGAGTTGAAATAGAAGGCGCCGTTACTCGCTTCGTATTTAGAAACCCCCATGCCTTTCTCTATCTCGACGTTACCGACGAAAGCGGTGTGACTACCCAGTGGCAGATCGAGCTTGGCGCGCCGGTTTGCCTGCGCCGCACCGGCTGGACCCCAGACACACTACCTCTAGGCATGATGGTCAAAGCCTCGGGCAGACCCTCACGCGCCCAAGGCTCGACTGGCTTGTGTTGCGTACGCATGACTCGCGCCGATGGCAGCCCGATTCTTGAAGGTGGTCGCGTCGAAGAACGAACTCAACCACCGGAATAGACGACAACTGGAAATTCCTGGAAACCTCGAGGAGTCGCAGGCTAGATTTCTGCCGACGCCTCGCGCAAAAACCAATAAGAATTAAAGGCGGCATGGTTATGAAGACAAGAGACCTTTTGACAGAGAAGACTGTCTACTCAGTACTACTCTCCATTGTACTGGGCGCGGCGACTGTACAGCTAAACGCACAGGACGTAGACAGTCATATTCCTGATATTGCAGGAACCTGGAATGGTGGTTTTAGCGCCAGACCAGTGAACGGCGAGACGGTTCCCTGGGGGGAGGAAAATTTCCCGAAGTTAAATGCACGCGCGCTGGCCTATCAGGAAGTCTGGGAAGAGATCATTGCGCCGAAGTATGACTGCCAGCCAGCGTCTTCTCCAGCGATTCAGTACGACCCTTATCATATGGAAGTGGTTCAGTGGCCCGACCGTGTTCTGTTCCGTTACGAGAAGGACGATCAGCTGCGCACGGTTTGGCTGGATGGCCGCGAGCCTACGGCAAATGACTTCGGCATACAGGGCTTCTCCGTAGGTCACTACGAAGATGGCGCTCTGCTTGTCGAGACTACCCACTTCGTCTTCGATGTGGCTGGCTTCGATGATTACAATGGCATCCCATCCTCTTCGCAGAAGGTCGTGCGCGAGCGCTACTGGATGGAGGGTGAAGACCTGCGCATGACACTGGAAGTTGAAGACCCAATGTTCTTGCTCGAACCAACCTCCTATACAACCCGGTGGATTCCAGCGGCTCCTGGCTACAAATTAGCCGCCTATGACTGCGATCCGGAATCATCACGCGCATCGGTTCGCTTCTTTCCATCGAAATACTAAAGCACAGCGCGGATTAAGAAAACCTTGTGCGTCATTCTCCTAATGGCGCACGACGTTTTTCGTTTACACCGCAGCCAACAAACCCCAATCGATACTCAGATTTAAGCCATGTGTAATCCCAGCTCTCTTCACGATCAGGACGGGTCCTTCGGCTGGATATCCATAGCGCTGCACTGGTTTACTGCAATTGCGATCACCTTGCTATGGTTTATCGGTCAGAGTATCGCCGCGCTGTCTGGTATAGAGCTTGATGCTCGGCGCTCTCTTCATGTCACACTCGGTTTGGTTTTCTGGCTGCCACTGGTTGCGCGGATTGTATGGCGCGTCAGGTCGCGACAGCCCCGAGTGCGGGGCCAGAGCGAAATAATACATCGCCTTGCGAAGACGGCTCACTACCTGATGCTGGTAATTCTGAGTTTTTTATTGCTGTCCGGCCCGCTGATGGCCTTGATACTTCCTACCGGCAGCCCTTCGATGGAAGTCGCATTTGCAATTCATTCGAACGCGGCAAAGGCGATAGCGCTACTCGTTGTCTTACACGTGCTGGCGGCACTGAAGCACCTGATGTTTCATGACGATGAAACGATTGCAAGAATATTCGTTCCACGCAACAAAGGCAGTGATCTCTAACCGGTGCCGACGTAAGGAATCAAGCGTCCGCATAGCAGGACTGCCGCCCAGACCGCGAGAGAGGTGTAGGCCACAACTTTTGCGATTGGTGGCGATACCGTAGTCTCATCCCAGCCATGCATCATCGGGCTTACTCTGAAGTAATAGAGCGCGGCATTCAAACCGGCCACTACCACCAGACCCATCTTGATCTGAAACCCGATGTTTATCGCGTAGCGCATAGGATCGCCGTAGAAGAACAGTATGCCGGTAACGAGATTGATGCCGAACCCGAGTAGCACAAAGGGCAGCAGCTTGTGAGCGGCAGCGGGGTCAAAGGCACGAAAATGCCCTGCCATACGCAGATCGATAACCAGTAGCCCGCCAAGCAACAGTGAAAGGCCGATGAAGTGGCTTATCTCCAATACCGGCCACAGCCAATAAGTCCCCTGTATCAAGGAGTTGAGTGAACCACCGACTATCGACTCTGCGAAAGTTTCCAAGACTGCACCTCTAAACTATATAAGCGATAAGGCGGCCGGCTATTATTGCGGCCACCCAAAACAGCAATGAGACAGACGCTATTATCTTTGTAGACCTGCTGATTACAGCCACGGAATCCCCAAGCTTCGCCTCACTGCGCAGGCGCGTCTGAATGACTCCCGCCAGTACCATACCGGCAATGACGCAGGCAATCTTTAGCAGAAAAGGTACGCTGGTAATGAATACCGTCGCCTGCGAGGCGAACAGGGCGAAGCCAGAAACCGCATTGACGATGAAGCCCAGCCACGCCAACTTGCTGATTCCCAAAAATGCGGTAGGCCGTATGCCAGGAAACAGGCCAAGCAGGGTCAGGTCGCGCATGAAGAAGATGCCGACCACAATCGCCAGGCCAATAGCATGCAGACCGAGCATGATGGGGTAGCCCCAGAGTGATACGGCGACCCAGGTGGCCAGGTCGGTTGTTTCTAGCGTGGCAAACATCAGAATACTTCTCTACTTATTATTGTGGGCCTGGAAATGCGCGCTATCAAAAAATGGACAGTCCAAACAAGCTGGTGATACTAGCAAAGTCATTCGCTTTAATCATTCCACCAGTGCTCGATAGAATTGGCGTAGTACTGAATCAACGGCCGATATTCTGGATTGATACGGTAACGGTCATCCTGCTCTAGCAGAAAATTTCTGGCAATCAATAGCTCCAGACTATTGGACAGCGTTCGAGGTCTCGGCTTCTCGCTCGCTTTCATCGCCGCGCCCTTCTCGATCATCTCATCGATTAAGGTATCGCAGTCGCTGACGATCTCCAGTGAGGTCTTTGTGTCTTCTCCGGCACGCAGCAGTACGGCGGCAATAACCGGGACCGGAATTATCGGCATAACATAGCGCAGAGCCTGCATGAGCAACTCTGCCAGCTCTAAAACCTTGGCTATGCGCAAATCCTTCTCGAGGTGGTTAAAATCGAGATTCTGCTGTTCACAATAACGACGCATGGATAGGGGCACGCCGAAATTGACGCTGGCATAGCCGTAGCGAGTCCAGCGCTGCCGCGATCCGGCAAATAGATTCAGCCGCAGGAAACGCCAGAGTTTGGCAAGATGCTGGGCTGTAGATAGCCGCGCCTCTTTCTTATCCCAGGCCAGCAAGTTCTCGTCCTCCAGGACTCGATCGTAGTTGATGCCTACCGGCACGAATACCACATCGCGATCCGTCCGCCAGTCATAGTGGCGCAAGATATAATCGAGGAAGCCAAGTTTGGGTTCGCCGAGGGAGCCATTGCGACTCAGGCCGCCTTCCAGAAAAACCGCCTGGCAGACGCCGCTCTGGGTTGCCATATACACATAGCGTTCCAGCACCTTTCGATACAGGGGGTTTTGCGATCCACGCCGCACGAAGAAGGCGCCCATCGCGCGAATCAACATCTCCAGCGGAAATATTCTTGCCCACTCCCCGACAGCGTAGGACAGTGTCACCCGCTCCGCCGCGAGATAACTGATCAGCACATAGTCCATGTTACTGCGATGATTCATCACGAAGACAACCGTCGCGTCTGGATCGACCGCTTGCAGTTTGTCAGGCTCTGCAGCGGCTACCCGCACGCGATAGATGAATCGTGATACTTTCTTCGCCAACCAGTAGAAGACCTGATAGTAAATGTAGGCGTTGAACGAAGGCACGATCTCCCGCGCATAGCCCTTAACTCTCTGCTGCAGGACATCTCGGGGCATAGCATCGCGCTGAGACTGCTCCTCGATCAGCGCGATGATTTCCTGATCGAACATCAACTGATCAATCAGCAGCTGACGCTTGCTGCGCTGTAGTGGACGAATCTTGATTTGCAGGCTGCTATTGAGCCTGTCGACAGTCCGGTTCAGACGACGCCGAAAGAACCAGCGTACACTCGGAAACAACACACTCATGATTAGCGCATAGCTGGCGGCTACTAGCAGAAATACAAAAACCCAGCTCGGTAGGGTGACAGTAGAAGTCAATGCGGCCGTCCACAGCTCTTATTGTTTCCCCGATTGTAGTGGATTCCAGCGCCAAATGGTCAAATTTAGCGGGTTTATGGCCGAATTCCCTCGCATCCACTTTCCGACCCCTCGGTTTGGCGATCTATCTGCGTAACAAGGACCATAGCTTCGGTTGCAGCCAAAACTTGCTGATTTCTGTCTCACCGAACAATCTTAAGTGAACAATCTTAAGTGAACAATGCACAGGAAAGGACTCCGGCATGTTGCAGACAGGGATTGCCGGGTTGGGTGGTCAGTTGCTCGGTCACTCTGCACTCAGCTACGAGCGTCACCAGCCTGAACAAACCCTTCTCTATCCGATTGTCGATAAACACTACCCCGATTTTTTAGCGCAATTGGCGACCGAGCCTTGGTCTATTCCATTGTCAAATCAGGCAAACCCGCTACCGCGAGACTGTCCAGTCCCTGGCTCGCCAACTGCATTTTCCCATTTTTCATGGGTACAAAAAATATTCCACGACAAAGGGGTCGATGAAAATTGATAATGATTTGTCACCGCCCCCTTTTTGCATTTTTATGGGGCAATAGCTGCCAAGGGTGACAGCATAGGCCGTTTACCTTAATCCTGGCGGGTGACTGAAGCACTTCCCTGAGTAGTAGCACAACACTGAAAATCGGATGCGTTTCACGACAAGCTGAATATACAATCAATGGATGGTAGCAACACAGCTCCGTCTCACCCGCCCTGTTAGCAGGCAACGACTTAGAGCGGCCCCCTTATTATGAGCATCGAATCCAAGCAGCGCCTAGGGGCAGCTCGGTTTGCTTGCAATCGCATAGGTGGATAGATAGCTACCGTCGGGATCAGCAATTCTTGGGACAAAGTAAAATTCGCCCTCTGCCCCCGCGCTGGCGGGCCGCATAATCGAAGAGTCAATATTGCTCGATGAGCTACTGACTGATGTGATTACGCCATTGCCGTTAGGCCGTCCACCTGTTTCATCCAGGATTTCAACGGTTTCTCCAGTAAGATAGGAAGCCCAATGTCCCTCATAACCTTGTGATTGGGCGCCTTCTGATTTGCCCCACATATATAGAATCGCATCGCAGTTGGAGCCAATCGTCCAATTGATAACACGGTCTGGTACTTGGAGGTTTAGCGACGAATCCAGTAGAAGTGATTTGAAGTCAGTAATTTTTGTTAAGTTATTGAGCTCATCGATGCGGAATAATTCGTCATAAAATCCCACCGGCAACTCGAAAAGGCGCCCTACAAAGTAGAGGGCATTTCGAGATTCACACACCTGTGGTTTTAAAAACGACCGAAAGGAGTAGCCCTGAAAGGTGACATCTGACTCCAGTCTTTCATCTCTTGGATTGGCTATCACTTTGTAGTCCAGTGCCTGGCCCGCCGCAGTCTTAATCAAAAGCCCTGTGGTGGCACCGTCAGAACTGAACGAAAGTAATGTTTCACCAACTGCAAGCAAACCATTACACAGAATCGAACTATCAGTTGCGAGACACTGATTGCTTCCCTTAAAGTCGTCGGTGTTAAGATAAGCAAACCCATCAACCGCGCCTCCTTCTTTCAACACTTCGACTTTGGCGATCACTTGATTGAACACAGTGACCGATTGGATCTCGATCGCGCCGATGGTTCGGACCACATCGTCGCCAGAGCCCGTGTTGAGGTTTTCTCCTGACGCCATCAATAGTTTCAGCTTGCCGCCTGCATTGTCTTGTTTCAGCAAGTAATCGTTGCTGCTATCTTTAAGTTTGATAAGCATAAAAACCGCAGCATTGGCAGAAACTCTAAAGTCAGAAATAGCGCTTATTTCACCGCTAGCAGAAACACCGCTTAGTTCACTGGCAATAGAACCGAGAACAGGACCGAGGTTAATGTCTGTGCCAGAAACCAAAACCAGGTTCAGGCCACCGTTACCGTCTGAGCGATAGATCGCCTCTTCTCGAGTGAAGCTATCTATCTGTACTTGAGTAGAAAACACAACCGGATAGTCAGGATCATTCTCCTGACCAAGGTCCGGGGCCACTTCAATTTTTGCTGGAGGCAATCGAAGCCTCGCCTTCTCTCCAAGCCCGGGTGGCTGTGTATCTGTTAACGCGAGAATAGTGCCAGTTTTTTTCGAAACCAGTGCAGATTGTGGGAATGTCGAAGTTGGCACGGTAACGGTTCCGGCACCGAAAAAATCGCCTTTATAACCCAGTGGTGGCGTTGCCCTTTGAGATGCTGCAACAAAGAACCCAGGGCCAAACAACTGAAGATTCGATTGGCAAACTTCGGGGGAGTATGTGGTCAGCTTAGTCGCTGCAAAGTTCTCAGCAACTTCCACCACAGAAATTAGGTCGAATAAAACCGGGTTCTCGCTGATCAGGTTAAGTTTAAGCTCGTAGTTCTTGCCTTCAAAGCGCAACTTGGGGATTGTCAGCACTGTGCCATCCAATTTTGCGGCGCGTATAGCGCTGAAGTTTTCCTCGATCTCTGCGCTGAGAAGAACCAGCCGCACTGGATTCGCTGACAAGTCGATTTGAAATTCAACTCGAAAAAGCTCGCTTCCCACTTCGACCACCGGCACAACCAATACATTTCCGTCTATGAAAGGCCTTTGTGCAAATAGCGGTTTAGCGACCGTCAAACAAAGAATCAGCAGGGTGAATGCCAAGAGGCTTCGAGTTCTCATTCAGGGATATTCCGTTTTGCAGTATCTGATTATCTGGCATATTGCCCTGCTAGAGCGTCGACGGATATCCCCGAAACCCGGGGTTCTGGCCTTATTTCAAAATTACTTGGGAGCTATCTGCTACTGTTTCGTAGTGATTGTTGGCCATAACATCAGGCTTTGAGTTCTACCCGCCTGCCGTATTACTTCCCATACACAGTAACCCTATTGACGCGATAGTGCCCAAGCCCAGTTTTAATCAACCCGCGGTGTACCAAGTTGCGCGTGCTTTCCCGTATCGCTGGATCCGCCCGTCAGTGACCAGTTCACGCAAGCGTACTTTTAACGTGTTTTGATTGGCACCGGTCAACTCCACCATCTGGGCAATCGTTAAACGCTCGTGCTCCCTCAAGAGTTTGAGCACCTGAACAGAAAGTAGCGGTAATGAGGTATCGCTAGCGCTCTTTTCTTGCGCTACTTTAATGGCAAGATTGCCTTTTTGTTTTTTCAGGCAACGCAGAAAAAATCCCAACCAAGGCTCCCAATCCGGTGAATCGTCACTGAGCGTGATTTGGGTACGACGAAGCGCCTTGTAGTAAAGATCTTTATTTTCTTCAACAATGCTCTCCAACGAGGCGTAAGGCACATATTCATAACCTGCACGTAGTAGCAGCAACGTGGTTAAAATGCGTGAAAGCCTACCATTACCATCTTGAAACGGATGGACAGCCAAAAACACAACATTGAAAACAGCGATGATGAGAAGCGGATGCATGGCCGATTCATCAAAGGCCTTGGATGCCCACTGCACCAATTCTTCCATTTCTTTGGGTGTATCAAATGGCGTTGCTGTTTCAAACACCACACCGATTTCACGCCCATCAGCGTCTTTTGCCACCACATGGTTAGGGAGTGTTTTGTAAGAGCCGCGATGCCGATCATCCTTGGTACTATGGCGGAGTAGAGTCTGGTGTAATTGACGGATATGGTTTTCGGTAAGATGCAGATCTTCGTATGCCTGAAACACCAAATCCATCGCTTCGGCATATCCTGCTACTTCCTGCTCATCGCGGGTCCTAAAAGGGGTAGAGCTGAGGTTCGAAAGTAGCTTTTCCACCTGCAAATCGGAAAGCTTCGCCCCTTCGATCCTTGTAGATGAACCGACACTTTCAATCGTTGCGACCTTGCGTAATTGCTGTAAGCGTTCCGGTGAGAGTGATTTTAATGCCTGCCATTGGCCTTTGAACTCATCGATTTCAGCGATAAGCTGTAAAATATCCTGACCAACAATGATATGCGGCTCTTGCATTCATGCCTCATTTGCAACGCGTAATACCCGATTTTCGTACCCGATTATACCCGATAATATCCGATAGCCTAGTCTTTTTTTGGGAGAGCGTCACGTCGCCATGACCTGGATGCAAAGACTGAAACGGGTGTTCGATATTGACATTGAGATCTGTGAAGAATGCCAATGCCCGGTCAGGATCGCCGCTCCTGCACATCCCTGCGCCCGCGGCATTAATGCATCCATGCATGTCATCGCCTGCGTAGAAGGCCCGGTGGTCATCGAGAAGATACTCAGGCACCGTAAGGAAAGGGCCCATTTCACTAACATGGCCCGACTTCCACCAGGAAGGGCGCCACCACAGGTCGAATTGTTTGATCGTTCTTAACTTTCTCCTTTTACGACTTGCTGCCAGGGAAGGCGGGAGGGCACGCGGCGGCCTGACACTCCAAATAATTCAAAATTGGCTGAACTAGAAGCCGGATGGGCTAGATTAGTCAATATTGTGGAAATGCAGAAAGATTTACCGGGTTTTCGATAGCGGGTTTATGGCCGAATTCCCTCGCATCCACCATGGACTTAATCAATGATAGTCTCTATCCTTCGCACCCACTTTCCGATCCCCCGTTTTGGCGATCAATCTGCGTAACAAGGCAACATTATGAGTAGCGAGAATATCACTTCCTTCGATCAACTAGCGCTGGATGCGACGCTATTGAAGGCACTTAACGAGGTTGGCTACGAAGTCCCATCCCCAATTCAGGCGCGGACCATCCCCTTACTACTCCAGGGCAGAGATGTGCTCGGCCAGGCGCAGACCGGAACCGGCAAGACGGCAGCCTTTGCCCTGCCCATTCTGTCAAAACTGGATCTGAAGCAGAAAGATCCGCAGGTGCTGGTTCTCGCCCCAACCAGAGAATTGGCGATACAGGTCGCCGAGGCCTTTCAGAAGTACGCCACTCACATAAAAGGTTTTCATGTTCTGCCAATATATGGCGGCCAGGACTATAGCGGCCAGATCCGCGCACTAAAGCGCGGCGTGCACGTAGTGGTTGGCACTCCCGGTCGCGTCATGGATCACATGCGCAAGGGTACGCTGAATCTGGGCGCACTAAAGACCCTGGTGCTGGACGAGGCGGACGAGATGTTACGCATGGGATTCATCGACGATGTCGAATGGATTCTCGAGCAGACACCTAAAGAACGACAGATTGCCCTGTTTTCCGCCACCATGCCGCAGCAGGTGCGGCGCATCGCCAATCAACACTTGAACAACCCAGCCGAAATTACCATCAAGATGGTAACGGCCACAGCCGAATTAATTCGGCAGCGCTTCTGGCCGGTTAGCGGCATGCACAAGTTGGATGCCCTCACCAGAATCCTGGAAGCCGAAACCTTCGACGCCATGCTGATCTTCGTGCGAACCAGAATCCTTACCGTCGATCTGGCCGAGAAACTCTCCGCACGAGGTTTTTCTGCCACAGCGCTAAACGGCGACATCGTCCAGAAGCAACGCGAGCGCACCATCGAAAGGCTAAAGAAGGGCCAGCTGGATATCCTGGTTGCTACAGATGTAGCCGCTAGAGGTCTGGATGTAGACCGTATCAGCCATGTGGTGAATTACGATATCCCGCACGACACCGAAGCCTATATTCACCGCATCGGTCGAACCGGCCGTGCCGGTCGCGAAGGCGATGCCATCTTGTTTGTCGCGCCACGGGAGAAGCGGATGCTGGCCGCGATCGAACGGGCAACAAACAAAAAAATCGAGATGATGGAGTTACCCTCCACCCAACTGATCAACGACCGACGCATCGAACAATTTAAACAGTCGATCACGGATACCTTGGCCAATGAAGACCTCACTATTTTCACCGAGCTGCTGGAAAAGTATCAATCTGAAAATGACAAGCCGCTGCTGAACATAGCCGCGGCGCTGGCAAAATTAGCGCAGGGAGACACACCACTGTTACTGCAGAACAAGCCTGTGCGTAAAGCCGAAAGCTTCACCAGGATCGACGAAGGTGACTCGCGAGGCAGATCTCGCTCCAAGCCACCGAGAGACAACACTAAGCCACGCAGCGAATCACGCGCCAGACCAGCGCGAGATGAAAACCCGCCGGAGAAAGGTATGGAGCGATTTCGCATAGAAGTCGGCCATAAGCATGATGTTATGCCAGGAAATATCGTCGGCGCCATTGCAAACGAAGCTGGCCTCGATGCGAAACACATCGGGCGCATCACCATACACGACGACCACAGCACCGTTGACCTTCCTGGAGATATGCCCGATGAGATTTTCAAGGAACTGAAGAATGTCTGGGTCTCCGGGCAGACACTAAAAATATCACGAACATCTGCAGCCGGCAGACCCGCCAAGTCATCGCGCCCTGCCTTCAATAAGTCCGATAAGGGAAAGCCGAAGAAGCCGAAGCGCAAGCCCCTGAAAAAGGGCACATCGAATGCCAAAACAAAGGATGACCCCAAGAAGAAAGCGGCGGCAAAAAAGAAATCCCGCCACAGGAATCGTCCTGGAGCCCCGAAGCCAAGTTCCTCAGCAGACACGTCCAAGCAATAAAAAACGGGTGCTCGTTTCACTTGCACCCGTTTTGATTTGAAGCTGACTAGCTCTTAACGACTCAAGGAATCAACCTTGGAATAAACTTGGTCATGCCTTGAATCGGTCCAACTTCTCCAGCGTAGACAACACCGTTTCTATCAACAGTGACGCCCTCGCCCATTGAGCCGAGCCCGCCCATACCAGAGCCACGCTCGGAATCGTGAGCCTTGATGTAGTATAGAACTTCTCCGGTGCGCGCATTACCTACACGCAGACCCTTCTGCCAACCTGGATTATAGTTCTCATCGGATTCCGAATCGATCGCATACAACATGTCGGTATTCGGGTCGATGAACAGGCCGCTTATGCGGCTGAACTGATACCAGGTATCCAGATGCTCACCGTCTTGCGTGAAAATCTGGATTCGGCTGTTACCACGGTCTGCAACAAACAACCGGCCTTGAGAGTCCATAGCTAAGGAGTGAGGAGAGCGGAACTGTCCATCCTCATAGCCAAATTCGCCGAACGTCTTGATGAACGTACCATCGGGCTGAAACATGGAGATTCTGCTCTTTGCCGTTGGCCCTGCTTCATTCTGAAACTGTGCACCGTGCGTATCACCAACATAGATAGTGCCGTTAGGCGCGACGAGTACATCGTTCGGCGCATCGAAGTGAGTCGGTGGATCCCCTGCTTCACCTGGTGTGCCTAGAGTCATTAGCAACTGACCCTGTGGGCTGAACTTAAGAACCACGTGCCCCATACCGGCGGCGGATGGATTCTCTTCCAATTCTGCCGCACTAGCCGCGCGCGCATCGACAACCCATACGTTGCCTTCGCTATCAACATCCATGCCGTGTGGCCAGATTATTTGCCCGGCACCGAAGCTCTGAACTACATTGCCATCCGGATCCAATTTAACTATTGGGTCTACGTCGGATGTCGCGCAGGAATTTGTACCGCAGCGATCACCAGCCCAAACGTGAATGCCATCGATGTCAATATTAACCGCGCTCACTGAGCCCCAGCTGCGCCCATCTGGCAGCGTGCCAAAATTACGCTGCGTCTCATAGGGATTAGGCAGATGGTTGATTGGCTCCTGGTCTGCGTGTGCTGCCGGTTGAATCGCACCCGGACGAGCCGGTTGCGCCAGCGCGCCGGCAGAAAGTAACGACAACGCGATAGTGGTAACACCTGCCGTGAGGAGGAATCTTGCCCCCTTACCTGGTGCAGTTTTATAAGTCTTATTCATTGTTCACCTCGTAGAACTACTTGATTAACTCTTTATATCGTTTTCGGCGAATTGCCTGACTATCTCGGATCTCATCTTGTTCTGATGTTTCTATGCAATCCCCTTGGTACGAGCAAAGCATCGACTGACCGTACGCCTGTATTTGTTTTAATCATTAGCAGGCGAACCTGAGAACATGGACTCTCGGGCGGACGTTGTCAAGACGGCTTGTCGTGGCACTTGGTCCGGGGTTCGCATTGGAGTTCGCATTGGGGTTCGCATTCGTAGCCATAAACTCTAGACTCGCGTGGGTTGGCTGTTTATGCTCTGCCTCACAATAAAAAGAGAGGCCTCCATGCGCAACAAGCTGATAGTCGTGATTTTCTTCACCGTACTCGCAATGGCAGCCATTCTGGTAGCGATAGGCTTGGCGGACACGGTGCCGAACGCAGCAGGAGTCGCACACCCCGAATTCAATGGCATGCAGGCCGGCGGCGACGGAGCTGCCCGGCTGCAACACATAGGCGGCCTTAGCTTCGCCTTCCAATGCCTGCTGTTGCTGCTTATCGTTAGTCTCTCGGCGCTGGGCGTAGACGAAAAGAAACGCAGCCCGGAACTCTGGGCTTATATGGGCGGCACTCTGTTATTCAGCCTCTTCGTCTGGTGGCAGATGTACTCGGCGCATCAGGCCTATCTCGAGACCGGTACCACTAGCTATTTCATGGGCTTTCCCGTGGCCACGGCCTGGCAGGTCTATGGCACCTGGCTTAGCGCAATCCCACTGATACTTCTGTACAGCCTCGGCTTCCGTAAATTTATTTTCACCGAGGAAGACGAGAAGCAATACGAACAATTGCTAGTGGATCTCGCAGAAAAAGCGGAGCAGTAATTACATGGAAGCCTATCGACAGGAGATAATCGTCGGCGCGGTAGCCATCTACATGGTTTTTTGTGTGGCTACTGGTCTCTGGGCGATGAAGCGCACGAAGAACTCTAGCGACTTCTTTATCGCCGGACGAGGGCTTGGCCCGGTCGTGGTATCCCTGGCATTGTTCTCTTCCACGCTGAGTGGCTTTGGCTTCGTCGGTGGGCCCGGCCTGGTCTATTCGATCGGCGTTAGCTCATTCTGGATGATCGTCATCTCATCAACTGGTTATGCGTTGGGGTTCTTCCTGGTAGCGAAACGCATTCGGATGATCGCCGATTTGCGAAACTGTATTTCATTGCCGGACATTGTCGCCGCCCGCTACAACAGCGAGACGGTTAGGTTTCTCATCGCTGTCACGATCGTTCTTGGGGTAATGGGTTATCTGGCGACACAGATTCTCGCCATGGCTGTAGTAATGCAAGCCATCCTCTCTGGTACTGCGATGTTTTCGGATATTGGACTCGTCACCTGTGTGGTAATGTCCTCGGCGGTATTAATCTTCTATTGCGTTACCGGCGGCATCATCGCGTCTGTGTATACCGACGTCGTTCAGGGTGCAATCATGATGGTCGCAGGGACACTTATTCTATTGACCGCTATGTCGGTCTTCGATGGTGGCATGGCAGAAGCCACCTCGATAATACTCGCCGACGACAGCGAAGCAATGATGCCCTTCGGCGCCGCGGGCATCATGGCCTCACTGGGCTGGTTCTTCGTGTTCGGATTGGGTCTGGCGGGCCAGCCCCATCTTGTCACCAAGATGATGATGAATCGAAAAATATCCGACAACCGCAGCATTCTTCCGATGTCACTGTTTGGCTATGTCATGGCCGCTCTGTTGTGGGTTTCTATCGGCGTGATCATGCGTGCCGCTGTCATCGATGGGGTTATAGAACCGCTGGCGCTACCCGACGACGCGGCATCGTTGTTCCTGTCAATCTTTGCCAATCCATTGCTGGCGGGCATTGTCTTCGCCGGCTTGTTCGCGGCGATTATGTCCACTTCCGATGCCTTTCTGAATATTGGTACCGCGGCGATCATCCACGACATCCCTAAGGCGATTCGTGGACACAGCGTGCAGAATGAATTGTTCTGGGCCCGTGTGGTTACCGTGCTACTGGCAATCGTTGCCGCCAGCTTCGCTCTCTACTCGCATTTCAGGGACGCCACGCTGGTAGCTATACTCGGCGCCTTCGGTTGGGCCACCTTTGCCGCATCGATATTCCCGGTGCTGGCAATCGGGCTGAACTGGAAAGGCGCGACCGCGATGGGTGCGGTTACTGCGATCGTTGCAGCCCTGCTGATAAATTTTATCGTGCAGCTCGCGGGTATCGTGCTGCCCTATGGAATCCTCGGCGGACTCATCTCCTTCGTCGTCTCGCTATTGTTGTTCATCGGTATCTCCTTGATTACCAAGCCACCTGAGTTAGATGCGGACATGGAAGCTGTGTTAGACATTTGAGAATGTTGGCCGCTAATCTTCTATTGGCGTGCCATCCCCGTTCATGCCCATAGACTCATAGCGTCTCCATCCGGCTAGAATTCCCGCCAGGCCGTGGTTGCCCTCATGGCAGGCATATTCGTAAATCGGATCTTCCATTCGGCGCATCGGCAACCGCGCTGACCAGGATACATCCCAGGTGTTCGGGTCTTCGACGGTGAAGTCATAGTCCAGCGTGTTATCGTCTAACCACGTAAAGCGTTCTTCAACCTGCAGCGCCTGCGAGGTATTTCTCCAGCCGATGGGGTAGTAATAATTCTGCGTGTTGATGACCAGGGTGTCGCCTTCCCAGTGTGCGATCGAATCGCCCTCCCACTTTAGCTGGCGAGCATGGTGCTCATCGTCGAATCGGATAATACGTGCATGGTGTATCATCTCGCTCAATATCATCACATGATCCTTAGTCTGTACCAGCTGCATATTGTTATTATAGGAGCCGGATATCATTGGCGGCCCGGTGCGGGCGTTCATCAGGCAGCGGTCATTTAAGGTCCTGGCCTCAGGGCCTTCACTTAAGCGTCGCATCTCGGAGATTTCTGCCGAGCGAGCCTTCCCTCTCTCGTTGAGCTCGGGTACGCGGCCATTCGGTGGATCATAAACAAGCGACGTCCTGCGATCGGCAATCGTCTCAACACCGCGCTCGTACCAGAATTCGTTGTAGGAAATGACCCCTGGTGGATAGCCAGCGCCACCGACCGAATCGATAATCAGGTCGCGATTCTGTCGTCTATTTTCAAATGCCGCCCATTCTTGTGCCTCCTCCTCGGTCAGCGTAGCCTTGTCGGCGAGTTCGGGAGGCCTGTTCAATGGCGTAAGGGTTCTGAAGGTATAGGTGCCTTGTAAGTCCGGCACTCCGTGCTCGGTACGCGGGACTTCCGACGACTGCCCCAGGACTGCCGAAGTGAATAGCAGAGATACAGCTAATAGTATTGCTTCGCTTTTTCTTATTCTGTTCACGGTATTCTCCGTATAGTTATATTTTAGTTCGGTAAGAACGTAGTACTAATTTTGAAAGACCAATTCTCCACCCACATAAGTCTTTTCGATCTCGATATCCATTATCTCTTCGGGATCGATTGTCAGAATATCTTCGGAAAGCACGATCATGTCGGCGAGCTTTCCAGGTTCCAGCGACCCCTTGATGTCTTCTTCGAAACCGAGATAGGCACCATTGATGGTGTAGCCCCGAATAGCCTCTTCGATGGTAATGGCCTCGTCCGGCCCGAATACCCTACCACTCATGCCTTTGCGGGTAACTGCCGCATAGATACCGACCATCGGGCCGATTGGCAGGATATCGCTGGAGAGAGCAACATGGACACCATGCTCCATGGGCGAGCGAACAGGATTGTTATGCTCTAGCCGCCAACCATCCAGATTGGCGACATAGCGGCCCTCCAGGGTGTAGGTAAAATTCGGCTGCTGCGTGATATGAATGCCATGCTCAGCCATCGTATCCATGGTCGCATCTGAAGGACGCATGGAGAAATGATTGAGATAGATTCTATGGTCTTCACGTGGGTTTCTGCTGAGCGCATCGGCCAGAGTATCTACGACTAACTCGATCGCCGCATCGCCTATCGCATGGATGCCCATCTGCCAGCCTGCATCGTGAATCTCATTGATGTGGCTGACAAGTTCCTCCTCCGGCATATTCAGGTAGCCACGATAATCGCCCTGGTTTAGGTAGGGTTCCTTGGTAAACGCGGCAGGCCCGGTAAAGCCGCCGTCGGCAAACACCTTGATAGGACCAACTCTGAGAAACTCAGTGCCATCGCCAACTCTAGCCTTTACCTCGGCTATGGCCTGGGGATCGAACCAGCGGAATTGTATGGCGGAGCGCGGCAATTTTACCCCTGGCTTGGCATAGAGCTCTTCCCACATCGCATATTCTGCGGGAGACGTGGAGGCTTCGGTGATACTTGTGATTCCCTTGGCCAATAGATTGCCCAAGTTCACTTCGAGACTCGCGAGTAGTTCTTCATAGCTTGCATCTGGCACCAGACGGCCCACGATGTTTTGCCGCTCGCGGATAATGCCAATTGCCACACCCATCTCATCACGCTCTATGACGCCACCTTCCGGGTCGGGGGTAGCATCGGTGATGCCGGCAAGCGCCAGAGCCGATGTACTAACAACTGCACTATGGCCGCCAGCTCTAGTCAATGTAACAGGATTGTTGGGTGCGGCACTGTCGAGGTCTTCCCGCAGCGGTCTGCGCCCTTCGGCCAACTTATCCTCCGACCAACCGTAACCGGTGACCCACTCACCCTCGCCTAGCTCGGTAGCCTTGGCACGGATCAGTTCCTGAATCTCTGTAATCGAGGTGACTTCGGTAAGATCGATATAGCGCAGAGGATCGCCGCTGATATGGATATGCGAATCGATAAAGCCTGGAATGACTGTCTTCCCCTCGAGGTCAGTGACGGTTGTGGCCTGATACTTTTCCAGTAGACTCGCATCGCCGAGCTCGACGATGAGCCCATTGTTGATGACGACGGTGTTGTAAATGCTGAAGTCCTCATCGACGGTGACAATCTTGCCATTACTCAAGATAAGATCGGCGTCAATCTTGTCTCTCGACGCCGATACTGCGTCTTGTTCCGGCTGACAGGCCGCTAGCGCGACAAAGATGGCTGAGACCAGGCAGACACAGTTTAGACTCTTCATGCTTTTACCTTTATAGATTAACTGAATAGATTAACTGAATAGATTAACTGAGATAAAGAAACTGACACATAGGTAGCTATCTACGATCTACTTGAGTCAGCTGCGCTATTTTAGCTGCACTCTTTTAGCTGCACTATTGAAGCAGCCTCTCCTTCTTCGCGAATTCAAGTGTCGCATCGAGAGCCTTGGCAAACTTATCAGCCATCTCGATTATCTGCTCTTCCTCGATGATGAGTGGCGGACAGAAGGCCACAGAATTCCCAGCCACGACGCGAAGCAACAAGCCTTCTTTCTGGCAAGCTAGCTGCGCGAAGGCGCCAACCCTGCCGTCAGCAAACGGCTGCCCGGTCTCCCTGTTTGCAACCAGCTCGATGGCGCCGATGAGGCCCTTGCCGCGGACTTCCCCTACCAATTGATGGCCACAAAATTCTTGTAAAGCCGACTGCATCAGGGCTCCGTATTTCGCCGCTCTGGCAAACAGCCCATCTCTTTCGTAAATCTGCAGTGCCTTCAATGCCGCGGCACAGGCGACCGGGTGTCCGGTATACGTATAGCCGTGTCCGAACAGACCCACATCCGCGCTCTGCTCAACCATCGCCTCATACAGGGTGCCGGGGATAATGGCGGCACTTATTGGAATATAAGCAGATGAGAGCTGCTTGGCAAGACTCATCAGGTCTGGTTTGATCCCCATGGTGGTGGAACCGAAATCATTGCCCGTTCTGCCAAAGCCGCAGATCACCTCGTCCGCCCACAGCAGAATATCGCGCTCACTGAGGAGCGCTTGCACCTGAGGCAGGTAGCTCGCGGGAGGTACTATCACTCCGCCGGCACCCATCAATGGCTCCGCGACGAATGCGGCGATAGTGTCCGCTCCCTCCTTCAGGATAAGATTCTCCAGATTCTTAAGCAATCGGGAAACGAACTGGGGTTCGGTCTCTTCCCCGATTTTGCCGCGAAAATAGTGAGGACAATCCGCCCGCAGTATACCGAGCGCTTGAACCGGCAGATCGAAGTGACTGTGCATCACCGGCAAGCCAGTGAGTGCGGCGGCGGCAACCGTGACGCCATGATAGCCTCGGTCCAATGCAATAATCTTCTTCTTTTCCGGTTTGCCGATGGCGTTTGCGTAGTAACGCAACATCTTTATCTGCGAGTCGTTCGCCTCGCTACCGGAGTTACTGAAGAATATCTTGGCATCTTTGACTGGCACCATGTCCGCTAGCCTGTCGGCGAGCTCCCTAACGACCGGATGCGTGCGACCACCGAACAAGTGGCTGTAGGAGAGGGTCCTTAGCTGGGAATTGATGGCGTCGATAAGCTCTTCGTTGCCGTAACCCAGTGCCGAGCACCAAAGGCCAGACAGGCCTTCGAGATACTGCTTTCCAGCATCGTCGAAGACATAGACACCCTTGCCGCTGACGATGTTTAACTGCTCGACAGCCTTGAGGTTAGTAACGGGATAGATGACCGAGGTCATAGAATAATTGCCTCATTTTCCCTCTGGACTCTAGCATTTACTTGACGATTTGAATACCGGCGCTACTCTGCTTGATCTTGCTTGTGCCTTGGCTCTGTGAACCCTTCCCAACTGTCCATGTAGGCGATAAACTTTTCCGATAGCCCCTCCTCGACGAGGTGGCTGCGGGAAACGGGGTTAGTCACTGGAACGAAATCGGGATTAGCACGATAGAGATTGGGAAAATCGTGATGCAAGATGGCCGCCCGACCCAACATAATCCAGTCTGCTCCGGCGGCTAAAGCCCGCTCCGCCTCATCGGGTGTGCGAATCTTGCCTGCGACTCCGAGGCGAACCTCTCCTCTATCCAGCTCGGTAAAATAAGACATCAGCGTCCTGCCCTGCAACGCGGCATCATTGGGCTCCTTGAATACATCCCACAGCGACATGTCGAGAAAATCGATCTGGCCACTGCTCATGAGCTGCTGCGCCAGCGTTTGCATCTCAAGAAGTTGCAGGCCGAAACGCTCCGGCGACAGACGCACTCCCACCATGAAGTCTTCGCGGCACTGTGCGCGAATACCGTCGAGTATCTCGAAGAAGATTCTACTCCTGCTCTGCAGAGAGCCACCGTAACGATCATCGCGACGATTATTGTCGCCGCTCAGAAACTGACAGAGTATATAGCTGTGTGCACCATGGATCTCCACGCCGTCAAACCCGGCTTTCTCTGCGCGCGCCGCCGCCGCCACAAAATCGGCAATCAACTGTTCAACCTCGGCCAGGCTTAACTCTCGTGCGCCCGTTTTCTCATCTAGAGAGGGCGCCACGGGGCTGCTGCCGATGAGTTCGCGAGGCGAGCGCATACCGGCATGATGCAATTGACAGATGGCGATACTGTCATAAGCCTTGATCGTTGCGGCCAGATGCCCCAGACCTTCTAGATGTTTATCCGCAAACACGCCCAACTGCCCGGGGAAGCCCTGTCCCACCGCCTGAACGTGCGCCGCACAGGTCATGGTGAGACCGAAGCCGCCCTGTGCCCGCATGGTAAGCCAGTTGAACTCTTCATCGGAAAGCACCCCGTCATCATGGCTCTGCAGATTGGTGAGAGGCGCCAGCATGAATCGATTCTTCATGGCTGGGCCGCGAATGAAGCTAAGCGGTTGAAACAACGGGCTCATATTTTTTGTGATTCCTGCTGAGGGCAATGGCTCAGTTATCGAAGTTAACAGTGGAAGCTGGCAGAGATTACACGGTAACGCTCTGCTGCGAAACCGTCGCGTGCCCACTTGGATACACAGGCCGGAATCGCGTAGACTGAATACTCAGATTCATTCCAATAGTTCCCAGCCTGTTGCATAAGAAGATCAAGGAGACATCATGGGAGTTTCGCAAGCCACCTCGCTACTGGCAGTCCTGTTGACCACAACCGCCCTGGCACAGGCACCGGATACTATTTCTTCAGGCAGCGAGTGGACACACTATCGCGGCAATCTGGCGGGCACCGGTTATTCGCCGCTGGATCAGATAAACCAACAGAATGTGCAGAATCTACGCAGCGTATGGTCTTATTCCCTGCTGGCCAACGCCCTCAACGAAGACGAGAACCCGAGGTCTCCCAACTCGCAGGCAACGCCTATTGTGATTGACGGCGTGATGTATCTTCCCGCAGCTGACCGAGTGATCGCGCTGGACCCTGTCAGTGGCGAGGAGCTATGGTCTCACCGCGTCAGCGAGGGAGCGGCATCCAGGCGAGGCGTATCCTATTGGCCTGGGGACAATGGCGCTAGCCCACGCATCCTCTATACCGCCGGCCGACGGTTGGTAGCACTCGATGCAGCCTCGGGAGAACTGGCAAACGGCTTCGGAGATGCTGGCGAGATCGATATGCAGGTTCCCTATAACTCCGTTGCTATGGTTTTCGAGAATACAGTAATTGTAGGCGCTAACACACCCAGTGGCGCTGCCGGCGGTATCGGTAACGCCAGGGCATTCGATGCACGCAGCGGCGAAAAAGTCTGGGAATTCGAATCCGTGCCTGGGCCCGGCAGTCTCGGACACGACTCTTGGGAGGGCGATAGTTGGCGCGGCAGACTGGGCGCTAACGCCTGGCCTTTCTACTTCACCGTAGACGAACAGCGCGGCCTGATTTATCTTCCACTGGCCTCTCCGATCCCCTTCGGTTATGGCGGCGATCGCGCTGGCAACAATCTATTCTCCAACTCTCTGGTTGCCGTAGATATCCGCAGCGGAGAATACCGATGGCATTTCCAAACCATTCATCACGATTTATGGGATCACGATCCACCGGCGCCTCCAGCATTATTCGATATAGAACAAGACGGGGAATTGATACCTGCCTTGGGTGTGACTACAAAATCTGGCTATCTGTACCTGCTAAACAGAGAGACGGGCGAAGCAATATTCGACATACAGGAACGTGCGGTGCCGGAGAGCGAAGTACCCGGCGAAGAAGCTTCGCCGACGCAACCGATTCCAAGCAATCCACCGGCACTGGCACGAGTCAGCTTCGAACCGTCCGATCTGGTCACAGCGGTGGACACCTCCGCCGAACACGCTGCCGCCTGCGCGAACCTGCTGGCAAGTTCCGGCGAAGTTATAAACGATGGCCCCTTCACTCCCTGGGCCTACAGGCCGCATGGAGCAGGACAAAGAACCACGCTGCTATTTCCGGGACTAGCCGGCGGTCCTAACTGGGGCGGCGTGTCCTTCGACCCGACAACTAAATATGCCTTTGTTTTTTCCGCTGACATCGGCAGCCTCGGCTGGGTCGAGGAAACAGAAGCAGGCGCCGAGTTCCCGATGCAGCGCCGCGGTCCGCGACCGGGTAACTTTCAGGTAGACATCGGCGGCATGCAGCTACCCTGCCAGAAGCCGCCTTGGGGAACACTGTCCGCGGTTGATACCACAACGGGTACTATCGCCTGGCAACAGACGCTAGGTGTTAGTGATGTATTGCCCAGCGCTCAGCAGAACACAGGCAGGCCAGGCCGCGCGGCCGCCATCGTTACGGCAGGAGACTTACTCTTCATAGCCGCGACTGATGACAATAGAATTCGTGCTCTCGATACGGCGACCGGCAGACAACTCTGGGAATCGGTACTACCCGCCCGCGGGAACGCAAACCCCATGACATATGAGGGCGTGGATGGCAGACAGTATGTGGTGATAAGCGCTACCGATTCGCTGCAGGCGTTTAGACTGCCCTAGATTCGTGATCGGCACTCGATGCCGGTTTCACAATCAGGACTTCTCAACCAGCGAGGGTCGCCGCTCCAGGTAGTTCGTTACCTGCTCATAGGCCAGCGCAAATTCCAACACTTTCTGGTCCTCGCCGAAGCGACCCATGACCTGCATGCCCATGGGTCTGCCTTGCCCATCGAATCCTGCGGGAATATTCACATTGGGGTTTCCCGCCAAGCTGCCGCCGATAACTACTTCCATCCAGCGGTGGTAAGTGTCCATCTGCGTGCCGGCTATTTCGGTCGGCCAATGTATGTCCTTGGAGAAGGGAAAAACTTGCGCTGTCGGCAACACCAGGAAATCGTACTGCTCAAGCAGACGCCCTACCTCAATACCCCATCTTGCCCTTGCCGCTCTGGCCTGTTCGAGTTGACCCGCAGTGAGTTCAAACGACTGTTCGATTTCCCAAATGTATTCTGGTTTGAGTAGTGCTCGCTGTGCTGGATCGTTGTACATCGACTGCGCCCCGGTGCGCGAGAAGTGGCGTAGGTCTAGCCAGGTGCGCCATAACTGGGCCATATCAAACTCAGGCATGCAGGGCTCTACTCTTACCCCCGCCGTCTCTAACATTTTTAAACTGGATTCACAGACTTCCAAGACACCCGGTTCTGTCACTAGATACTTCTCGAAGTCTCCCATCCAGCCAATCTTTGTAAGTTGCAGATTGCGTGGTGAAATCTGCTCCGCCTCGGGTATTTGGCCCTGCTGTGCCGGGGGCTGACCGATGGCAGGGCCAGCAATGCTACCTAGAAGTCGAATTGTATCTTCGACATTTCTACCCATAGGGCCGGAAGTTGCGAGTCGCTCATTGTAGGCCGTGGGTCGAAACCCAATGACATTATTGAACGCACCCGGATTTCGCAAGGAGCCCATCATATCGCTGCCGTCGGCGACCGGCAGCATGTGAGTACCGAGAGCGCTGGCTGCGCCGCCGCTACTACCTCCAGCTGTAAGTTGCGGATTCCAGGCACTGCCGGTCGCGCCAAAAACAGAGTTGTAGGTCTGCGACCCTAGGCCAAATTCTGGTGTGTTGGTTTTACCAATAAAGATTGCGCCCTGTTCCCGTAATTTAGCCACCAGAGGGCTGTCGCTGTCAGCCACACGATCTTTATAGATGCGCGAGCCACTGGTCGTAATCATTCCCTCAACATTGGCAAGGTCTTTCACCGCGTGCGGCATGCCATGCATCCAGCCCCAGTATTCACCCCTGTCTAAAGCCACATCGGCGCGGCGCGCCTGATCAAGCAGCCCGTCTGATTCTGCGAGGTTAACGATAGCATTGTAAACCGGGTTGTAACGTTCGATGCGCTGAAGATAGGCCTGCATGACTTCGAGACAACTGAACTGCCTCTGCCTTATCGCCGCAGAGAGATTCGAAGCGGAGAGCGCCGTGATATCCGCCGGCAATTCACTAGCGCGAATGACAGAAGGCAGTAGCATCGAGGCCGATAACGCTAGCGAGCCCTGAAGGGTTTTCTTTACAAACTCTCGACGCTTCATTGCTATCTCCTTGCTATACAATTTTTAATATTTTTTGACTTCTGAATTAGTGCTACAAGCCAGATTTAGAAGCCCTCGATTAGATCTACCCCTAAAAGAGTAGCGTAGCGCGTCTCGAGAATCTCTCCCTTATCGAGTCGACCATTGAGCAATAATTCAACGTCTTCTGCGATAAGCTCGACGGTCTCCCGCTGCGTTTCGAAGTCCGGTGCCAACTGAATAGTCGACCCCCATAAGGACAACATCCGCGAATCGATCTGCCGTATGTCGTTGTGTCTGGACCACTCGCTGCCAATCGCGACACCCAGCTCTCTCAATTTAGCTAACAAGGCGTCACGCTGCTGCGCGCTGGGCGCCGGAAATAGATTGCTTGATATATCTGCCCACCCAGATTGATAGGTCAGATTCCCCTGATAAAAGACCAAGGTCCATTCCAGGTATTCAGTCTGGGACTGCAGGCCTTGATTTTCTTCATCCGCCGCATAGGCCGCGATGAAGAGGCGCTTGGACGGAATGGTGTCTGGCCAGTCATCGATATCCGGCGCCAGACAGGATGCAAGCAGGCACAGCAACATCGCAACAAGGCTGCACGATCGTAGCGAACCGAGGTTCTGTTTCCGCCTGCCTGCCATCACTACCAACCTACGGCCTGACCATCCTTGCGGTGATCGGAGCCTGCCCGGTACACGCCATTAACTGGATGGTCTTGCTCAATACTTTCTGTGCCGAAAACGGGCTCGGGCAGCGAGGCGTCCTTAGTGAACAGGATTCCCTGATAACCGCCAACACTGCCACCATTGACCGAGCGAACATCGTGCCCCTTCGCCTGTAAGGCAGGTCCCACCAGGCTGTAGAGATTATTCTCTAGCGACAACACATTGCGGTTCTGACTATGAGTGAACCGCGCCGCATCGGTGGTCATCTGAATATTCATACCGTTGTCTATAACATTTACCATGTGTTGAACATGGGTTTCTGGCTGCACCGACCCCCCCATATTTCCAAACGTCATAAGTGGCTCGCCTTCCTGCATGACGAAACCGGCAATTATGGAATGAAAGGGACGCTTGTGTGGAGCGACTACGTTCGGATGATCCTCATCCAAGGAAAAGGCAACTCCGCGGTTATGTAGCATCATTCCATAGGGGGGTATCGTTGCTCCGCTGCCGTAGACCGAAAAAATGCTGTGGATGAGGGAGACCATGTTTCCCCAGCGATCCGCCGTAGTCAGATAGATAGTGCCACCATCAAGGCCGCCCTTTACCGAGGGTTCGGCGGCTACATCCATGTCGATGCGATCGCATAGCGTCGCGGCATAGCTCTTCGACAGCAGCCTCTCTACCGGAATATCCGAGAATAGCGGATCGCCGTTGTAGGCCTGCAAGTCTGAATAGGCCAGCTTCTTCGCCTCTACCAGAAAATGCCAGTAATTCGGATTCGAGGGGCCTAATGCAGACAGATTGACGTCATGCACGGGCGCACAGACTTCGAGTATGTTGAGCATCTCCAATGCCGCGAAGCCCTGACCGGGAGGAGGAAGCTGAAACACATCATAGCCATGATAGTTTGTGCTGATGGGCTCTACCCATTCTGATTCGAATTCGGCGAGGTCCGCGTGTGTCATCGCGCCGCCGTCGGCCTGCATCTTCGCCACGATCGCATCGGCAATCGGCCCCTTATAAAACGCATCCCTGCCCTGCTGCTGAATTAGCCTCAGTGCATCGGCTAACTGCGGATTGCGAATAATACTGTACAGTGCAGGCACATCTCCATCATCAAGGAAGACCGCATTCGAAGCTGCATCGGCCTGCAATTTCGATTGCACGGAACTGAGATCCTGATGACGCCGCTCCGCCTGCCCCCAACCTTCCTCGGCGACCTGCACTGCCCGGGCGAGGGTCTGCTCGAAGCCCATGCTGCCGAAGCGTTGTAGTAGCGCATCGTAGCCACTAATGGCACCTGGCACTGTGGCGGCATTGACACCATTGCCAGGTACGCGATCCACGCCGAGGGTTTCCTTGAAGTATTCGGGAGTCCATGCGGCCGGCGCCCAGCCAGCTGAATTAAGTGCGTAGAGTTTCTTGTCCTGCGCGCTCCAAACCAGGGCGAACAGATCCCCTGCTATACCCGTATCATTCTGTGATGTGACATCGAGCACTGCAGCGGCGGCGACGGCGGCATCGATGGCGTTACCGCCATTCCTTAGAATTTCCAGACCCGCCTGAGCCGCGATTGGATCGCTGGTCGCGACCATGCCGTGGCGGGCGATAACTTCGGAGCGCCCCTGGCCCAACCAGCCCTGCCCGCGCGAGCCCGGTGCAGCAACGATATTCGCCGCCGGGTTGTTGACCTTATCGGTTGGGTGGCCAAAGGCATTCGGCGACTGGGCATGAAGTGGCGCTAACGGCAGCGCTATCAGTATGAGACTCAAAAGACATCGATTGCATGAGAGAGGCCTGAATTTTCTTATTGCGATCATTGCTGTCAATCCTCGTTGTTGATTGCCTAGTGTGGATGCGCAGCGAGATGCTGGGCTAGCAGATCTTTCCCGTAGTCATTGCCGTTCGGTGTTCTCACAATAGTGTGGATGTGATCACGAGTAGGGATGCCAGGTGCATTTAATTGAGTCGTTCCCACTGGATTTTGATGATCGAATTCGATCAGTATTACCGGGCTGTGTATTCGATAATAGAAAACGGCGTCGTCCGCAGAATTTCCGACCCAGGAGAAGTAAGTCTGATTAATATGCTGACCGATCTCATCCATAGTGATTTCGGCATGGGGCGCTCGCAGATTCGCAATATAGACACGAATAAGGTTCAGCAGTTGCGATTTCTGCACACTGTTAAGCTCACTACCAATCAGACCCTCGTAATCGAGAGTGAGGTTGTCCTCGTTTGCCGCTGCCAGCTGGTTGTTGCGCGTCTTATCGGGAGTGATAGTGGCGGCTGACCGCTGAGCTGCATTCAACGACTGCATGAATGCCAAGCCCTGATCCTGCTCATCCTGCATAATGACATTGCCTGCGTACTTGCCCCGCTCGGTAAACACCGGCTCACCGCCCCAGAACGCCGGCGTCATGACGACCTGATCCCCTAGCACGAAGAAGTTGATAACGAGATGGTGGCCGTCCAGTTGCCAGCCCCAAGGTTCTGTCGTGGAGGGAATACCCATCATGGTAAAGTAATACTTCTCCTCGCCGTACCGTATCGGCTCGCCGTTTAACTCAAAAAGCGATTGCTCGGTCTTCATGATGTCTTGTGTCTGCGCCACCCCTTCAGCGCTAAGCGAGGCATTCAGCAGGTTCCATGCAGCCGTTTTCTGTGGCTGCGACATTTCCTCTAAACTGACCCCGTGTCGCGAAAAAATCCCGACATCTACATTCGACCAGTTACGCCATTCAGGGTCGTCGACCGCGTATTGCGTTCTACTTAACTCGGCGTTGTTGAGCGTACCGAGAAAGACAGACGCTGCGGACACGATAGCCGCTGTAGATGCACCTGTAGATTTCAAGGGGAACAAGCCGTCGACTATGCCATCGCTAGTTGCGACACCGCGAAAAGGCTGGCCGATAGCTGCGGCCAATCCACGAGAGAAAATGCGCTTGGTATTAAGGAGCGCCTCTGGATAGCCACTATCGGATTGAGAATAGACCTGACTGAAGGAGGCGATGACTGCTAGGAACAACACGGCGCTGCTGGCTATGACTTTCTTCATGAGTAATTCTCGCGAGAACCTGAATTGAACGAGCCTGAACAAATAGGCAAGTTGCAGGCTACCTTCTCACAGCAGATGCTGCAAGCCGAGAATCACTCGGCCATGACTAGCCTGAGCGCTTCTTCGTCACGCCAGCGACCACCGACAAGACGGTAGACGAACACCACAGCGATAGCAAGAATCATGAAGACGAAAGCCAGCCAGGAAGCCTTCGGCCCCCACTCGAGCACGCGGATTATAAAATACTGTGCAACCAGCATGATCCAGTGCAACGCGACCGAGGTATACATTATCCAGCGCGTATCGCCGGCACCTCTGAGCACGCCGCCGCAGACCTGAATTACGGCATCAGCTATGGCGTAGCTGGACAGGCCAACCATCATGAATCCAGCGAGTTCCAGAATTTCGCTGAAGTCACCTTCGGGCGGCGCGAAAACCTCGACCAGGGCGAATCGGAATGTAATATAGACGAAGGCCAACACGGCGGAATAGCACAGACCGATCACGAAACCCGCCGCGATCGCCTCATTCGCGCGCTCCATATCCTGCGCTCCGACGAAGCGCCCTATCATACTGACCAGCCCAATGTTTAACCCCACCATCGGCACGAAGGACAGGATATCCCAATTGAAGACGATTGCCGCCGACGCCCCTTCCACGATGCCGTAGCCCTGGAACATCAGTAGAAATAAATTAAAGGCCGCAACATTCAGGAACAGCTCGAGACCCGAAGGGAAGCCAAGCCTGATGAAGCGCCTCAGTATGCCCCTATCGAACACGAACGACTGCATGACACTAAATTTCTCCCTGTGCTCCTTACGAAAATAACAGTAAAGGAAAAGGATTAGGGCAAAGGCAGTCGCGATAATGGTGGAGGCTGCGGCGCCGATGATACCGAGCGCGGGAAATCCAAACTCGCCGAAAACCATGGCATAGCAAAGTGGAACGTTTAATATCAGGCCGCAAACATCGCAGATCATCACCAGCTTGGTTCTGCCGATGCCCGCGAAGTAAGAAGACATACAGACCTTCGCCAGGGTAACTACGGCACCCAACATAAGCACTTCGTAATAGCTTCGCTCTAATTGAACCTGAACCGGATCGTGATCCATCGCCTCGAAGATGCCCGACACCAAAAGCGTGATTATCATCAATAGAGGTATGCTCAGCGTCACCATGATGAGCCCTTGCGTTACTACCTTCGGACATTTCGCGTTTTCTCCGGCGCCGAAGTATTGTGCGGACAGCGCATTCGCATAGGAGAACAGACCAGAGAAGAAGCAGAAGGAGAAGAAGGCGGCAACACCGCCGCCCAATGCTGCGGCCATGTGAATAGGATCGATCTGCGCCAGGAAATAACGATCCGTAAAAATCATCACCGCGAACGTGCCCTGCGAGACGACCATCGGAAGCGCAATGCGCATGAGCTCGAGCATGGTTTCTTTGTTGAAATGTAGCCGTTGTAACAACATGATTCTTACTGCTTAAACTGACGCAAATGCCGACTCTCGTTCGATAGAGGCAAGGGAATAGTAGCCTCGATGTCGCAGTGGTAATGAAAAAGGCAGACCTTCAAAAAACGCATCCAGAGCATATGGAGACGGCCAGCATGGTACGTGATTGGCTATGCCAAGACAACTGCGAGCTACACTGGAGTAGCGACGAACAATACAAGGCTTGGGTTTATTCGAGACGCAGCGTTTGTAACTGCCTGTAGGTCAGACTTCGCCACAGCCATTCGGCTGGCCCGAATCGATAGGCGCGCAGCCAGAGCAGGCTGAAGATAATCTGAAATATCCACACACCGAGCACGACGAGATAAACCTGATAACGCTGTAGATCGCCAAACAGTCCCAGACCAAAACCCATGAAGATGAAGTTACAGATAATAGATTGCGACAGATAGTTTGTGAGAGCTAACTGCCCCACAGCGGCTAACGAGGAGCGTAGCCAGTGCAGTAGAGCATACTTGCACAGCAGCATGATCAAACCGATGTAAGCAAGCGCGAGGCAGAGACGCCCGACATCGTAAGTCGGCCTGAAGGCGCCCGCCCAATAAACCTGATAGCCGCTGTTAATATAAGTAGCCGTCTCAAGGTAGTTCAGCGGCAATCCAAGGCCAAAGCCCAGCACAACGAGCAGCCAATAATCCCCCGCACTTCTCGAGGCATCCAACCACCCCCATTTAAAGAACGCCATGCCCAGAAGCATCATTCCCAGCACATCCCAAAGGGTGTTAGAGATCAAGACTACGGTCTGCAGAAGAAGGTTGATTGGTGCATAGGCGATTAGGTTGTCAACGTAGCCGGATTTCTTCGACTCATACTCCTGCTCGATCAATTCTGGCGCGATGAACTGGTTCTGCAGGAACACATCCCAATCTGCCAGCGTCTGCTCTTGTTCGTTGCTAAGCGGAGTCCCCGCCGGCAATGACTCCACCGCCTCAACTGCAACGCGCAATGTCCGTGCATCCATATGCAGAGCGATATGAGTTAATCCTAATAGCAGAAAGATTACCACGCTATACTTCGCCAATCTTGCAGCCGAAAAATCACGAAAAAAGTAGAGCAGCAGCCCGGCCATGCCATAAGTGTAGAGAATATCGCCAGGCCAAATGAAGAGGTAGGCATTCACCAGACCAAATACTATGAGCAATCCGGTGCGGCGATAGAACAGCCCACGCAACGCGTCCGCATCGGTATCGCGTTTTGAGAGAAAAATCAGCATGCCCGCGCCGAACAACATCGAGAAGATGGTGCGCATACTACCCTCTACCAACACATCCATCGAGACGAAGACGAAGAAGTTGATCCCCTCGGTGGCACCATCGATCGTGGGGTCGGAATAGGCGGCGAAGGGAAAGGCAAACACCAGAATATTCATCAACAGAATGCCGAGCAAGGCGAAACCTCGAAGCACATCGAGAGACTGAATTCTACGGGAGGTGACTATCGGGGAGATCCCCAGTGGGTAGCTATCGTCTTTGTCAGCCGTCATCGCCTCAGCATAATAAGCTTACCTTTCCTAAGCAACGAAAGATTCGAGTCGTTGGCAGCGATGCGCCGGACTGTGTTATCGTTAGCCCTGCAGGAAAACGGACAATTCGCTTATGATTCATTCAGTTATACTTTGATAGTCCGCCACATCACAGCAGCAGGAACAGCAGCAGGAGCAACGATGAAGACTCTATTGAATTCAACTCTTTCGGCAATCGCTTTGGTATTCGGGCTAGGCCTGCTCAGCTTCGGCGGCTCAACCGCACAATCACTGGATGCTATAGCCCTCAATGTGTACAAGGAAGAGACCTGCGGTTGTTGCGTAGGATGGATTGCACATATGGATGAGCGCGGCTTCGAATCAACCGTATTCCATCCGCAAGACCTCTACGCGCTAAAGGAAGAACTTGGGGTACTGCGCCAGTGGCAGTCCTGTCACACCGCTGTTTCCAAGGAAGGCTATCTGTTCGAGGGCCACATTCCTGCGAAGTACATCAGTCAGTTCCTCGCGTCACCACCGGAGAACGCACTGGGACTAGCGGTACCTGGGATGCCGATGGGCAGCCCTGGAATGGAGATCGGTAATCGCTTCGATAGTTATGATGTCATTCTAATGAAGAAGGACGGCACATCTGAGATCTATGCGACCGTGAGCAATCCCGCCGAACAGTATTAACTCTACAAGAGCAAGCGAACACGGCTTACATTATCTGCTGCTAGATCTCACCCCTGCGGGCGAACTGAATGATATTGTCCGCGGCGCGAAACGCCAACGCCATAATCGTCATGGTGGGCTGACCACGACCCGATGTCACCAGACTACTGCCATCGACCATGAATAAATTTTTAACGTCGTGCGAACGATTGAATTTGTCGACAACCGAAGTAGTCGGGTCATTGCCCATGCGACAAGTTCCTAACAGATGCACGTTGCCTTCCTGTCCGTTTTCAGAATAGAAACCAACAGATTTTGTGGCGCCGGCCACATCGAGCAATTCCATTGTCTTTTCATAGAAAAACTTCATCGTAGCGATGTCGTCGGGATGATCCATATAAGTGGTGCGAATTGCCGCCCGGCCCCATTTATCTTGAACATTCGGGTCCAGAGTTATGTTGTTGCTGGCCAGAGGCAACGATGTGGTATGCCCATCGAAGGAAGCGGTGTGAGTAAAATTTCTCTGCAGATTTTTCTTGTATTCGCTGCCCCAGCTCGGGCCTCCCAATAGGCCGCCGGCCAGCGCCATGTTCATCGGCCGACCCGCACTGAAATGCCGCGCGTCGATGCCGCCGCCGCCGTAGAAACCGAGACTCGGATCCAGCTCATAGAAATCGTGAATCACTCTCGTCGCGGGCACACTCTTATAGGCATTCACCGGTTCATCGAACATACCTAGCGCGGTGGAGTAGCCATTGAACATCAGATTCGTGCCTACTACGCCGCTGGAATTTGCCAGGCCATTTGCTTGTTGGCTGGATTGTGATGCAAGCAACAGTCTCGGTGTCTCCGCGCCGTTTGCGCAGAGCACAACGGCCTTCGCCCGCTGCGCCTGCTCGGTGCCGCCTTCTTCCCAATAGACGACTTCACTTGCGCGGCCGTTCTCGTCGGTATTTACCCGCGACACCGTGCAGCCGGTGCGCAGCTCACAGTTTCCAGACTCGAGAGCAAGTGGAATCATAGAGACCATGGAGGAAGACTTCGCGTTAACCTCGCAGCCATAACCATTGCAGAAGCCGCAATGAATACAGGCAGGCCGCCCGTTATGGGGCTGCGACAAGATCGCGACAGGTGCCGGATACGGTGTATAGCCTAGCTGTTTGGCCGCACGCTCTAGCAAAACATCAGAACCCTTAACAGGCATAGGAGGACAGGGATAGTCGCGCGAACGCGGTGGATCCCAAGGGCCCGCCAATCCGGAGACGCCCACCTCCCAGTCTACCTTCGTGTAGTAGGGCTCAAGATCATCATAGCTGATTGGCCAGTCGGCGAAATTGGTGCCAGCGATAGGCCCCCGCACACTCGCCTCCATAAAATCGATCGGTCGGAAGCGCCAAAAATTGCCGGAGAAGTGAACGCTGCTGCCGCCAACGTTGTGCGCATAGCCGAGTACCCTGTCGCGCGGCTGCGCCTGAACAGCGGCTGATTTTCTGAATGTTTGCGGATGACCCTGACGCACTGTCCAGGTGAGGTCATGATTGACATCATAGCCCCACTCGTCGTGCTTGAAATCCGCCGCCTTCAGGTGAGGCCCCTGCTCCAAAACGACGACGGAGAATCCCGCAACCGAGAGCTCCTTCGCCATGACGCCACCGGCCGCACCGGAACCAACGATAACGAAGTCCACCTCTTCGCGAGTCGGATAGCGAGGCTGAGAATTAATTGCTGCGGCCATATCTATTCTCCCCGCTCGGCGTAGTCGGCATCATAGAAACCAAAGGGTGGCTGCCAGGCGTGCTGATCGACGAAGCCGATCAGCTCGTAACCGACCTTGTCTCTATTGCCGCCGTACTCGGGCAGAGAGAACATGCCCGCTATAGTGAGGAATCGGATGGTTCCGAAGAAGGGAGTGGATTCGACTTCGCGCAGTAGCTGATCCTGCTGCTGAGACTCCAACTGATGAAAATAGGAGGCATTGAAATTTAATGCAGCCGCAACTTGTAGCTCTCGCATGCCCTGGCGCAGGATTTCAAGCTCCGCTTCTCTATCATCCGCAAGCACATTGTCCATGAAATAAATAACACCAGCCTCGGTTGCGCCGGGGGTCTCATCGGTAGGAATTATACGAGCCGCCATGGCATGAAATTCCTGCGCTTCTTCCTGCGTTAATACGGAGAACTCTTCGTTATTGAGACTCGCCTGCCTGGAGCGCTCGCAGGAAATCAGAATCGCCGGCAAGCTGAGCGCGATGATTGAGCTGCGCGCTGCCCCGCTGGCAGATCTTAAGAATACACGTCGAGAAAAGTGTTTATCAATCACTGCTGTTCCCCCAAAATGTTCTTACAATAGTAGTCAAAATTGTGACACAAGGCTCCCAACCACACACAACTTCGATGGCAATCAGTCTAGCACAGAGATCCCTGGATAGAACCATCGCTAATACTGCAGCATCAAGCTTCAACGTGGATTCTTGAATACGCCAAGCCATACGACACAATGGCATGTAGTGGGCGAGAAAAAGGGTAGAAAAAGAATAGAAAAAGAACAGAAAAAGAATAGAAAAAGAATAGAAAAAAAGGACACTAACTCAAAGCTCAGAGAATGGCCAATCCATCTATATTCTCCAGACGCTGGTGCATGATCGTTTAGACCGGGCGCTTCTCTCTATTCGCGGCTAGGTGGTCAGCTCCAGAGTGGCATTTAGAAGCACGTTGCAGCCCTTCTCCACATCATGCCAGTGACTCCACTCATCCGGTGCGTGACTGACTCCGCCAACACTCGGAATAAAGAGCAGACCCGTTGGTGTTATATCAGTAAAGAACTGACAGTCGTGCCCGGCTCCGCTGGGCATGAGCAAGGTCTTATAGCCTTTCTGCTTCGAGTGCCGCTCGAGCAGCTCGATCATGTCCGGGGAACAGGGCTTCGGTTCCAGCCAGCTCATTTGCTCATATTCGAACATGAGCCTGTGGCGGCGCGCGATAGAAGACAGCACCTTGCGACAGGAGTCGGCGACGTTGACCATGACCTCCTCGGACATGTCACGACCGACCAGAGTGAATTCGACCTGCCCCGGCACAGTGTGGGCAAACCCTGGCTTCAACTCGAGGGAGCCTATGGTCAGGCGAGTCTTGTCGGTTCCCTCCTCATCGATAATACGAGATATCTCATGAGCAAAATCAGCAACTCCCATGAAGGCATCGCTGCGCAGATTCATCGGCGCTGTACCCGCATGATCCGCCTTGCCGATAAATTTGATAAACCACTTGAAGACTCCCGAAATACCTTCGACCACACCGATGGTATTGTGCGTCTGTTCAAGTACCGGGCCCTGTTCAATATGTAATTCCAGAAACCCGATTAGGTCGTCAGGGTCACGCGCCGCCTCCATGGCAAGATGGTAAGGAAGTTGGCATTTCGCCATCGCTTCGCGCAATAGTTCTCCAGTGTGATCCTTCGCACGCTCCAGCCAGTCCAGTTTTAAATTTCCCGAAAGTGCCTGAGCGCCCAACATGCCACCGAACCGCCCTTCCTCTTCACTGGTGCCGATGACCTCCAGCGCATACTTTAGCGGTATATCATTTTCTTTTATTATTCGAATGCATTCGAGGCCTGCTACTACACCAAGCACGCCATCGAACATGCCACCTGCCGGTACCGAGTCGAGATGAGAACCTATTAACAAGGCCTTATTGTCTGCACTGCCGTAGCGACCGATTACGTTGCCCGCACCATCCATCTTGTTAAACAGTTCCAGCTCAGCGAGCTGGGCTAGAAACCAGTGCCTCACCTTCATGTCCTCATCCGAGAAACCCTGGCGATAGATGCCCTGATCTTCAGGGTTATAACCAAAGCGGCCAATCGTGTAGATGTCTTGTTTTACCCGCTCCAGATTAATTCCGTATTCCATGTTCACTCACCGTTTCCTGATTTTTTTACCGTTGTGTCTCAAGCCGCCCATCCAAGTTGTTCCGCCATCTGCTCAGCCTTCTTCGATATATCTGTATCGACGAATTGCGCATGCAAGACCTGAACGCCGATCAGGTGATTGATGATGGCATCGATCTGAACCTTTTCCGCGACTGAGGTTTCATCGCTTTTATGTCTGTCGAATAGTCGGACAATTCCATCGTAGGATAGAAGCCCCGCTGCCTCTATACTTTCTTTATTCAAATAGCGATCTGCTAACTCCTTCATCTGCCGCCACGTCGTTTTATCCGTATGAGCAGGCGGCGCCATAAAAGCAAATTTTTCTCGTTTGTATAGCACCTCGGGCAGAATGCCCTTCATCGCTTCGCGCAGCACCCACTTTTCGGTGCGTCCCTTGATGCGATACTGCGGCGGCAGGCTGACCGCGAGCTCGGCCAGGTGGTGGTCCAGGAAGGCTGGGCGCGCCTCCATGGAATTTGCCATATCAACCCTGTCGCCGCCCCATGTAAGAATCTGCCCCTCGAGCATTGTCTTGCACCAGACGTATTGCGCCTTGTCCAGAGCGTGACGACCCTGCAGCTGTTCGCTATCCAAAGTATCCGCAATAGCTGCACCGGGATCGTATTCGGCTAGCTCGGCCTTTTTATCCGCTGCTAATAAGTCGGGCACGAGGTCGGCGCAAGCGAGCCATGGTTGCAGACAGCTGGGAGTGAAGCCGACTTTAAAATGCAGTGCCGCATCGTGAACCTGCTCTCTTGCCAGCATAGCCCCGGTAAACAGTGCATTACTCTCATTGAGCAAGCTGTGCCATTCTTCTTTCTCGCTATCTTCCAAGGCGTCTAGCCCGTGCAGAAACATGTCTCGGCGAAATGCGGGATAACCACCAAAAAGTTCATCCGAACCTTCGCCCGTCATAACTACCTTGTAGTTATTCTCGTTCACGTGGCGACTCATTAGAAACTTTGCCACAGCAAGTGTGTTATAAATCGTACGCTCGGTATGCCACATTGTTTCTTCAAAATGACCATAGAGTTCATTCCCCGACAGCCGCATGATGTCCTGTTGCGCCCCGCAACGCTCTGCCATCTCAGTGGCAATAGCGCTTTCATCATAGGCCTTGTCATCAAACCCGATAGTAAATGCCCGCACGGGGTTCTGACTGCACGCCGATGCCAGACCGATAATGGCACAGGAATCGATGCCCCCTGACAAATAACTACCTACGGGCACATCGGCCTCCAATCTGAGCGCTACCGCGTTGAGCAACTCCTCTCGTACCCTCTCGATAGCCTCCGTTTCTGATATCTCTTGGCGTTCATGCTCACGTGGAAAATTCAGATCCCAGTACTTCTGCTCGTTCATGTCGAAACGCCCAGAGTCACGTTTGATCGAGATGACGTGCCCTGGAGGAACCTGATGTATGCCTCTAAAGGCGGTCGTTCCTGGCACCATGGTCTGGATCAGTTGGTGATACAGCCCTTCAGAAGAAAACTCTGCATCCACATCGGGATGCGCGAATAAGACTTTCAACTCCGACCCAAAGATCAGCTTACCGTTCGCAATAGTCCAATACAGCGGCTTAACGCCGAATCTATCGCGCACCAGAAAGAGAGTATCTTCCTGTTTGTCGTAGAGAGAGAATGCAAATTCACCTCGAAGGTGAGTCAGGGTTTCCTGCATCCCAAGCTTTGGATAGAGGTGCAGGATTATTTCAGAATCACTCTTGCTGTTGAATCTCGCGTCCTGTGCGGTCAAGCGGGCTCGAATTCTCTGGTAGTCATAGAACTCCCCATTGTGAACGAGCAGCAGGTTTCCATCCTTGCTTTCGAATGGCTGGCGCGCACGCTCTTCATTCAGATCGATGATAGATAGGCGCGCATGGCTAAAGCCTATCGAACTATCTTCGAATATCTTGTAACCAAATCCATCCGGCCCGCGATGGTGTTGTATCGCCGCCATATTCACGAGCGTTTGCGGGTTAATCTGAGTATTTTTATCAGCGTTAAAAACGCCAGCTATGCCACACATAAATGTTCCAGCGGTTAATAGTTAGGTTAGAATTTCTTGCCCAAGATCGGCTATTTAGACAACATCCAATACACGACCCTTACGGTGCACAAGGCAGGTAAGCAAGGCCATCCTCACAAAGACAGCGCCTCTGGCCTGAGAAAAATACCAGTTGAACGGAGTGTCATCCAACTCGTGCGCGAGTTCTTCCCCACGAGCCAGCGGATGCAGAATGATAGCCCCCTCCTTGAAGGGAGTCGTCGAATCGAGATTAAACTCTGCGCCATAGGTTTCGAAGTCGTTGTCGATCCACGCTATAGCGTTTATATAAACAACATCCAGCATCGGGATAATTTCGTTAAATCGTTCTGTAGCTGATCTAACCTTGAGACCCTTGCTATTGAGCTCGGCATAGAACGAATCCTGGCCCGGGCTCTCCTCGGTACTGAAAACGACTATTTCGGAAAACGCCTGCGGGAAAACTGAAAAAATCTTCAACAGGCTGCGAATCGTGCGCATCTTCGTGGGCACACCGATAATGCCGACGCAAATCTTGTCCTCGGCGGCGACTTCTTGCTTGATTAACTCAGGACGCCATTTGAAGATGGTGTAGATGTCGGCCATCGCCTGCGTAGGATGCTCATCGGTTCCATTACCGGCGTTGATGATCGGGATTCGCAGAGAATTCATCATCTCGAACAACGATTCCTCACGCGTATCTCTGAGCACTACACAATCGGCGTAGTTGTTAAACATTTCGCCGACATCGGAAAGCGATTCGCCCTTGGCAATACCAGTCGTTGAGCGATCCGTTATCGACATGATGTCGCCGCCTAATCTATGCCAGGCACTCTCAAAAGAAAGACGAGTGCGAGTGCTAGGTTCATAGAAGGCGCTGATCAGCACCTTACCCTGCAGCGGGCTACTAAATCTGCCCGGATTGCTCTCGTATTTCGCCGCCAGTCTGAAGAGTTGTAACAGTGTCTGCGCATCAAATTGATCCGCCTTCAGGATGTGCTGATTCTCTACCGGCTGCAGATGTTCGCCATCTTCCTCGATAGTCCGCAGCAGCAACTTCGGATGCGCGTCGCCTTGCACGTCTGGCTTGTCTCGACCACGAATTACAGGTTGGTCAGCTTTAGTATCAGTATTCACCACAATCTTCCTCTTCTGTAGTCGGAAATCACCATCGCCAGCAAGATGAGAGGTATTAACACCGTCAAGCCAAGCGCGGCATAGACGAGTGTCGAAAGAGCCGTTAGGGAAATCATGAGCTCACCACCCCGTCGGAGTCTCCGGATCTAATCAGTGCATCGAAATCAAACTGCTTCTTGCTGAGTATACTCACCCCTACGATGGTGACCAGCGAGACGGCACAGGACACCAACGCGGCGACATAGAATCCAATCTGATAATAGGCCAACAATCCGAGACCTGTGCCTGACAGCATGGCTAGACTCGCGGCGAGTCCACTCACCCAACGAAAATAAAGCCCAAACACAATAGGCCAGATTGCACTGGCTACGAAAGCCCCAGTGAAATACAGCAAAGACGCGAGAGTCGAGATTCGCGGCAGACACAGCAACCACGTCATCAATCCCAAGCCAAGAATGATGTAGCGGCCAGCCTTGAAACAACGGGCATCATCCGCTCCGGGTCTGATGTGTCCACGATAGATATCCTGAGTAATGAGATCGGCCGTAGCGGCGAGCAGAGAGTCCAGGCTCGAGGCTAGCGCGGAGAACACCACGATGAATACGATGACGGCGCCGGCTGTTCCCAGGATATTGCCTGCAACCAGCGGGCCAACCATATCGGCGGCGGGCACATTGAGATTTAATGAGGGCGCGGCCAACGCGATGAAGCCCGCCACGATCGGAATCGGTAGCCAGAACAAGCCAGCGATGAAATAGGCGCGCGCTCCAGTATTTGTTCTGAAGGCGAATGCCCGAGACCACCATACGTTCGAGTGAAATATCTCTCCAACACCAAACAAGAGATTGTTGAAGAGGAACATGATAGCCGCGGGAAATACCATGCTCAGCAGCATGGGATTCTGAAATTCCACATCTTGATAGAGCTGCTCGATACCCACCTTGTCGATAACCAGGAACGCAATAATAGTTACGCCGACTATTATTATGATGACCTGAATAAAATCCGTAGCTATGACCGCCCGCAACCCTCCCAGCAAAGTGTAGGAAACACAGACGAGCAGAATGACACTCATACCAATCTCATAACGCAGGCCGCTGAGCGCGTTGACAAGAATACCGCCGGCCATACCCAGACTAATCAACCAGCCAAAGGCGTAGAACAGAGAGATCAAGAGAAACACACGCCAGGCAAAATTGCCGTAGCGCTCGCGAATGAAATCACCGGAGGTGAAGCCATGGGGTAGCAGGGTCTTAATGCGAGCGGCAAGAGGGGCGAACAATAGCAGCCCTACGGCACCCAGAGAATAACCCACCATGCCCCATACCCCGAGCTGATAGGTAAGTTGCGGTGCCGTCATCGTCGTATTACTGGTGACCCAAGTCGCCATAGCTGTCGCTGTCGCGAATGCGAGTCCGACATTGCGCCCCGCCAACATATAATCATCTAAAGTCCGATTGTTGCGCCCCAGCAGGTAACCAAACGCGACCCAAACGATGCCGAATATCAGCAAGATTAGAATCGCCAGGAAAGGAGTTAGCGGGGTCAATTGGGACAAGGTATCAGCTTGCATCATTTGCTCCCTGCAATTTATAACCGCGATAGATGCTCAGCAATAACACCGTGAACAGCAGCAAGCCCAGAAAGAAAAAAGACAGGGCTCGCGGCAGACTATGGTGTTCGACGCGCACTTCGAGTGCATTACTAACGACGATGTCGTCTGCAACCAGACGATAGAAATAGTTGCCATCGACCAGACCGGTAATAGTGACTCTGTCGGTGCCAGCGACGTTTTTGTTTATAACAGAAGAAAAATCAGGCGAGGATGACTGCCGCAACTGCAAGATTGTATCGGGCGGATTGGGCGTCCAACTCAGAACGAAGTAGCCTTCGCGAGAAAGGTCAGTATCGGTTGAGAGCTGTAACTGCGAGGAAGATACCGGTGCAGTTGACGCAGGATTTTCTGCAGCCCACACAGTGCTGTTGGTCGCTATAATCAACAACCAAAATGCCAGCAGCGCCGCATACTTGTCTCCGCAAAACGAGCGGATAAATCCTCCCTAAACCGCCCAGCGCATGGGAATCACGAGGATTCCTGCTATTCGACACTCGCTGGTCTCACGGAATATATCGAAAGCGAAAAGAGGCTACTGAACCGAGACGCTATTGTCCATGGCGCAATAATCATGCCGATCGAAGCCCAGCCCCTTTCGCGGAGCTGGAATCGCGTTGACTAAATAGGATTATCCGAGCGAAGACAGAGTGCCCAATACAGTGCCCAATACAGTGCCCAATACAGTTCAGTAAGAACATATACCGCGTCAATCGCGCATCGTTATGATTCTGATCCAGCCACTAGCCACTTCCCACTACAGCTCTGGAATTCTAAATTCACACAATGAAGAATTGTGCCGCCTATTCATCTAACTACTATCCTTGTAATTCAACTACGATCCTTGTCTTGCAGAAACAAGCATGAATGTCGCATTAGCTTTCGCTATCAGTTTCTCGTCGCAGTAGATCGCAACTTCAGTTCTAAATAATCGCTTGCCTGCATGAATGACTTCGGCATGAGCCAGCAGCAATTTACCGAGAGGGGGCCGGATGAAAGAGATACTTAGATCCGTCGTCGCCGATAGTTTGCCATCCGGTCTAACTGATCTAACCGCAACTCCTGCGGCCGTGTCTGCCAAGGATGTCAGCACACCACCGTGAACGCGGCCACCGGTGTTAAGGTGATGATCTTTCAGCAGCAGATGGCAGACGCTCCTGCCTGCCGCCGCCTGACCGATCTCGATGCCGAGAAAATCTCCATAGGGGCTCGACGGTAATTCTCCATTTTTCATTTATGCGCCCTGCTCTAACTGCTGTAAATATCTATTGCCCCGAGGGCGCTTCGGCCATCGCCTGGATAAGATTGATCAACTTGGCTACATCTCTGAGATCGGCGATCTCCGCCGGGGAGTGGCTGTACCTTCCCGGCCATGACAAGCCCGCATTCGGAGCGCCGTATACCGTGAATGTTGTGCCGTCCGTACCGCCCTGTGTCAATCCTATCTGAGCATCGATTCCTGCAGCAGCTGCAATGCCTCGATTGCGATCGAGCTCATAGGGTGTCGCCATACTGGCGTTCTCGATTGAGCGCAGTACCGGCCCATCACCGAGTGGCGCGTAAGCAAAATGAGGAGACTCCAACGGCGTGTCCGAGGAAACGAAAGTATCGATGCTGTACACACGCCGGGTTCTGGAACCCAGCAAGTCTGCCATCGCTGCAGCTCCGCGCAGGCCCCCTTCCTCTCGCACCGTCCATACGAAGACGACTCTATTGCGCAACACACTGCGCTCAATCTGGTGTAGTGCCAAGAGCAGAGACGTCGTACCCACGCGATCGTCCAGCGATCTGGATGCGTAGCGATAAGCTCCCATACGATGCCCTTCTTTATAGCCTGTCACTCCCATACCGACGCGCACCCCGGCTGCTCGAAGCTGCTGGCCATTCATGCCGAACCAGGCAGTCACTGCATCCGGTTGTTTCTGTGTCGGTGCACTGCGAGTATTGAAAACGCCACGCAACGACGGCGCATCATCTTGTGATTCGATGTTGACGAAAGGGTCTACTTGCATCACGGCGGGCTGACCTTCCCAGGCCGTCGTAACCACGCCGCCTAAACGGGTCAGGTTTACTACTCCATCACGCTCGATACTCTCGATCTCGTACCCTACCTCATCCATGTGCGCCAGAAAGACTGTAGCCTCTCCCTGGGGTCCGAATTCCACCCACATATTGCCCATCTCGTCGGTTTGAACGGTCTCTCTCGCCCAGGCTGGCATGGCGCTACGGATGATGCTCCTGATCGGGCCCTCGTGACCAGGCACTGCTGACTCCTCAGCCACCCGATCGAGGAGCGCCTCGATTTCGATCAGACGATCTCTGTTTTGCCCCGAGCCCCATCTCGATAGTTCATTGTTTAGCACCAATGTCTGCTCAGGCGCTGCAAGCCAAGGTGGTCTTGAAGCGGCGGGGTCGATGGCCGCCACCATCGCATCAAGTAATTGGTTTGCACTCGCCAGACTCATTCTTTCCATCAGGGCATCGGCATCGATCACCGCTGGCGTTATCCGTCTAATCTCAGTCTGATCGTTACGGGTCAGCACGGTATCTGCCCGGGTTCCGAGAGCTGTGACTATTCGATCCTCGAACTGCGCCGCGCCTGGGGCCAGGACGATCACTTGGTCGGGGTTAACATCGTCACTCATTTCGGCGGCGAGCCCTACCCAGCCAAACACCTGCTGCACACTCAATACGTATTTAGTGCTGCCGATGGCACCGTTAATTCCCGCCTCTGCTGCGGCGAGTGTGGCTGCGCAGCCGACCCTCGCACCGACTCTTGGCCCGGCCAACTCATTCGCATAGGACCAGGCTGGCAAATTGCGCAGCACCGGGTCCAGCAGAGCGATGCCCATATCAGCCACTTCCTCAGCGGACTCGGCGCCCACATCCAACCACAGATCATTATGGGAAATGATCGCTATCTCGTTACGGTGCTGCTCGGCGAAGTGCCCATTCGCTACGGCGCTTACCCCGACCACTGGGCCACTCCGGGTCAGTATGCGAAGCTGCTGTCCTTCATGCGCCTGATCCCAAAGTGGGTGACTTGACCCGCTACCTATCCTGTGTAATCGGAGATAACCTTCAGCAGTGATCTGACTAACGGCATAGCTATAGGCATCGAGGGCACAGGCAACGACGCGGCGGGGTTCGCCACGCCCTACCACCTTCACCAAATTACCGTAGCTATCCCGAGACCAACCGCTGTATCGATTCTGTAATGACGCAGTCGCCAGATGTTCATGGCCTGTGGGTGCATCCAAGGCCACCCAGCCGGAGAGGATCTCTAAGTCAGGAGATTGAGCGCTTGAGTTTGCCGTCACCAAAATCGTGCAGAGCAAGAGGATAGTAGAAAAAACAGAAGCTTTACTGATTGAACGGCCATTCATAGTAGTCGCCTTTTATTATTTTCCCGCTTTAACAAGAAATCGCGGCAGCAAATTACTATACCCAAAAAGCTGTAGTACAGCCACGTTGTAGAAGGTCTAAAGTCAGGAGCCTTGAAGCTTTCGTTTCTCCATTAGCCGCTGTTGTCGCTTATATTCCTGCTTCGCCTGCTTGCCCCGGTCAATGGCCGACTGCATGGGGGAGCCGATGTGGGGCTCTCCGCGCTGTTTGGCAAGCTGCATCTGTCGCTCCCGCTCAGCGTAGCGTTTAACCTGATCCTTACTGTGTTTATCGTAGCAGTAGTGACAACTAACGCCTTTCTGATAGTGTTCGCTCTGCTTGTCCTGATCCGTTATCGGACGACGACAGGCATGGCACTGATCATACTCTCCCTTTTCCAGTTTGTGATTAACCGTCACTCGATTGTCGAAGACAAAACACTCACCGCGCCATAGCGTCTCATTCTCTGCTTGCTCCTCCAAATATTTTAAAATTCCACCCTTGAGGTGGAATACGTCTCCGAAGCCATGCTGCTTCAAGTAGGCGGTGGACTTCTCGCAGCGTATACCGCCGGTGCAAAACATGGCGACCTTCTTGTGCACATTGGGATCGAGGTTTTTTGCCACGAAGGCAGGGAACTCTCTGAAGGAGTCGGTCTCTGGATTCACCGCGTTTTCGAAGCTGCCGATCTCCACTTCATATTTATTCCGTGTATCAAGCACCAGGACTTCGGGGTCAGCTATCAGAGCATTCCAATCTTTCGGCTCCACATAGGTGCCAACAATATGGGTTGGGTCAATGTCTTGCACACCCATAGTTACGATTTCTTTCTTCAGCTTAACCTTGCTGCGATAGAAGGGGTTTTCGTCGACGAAGGATTCCTTGGCCTGAATACTCTCGAATCGATCATCCGTAGCTAGCCATGCCAGCACGGCGTCGATGCCAGCGCGGGAGCCCGCTATGGTGCCATTGATGCCCTCGGCAGCGAGCAGCAGCGTACCGCGAACCTCATTGACAAGCATTAGTTCTAGCAGTGGTGCGCGGAACGACTCGTAGTCCGGAAATTTCGCGAAGCGATAGAGGGCGGCGACGACAACGCCATTGGCAGTAGTGTTCATAATCATCCTTTTTGCTGACTGGAACGTAAATCCAGCGCATTCGATGGGGCGAATTCTAATGAAAATGGCTGCGTTTGTAAAAAACCCTCACATAGGCCAGTATTTTCATGGATAATTCCTGCCTTTCTTCATTGCGAAACTGAAACTATGAACTATTACAACTGGTTGTTCAGCGCACTCGTATTTCTTCTGTATATCGTCTCAGCGAATATGACATCGCGCCTGATCGCGGATCTTGGTATCGCCAAGCGCGCCGCTCCCAAGCGCGCCAAGTACATATCCAAAATCTGCAATTTTGCGCTGGCAGCAGTCAGTATTGTCGCTCTCTTTTTCATTTGGGGAATCGACTACCGCAGCATACTCCTGTTCGGCTCTTCCATACTTGCGATTACCGGCGTAGCCCTTTTTGCACAGTGGTCAATTCTAAGTAATATTACCGCCAGTGTAGTTATCTTCTTCAACTACCCAGCCCGGATCGGAGACAAAATTAGAATTCTTGACGGCGAGAACACCGTCGAAGGCACGGTAATAGATATCAATATTTTTCAGGTGTTACTGGAAGACCATGAGCAGAATTTAATTAACTATCCTAATAATCTTTTGATTCAGAAGGCCTTCATGAAGCTGCACGACAAATCGCAAGCGAATTAGAGGCAGAGTGTAGCTATGGTTAAGGCGTAGCTACCAAGTATCCCAGTCATCCACACTGCCTTCCATACAAGTCGATGGTACATACGGCTCTCGACTCTCCAGGTTATTGATCGTGCATCTGAAATCGAGCGTGTCATCGTCACGCAGCCGGATCTGCAGATGTAAACCGATATCGGAATTGCCCCACTCAGGCCTCCTGTAAGCACGCAACACCAGCACTCTATGGGGCCCCTTGGGCTGATACTCTATTGTTTCCCACATATCGCTAGGCACACCGAATAGCGTGGAATAATTGTAGAAGGGCCCACCAAAGATTTCCCCGTCTGCCGGTGGAGATGACGGAATCACCGTGCCCAGAGTATTCGTTCTATTGAAGCCGATTTCAATTCGTCTGCGCAGCTCGCTGAGGAGCAATACACCCTCTGTGGTTCTGGCCTTTATTCTGTAGTCGATAACAATCGGGAAAGCGACACTGATGAGAATACCGATGAGGGCTGTGATCGACATGAGCTCGATAAGAGTGAACCCCAGACTCGCTACGCGCCTATTCCTCTTCATTCGCCTCTTCATCACAGCACCGATACCCTTGGCGTCGGATTGCTGCGGCTTACAGAGAGCTCACTGAACCCCAAGGCCCTTGGGTTCGGGTGCCGAACAATAAGGTCATCGCCCGCGCGCGTGACGATATTAATAGCCGGCGTCTCTTGGCAGCGCATTGAGGGCTCCGGCTCTCTGCCGTCTTGCAGGATTGCGCCGATCTCCCAGAATATTTGCACACAGAGTGTGCGTTGTTCTATGGCCAATTCTTCTTGCTGAATTTCCTGAGCGTTGAGGACTCGCTTTGAGCCGATGTCAGTAAATAGCCGGAATCCTATAAACACACAGCCTAGTATCACAACCGCCATATGCAACTTTTCCCGTCGCTCGATGCTTGCCTCGAGTCGTTGCTTCTTCGGCTCCTTTATTTCTGAGTCAGGCTCGCTGAGGATTTTCTTAAAATCGTCTTTCGGCCTGGATTGCGATTCGACGAAAGCAGAGTTCTCGTTATTCTTCGCGCATTTCTCGCAGAGTACCGCGTCCGAACTGAAGTCGGCACAGATGCCACAGAGCGGCTCTGCGCACTCGGCACATTGGGCAATGGCGTTCGCAGCGGGATGATTTCCACACTTCAACGAGGACTACTCCAAACTATTATTATTCCGCCCACACGCTGGATGCATCAGGACGAGGTTCAACATGGGTTTTTATACCGCAACCGGTGATAGCTAGCCAGTAGCTGAGACCTTAATTTTTACGCTGAACGTCAAGACTACGACAGCAGCACTGTCTAATCGGTCACAACCGGTAACTTCGAGGGCGCTCCCCACTCAATCCATGAACCATCATAGACAGAGAGCCTCCGATACCCAGCTAGATAGGCCGCAAAGGTGATAATGCAGGCGGTTAGTCCGGAGCCACAACTGCTTATCAAGCGCTGCTCTGCTGAGACCAATTCGCCAAAGATTTTTTGTAACTCAGCGACTGGCTTCATCTTGCCCTCGTCCAGCAACTCGGGAAACGGCAGGCTTTTTGCGTTCGGCATATGCCCTCCTCGAATTCCCGGCCGCGGTTCCGGTGCAGTGCCATAAAAGCGTCCGCTGGAACGCGCATCGAGGATTGCGCAATTCGTGTCGTCCAGGGCCGACAACACCACACTAAAATCACAGAATGAATCTTCCGAGAAATTGGCCGAAAAATCGCCTGCCGGCAGCTCCGTCTGCAGACTGTCTGCTGTATCAAATCCCGCCCCTATCCAGGCGCGCAAGCCACCGTCCAGCACCGCAACTTGCTCGTGGCCCATGGCGCGCAGCATCCACCAGGCGCGAGGACTGGCATAGATGCCTACATCGTCATAGACAACTATGACACTGTCATTGTTGATGCCAAGCTTGCGCACCTCGTCCTGGAACAATTCTGCAGCAGGCATCATATGCGGCAGTGAGGAGTCTTGTTTACAAATCTTCGTGTCATAGTCGAATCGTCTAGCGCCGGGGATGGCGAGAAAGTTCGCATCGGTATTGAGCGACTCGAAACCGGGCACTACCGGAGCTACCGATGCATCCAATACGACGAGTTCAGGCGCATCAATATTTTCATTCAACCAGGCGACATCGACGAGGGGGGCGAGGGGGACGAGGGGAGAGTTAAGTTGTAGCATTTAGTCAGCCTGTGATTTTTTATGGCGCGCAAGCGTCACAGCCGTTCTGCAAACTGCCTGAGCTTAGCCTTCAGTTTTTCAGTGTTCTCTGGCCCAATCCGAATCAATTGCTTCTGCACTTCTTCCATATTTTCGATGTTGGCATCCGCATAGAGATACATAACTGAGGGTTTAACTAACTGATAGGGGCCCTCAACATCTGACGTGCGAAGCACTCTGTTTATAGCAGAACGCAGGGTATCCCCAAAATCGACATTACGATATCCGATCTCTGCATAGGCCTGCTGAAAAAGCGGTTGCAGCGTTCGATAGAGCATCATTGCCTGGTCGGTATCGACTGCTACGAAGGTATCGATGATAGGGTCGAAACGGTCGTGGGCGCTCGCATCCATGACGAATAAATTCTCATCGATATTGCGAACGGTCATCTCCCCTTGAACTCCCTTATAGGGTAAGCCTGTCTGTGGAAACCCACCGCGACTAATATTATCGGCAAAGACGACGATGCCGCGGATTAGTTGCTCATCGGCAAGCAATCGAATCACGGCGGCACCATTGCTGAGCGCTCGCAATCCTTCGAAAACGAATGCGTCGCTGTTATTCAAGCTGGGTAATTGCACCAACTCCGATGGTGCCTCTTCGACAGCCGGTTCGATAATCTCGACTTCAACCGGCGGCTCTTCAATCACCGGCGTCGCAGCGACAGCAGGCGGCTCCTCTCGCGGCTGCAATCTGGTCTGCGGTAGACTCGGCGCAATTACCGGAGTCGACTCTTCCGTCGGCTGTGCAATAGTCGCAGGAATCACAACTGTAGTCGTCCCACTAGGCGCTTCAAACGTCGCCGCCATGTACACAAGAAACAAGAACGTGAACACGGCAATGGCCGCTATTGCCCAAATGCCCATTTTTGACATGGAAATACTCCGCTATTACTTAGTCACTACAGCAAACCGCTACTGCATAAATCAGGCTCTGCACAAATTTATCGAGTTTCAGAGGTAGATTCTGTCACAGCCCCACAGCCGCTACAACACCGCCCCGCCGCCGTCAGCACATTGCCATCTATTGCCCTAATTTGAACACAGTTTGTAGTTGATCCATGCAGCCGGCGGGCAACAAAAAACCCGACCACTGGCGCGTGGTCGGGTTTGATTGACTCATTCAATGGCTCGTGGCCACTGAAGCTATACCTTGGGAAAACCCAGCTCTTCCATGGTGCGGGTTAAGTCCTTGCCTGCCGTTGCCGGATTGGTTTCCTTGTCGATCTTTAAGACAATTCCATCGGCACCAATGTAGTAGGTCCAACGGTTGGCGAAACCACGATCCATCAATACGCCATACTCCGTTGCCATGCCTTTCTCGGGGTCAGCGAGTATGGGAAAACCAGCCTGATGCTCTGCAGCGAAAGCCGTGTTGTCCTCCAGCGTATCTACACTGGCCATGAAATAAGCAACGTCAAAACTTTGAATTTCTCTAGCACTGTCACGCAGCGCTTTGCATTGCATAGTTCATCCGCCGGTGAAGGCTTTGGGAAAGAAGGCAATAACGACCGGTTTCTCGCCCAGGAATTGGGATATACTATAGGTCTTGCCGTCCGATGCCTGCAGCATGAAATCAGGCGCTTTATCACCCACTTCCAGTGCAGCAGCAAATTGACTTCCCAGCGCCACAGCTGCGACAAACGCAGCCAGCGTAAGCCGGGATAGTCGGTTAACAATATGAGACATAATCTTCTCCAGTTGATTGATTCCGTTCAAAAATCGCGATTACGACCAAGAACGTCCCCATTGAACACCTTGTGTCGATGATTTTCCAGTAAAACAGGGTAGGTATTCTAGATTGTGCTGCAATGGCTCAGGCTAGGACGGCATCCGCCGTGATATTGGCGGCCTTTACACTAATCAGAAACGGCGCCGTGATCTGGATTGCCGCAGCAACTGCAAGGTTTCTGTCTCCAGCTCGGCGATCTGCGACTCCAATTGCTCACTCTCCTCTGTGCCTAGATCGCTCTGTTCATAGATTTGTCTGAGACGATGGATGGATTCTTGCACATCTCTGCTGCTGCGATCCATGGCGAAACGCTTCGCATCTACCTGCGACTGGCGATAGCGCGGATTCTCTACCTGCACGTTGACGCATTCCCGTACGATCTCGCCCGACGCGGTTCGTACATTGCGACAGCGTTGCTGATAGATGTAGCGACTTACGGTGCCCTCGAAGGCAGTGTAGGGAGTGCTGGCTATAGCTCTAACCAGAACCAGGTCTGCAGCAGATTTCCCCTGGAAAAGATCGATCATATTCTCAGGCCTGTAGTTGGGCTGAGCGTCCAGATTGGCAATTAAACGTTCATAGAAGTCGCTCAGTTCCTCGGCGCTTCTGGAATAGGAACGGTAATTCATATCCAGCAGGTTTTCTCGCAGCAGACGCAGCTTCCAGTCGGCGTAATTTTCTGCAGCTTCGAGATAGGCAAGGTCATCGAGATCATAGAGGCGGCTGCTAATATGGTAGCGCAGCTCTTGCAGCTTGTCGGCTTGTTCCCAATTCCGTAGTCGACCGTTGCTGTCGATGAGAGACTTAATGATCGGCAGTTGTTGATTGCTGTACAGGCCAGTATTTATTCGACTGATCTGCAACGCTTCGTTGTAGACAGATATAGCCGATTCGTAGTCTTCAATCTCTTGATACAGGCCCGCTAGATCTGAGTAAGCCTCCTGCAGTTCTGGCGCATAGATACCGCGGCTGCCCTGCAATTCATCGATCGCCTGCAGGCGCAATTCTAACTGTCTTGCGACTTCCTCGGCACGCGCGCGCTCCAGCGCCTGTTGCTCAGTCTCCTGGCCAGCAACAGGCTCGGCCTGCTCGATGTCCTCGGATTCCTGGGCGACAGTAAGACTGTTTACTGTGAACATGGCCAGAAATAAACAAGCAGCACGCAGCAGCAGCCAGCCGGGATTACTGCTGGTCGGTGTAGCCAAGCTGCTGCTCACCCTTTTCATCAAAGCCTTTGCTCCCCGTTTGCTTAATAGCTAGTTATATAGCGCCATCGACCTGAATCAAGACTGAATCATCTGCCCCGTCAAACAGAAGCCGGCGCTGTCGTGGAAGAACCTTTTAACACATTGTTTTTAATGGTCATTCGTGCAAATTCAAGCATTTATGCGACAATTTTTCCGCATCTAAAAGACCGTTCCCGCTCATTATAAGTGCGAGATTGACCTAAGCGGTAAAAATCCGCTTCTCGATCCAGGCCGAAGCTCGATAGTTTCTAGTAACAAGAATGAATCCAGTCAGCCAATTAAAGCAGTCAATTGCCTTAAGTCTACTCTTTATTTCCACCTGCACGGCGCTTTATGCGCAGGAGCAGGTCGAGGAGGTATTGCTCGATCTGAAGTTTGCTGATCCTGATGGGTTTGAGAATTACAAGAACGACGAAGAACGAAGCTCACTCGCTCCGCCGCGTGAAAAGGCGATTGCCCGAACATCCCTGTAGTGTCCAGGCACGAAATAAATCACTCCCACAGATAGCCAGTTGAATACAGTGTAGCTGGTCAATTCGCGGTGCAGTTACAGCGTCACAGAACAACGCTCTCAAGAGCTGTCGCTAGCCCCTCCCGGCAAGTGTTGCAGAATCTTCCCCAGTCCTCGCCTGCGCTCCATTGTTGCATGACAAAAAGCGGAAGCTGCGTTACTCTCAGAGTCTGTATTTGCCTGGCCTATTGCCGCAAAACTTTGTCAGAGAATCAGCAGTCTCCTGCTGCAGATGCGTTCTCAGTGGCAACCTTTATCGCAACAGACCAGCAAGCAGCGGCACCTAAAAAGAGGATCTAATAATGATAAAAACACGCCATTTGTTTCTCCCCGCGGCAGGCCTTGCATTGGCAGCTTTAGCTAGCCTTGCCAGCGCTCAGCAGGACACTGTCGAGTGGACTACCCTCGGCAATGATTTCGCCCATACGCGTTTCTCTGCGTCGGAGGAAATCAATGCTGAGAATTTCAGCCAATTAGAAGTAGCCTGGCAGTGGGATGGTTCCAGTTTTCAGGCTCAGAGCGGGCGTTCAACCCCAAGTTATATCAATGGTCGGCTATATACGGTAGCCGGCGCTCGCCGTCACGTCGTCGCTATCGACCCGAAGACAGGCGAAACCATCTGGTCCTACCGCGAGCCAGATACGGAGCGTTATCAGTATTCGATGCGTGCCGATTATGGCAAGGGCGTAGGCTACGGTCAGATCGATGGCAAGGATGTTATCTACATTATCTCGCCGGGGTTTTTCCTCACAGCACTCGATGCCGAAACCGGCGCCCCGATGGAGGGCTTCGGCAAACCGGTGCCCATCGACGGCTTCCCTGAAACGGGCGTGGTCGATCTACTGGCCGATCTCGGCCATCCCTACGACCCTTATAAGGGGCTGCCCCTGGAGCGAGGCTATATTACTTCCTCGTCACCACCTATCGTAGTGAATGATGTCGTCATCGTCGGTAATTCAGCCGAACAAGGGTACAACCAATCCAGAATCGAAAACGTACCTGGCGATATGCTGGGCTACGATGCTCGCACCGGTGAATTCCTGTGGAAGTTTAATGCGATTCCACAGCCCGGTGAATATGGCCACGAGACTTGGGAAAACGATGCCTGGCAGTACACCGGTGACATCTCCTCCTGGGCACCAATTTCCGCTGACCCGGAATTGGGTCTGGTCTACATCCCGACTAACGGCGTGACCATCGACTACTACGGCGGCCATCATCCTGGTGACAATCTCTATGGCACCAGCCTGATTGCGCTCAATGCCCGAACCGGTGAGAGAGCCTGGCATTTCCAGATTGTGCATCACGACATCTGGAACTTCGACATACCGACCGCACCCATTCTATTGGATGTGAACACGGAGCAAGGGCTAACGCCTATCGTGGCACAGCCCACCAAGCAGGGGCTGGTATACACATTCAATAGAGAGACAGGTGAACCTATCTGGCCAATCGAAGAAGTGCCCTTTCCGGCCTCGATAGTACCTGGCGAGAAGTTGGCCACCACTCAGCCTATACCAACGAAACCTGCGCCGTTTGACATGCAAGGGCTCAGCCTTGACACCTTGGTGGACTTTACGCCAGAGATTCGTGCGCAAGCCATAGCTGCCGTGGCAGATTTCCAACTGGGCCCCGTGTTTAACCCACCACTGCATAGAGACAACCCGCTAGGCAAGATTTCCGCCATGATCTGTCCCTCCGGCGCGGTGAATATCACACACCCCTCTGTAGCCGACCCAACCACGGGCATTCTCTACGTTACTTCCCGCTCAAGCTGCTCAGCGCGCCCATTGGTTAGTGGTGAAGAGGCAGACACTTACTACGATGCGCCAACCGGTACGACGCTGTCTCAGTACGCAGCAGGTCGCGGCGGACCATCCCCAAGACACCCGTTAGGAATTCCTCTTTGGAAACCACCCTATAGTCGCATCACAGCGATTGACATGAACACGGGCGAGCATCTATGGATGATTCCAACCGGCGAGACGCCAGCACGAATAGCCAACCTGCCTGAACTTCAGGGCATCGACATCGGCAATACCGGTACCGGCAACGCCGTAGCCATGGTAGCCACCGCCAATCTTTTGTTATATTCCGATGTAAACGGCGCTGGCGAACCGCAACTATTCGCGCTCGATAAGGCAACGGGTGCCGAAGTAGGCCGCGTCGAAGTTCCAGCCGCGAGCCGCTATGGCATGAGTTCCTGGACACACGAAGGCCACCAGTATGTCATCTTGCAGACCGGCAGCTCATTAACTGCTATGGCGCTTCCGGGTGCGGCGGTTGATAGCTCGGGCGCACACTAGCCGAGATAATAAACATCAAGCTGATCAATAAAAAACAAACACATACAAGGAGTCTGTAAATGAACAAGAAATTAATCCTGGCCTCGGCTATCGCTATCGCGACGGCCGCTACATTCAGCACGATCAACTCGCAAGAGAATGAGATGAGCTTCTTCATCACAAGTGTTGGCTCTGGCGACGGGGCGAATCTCGGCGGGCTCGCTGGAGCGGATGCGCACTGTGCAACGTTGGCAACTGCCGCAGGTTCGCGTGGTAAGACCTGGCGCGCCTACCTGAGCGCACATGAGACGGCTAATTCGCCGCGGGTGAATGCGCGGGAACGCATCGGTTTCGGCCCCTGGTACAACGCCAAGGGTGTTGAGGTCGCGAGCACACTCAACAACCTACACAGCGAGTACATGCAACTAGGTAAGGAGAACTCAATCACCGAGAATGGCGACATGGTCAATGGCCGCGGCGATAGCCCGAACCAGCATGACATTCTGACTGGGTCCTCACTCAGCGGTCGCTTGATCGACGATGGCACTAATCATACCTGCAGTAACTGGACCAGCAATGGTGAAGGTACGGCACAGCTTGGCCACTTCGATAGAACTGGTGGCGGTGCAAACCCAAGCTCATGGAATAGCGCACACGGCTCCAGAGGCTGCGGCCAGGCCGATCTGGTCGCCACCGGCGGCGCTGGCTATTTCTATTGCTTCGCTATCGACTAGTCACTGCCATTAGGTCGAAGTCCCCGAATGGTGTTGCCTTAAAGGCAGCACCATTTGTTTTTTAAGACAGGAAAATACTCAATGAAACTCTATGGAATGGGTCAGTCCCGATCGTTTCGTGCTCTGTGGGCGCTTGAAGAAAGCGGGCTGCAATACGAATATATCAACACCAAACTGCGAACCGACGGTGCCGACAAAGAAAGCGCCAAGCACCCAAGTTATCTAGCTCTAAATGTACAAGGCAAAGTCCCAACGCTGGTAGATGGCGACCTCGTTCTGACCGAGAGCATTGCGATAATGAACTATATCGCCCGCAATGCACCCGACTCGGGACTACTCCCTAAAATGAGCACACCGGCCTATGCAAAACTCGACGAGCTAACTTGCTTCATCCTGGCGGAACTCGAACAGCCACTCTGGTCGAAGGGAAAGCATATGTTTGCCTTGCCAGAAGAATATCGCATACCGGCCATGTTCGAGACAGCTAAGTTTGAATTCGACAAGGCGGTGCGAACACTAGATCACTTGTTAGATGATAACGACTACGCGATCGGCAGCAACTTCAGCATGGTCGACATTCTTCTAGCCCAGACATTTAATTGGGCGATTCGCTTCGAGTTTGATGTGCCGGAAAAATATATAGCACTACGCGATCGACACTATCAACGCCCTGCTGCTCAGCGAGCAATAGCTGTAATCGAATAGACTATGTCGCTAGCATCACTCACTGATATCAGCAGAATCCTTTCTGCACTTCTCGGTCTGGGAAGCTCTCTGTTCGCGCAGATTGTATCTGCGCAAGTTGCCGAGAACGAAATCATCGCCAGCGACTCCCTTGACTACTATTTAATACAGGCATTCGAAGCGCCCCGAGCCGAACAGCGCCTGGCTTTGAATCATATCGGTATTCAGGTACTGGCGGCAGACGCTGGCTTCATCGTAACTGCCGCACTGGAAGGCTATCCAGCCCATCAATCTGGAATTATGCGTGGCGACAAGATCATCAGCGTGAATGGCGAACCCTATCACCCGGTATATTCGTTCAATTCCAACAGATCCGAGAGCGGTCGTTTCCTGCCTTTAAAACGAGAGCATCAACTCGAATTCGAAAGACAGGGCACGCTAGCAAGCGTCAACATCGTGCCGGTCTTTGAGAATCTCTATGACAGCTATCGCTCGGCCACAGTAACCAGCGCACAGGCATTTCCACTCGGGAACAAGCTTATAGGATACATAAGATTCTGGGGGCTCTCGCGCAGCACATCGGATCTATTTACTCTCAAACAAGTGATGGGAAGCTTCACCGACAGCGATGGCATGATCGTCGATCTGCGCAATAGCTATGGCTACCTCAGCAGCTTCCATTTGGATCTATTTATTCGAGATGGTCGTGGCAAATTCGAGTCTTCCGATCCTTCGAACAGACACACTGCTCTTGGCAGGAGCCTTCCATTAAATTCGACTCGGCCATTCACCAAGCCTATCGTCGTGCTGGTGAATTCCGAGACTCGCGCAGGAGCCGAGCTGTTTGCCTACGGTCTTTCGAAACTGGGAAGAATCACAACTCTCGGCCAGAACAGCGCCGGCGAGATTGGCTCCTATCTATTCGATGACACCAACTCAGGCGAAAGCGTGTTACGTTACGTCCCCGCCGAGAAGATGCTGATCGATGGCAAACTATTCGAATCCACGGGGGTCATACCAAAAGAGCCAACAGCCTTTCCGTTCACTCAGAGTAGTCGCAGCGATCCCCAATTTGAATCTGCCGTAAATATATTGCTTGGAATTATCTAAGATACTATTAGTTGCAAGAAACTAGCTGCAAGAAACTAGTTGCAAGAAACCAGTAGCAAGAAACGGGCTAGTTGGAAGAAACGGGCTCATTGCCTGCATCCGGCCCCCAAAGCACGGCATGATGATCGAAACCTTTCGCGATAGTCGGCTTGATAATCTTGAAATAAGGGGACAGATCGAAGTCTCTGGGTGTGAAATGAGTAAAATGTCGCCTGTAGAATAGCGGCACTTCGCCCGCCTCGCCACCCTCTCCGTTTCGCCTCGGCAGTATGGGATAGTGTATGGACTGAAACGATTCAGCTATCAGCGTTGAACATATCGCCTTAGTCGGCTCACCACTACCCAAACTTATCAGCGATCGGCGATAGCGATTAGGTACCGCCGGTTTCTGAATCACGTAACGAATCAGATCTATCACGTTTTTAAGATCATACAGGTGCCCGATTCGTTGCTGAGCGAAATCGACCAATTGCTCTTTCTCCTGCGCGCTTAGATTTACCGGCCTGCAGATTCGCAGGTTGAAATTGGCATAGCGATCCAGGCTGATGAGATGAACGCCATTCTTCAGGTCGGCCTCGATGAGATTTAACTGCGCACTATCCTCGCCTTTCTCGCCCACATAGAGACAGGCATGGGACCAGGTCGACTGGGTAAGGTATTTTATCGCTGTACTGATGCGCGTATTGCCATCCACCAGCACGATATCGCCCTTTTCCAGAACGCTGGCAACATCAGCTATAGCGACCGTATCCAGTCGATGGTAGCCCGGCAGATCTTTACTAAGAAACGTGGCTAGCCGCTCACCGATAGCACGCTTTAGAGAGTTAAACATCGAAGCCTTTTTTATCCGTATTAGTTGGTGCCAGATTGACACTTAAGATACCCAATATTTCAGGTATACTTGGCGATTATGAATCAAGTGTAGTGCAAGTGTAATCGAATCGACAGGAGTAGGAAAATGACTAAGGCGTATAACAAGTTCTTCATCAATGGCGAATGGGTCGAACCCTCAGGCCGCTCAACGCTTGATGTGATTAATCCTGCCACCGAGGAAGCCTTTGCGACAATCAGCATGGGCACGGCCGAGGATGTAGATGCAGCAGCGAAAGCGGCGCGAGCGGCATTTCCCGCCTGGTCACAATCTACCATCGAGGAACGCAAGGCCGTCATTAACAATATTATCGCCGGCATGAAGGCACGTGGCGATGAAATCGCGACGGCAATATCAAATGAAATGGGCGCGCCGATGAGCTTGGCCAAGACTGCACAACTCGGCAGCGGCATCGGTCACTTCGCCAGTATCCTCGGCATTTTAGACAGCTATAAGTTTGAAGAAATACGCGGCACAACCAAGATCGTCAAGGAACCCGCCGGCGTTTGTGGCTTCATTACTCCCTGGAACTGGCCTCTCAATCAGATCGCCTGCAAGGTAGCACCGGCGCTCGCGGCAGGCTGCACAATCGTGTTGAAGCCAAGTGAGATAGCGCCTCTCAGCGCCTATATCCTCGCCGAGATTATCGCAGAGTCTGGATTGCCTGCTGGCGTGTTTAACCTCGTAAATGGTGCTGGTCCGACCGTGGGCGCGGCAATTTCTTCACACCCTGAGATCGATGTAGTGTCCTTCACCGGGTCCACCCGAGCCGGTCAGGAAGTGGCGAAGGCCGCGGCCGACGGGATCAAGCGGGTGACACAGGAACTCGGCGGCAAGTCTGCCAATATAATCCTCGACGACGCCGACCTCGCGAAGGCTGTTAGCACAGGCGTGATCGGCTGCTTTGGCAATAGCGGACAATCCTGCAATGCACCTACTCGCATGCTGGTTCCCAAGGCACGTATGGCCGAGGCAATTGAGATCGCCAAGGCGGCGGCGGCGAAGGCAAGTGTTGGAGACCCTCGCGATGAGAAGACGCGCCTGGGCCCTGTTGTCAGTGAACTCCAATTCAATAAGATTACCGACTTGATTGAGAAAGGCATAGCCGAAGGAGCCGAGCTAATCGTTGGTGGCCCCGGTCGTCCCGAGGGTATCGACAGAGGCTATTATATTCAGCCAACAATCTTTGCCAATGTAACGAATGATATGACTATAGCCAGGGAAGAAATTTTCGGGCCAGTGCTTTCTATCCTCGGCTACGAAGATGACGAGGATGCCGTGCGTATCGCCAATGATACTGAGTACGGCCTTTCCGGCTACGTATCGGGAGAACCGGCTCACGCGGAAAAGATCGCACGACAGATCAGAACTGGCATGGTTCACATCAATGGCGCCGGACCAGATTTCTCCTCCCCCTTCGGCGGTTATAAGAAATCCGGCAATGGCCGCGAATGGGGGCTGGAAGGTTTCGAAGAATTTCTGGAAACTAAATCTCTACTCGGCGCTGCATAATAGGGGATCGTTATGTCAGTAGATATAAAGAAAGCCGCTATCGATATCGGTATTGTCGCGAAAGACATCGAGGCCATGATGACTTTCTATGGCGAGACACTAGGTCTGGAGTTTGAGGCATCGATCGCGATGCCCGGCGGTGGCACCATGAACCGTTTCAAGGTCGGCGACAGCGTTATCAAGGTTATCGAGCTAGACCCAGCTGCTCCAGCGGATGCGGCACCCGGAGGAATACGCGGGGCAAGCGGTTATCGCTACTGGACGATCAGCGTAGGCAATCTGGCAGCAAGCGTCGAGAAAGCCGCCGCTGCCGGTGCTAAGGTCGTAGTGCCAGCCAAAGTTGTGCGCGAGGGTGTCACCATCGCCATCATCGCCGATCCCGATGGCAATTGGGTAGAGTTGTTAGAGACCTCATAACGGCAACTAGCGCTGGGACTCGACACACACGGCCACAGCACCACATGCCGATACTGCCCTCTAATACTTCGTTATACCGGATCACTAGCCAAGCCAATAATCAGCTGCTCTCTGCCTTAGCCACTCGCTGCATAAATTCATTTTCGATACGCAAAGCCTTATACTGCCCGCATGATTGAGATACTCGCTTCCCTGGTTGTAGTGCTCGCCGCCGTAGTTTGGATCTACAACCTTCTCGTCAAAGACAGGAACCAGGTTTTAGCCGCTTGGAGCGATATCGATGTACAGCTGAAACGCAGGCATGACTTGATTCCACAGCTTGTTACGGCGGTGAAAGCCTATTCTGAGCACGAGAGAGCTACGATGCAGGCAGTCACCGAGCTACGCAGAAAGAGTGAGGTTACACAGCACCTACCGGAAAAGGCACTCTTGGAAAATGAGATAGGAGCCGCGCTGTCGAGGCTCGCCATGATCGCCGAAGCCTACCCAGATTTGAAGGCTGACGAAAACTTCCGACAGCTAAGCGAGAACCTGAGTGAAGTCGAAGACCATATCCAATATGCCAGGCGCTACTACAACGGTTCGGTTCGAATCTTTAACACTCGCATACAATCTTTCCCTCACTTGTTTATCGCTCAGCCGCTCAATTTTCGAATAGCCGACTATTTCGAGGTAGATGAGCAAGGCGAACGCGTCTCTCCCGTCGTGGAGCTGGATTAAATGAATAGCCAGTCCAGAAACTCGTGTGGATTGTATCGAGCAACAATTACGGCGCTCATCGTGAGCCTGTTTCCCCTGCAGGTGCTCGCGCAGGAACACATCATCTCTCTTCACAGCGATATCGATGTCAACATCGACGGCTCGATGATAGTAACGGAAACTCTAGAGGTTCGGGCAGAAGGTGTGAGCATTCAGCGCGGCATCTTCAGAGACTTCCCGACTGACTATCGAGACCGTCTGGGCAATCGCTACAAGGTCGCGTTCGACGTGCTGGGAGTTACCCGGGATGGCAGTACCGAACCGTGGCGCAGCGAGGGCAGAGGCAATGGCGTGCGCGTCTATATCGGTGACGAGGATGTCTTGCTGCAGCCGGGAGAATACACCTATCTTATTCGCTACAACACGGATCGTCAGCTGGGTTTCTTCGAAGCTCATGACGAATTGTATTGGAACGTAACCGGCAATGGCTGGGGCTTCTCAATCCTCAACGCCAGCGCCACCGTTAACCTGCCCGGCCATGTAGCGGCAGAGGATATGTCCCAGACTGCCTACACCGGCCCCGCTGGCAGCACTGCGCAAAACTACACAGCTTCGCTGACCGCGAGCACGGCGACGTTTGCCACCACCCAAACACTGGCACCGCGCGAAGGTCTGACCATAGTTGTGACCTGGCCCAAAGGAGTGATCGCTGAGCCCACTATATTGCAGCGGGCAGGCTATCTACTGTTCGACAACCGCGGCCTGTTATTGGCGCTTCTTGCCCTGATAGCTTCCTTAATCTATCTTTACAAGAGTTGGTCTATAGCCGGCCGAGACCCCGAGGCCGGAATTATCATCCCTCAGTATGAACCACCGAAGGGTTATTCTCCGGCATCGACGTGCTACATCATGAATATGCGCTACGATAAGACAGCATTTAGCGCGGCGCTAATCAACCTTGCCGTAAAGGGTCATCTCACCCTGAGCAAAGCCGACGATGAATACACTCTGAGCAAGGCTGAATCGGCTGCAGCGCTCGCTCCCGGCGAGGATGCATTGCTGAAAGCCCTGTTCGCTGAAGGCAATATACTTCTGCTGGTTTCAGTAAATATCAAAACGATCACCAATGCGATGAAGAGACACAAGCAAGCACTGGCCAGAGACTATAACAAGATCTACTTCAACTTGAATTCCGCACTACTGTTACCCTCGGCTTGCGGATCACTCGCGCTAATGCTCTTCGTCGCACTATCAGGAGCCATGACTCTCCTGGCTGGATTAGGCTTCGTGTCGATAGCGATGATACACCTCGTGTTTCTCTTTCTTATGCGCGCACCCTCGATTAAGGGCCGACGACTGATGGACAGACTGGAAGGCTTCAAGCAATATCTCGAGGTAGCAGAAAAGGACGATCTCAATCTGAAAACCCCACCCCAGAAGACACCGGCACTTTTTGAAAGCTACCTACCCTTCGCGCTGGCTCTGGGCGTCGAACAGGCCTGGGCCGAACAGTTCACCGAAGTCTTTGCGAGCTTGCAACAAACTAGCGGTCACAGTTACCAGCCAGTCTGGTACGGTGGCGTCTTCCATAGTCACAATATCGCAAGCTTCACCAGCGATATAGGCAGTGGATTCAACAGCGCAATCTCGGCTGCAAGCACTGCTCCCGGATCATCGACTGGCGGAGGCGGATTCTCCGGTGGTGGTGGCGGTGGTGGTGGCGGAGGCGGCTGGTAGCTATGCCAACACTGATTCATGAGCAAGTAAGACTCTGCCGGGCTGGCGATTACCCGAAAGCAATCTGTCGTCTTAGTTCAGGCTGGGTAGTTCTAGGGGATGTGCAGTTTCTCCGCGGTTACAGCTTGCTGCTTCCTGATCCGGTTGTCTCTCATCTGAATGAGATGGATGCCGAATTGAGAAAAACCTTCCTGTATGAGATGTCTGTTGTGGGCGATGTTATCTTGGAGATAACAGCTGCCGTGCGGATCAACTACGAGATGCTCGGCAACGTAGAACCCGCTTTACATGCACATATTTTTCCACGGTTCGATGATGAACCTATAGCGCTTAGAACCAAGCCCGTTTGGTTGTACGATTGGGACAATGCCCCTGAGTTTAATGTGGAGCGCGATAGAGAAATCATGGAATCTATCGGCCAGGGCTTAGAACAGCGCGGTATCGTTGTGTAGAGGATAGAAAAGTTTCATACCGCTAAACCAACATTGATCATCGCGGCTATTGCAGGGAGAATGGCACAATGAATAACTTCATGAATAACTTCGATCCAATAATTCTTATCAGCATTGCCGGCGGCCTTGTAGTTCTGTTTTTCGGGCGACGTTTATTCTGGCTTTACATTGGCATAGTGGGATTCTTAGCGGGCTTCGAATTGGCACAGGAGTTAGCACCGCAACAGCCAGAATGGCTTTTCCTGGTGGTTGGTCTAGTTCTCGGTGTCTGCATGGCGTTGCTCGCGATGGCATTTCAATATGTAGCCGTCGCGCTAGCAGGCTTCGCCGGAGGGGCTTATCTGGCACTACAGGTGGCAACAGTATTGCCCATGGTAGACCCGTCTCAAATTTCCAGCTGGCTATTAGTAATCCCTGGCTTGATCGGTGCAGGCTTGTGCCTTCTGGTCTTCGATCCGGCATTAATCGTATTGACGTCATTAACCGGCTCCGCCATCTTGGCGCAACTCGTCCCTGCAGAGCCCCTTATCCAGAACATACTTCTTGTCGTCTTGGGGCTTATAGGCATTGGCTTTCAATTAATGAATTATCAGCGCAAGAAATAGATCAACAAGCCATAGCGGACTCAAAGAAGACAGGATTTAACAGATCCCCATGTGCATGAGCCCGCACGCGCTATCTGCAGTTTACTCCCAAATACTGCGCGCCTGTAACATGATGTCAAAGACAGGACGACCTGGATTCTCAACATGAATGATAAAGGTATCGGCGTCAGGGTGGCTATAGCCTAAGGATGCCATGCCACCTTCCGATGTCGCCTTGAACTTTACGCTGTTCGCTGTAATCTCCTCGAGCTCCATTTCCTGCGGGCCATCCGTTCGCGCAACCATTCCCGGGTCCCACTGCTGAATATGTAACACTAACGAGCCATCGACTTCCTCAATAGTAATCATCTCGAACATGCTCTTCTCGCCGTTGCCGGTCATTCTTACCATGGCAGCTATGGAGCCCGCCTCGCCCATTATCCAGTTCTCTTCCAATTGATTCGGGCCGAGATTGCCCGCCCAGTTTCCTGTCATCCAGGAAAGATCAGAGATTGAAGCTGGCGGGCCTGCGAAGCTAGCTCCCGTTACCAAAGAAACGGCTAGCAGTAGAGCAGCACATGCACTTTTCTTAAACATCATTGCCGTAAACTCCATATATTATTTGTTAGTTATTTGAATATTAACAGGTACAGGAAATAGCGCTATTGGGCGCCTAGTCTGTTATTTCCTCAAGCCAGCTTCCCAGAGTCTCCCAGTCCATTCTAAACATATGCGGCGCCCCATCAAGCACACCGGCATTCAGATTAACGCCTGCCGCAGTCAGGCTGGCGACAGTTTCGTCGAATCGGTCTGCCCAACCTAGCTGATCCGCCCCGCCGATACGCAGATAAACAGGAAAATCTCTCAATGCCGCGTTGTCTGTATCTGCACTGGAGAGTGCGGGCACCGCCGCCACACCGAAATAGCGCTGCGGATCGCGGCGCGCGATCTCTAAAGCGGACATGCCGCCATTCGAGACTCCTGCCAACAACACCTTGCCCGGCGCAATATCATCGCGCTTCTGTAATTCGACTATTAGATCGACGATCAGCGCATTGTTCGTGCCGCCGCGAAAGGACCGATTATTCGGCGAGATCGGTACTGCTACCATCCAACCGCGCGCTGCGAAACCACTGCCGAGCCAGCGTGAGGTGTCCTGTGATATGGAAGCGTTTCCGGGCCCACCACCCATCAATATGACAAGTGGGTGCCCCACATCAGTTGAATTCTCCGGGGCCACGAGGAAAACGTTCAATACGGTGCCATCTGCAACCGTTATGCGCTCCTGAGCCTGCATCGTCAATGGCAACGAGCAAGCCAGAGCAAGTAAAAGTAATGCAAGCTTTCTCATCTGTGCCTCCGGGTTCCTGGGTTAACTATCCTGAGATTCTTCCCTTTTCTTATAGATGTCTTCGAACTGGCTTTGCAGGCGACGCATGCCCCCGAGCCAGCGATCGTAGTCATCGGTCTTTCTGCGCATATAGGTCAGCACTTCTGGATGCGGTAGGCAGAGGAAGCGCTCTTCAGCAAGCGTCTCGACTACCGTATCGGCCAATTTATCTGGCTCTAACATGCCATCAAGGCCTGCCACACCGCCATCACCACCGGCCGTCATCGCCGTGCGTACGGCCTGTGGGCAGAGCACCGAGACTTTGATGCCGCGGTTCCCGTAGGTGATAGATAGCCACTCGGCGAAGCCGATCGCGGCATGTTTAGTGACGGAATAAGGAGCCGAGCCAACTTGACTCAAGAGGCCGGCAGCAGACGAAGTATTCAGAAGATATCCCTCGCCACGCTCCAGCATCGCCGGTAGAACGGCTCTTGCCGCAAACACATGGGACATAACATTGATGTTCCAGATCGACTGCCAAGCCGCTGTGCTGACATTCTCACCACCCGCGGTGAAGATGCCCGCGTTGGAACAGAACAGATCAATCACTGAGAACTGTTCCAGCGTCGTCGCAACGAGATCATTCATCTCGTTCTCATCGCCTACGTCTGTCTTTACCCCTAATGCCCGGGTAGTTGCCGATATATCGGCGACAGTTGCATCGATGCCTTCCTGATTTATGTCGGACACGACGATGGCCTTGGCGCCCTCCCTTGCAAATCTTTCACACAGCGATTTACCAATGCCACTCGCCCCACCTGTCACTACTACTACCTTATCTTTGACTTGCATATTTTCCTAGCTTCCTGATTTTGCGATCATTTCCCTAACATTTATGATTAGGCATTGACTAATGCGTCCACAATTATCCTGCAACCATCCCAGCCAATCTATTCGAGATAATATCTTCAGCCTCGTTGACAATCCTCGAGACTAATTCTGCGCAACTAGGATTGTCATCGATCAGGCCAACGACCATGCCCGCCGACCAAATACCTTTATCCAGGTCGCCGTCATGAAACAGCTCCCTCCCTTTTACGCCCTGCACGAGGGGCTGGATATCCTCGAACTTCGTTTCGCCAGGGCGCGACTCAATCTCTACAACCTGCTGTGCAACACTGTTCTTGAAAACACGCGCGGTATTACGCAGCGATCGATAGATCAGAGCGGTATCCAACTCGCTTGCTTCGATCATTCTCTGTTTCACATTGTCATGAATAGGTGCTTCCTGCGTTACCATGAACCGCGTTCCCATATTAATACCATCCGCTCCCAACGCGAGCGCGGCCGCCAAGCCCCTGCCGTCACCCAGGCCACCGGAGGCGAGGAAAGGTATTTTCAGTCTTCTTGCGGCAAGCGGGAGCAGAATCAAATTAGTGACATCGTCCTCGCCGGGGTGGCCTGCGCACTCGAAACCATCCACGCTTACCGCATCACAGCCTATCTTTTGTGCCTTCAACGAGTGTCGAATGGAAGTACACTTATGAATCACCGTGATACCTGCTTCCTTGAACATCGGCAGATAGGGTTCTGGGTTTCGACCCGCCGTCTCCACGATCTTCACTCCCGAATCGACGATAGCCTGCGCATAGGCATCGTAGGGCACTGGCTTGATTGTCGGCAGGATCGTCAGATTTACGCCAAACGGCTTGTCGGTCATGGCCTCGCAGCGCTTAATCTCCTTCAGTAATGCTTCCGGTGTAGGCTGGGTTAAGGCGGTCAGGATGCCAAGCCCCCCGGCATTAGAGACGGCAGATGCCAGCTCGGCCAAGCCTACCCACTGCATACCTCCTTGCACGACCGGATGTTCGATGCCCAGTAATTCGGTAATTCTTGTCTTCATCGGTATCAATTCCCCCTGGTCGAGCGACGCCGACATTTCTCTCTACCGTAGATACTACGCAGCTTGTCTGGAAATCGGAAAGCTAGTTTACGTGGTTAGCCACGGGGGTGCAAAGACAGCGGAATAGGCCGATAACTTGTGCTATATTGTCGAACTTTTTGAACTAACCGCCAAACGTTGAACTAACCGCCAAACGTTAATCTTGGGAATACAAGAAGGAAAACCTCCCCGGAAATAGCTCTTTTTTAAATACCGAATCGACACAGATCGATCAATACCGAGAGAGCTCCCCACAACAACGGAGATTTAGAATGATTCGTAAGTTATTAGTTACCAGCATCGCCGCCGCAACTGCTCTAGCAGCTGTGCCAGCATTTGCTCAGAATGGCCGACAGGCTATCGAAGAAATTCAGGTTACATCTACCATCAGAAAATCAGCCGGTCTCGCTGATGTGAATGCGGCAGTTTCTGTGCTTGGCGAGCAGGAATTGAAGCTGATTAATCATACTCACCTGCAAGAGTCGTTGAACCGACTACCTGGCGTGAGCGTCCATCGCAACAATGGGCAGGAGAGCCTTTTGGCAATTCGTTCGGCCGTGCTTACCGGAGCGGGTGCCTGTGGCGCCTTCCTGGTGGCAGAAAACAGCATTCCCGTTCGCTCTAGCGGTTTCTGTAATGTGAATGAGATGTTCGATACACATTCAGAAAATGCGGCGAGTGTTGAAGTCGTTCGCGGCCCAGGAAGCGCATTCTGGGGCTCAAACTCCGTGCACGGGTTGATAAACGTGGTACTCCCGAAAGCAGGGGATGCCGGCAATATCATGCTGGAGCAGGGTCCTCGGGGCTCACAACGACTGAAGGGCACATTCGGCCACGACTACGGCAACTTCAAGCAGACAGTTTTGGTTACCGGCATAAGCGAGAATGGCTACCGCGACGATAGCGGTGTCGACCAGCAGAAGCTCTCTTGGCTCTACAACTATACGACACGCAGCGGCGCCACTCTCGACGGCGGCTTCTCGCTGATAAACCTGAATCAGGAGACCGCAGGCTTCGTAGTCGGAGATGATTCCTATAAAGACAGCGCACTACGGGACACCAATCCGAATCCTGAGGCCTACCGCGACAGCGCCAATGGCCGTGTCTGGACCACTATCACGCAACAGGTAGACGACTGGGAAGTCGTGATGACTCCTTACTTCCGCGAAGTTAACATGAACTTCGTCCAGCACTTCTTGCCTGGACAGCCGATCGAGGACACGGAACACCGTAGCCTGGGGCTTCAGTTCGCTGCCTATAAAGAACTTGCCAGCGGCGCCAATCTCGCACTCGGTTTCGATATCGAAGACACGGAGGGTTCATTGAAACAGTTTCAACCAAACCCGACCGAGGGGTCTTTCTTCCTGCGAAACTCTGTTCCTCAGGGAAAACACTACGATTATGATGTCGATTCGCGTCAACTGGCCGGTTTCATCAATTACGACCAGAATCTAGGCCGCGGCTGGGAAATATCACTGGGTCTGCGCCTGGAAAATATGAAATATTTCTACGACAACAAGATGATCGACGGGCGCACGGATGAGTTTGGCGTGCCATGTCAGTTCGGGTGTCGCTACAACCGCCCGGCCGACAGAGACGACGGTTTTTCGAATATTTCTCCGAAGCTCGGCTTGAGTTATGCCCTCAACGATAATCATAGTCTGCAATTCAGGGTACAGAATGGTTTCCGCGCTCCGCAGGCGACTGAGCTGTATCGATTGCAGAACAATCAAACGGTAGCTGACCTGGATCCAGTAGAACTCGATAGCTATGAGATTGCCGTAAAGGGCGCCGGAGACAACTGGAACTATGCTGTCTCTTGGTACTTCATGGACAAGAAGAATGAGATCTTCACCAACAGCGACAGAGAGAATCTGAATGACAGTCACACGGCGTATAGAGGCCTGGAGTTAGCGTTGGGTTATGACATCTCTCAGACCCTGTCTGTTCAAGGTGCCTTTAATCTAGCCAAACATACCTACGAGAACTCTGAGATCTCCGGCGGCATCGACATCAAAGACAACGATATCGATACAGCACCGAATTCGTTTGGCAATATTCGACTCCAGTGGCAGCCTGTCAGTTCCGTCTTTACGGAGATTGAATGGGTGAACATGGGCGAGTACTACACAAACCCAGAGAACACAGCGGACTATGAAGGGCACGACATTCTGAATTGGCGCACACAATACCAATTCAATGATGATCTCTCCTTCTATCTGAATGTTCTCAATGTAACCGATGAAAAGTATGCAGAGCGCGCCGATTGGACTACATTCACCGATGGCCGCTATTTTCCTGGCGAGCCAGCACGTGCATTCTTCGGAGTCACCTGGAACTATAAGTAAGCACTTTGTAGTAGCTAAGAATGCCGACGTCACGTCGGCATTCTTATTTCAACCACTAGAGCAACGAATCTGAAAAGAAAGGTATGCAGAATGCACAACCGAGATGAGGGCGATTCGATTCAGGCATTCGAAGCCTTGCTTACCTATTTCTCTCGAAGCAAGAACGAGAACCCGGAGCCGATCTTCCATCCCGACAACTCTGTCAATAAGATGTTAGAGCAGCGTTCCCTGCCACTACGCAAAGCATCCGTGCTTATTCCAATTACTCGGCACATGCCAGGAAGAGCCAGCGAGATCGTGCTCACGGTGCGCTCTGAGAACCTAAACAGCCACCCCGGTCAGGTCAGCCTTCCAGGCGGCTCCGAAGAGGCTATCGATGATGATGCTGTTGCTACGGCATTAAGGGAGAGCGAAGAAGAGATTGGTCTGGACAGACGACACGTGGAGGTCATTGGACGACTGGGCGACATGGCACTTCCCTCTGGCTTTCAGATTACCCCCATTATCGGGCTTATAGAACCGGGACTGGAATTTGTACCCTGCCCCATCGAGGTCAACGAAATATTTCGTGCGCCACTCTCGCTAATATTAAATACTGCTGCCTATAAGCCCTCATCGATGACCTACGACAGCCAGTCGCGGAAAATCCTCGAGCTGCAGTTTGAGAGATTCCGAATATGGGGAGCGACAGCAGCAATTCTCCACCATCTCGCGCACGCAGTGGAAGATTCAAAATAATGGGAAGGAAAGGATTGACTCGAGTCAGTTCTCTCGGTAGCAGTTGCTCGGCCTTTCAGAATTAATCGGTCAGTGTTTTGTGGCAAACTCTATTGCGGCCTTCCTGCTTGGCAAGATACAGATAGGCATCAACTTGCTCCACAAACTCTTTCTCGGTCAACTGATCGCCCTTCGTGTAGACATCGACTCCGAAGCTTGCCTCGACGCCGAAGAACGCATCGCTGGCCTTAACCGAAGAGTTTTCGATGATTAGCCTGAGGCGATTCGCAAAACGTACCCCCTGACCAAGGGTGGTATCGGGCAAGATAATAGTGAATTCCTCACCCCCATAACGGCAAGGAATATCCAATCGGCGCACTGTCTTTTTAACCAAGTCAGAGATATGGCCCAGCACGACATTGCCAACTTCATGCCCATAGACATCGTTAATCGCTTTAAAGTGATCCAGGTCTAACATTATGAGACAGGTAGGCTGACCGGAGCGGCGGGTACGCTCCATCTCTAAGCTCAGCGCCTGAAAGAAGTAGCGGAAATTAAACAGGCGAGTCAATTCATCCGTTCGCACCAACGCTGTCAACTGCTTGACCTCTTCCCGCAGGCGCTTAACCTCGGACAGATTCGTGCATTTATCATCGCCAGCGGGACAGGGTTTGACCACGGCCTGACTATCTATGGACTTATCATTCATAGGGTCTCAAATTCAATTTCTAATTATTATTCTGATCCGGATAACTGACGTTCTCGCCCTTTTCAGCACACCTTTCTGTCGTCTCGCCGGACCCCAACGCCCTCGATTTTCAGAGCAAGTATTGCAAAACCGCTGCAAATCGTCGAAAACATAGCACAAAGTACAAGTGGCAAACAGAATTTACCGCGCTTTTATCCATCTTCGAGAACTAATAACTAATTATAAATAGTCTAAGGCGCTGCCCAATCGGGAAATGAGCCTAATACATCGAAGGTCAAATGACCCAATGTATAGACGAAGATTGTGAGCAGTAGCACAGAAAGAATGTCCAACCAGACCCCGGCTACCACCATCTTCATTATAGGCACCCGCCCAGAACCATAGATTATAGCGTTAGGAGGGGTTGAGACCGGCAGCATGAAAGCGCAGGATGCGGCTAGAGTCGTAGGGATCAGTAATAGTAGCGGGTGCACCTCAATAGCTTGAGACAGGCTGGCCATAATCGGTAGAGCTAGCGAAATAGTCGCCGTGTTCGACGTAACCTCCGTTAGACCAGTAATAAAACCTACCGTACTCATTACAATCACCAGCGGGCTGGCATCACCAAGCAGGGACTGTAATTGACCAGCGATATAGGTCCCTAGCCCCGAAGTCGTAAAACCCTTCGCCAACGCCAAGCCACCACCAAATAGCAACAGAATGCCCCATGGCACCTTCTTCGCATCTTCCCAATCCATCAGGCGGCCACCGACCTGTTTGCTGGCGGGGATGATAAACAGCAGTAGTGCCATGGCTATCGATACGGTCCCATCATCGATCATGTAACCGACCGGATCGGCATCAAAATAGGCGAGAAACGAATCCAGATAATGACTCCAGCCATAGATATCCACATCATCCCCGAACAGCCGTTCTTTACGTGTCATCCACAACAATGCCGCGCTGACGAATACAAAGGTCACTCGTTTCTCTTCGGAAGACATGACGCCCAGTTTAGCGATCTCATCACGGATGAATTCCTTGCCGCTAAATGGCGTCGAGGCCGGCAGCGGAAACACAAAACGCGTCAGCACAAACCAGGCTATCAACATATAGGTCGCACTCATGGGGAGGGCAAACATCATCCAGGCGGCGAAGGTTATTTCCGGTGCCTCTGGAAACAGCTGTGGCATCTGCGTCACCAACACACCGTTGGGTGGCGTGCCGATCAGTGTTGCGAAGCCTCCAATAGAGGCTGAGTAGGCGATGCCCAACAACAGTGTGAGCGGGAAATTCTCCGCCCGGACATCTATCACCGCTCCCTTCGCAGCAGCCTCCCGGTTCAATTCTTCGTAGAGGAGAATCAACGACATACCCATCGGCATCATCATCAGGGCAGTAGAGGTGTTCGAGAGCCACATAGATAGAAAGCCGGTGGCAAGCATGAATCCCAATACCAGCCGATGCGGCTGCCCACCAATGACTTTCAATATGTTTAAGGCTATACGTTTATGAAGATTCCACTTCTCTACCGCCGTGGCGATGATGAAACCGCCAAGAAAGAGCAAAATGATCCAATCCATGTACTGCCCGGCCACATTTGGGAAAACGATGTCCAAGTCCGAGGGAGTCAGGCCATTACTTAGGCTCGCCGACTCAAAATCAATCTGGTTAGCCGCCGGCACAAGCCGACCGCGCATGATGCCCAAGAGAGGAAACAGTACGATGGGAACCATAGCCGTGGCGGAGAGCGGAATCGCTTCGGTGATCCACCATATCGCCATCAGCAGTATCACTGCTGCCATGCGAGTAACGAGGGGATTGTCTGGATCCAGATCGACGAATAGCAGCACCAGAACGAATACTAATGGCCCTAACCACAAGCCTATGCGGCTGCGCATCGCTGTGGCCTCTTGAGTAGTAATTGTCATAGCTATCCTTGATTCTTTTTTATTATTCCATTCGAACAATCAACTATTTTTGGATAGTGAATGCAGATTACATCGCAATCCTAGAATATCTCTTCGAGAAAATTCGTTAGAGCCTGATAGGCCCGACGTTCTGCCAGTTCGTTATAAACGGTGCCGAAGTCTGGATTGTTAGCCGCGGGATTGGTAAAAGCATGCAGAGTGTGGCCATAGTTGTGTAACTGCCAGTCCACGCCTGCCTCGGTCATCTCGGTCTCGAACGCAAGCACCTGATCGGGCGGTGCCATCGGATCATCATGCCCATGCAAGCATAATACTTTAGATATGATCGCGTTATCGTCGGCCTGCCCGGAAGCGAGTATCCCGTGTATGCTTATCACGCCACTTACGTCTGCGCCGGATCGTGCCAGCTCGAGAACACACATACCACCGAAACAATAACCCATAGCGGCAACTTTAGCAGGATTAGCCCGCGGTAATCCGCGCGCCGTTATCAAAGCTGCCTCGATTCTGTTGCGCAATAGCGTGCGATCATTAGCGAAGGGATTCATCAACGCAGAATTACCTTCAGCATCACCTTCGGTACCAAATACACCTTTGCCATACATGTCGAGCGCGAACCCTACGTAACCCATCTTGGCCACACGTTCAGCAGCCTTGCAGGCAAACTCCCGTCTGCCACTCCAGTCATGAGCTACCAATACAACCGGCCGTTGCGAGTCACTCTCAGGATAGGCCACGTAGGCTTCCAACAGAGTATCCCCATCTCGGTATTCCTTCAGTTCTGTGTCCATCTTATAAACCTATCCAGTAGCGGTTAGAAAAAAGAATTTTTCGCCGATTCAGCGACAAACTCTACGCAACTTGAGAAAAAACTTGGGGCATAGCATCGGCATATATGAAAAGGGCTGCGGTTATTCGCGCCGGCCAGCCCCGATTACCGAAATTTTCGAGCTCAGAGATTCTCTAACATAGTCTCTGCAGAACTTGCCTTAATCTCGCCGGGTGCTTCTATACCGAGATAGGTCACGGTGCCATCATCGACGATCATACCGAAGCGCTGAGCACGTTTTCCCATGCCGAAACCACTGGCATCGAGTTCGAGACCGATAGCTGCTGTAAACTCAGCATTGCCATCTGCCAGCATCAGAATCTCTTCGGCATTCTGATTCTGACCCCAGGCTCCCATGACGAAGGCGTCGTTCACTGCCATGCAGGCAATGGTATCCACACCCTTTGCCTTCAGGGCGTCAGCATTCACCACGAAACCCGGCAGGTGGGTCATGGAACAGCCTGGGGTAAATGCACCCGGAACCGCGAAGAAGACTACTTTTTTACCCGCGAACACCTCTTCGCTGCTAATATCAGCCGGCCCGTCTGCTGTCATATGTTTAAAAATTGCCGATGGAACCTTGTCTCCAACTTGGATCGTCATAGCTAACTCCTGCTTGGTTATGATTGAATCAGTTAAGCGATAGTAGCAAATTCGCTGCCACAAGCTAAGGGTTTAAAATAGCGCTGTGCTCTGCCCCCTTTTGGGTTAGTATTCAATGCCTTACTAACAACCAAGCGATTCCCTACAGCCGCCATGGACACCGTTTTTTTCCTTGCCTCGAAGATTGTTTGGGCATTTATCTCCCCCGGCAGCCTAATCGTCATTCTGGGGACATCTGGCTGGATTGCCCTGATACTGAAGTGGCAGAGGCTCGCACGCTCCCTAATCGCAAGCTGTGCGCTGCTGCTTTTCTTGATTGGTTTCTTTCCGGTAGGCGAGTGGCTGATAGCACCACTTGAGACTCGATTCACCAGCAATGCGGCACTTCCCAATGAGCTTGCCGGGGTCATCGTCCTCGGCGGGGCGATCGCACCACGGCGATCCAATATCTGGCATCAACCTGAGTTACGTGGATCGGCAGACCGGCTCACGAATTTCCTCTATCTCGCGCGGCTCTACCCCAACGCCCAATTGGTGTTTAGCGGCGGCAATGGAGCCGTCACCGAGCAGGAATTCAAGGAAGCCGAAATGGCGAGGATACTATTCGATCAACTAGGCCTCGCCCAGCGCGCCATACTCTATGAAAGCGAGTCGCGCAACACCTCGGAAAACGCGAGCAACAGCAAGGAGCTGGTGACACCGACGAATGACGAGAAATGGTTACTGGTAACTTCTGCCTATCACATGCCGAGATCGATCGGAGTGTTCTGTCAGTTAGATTGGCGGGTACAGGCCTATCCAGTCGATCACTACTCTCAGAAGGGAAACCTGTTGCGCCTGGAATTTTCTTTCTCGGATAATCTGGCAGTACTGGAGCTAGCCATCAGGGAATGGATAGGGCTGGTGGCTTATCGGGTCGCTGGCAGGACTGATAGATTCTTGCCCGGCCAGCAAAATAGCTGCACAGCAGACACCGGATAGATTGGCTTAGCGAATTCGAGTAAGCGGATATCAGTTCAGGATATTGCGAAGTCTGCCACCAAGGTCTTCGACCGCATCTTCAACTTGTTGAGCGCCATCCCGTATTCGACCTTCGACCGAGTCTCGCAGCAGATCTAGACTGGGTAACTCTGAATTCAAAATGGTGCGAGTCAATTCCCGCAAGACGACGCGAATGGCATTCGCCGCGCTCGTAGAACCGCCTTGCGCTCCAATGTTCTGAATCTCGATATCTGCCAAAGTGAGTGGTGCTGTCACGGCAGCAGCGACAAAATTTAACTGTGAACCGAGCATTTTAAATTCACGAATGATGACTTGCTGTGCAGCGCCGCCAGACTCTTCAGTCGAACCCGCCGCAGTGCCCGACTCTGGAATATTCGCTAACAGTGTTCGTATATTGTCCGTCGTTATCTTGGTCTCGTAGGTAATTATCGGCTGCATAATGATGACCGACTGGATCTCGATGACATCGCTAAACAAGGAATTCACATCCAACTCTACAGAGACCGAATCAAGCTCGAAGGCATATTGCGATTCGAAGCCTTCCGGGTTTTCGACACGCAGGCCTGAGATGGTTCCCTGTCCGCTGAAGGGTGATAGCAAAATGGAATCGACTGTCACGGTCGTTCCCAGCACACGGGTTCCTACTACCTCTATGCCACTCTTAACAATCGAATCGAGATAGAAGTAGAATCCACCTCCCACCAACAGCAGAAGTACTACAATGGAAAATAGAATTTTCTTGATCATTTTTGCCTCGAACTTTTAAAAACTAAAGTGGAGCGAGCCTGTGCTGCCGTCAAGGGTTACGCTTGACTAACTATCATTCATTCACTAGCTAGCATTCACTAGCTAACTTTCACTAACTAGCATTCACTAACTAGCATTCACTAACTATCTTTCATTAACTGTCAAAGGGAGCCGGACTACCAATAACTGCTTCAATCCAGTCTATATGTAGAGCCACGCTCTCGTAAACTGCAATTGAACCGTACTTGCCCTGAGTCTCTTCCGAAAAGTCTTCTCCCTCGACCTCCCCCACGGTGATCCCAACCAGCAGTAACCCACTCTCACTATCCAGTAGCGCGGGGCCACCACTGTCCCCCAAACCCGGCATCCCTTCAAGCGGTAAGGCCAGGCTCGGAAACTCACGCGGGTCATCGAACTCAATCCTGATGCGGCGACCGACGTCTGTGACCCGATTCATGGCGAGGCGAAGAGTGCCATCGTTGTACTGTCTGCCGGTAGTGCCCAAACCAAAATAACCCCAGCCAAGCAGGCTGAGCGCAGATCCAGGTTCTACTTCTTGCAGTAAAATGGGCATGGGCCGGGGCAGCGGTGAGGCTTGCTTAAAGCGCAGTAGCGCGAGATCGACGTCAGCAGAATCTTCAATATTGAAATCGGGATGAATAATGACAACATCTATCTCTCGATCCTGGCCTGCAACCTTAACACCGAAGACGCGACCGTTGGCCAGCGTATTTCCAAGCAGAGTCTGCTCAACGCAATGAGCCGCCGTTAAAGCCCATTGCCGATGAATTATTGTTGCCGCACAGACCTTTCTATTACCCTGCTGCTCCAGAAAAAATACGGCAGGATAGTTACTGGTTTCTGCCTCATAGCGTGCAGGCCCCACATCGTGCCTAATAATGATAGCGGAGCTGCTCGAGATAATCATAGCGCTAAGCAGAACGCACAACAGCCTATGAACATTGATCACGCAGTGTCTATTCATCCTGATCGGTCGATTCGGTTTTCGATTTGATGCGGGTTCTCCTAAGTGGACGCAGATTAGGTTTGTAAGCGGGCTTCTTGGTCAATCGAAACAATTTCAGCATGCGGTGCATGACCACCGCGATTGATAACACGGCGAAGAACAGGATACAGGCGGCCAACCATTGCTCGTGAGTCCACCCGGATGTATCGATTAGATTGGACAACATGGTCAGTACCTTTCGATATTGATTTCGATTGACGCTAAGTATCCGACCCAATTCCTCACTGCGATTCGTTGGCCAGATCAGAGACCAGTTGCTCGATGTTCTCGATCCGCTCCCAGGGGTCATCCATCTCCAACAGGAATTGCTTCTTAGCATTCTCTATCGGTATCAGCTCCGCCAACCGCCAACCTAGATCCCAGAGGTTATCATAGTCGATAACTAGATTTTTCTGTTCAACTAATGGATGGCTCTCCAGGTTCTGCAATAGCTGCGTCAGAGCATCGAAATCGTCATCGATTGGTATACTCTGCTTGCCCACGCTGTCGCTCTCGCTGAACAGAGCATTCGCTGTCAGTACCCCGCTCTCAGCCGCCCAGCAGTCCTCGATTGTAAACTTGGCGCTACCTTCTACCGTGATGCCGAGCAGGCCATTTTGCAGCTGATCCCAGTCGATAATGCGCGCATAGGTACCGGTGCGGTGTATTGTCTGCTGAGTCCCAGCATGAATAGTCTCGAAGCCTTGCTTCAACAGACAGATACCGAAACCCGTTTCCGAGCGCATACAGTCCCTGACCAGATCGATATATCGTCGCTCGAATATCTGCAGATCCAGCCTACCACCCGGAAACAGCACTTGCTGCAGTGGAAACAACGGAATTTCTTGAAGGTCGTTCATCACTTCTCTCAGATACCAGAAGGCCCTTTATCTAAGGCTTTCAGTAATTTCTCATGAATACCATCGAAGCTGCCATTACTCATCACCACAATATGATCTCCAGCAACCGCATTCTCCTCCACGAACGAGACTATCTCATCGGTACTAAAGAACGCATAGCCTGGCACCTTGCTGTTGGCTATAAGCGCATTGAAATCGAGCCCAGACTTTTCTGGCTTCTGCCAAATCACCATATCGGCCTTCTGGCAGGCCTCTACCAGTTGCTGCTGATGTATACCGAGCTTCATCGTGTTTGAGCGCGGCTCGATCACAGCAATTAGACGCGACTGCCCTGGCTCGGATTTAAGCTTCATATAGAGGCCCTGCAACGTGGTCATTATCGCCGTAGGATGATGAGCGAAATCATCATAGACTTTAACACCTCCTACATCGCCACGCAGTTCCATACGTCTTTTGACACCCTTGTACGTATGCAGCCCTTCTACGGCGGTGGCAACGTCTATGCCGACGTGATGCGCTGCCGCTACCGCGGCCATAGCATTCTTTACATTGTGCACACCGGTGACATCCCACTGAACGAGAGTGCGACTCATCACTTCGCCAGTTGAGCCCTGCCCATACTTGGTTAACTCAAATTCCGAACCCTGACCATTCATGAGTTTCGCATTCCAGAAAACTCCGCCATTCGCCGCAAGCTTCTTGCACACCTCTTCTGGTACCGCGATTCCGAATTGTTGCTTTGGCGTCCAACTACCCATCCGCAAGACCATCTCGATAGCAGTTTCACCATGCGGAACTATCAGTAAGCCATTGCCAGGAACAGTCCTAACCAGATGGTGAAACTGTTTCTCGATGGCCTCGAGATTCTCGAAGATATCGGCGTGATCGAATTCAAGGTTATTGAGGATCGCCGTTCTTGGCGCGTAGTGCACAAACTTGGAGCGCTTATCGAAGAACGCGCTGTCGTACTCATCGGCTTCGACCACGAAGAAGGCCGAATCGCCAATGTCAGCAGAGCGTGGCAGATTATTGGTGACACCTCCGATCAGATAACCCGGCTTGATGCCCGCATTCTCTAGGATCCAAGTGAGCATTGCGCTGGTGCTGGTCTTGCCATGAGTGCCAGCTACAGCTAACACCCACCTGTCGTGCAACACATATTGCGAGAGCCATTGCGGGCCAGAGGTATAGCTCAGCCCTTCATTCAGGACATACTCCACGGCGGGGTTACCGCGCGACATCGCATTGCCAATTATCACGAGATCGGGCTCGGGGTAGAGGTGCTCGGCTCGGAACCCCTCCATCAATTCGATCCCCATCTCTTGCAACTGAGTGCTCATCGGGGGGTAGACATTGGCATCACTGCCACTGACGCGATAACCGAGCTGCTTTGCGATGATGGCTAAGCTGCCCATAAAGGTGCCACAGATTCCTAAAATATGTACGTGCATAAAAGCTTCTCGCGTGCTCGGGAGTGCTGTTTATAGCATAAAACTCCGGTAGCATAGGAGCCCTAAGCCAGCACTGATTTGAATAATGCCAATCAAGCCGCAAAATTTTTGGAACTTCTCCCTTAATCTCTATTCGCGTGAGGACGTGGCTGACGCTTGCCTGCAACTGCAGGAGGAATACCAACTCGATGTAAATCTGATTCTATTCTGCTATTGGTATGGCAGCCGCTTTGGCGTGATCGAGGCTAAACTGCTTAGCCAGGTCATCGACTTTTCGCTGCAATGGCGCAGTCACGTCGTGCAGCCGCTTAGGAACACTCGCAACTGGTTGAAGCTCAATGAAGAGGATAGCGAGCAGATTCGAGAATTAAGGGAACGGATAAAGGCAGGTGAGTTAGCTGCAGAAAAACATCAACAGGATCGAATCGCCGAGTTTGTCTCCGATTCGAATAATAGTAGCGAGGAACAGGCGGGGCGCCAGGCCTGCGACAAAAACATCGACAAGCTATTACAAGGAGTTGCGCTCGAAAGAGACTCGAAAATAGCAGCGCTATTGGCAACGGTTTCTAGCGCCCATCAGCAAAACTAATCGTCAGATCGAACGGTTGCAAACGGCAAACAAGTACTAATAGAGCAGAGCTGGCTATTCACCGCCGGGCGAACAGCCAATATCAAACAGCGGTTAATCTATTCCTCGGCCTCGGTCGCCTTAGAGGAATCAGAACCCTTTGAGATGAAGCTAGCCGAGATTGCGAAGGCAATCGCGCCGACCAGCCATAAGAAGCCGTTGATAGTGGCGCTTTCACCGTCACCGGTAAACGCCAGGATTGAAAGAGCCAGCCAGATTATTGCAACAACCCAGCAGAGTGATTTAGAGTATCTGGCGAAGCCCGCACCTTGTGTAAGCATGACATCCTCACATAAGAATATTAATGATTTTTGTAATGTGAACAGTGTCACTGACTGACCTTTCAGTCAAGTCTGCAGGCCCCCAAATCCACTCTTACTCGGCTAAAATTGCCCAACTTAACCCAAAATATTACCGGGATGGATAGCGCGGCCGAATGGCTGGAGAAATACTCCCTTACTCCCTGCAAATACTAGGCAGCTCTCGACCTGGATGATCTCCACTTCGCACCAGCAGTAGCACTGCGAGCAGGCTTCCCTGCGCCCTCTCCCTGCCTGTGGTGCACACGACGGTTATTCGCCGGCTTCCTGGCCGTCTCATCGCTCCTGCTTGCCGGGGCGGGGTGTGCCAGAGCGAATTCATACTCTGCACTGTCGCCTCTGGGAATAGAAAATTTTATTAAGCGCTCTATATCGCGCAGTTGCTTGCTTTCTTCGCCGCTGACCAGTGAAATGGCCAAGCCGCTCGCGCCTGCTCTACCAGTACGACCGATACGATGTACATAGTCCTCGGGAACATGAGGAAGGTCGAAGTTAATCACTCTCGCGAGTTGCTCGATATCGATGCCGCGAGCGGCGATATCTGTCGCCACCAAGACTTGTACATCACCTCTTTTGAAATCAAACAACGCCTTCGTGCGCTGCGCCTGCGACTTGTTGCCGTGAATAGCCAATGCTCGAATGTTTTCCTTGTTCAGTCGCTTGGCAAGATTGTTGGCGCCGTGCTTAGTGCGGCTAAATACCAATGTCTGATCTGCATTCGTCTTCGTTAGCTCGACAAGCAAACTGGGCTTGTTTGCTTTCGCTACGTGATACATCTTCTGCGAAATCGCTTCGACCGTGGAATTTCTGGGCGCTACGTCTATCTCCACAGGATCTGAGCAGATTGTCTTCGCCAATATTCGAATTTCATCAGAAAAAGTCGCCGAGAACATCAAATTTTGCCGCTGCTTGGGTAGCAACGCGATAATCTTCTTGATATCGCGGATAAATCCCATATCAAGCATTCTATCTGCCTCATCCAGAATCAGCACTTCTATATCGCGAAAGTCGATACACTTCTGTTGATAAAGATCCAATAGTCGGCCCGGCGTTGCGACCAGGATATCCAAGCCCTTATTAAGAGTCTTCTTCTGTGGATTTATATTTACTCCGCCAAAGACAACGCCATACCTTAGCTTTTCATTGTTTCCATAAGTCTGAATGCTGTCTTCAATCTGCGCGGCAAGCTCTCTGGTTGGCGTAAGAATAAGTGCACGAAAACTATTACGGTTACGATTTGCTCGCCCGCTTAAAAGTTGTAACAGCGGCAGTGTAAAGCCGGCTGTCTTTCCGGTGCCGGTCTGTGCTGCAGCCATTACATCCCTGCCATTTAAGATTTCAGGAATCGCTTTTTGTTGAATGGGTGTAGGCGTTGTATAGCCAGTCTGTTGCACAGCCTGCAACAAGGAATCGGATAATCCGAGTGTGTTAAAAGTCATTAAATTTCTCAATCTATTATGTGCCGTAGCACGTCTAATTATCAAACGCAGACAGACTGCCTGATGTGAGATCAAGGCGGTTCAAGACTAACGTTTTATGTATTTCCGAACTTTAAACTTTTGGAATAGTTCAGTTGCACGGATGTGCATTCGATATCTAGTTCGTGGTAACTCGCGCAAAAGTGCGGGTTTCCAGAAGTGAGGAAGAGGCTCATTCAGACCTACTGAAAGCAGGTGCCTGAAATGGAGTCTGCAGACTGCGATTTGACGCAGTAACGTGCCCTTGTCTAAGTATGATGCACCGCCTCGATCTTGCTAGACAGGCAAAAGCACTGTAAGCACTATCTCGACGTGGCGGCACTTTAACACAATTTCAGGAAAAGTATCGTTTTTCTTGTTTTTTCAGGTAGATAGGGCTCGAGCCTAGTACAGGAAGAAGCCACCGTCGATTAGCAGGCTATCGCCTGTATGGTATTTACTGGAATCACTCATCAGATACACCGCGATTCCCTCGAAATCCGAGCGATCACCCCAACGACGTGCAGGTATCCGCGGCAGAATGGCCTTGGCAAACTTCTCGTTGGCATAATTATCCTGCGTCATTGCAGTCTCGATATGCCCAGGCAATACCGAATTCGCCGTGACACCATAGCGTGCATACTCGACAGCGAGTGCCTGCATTATCGAGATTACCGCGCCTTTGCTCGCGGCGTAGGCTTCCACTCTTGCCATACCCATCAGCGCGCCCAGAGACGAAGTTCCGATCAATCGACCACCGGGGTCCCCCGCCTCTGCTCTTTGCTTCATATGCCTGGCAGCCGCGCGCAGGGTATAGAACAGGCCATCCAGATTGACGGCCATAAGCTGACGCCAATCCTCAGTGGAGAAATCCTCGAAGCGGCCAGATCTCGCCACTCCGGCATTTGCGAAGCAGCTGTCTACCCGGCCAAAGACTTCGAGAGTCTCGGCAAAAGAACGCTCTACCTGTTCTTCGCTGGCTACGTCACAATTAATAGCATGAATCTCGGTGCCGAACTCACGCAGCTGTTCGACTACGGCAGCGTTCTTTTCGGCATTGCGACCCCAGATACAAACGTCGGCTCCCTGCTTTGCAACTCCTTCGGCAAAACCTTGGCCGATGCCGCTATTGCCTCCTGTAATAAGTGCCACCTTGCCGCTTAGGTCGAAAAGTTTACTAGTCATTATTGGTTCAACCCTGTGTCCCCTGCCAACGCTTGACCAGGCCGGGATCGATATCGAATAGATCCAACACTCTACCCACATGATGATCGACCAGTTCATCGACCGACTGTGGTTTTATGTAGTGCGCTGGCATGGGCGGCGCCATAATCGCGCCATTGCGACTGGCGCGATAGAGCAGTTCGCAATGGCCGGTATGCAGGGGAGTCTCGCGTGGCACCAAGACCAGACGTCTTCTCTCTTTCAGCATCACATCCGCGGCCCGCACAAGAAGTGAATCGGCATAGCAATTCGCAATAGCCGAAAGCGTCTTTATGGAACAAGGTGCGATGATCATGCCATCCGACGGAAACGAACCACTCGCGATGCTGGCACCGATATCTTTATTCGAATACACATGATTCGCCATCGCCTGCACGTCTTTGGCTGTCCAGTCGGTTTCCACCGCGATATTTAACTTGGCTGAATCAGACATCACTAAATGTGTCTCTACGTCTGACTCCTGCTGCAGGACTTGTAACAGGCGTATTCCATAGATAACGCCACTGGCTCCAGACATTCCAATTATCAATCGCACTGGGTTCACCTGATTCGAATCGGGTTTCGAATGTTGCATTAATATCAAAGGACAGGCAAGCAATTGAAGTACTATCTAACAGCTTGTAAACTGCCACTTCCCTGGACACCCGAGATTATCGGGGTCTTCATCGGTAACAAAGCGAATACATTTTATGAGTAAAGCCAATCTTTTCTATGCCCAATCGGGTGGAGTTACCTCAGTAATCAATGCCAGCGCCTGCGGCGTCATCGAAACTGCCCGCAAGCACCGCAATAAGATTGGCAAGGTGTACGCAGGCCTCAATGGCATCGTCGGCGCGCTCAACGAAGATCTCATCGACACGAATAGAGAGTCCAGGCAGGCAATCGCAGCGCTGCGATCGACCCCGGCTGGTGCCTTTGGGTCCTGTCGTTACAAGTTGAAATCCTACTGTGAAAACAAACGCGAATATGAACGCCTGATGGAAGTATTCGTCGCGCACAATATTCGTTATTTCCTCTATAACGGCGGCGGCGACTCTCAAGATACCGCCAATAAAATCGCCCAGCTCAGTCTCGACAAGGGCTACCCGATCACCTGCATCGGCGTCCCGAAGACCGTCGACAATGACCTGCCTATTACGGATAACAGTCCAGGCTTTGGGTCTGTAGCAAAATACGTCGCCGTCTCGATTCGAGAAGCCGGACTGGATGTCGCATCGATGTGCGACTCCTCGACAAAAGTATTCGTCATGGAGGTTATGGGACGCCACGCCGGCTGGATCGCCGGATCGGCTGGACTGGCTACCGAGCAGGAAGGAGATGCGCCACATATAATTCTTTTCCCCGAAATTCCATTCGACAAGACAAAATTTATACGCAAGGTAAAATCTTGCGTTAATAAATACGGCTACTGCGCCATAGTCGTTTCGGAGGGCGCTCAGAACAAGGATGGATCGTTTCTGGCCGACGCCGGTGGCAAAGACGCCTTCGGTCACGTGCAGCTCGGAGGGGTGGCCCCTTTCGTTGCCAAGATGATCAAGGATGAGCTGGGATACAAATACCATTGGGCCGTTGCCGATTATCTACAACGCGCGGCACGCCACATCGCCTCTGCCACCGATGTAGCACAGGCCTATGCCGTCGGCGAGGCGGCCGTTGAGTTCGCGCTGGCTGGCAAGAACGCCGTCATGCCGGCTATTGTTCGAGGCAAGGGCAAGAAGTACAGCTGGAAGATTGGCGAGGCAAAACTATCTGAAGTCGCCAATGTTGAAAAGATGATGCCGAGAAACTATATCAGCCGAGACGGCTTCCATATCACCGATGCCGCGCGCGAATATTTCTCGCCCCTGATACAAGGCGAAGATTATCCTGCCTACAAGAATGGCATTCCACAGTACGCCAGACTGAAGAAGCAACTGGAGAAGAAGAAGCTGAAGAAATGGAAGGCTAGCTAGGGAGCTAGTCTGTCGATTTTCCAGCTGGAATCTTCTTGTAGCAAATAGCGAAAGCGATCATGCAACCTATTGGCGCCGCCCTGCCAAAACTCAATCTCACTTGGCTTGACACGATAACCACCCCAAAAATCCGGCAATGGAATCTCGCCATTGCCAAACTTCTGTCTTAGCGATTCGAACTGATTAAGCAGAAAACTGCGCGAAGAAAGGACACGACTCTGCTCCGAGGCCAGCGCTGCCAGCTGACTCTCCCTGGGACGGGTGACAAAGTACTTGAGAGCCTCCGCCGTGCTGACTTTGACTGCCTCACCGCAGACCTTTACCTGTCTATCGATCGTATGCCAGGGGAAATGCAGGCTTATCCTGGCGTTCTGTCCCAGCTCATCTGCCTTGCGGCTACCAAAATTAGTATAGAAGACGAAGCCCTTCTCATCGAAGTGTTTTAACAACACGATGCGCTGACTGGGCTGGCCATTTGCTGCTACGGTAGCCACTGTCATCGCAGTCGGGTCCGCAAGTTTCAAATCGATGACTTGCTGCATCCAAATTGAGAACTGCTCGAAAGGATCCTGCGCCAGATCATCGCGACTAAGACCACCGTGAAGATATTCACGGCGAAGTGATTCAAGATCCATATTGAAGTCCAGTTGTTGTTTGCGACTTTTCGGCGAGCAGTTGAGTGAGAAAGTTTCTAATTACTTTACAGTTAGATAAGTCTACCGAAGAAAATTACCGTATTCCCATACCTGTTGTCTTGCCACACCGGTCACGTAATAGTAGGTGCCTGGGCCATGCTTCTCATTGGCGAAGAACCCACCCACATATTTTTGCCCACCGGCCCAGCGAAAGGTTCCCTGCCCATGGTAGAAGTCGTCGACAAAGTCGCCGGTATAATTTTCTATATTCTCTTTAAGCCAGTATTCACTGTGCTGATTCTCATGCCACTCAGATAAGCCGAAGAAATAGGAGCCGTGGCCGTTGCGCTTATCATCTCGCCACTGCCCGATATACAGCTTCCCTTCTCCATTCCAATGGGTGCCTCGACCGGAACGCCTTCCCATGTCCCAGTCTCCATCATAGACTTCTCTGGCGGTGAATGAGATTGGCACTTCCAGGCGGCCGAAGCCGTGAAACTGGCCCTCTCTAAAATTCCCGGTGTACTCGCCCTTGCCCCACTGAGTAGCAAGTTCCAATCGCCCACTGCCCTCGATGCAGTCGCCGCGAACACATTCCTGACCGGTAACATTGGCCAGAGGCTGCGCGTACAATGCGATAGATAATAACGAGCACAATAGCGCTGCTGTCAGTTGTAAAAACTTGAATCGATTACTATGCATAGGAAAATAACCACTTACCTCGGTGCAACTGTATGAGTGTTGTTATACAGCGATTATAACGCGATGCCAGCCGCGCTCAAGGGGCAATGCCCCCTATTCAAAGGCGCTTAGACTACCCGGCGCAACACGTTCAGCGGACTGGTGCTCACCACCTGTCGGGTGGAGTTCATGCCCAGCCCAGCGATCAGCACCATGCCGATCAGCGGCCCGGCAAGCCACACCCAGTAGTGCAGCTCGAATTCTTGCCCAAATACCTGCTCCTGCAGATAGTAGAGACTCGCCTCAGCCCCGACTGTGGCGATAAATCCGGCGAGCACACCAATGCTCGCAAACTCGATTAACAGACTCGTGAGAATGAGTTTCTTGCCTGCTCCGAGTGTGCGCAGAATTGCGTTCTCATGAAAGCGCTCATCCAGCGTCGCATTGACGCAGGCCAATAACACCAGAGCACCACAGACGAGAACGAGGACTGAAATTAATTCGATAGCTGACGTTACCTGCGCGATAATATTCTGTATCTGTTCTATTAACGCATCTATTTCTATAACAACCATAGTAGGGAAAAGTCGAACGAGGTCATTAAGCAAGATCTTCTGATCCTGCTCCATTAGAGCCGTGGAAATAAAAGTTGCTCCCAGATGGTCGATAGTGCCTGGTGAGAAAATAATAAAAAAATTCGGCTGCATATTATCCCAGCGCACACTGCGGAAACTACTAACCTCGGCGAAGATCAATTGTTGGTTGATCTCGAACTCGACCTGATCGCCAATTTCGATGTCGAGCCATCCCGCATACTCGTCTTCGATAGAGACATAACCCGGCTCGGCACTTTCTCCCCACCATAGGCCATCGGTAATCAGATTATCGCGCGGTATCTCATCGGCCCAAGTGACCTGCCTACGACCGAGTCGGCCGCGTACCTGCCCCTGTTCCTCCTCCACGGCTGCTGCTTCGCCATTCTCGCTGGCCGCATCAAGTTCGCTGCGCGCCTGATCGTAGAGGCTGCCTTCGCCCTCTTCCGACTGGGCGCTTTCGGTTAGGCTGCTGCGCTCCTCATCTTCATCAATCTCCGGCTCCGGAATCTTTCCATTTACTGAAATCACCCGCGCACTGATCAATGGGTAGAAGGCATTGCTATCGACACCATTCTCAGCAAAGAAGCTCTGTATGCCGTCGATCTGGGATTGACTGATGTTCATCATGAAATGATTTGGCGTATTCTCTGGCAACTGGGCTTGCCAGTCATCGATGAGATCGGTACGCAGTAGAGTCAAGATCAGCAATGACATGATCGTCACCGAAAACACCATCACCTGCAATACGTTCTGTTTACGCCGTCGCCGCGCTGCGGTCATCGCCAGTTTCCAGGCACTCCCGGCCTTCATCCCTACCGATCCACTCGAGCGCAACAAGATATAAGAAAACAGTGAGAGAAACAGGGCGATGGCAGCGACAGCGGTAACCAACACTGCCGTGAGCACCAGGTCCTGACTGTACCAATAGATCAGAAGAATAGTACCCAAGACACCAAAGCCATAGGGAACGTTGGCCCCAATCTTCTGCTGATCGAGATCTTTGCGCAGTACACGCAGTGGCGGCGTCGCGCGCAGAGCGAGTAATGGCGGCAATGCAAACGACAACAAACATATGACAGCCGTTAGAGAGCCAATGACAAATGGCTCAATTCCAGCCGCAGGCAATTCAACCGTAATCACCGTCTGCAGCAGACGCAGGATCACATGATGGACGAGCCAACCAAACACGCAGCCAACGACTATAGAGATGAGAACGAGCACGGACTGGATCGAAAGATAGATAATGCCGATCTCGGCAGAGGTGCAGCCGAACGTCTTTAGAATCGCCACATAGTCGTAGTGGCGCTCGCTATAACGTTTAGCAGTCAGGGCGATCGCGACACCAGCGAGCAATACGGCAAAAAGCGATCCCAGCAGCAGAAAGCTCTCCGCCTTGTTTAGTGCGTCACTAATCTCCTCACTTTCATCGCGAACATCACGAACGCGGTATTCCCCTTCATACTGCTCGTCAATCCACTGAGTGAAGCTATCGAGCGTTGCCAACTCTTCGCCCGCAAACAAGTAGCGATAACTGACTCGGCTGCCGAGTTGCACAACGTTGGTTTGCTCGACGTCGACCATATTCAGCATGAGTCGGGGCCCCGCATTGTCGAGCATGCCGCCCTGTTGTCGATCTGGCTCCGCGATAATAATCTTGCCGACTGTTAGCTCGGCCTCACCCACGAATACCGTGTCGCCAACATCAATACCCAGCGCTGGTAACGCGCGCGACTCCAGCCAAACTTCGCCTGGCGCTGGTCCACTCTCGATTGGAAATCCACCAATGAAGGGCTGATCTGCGATGATTACCTCGCCACGCAATGGATAGGTATCGCTCACGGCTTTCGCAGCCACCAGCATATTACCCGTGTCGGAGAATGCCATAGAGGTGAACGAGAGCGTACGGGCTGTGCGCAGACCTAAGGCTGCGGCCTCGGTAAGTATTTCTTCGGGCGGCTGTTGGCGACTGCCTAGCACCCTGTCTGCCGCCAGCATGTTCGCAGATTCGAGCAGCAAGGCTTTTTCCAGTCGATCGGTGAACAGCGCGATGCCCGTCACCGAAGTAACCGCCATAACCAGAGCGATGAAGAGCAGCCGTATCTCACCACCGCGCCAGTCACGCCATAGCAGGCGCAGAGCCAGACCAAACAACGTCAAGAATGACTTATTGCCTCTGCTGCTTACGACCGTCGATTCAGACACTCGCCGTTTCCTCTTGCCGGGCGCTGGTTGCCTCGTCGCTTACAATTTCGCCTGCTACCAGCCTGACAATGCGATCGCATTTGCGCGCGAGTCGCTCATCGTGAGTTACCAGCACCAGAGTGGTTGCGAATTCGCGGTTGAGATCGAATAGTAATTCCACGATCTTGGCGCCGGTTGCGGTGTCGAGATTGCCCGTGGGTTCATCCGCAAACAGTATCCGTGCTTGAGTGGCAAAAGCTCGAGCGATGGCGACACGCTGCTGTTCACCACCGGAGAGCTGATTCGGGTAATGATGGCCACGCTGTTCCAGGCCCACCCGCAAAAGTAATCGTTTCGCCTTCTCCTTGGCCTGAGAGTCGCCTTTCAATTCGATCGGCAGCATTACGTTCTCTAGTGCTGTCAGGCTAGGCAACAGCTGAAAAGATTGAAACACGAAACCAACGAGCTTACCGCGCAAGATGGCACGCTGCTCTTCATCCATGGAATTGAGGCTCTGCCCGTCGAGTACGACATCGCCGGAGGTCGCCTTGTCGAGTCCTGCCATCAAACCTAACAGCGTCGACTTGCCAGAGCCCGAAGCACCTACGATTGCTACGGCCTCCCCAGTGCTGATATTGAGATTTACGGATTTGAGGATAGTCAACAGACCTTCGCTGGTATCCACGCTTTTACAGAGGTTTTCAATTCGAATCATCTAGTGGGTCTCTTGCTACTGCTACGTTCAAGTCAGCGATTATAGTCCAATTTGACCAGCCAGTATGGATTGCAATAGGCAGTCGTCGCTATAGAATACAGACTCGACCGGTTTACCTTGATTCTGTACGCTAACGACAGCTTACCGGTTTACCACATTCTTCCACGACATAGACTATTGATGCGATGAGACCCCTCTTAATTCGACTATGCGTTATCTGCCTGAGTTGTTCGATGTATGTCGGCGGCTCGGCTGCGGGCAATGATCTGACCCTTCTCGTGTATGGCGACAGCCTCAGTGCCGCTTACGGCATAGAAGAGGAGCAGGGCTGGGTCACACTGCTGCAGCAGAGATTGGACGAGGAGAAGCTCCCGATACGAGTAGTCAATGGCAGTGTCAGTGGCGAAACCACCACTGGCGGCTTGGCACGTCTACCAGCGATGCTCGACAGCTACAAGCCGGAACTGATGATCCTGGAACTGGGTGGCAACGATGGCCTACGTGGCTTGCCGCTGGATATCATGCGCGAGAATCTCGCACTGATGATAGATCTCGCGCAAGCGGCCGGTGCCGAGGTGATTCTGACAGGAATTCAGATACCGCCAAACTATGGCCCACGCTACACGGTGCCCTTCTTCGAGACCTATGCCGACCTCGCCGAAGAGAAGTCGCTATCACTCGTACCCTTCCTGATCGATGGCATCCCGCAGCAAGCGGAATTGATGCAGAACGACGGCATCCATCCGCGCAGCGAGGCGCAATTCATGATCCTCGACAACGTATGGCCGATACTGCAGCCAAAGCTGGAAGCGTTAGTTGAGAGTTAGCAGGAACAATTGAGCTTTACAGGGAAAGCTGGATATTGTCTATGCTATCCAGTTGAAAACCCTTGCCCTGATACCAGCGCCGCAGCGCGGCTGAATCACCCTTTGCCTCGCCATAGATAGACGCCACACGCTCGTCTTTGCAGAAACCGATGACCTCATCCAGTAGCGCCGAACCAATGCCCCTGTTGCGGTAGTTCTGACTGACTTCGATTAGCTTTAGGCAGTAGCTAACACCGGGAGCGAGATCGTCCTGGGTTGTTGGTCGCGAATGGCTGCGACGATAGTTGTTCTCAGCACGCGTACTGAGCTGGGCGAAACCAATCGCGTTAGTACCACTATAGACATGAAAAAACAGACTCGAGGCCAATCCATTCGGCTTGGTCACTTTCAAGTCTGGCATTGAGCAGTGTAATTCTTGAAACATTGTCGAACAATCCAATGGCCAATCAATCTTGCACAATCTTGCAATATTGCTGTCACCTTGAGCGAACAGCGCTAAGAAGATATGTCTGAACTTCCCGAAATTGAAAATGCGAGAGCGAATTCTCGTTCAGAACCACAGCGAATACCCGCGCACCGGAATAAAATTGTGAAGCCCATCACACAAAAAAATGATTAAAAGCCGCTAGTTACGCAGCTTTCAGTGTGTTCGCTCAGGCGCGGCGTCACAGGTGATGGAGGGTGGGTGGGTGCTGGATAATGGGTGGGTGATGGCTGGTGGGTGGTACGTGACGGGTTTAGTCGACGACATCCTTGTAGTACCGGAACAACATACGCGCGCCCCAAGCGAGGGCAAGCAGGATGACACCCGACCCTAGTGTGTCGAATATCTCGGCAATCCGGGTATCGTATTGCAGCCAGCCCAATGGCTCAAGCAGGTTCTCCCAATCATGAAACCCCGGCGAATCGGCCCCGGTCCCGCCGCCCAACAGCGGTAGGCGCAGGGCTCTGGCATCGGCGATATAGGGTGCCAGGTCCATCATGCTCTGTCCCGTCCACCCCAGGCAGATGGACGCCGCGAAGCCGTCTTTATTCTTAATGAGAAAGGCAAACATCAGGATAAGCGGTACCAGTATTTGAAAGAGACTGCCACCGAGAATGGAGGCGTAGCGGCCGAAGGGAATAAACAGAATATGGCCTGCCTCATGGAAAATCAGATTTACATTATGAAACCAGGAGCGACCAATCTCATTGCTGGAGTAATCCATAGCAATGAAGTCCAGACCCCATAGCACGAACCCGATGTAGATCACCGTGTAGGCGAGAAGCTCGGTGCCGCTGATAGACGAGCGTGCGGGAAAGAAAAATCGCTTGAGGCGATGGTCAGCAACAGGGCTGGGGCCCGTCAGCGGCGATTCATACCGTTTGCCAGCACGACTTTTTAGCCACTTACTATACACCAGGCCACAGGCCGGACAGACTGGTTCGGAAGCAGCGCCCTGCTGTCGACGCGCGTAGTTGCACTTTGGGCAAGTGTTGAGCATAAACAGCGAGTCTACTGTCAAGTGCATGAAAACGAAACACAATGGTGCTAGCGCGTGCTTATCGTGTGCTGCGATTCGGGTCTGGCCCAATCCTCTTCGCGCTCGCTACTCGTAGTGATTCCTACTATCGGTCTCGGAGACAACGCCACGACCGCGACGAATTCCCTGAGGGCTATCTCTCCTCGCTGGTGACTGTCGAACATTAGCAGCGCCTCGAGCGCTGCGCGATTGATGTTCGATCTGACCCCGCTCCTGATCCAGTCGTCGCTGTCTCTCCAACACATTGCTGCGGTGGTCGTAGCGCGGAGCGCGCTGCTGTACTCGAATACCGACATGAGACGGCCCGGCGTCAGATTGCCCGCGATTTGTGCTGCCCCCTTCACCTCTAGGGATGGCGCGACCGCTGTTACCGCGCCACACAGGGGGAACCGCTCGCTCCCTATGAGGCGCTATGTAGCCGTTCTGGCGGGAGTCATGACGAATACCACCGTAGTTACGCGAACCGACGATAATTGATCCTCTACGAGCTGGAATATAGGGTGAAACATAGGGCGAGTTGTAATTCCGGCCACCAATACCGGCATAGTAGAATTCATCACTCAGATTTGTGAATACATCGCTTAACAGGTTTATCTCGCGAAACAGATACGGATCGTGGGCGTTTCTGTTTGCATTGAAGAACGCGCTCTCCAGGCGCTCATAACCGCGTTGCACCTCTCTGAACTGAGAGCTCACCCGCGAGTTGCTCCGGTTTCTACGCAGGGTATCGACAAGCTGCGAGGCTTCGCGTTCAAGTGCAACCGCGCGCAAACGTACCGGGCCATAGTGACGTCGGTAACGAAGCTCGTGAGCGAGTTGGCCACTGATCAACTCGATCTGGCTGGCCAGCCGGGACAATTCGAAATGAGTCGCCCAGACAGTGCCAGGCATCAACATAACGATTACAGCTGTGATACCAATCCATTGAGGGATAATTGCGGGTCCTGGTCGTCTGCTTGTCATGATAGCTACTCCTGAATGAAGGCTCTCTTGCAGTATAGTCCCAGGGGCTGAACCCTAACTTAATGGCTTAGGCTGAAGTTACCTGCCCTGGACGATGGCCAAATATCGCGCAATCACCTCGCCGATGCCCATCTGCAGGGATTCCACCACCAGCGCATGGCCTATGGAAACCTCGAGAATTTCCGGTATTTGCAGGAATTTTGCCAGATTCTGCAGATCGAGATCGTGACCTGCATTAATCCCTATGCCAAGCTCAGTGGCCCGATGCGCCGCCTGCAGATAGCGTTCGAAAACGGCGTCCTGCTCAGCACCACCGTAGTGACGCGCATAGTCTTCGGTATAGAGCTCGATTCGATCGGCCCCCACACTCGGCAACTGATCCACCATCTCGGCATCCGCATCAAGAAACAGGCTACTGCGAATGCCGTTCTCGCGCAGTTCGCTCAATACTTCGGTAAGCCCAGTCTGATTCTTCGGGATATTCCAGCCATGGTCCGAGGTTAGTTGTTCAGGAGAATCGGGTACCAGCGTGCACTGATCCGGTCGCAGCTCACACACCATCTTGATGAAGTCAGCCGAAGGGTAGCCCTCGATATTGAATTCGACCTGCGCCTTGTCCGCTAACATTTCACTCAGTTCATAGACGTCGCGCCGTGTTATGTGGCGCTGATCAGGCCGCGGGTGCACGGTGATGCCCTTCACTCCCAATTCAATCAACTGCTCACTAAAATCCAACACCGATGGAAAGTCTCGACCCCGTGAATTTCGCAGCAGGGCAATCTTGTTTACGTTAACGCTGAGTACTGTCACAACTTAACCTCTCTATCCATTCAGAGCGCACGCGCGTCAGGCCTGCAAGAACTTCATCAATAAATTCTGCAGCGCCTGCGGCTGCTGGGCATGTAACCAATGTCCCGCCCCCAAGATGATCTTCACCGAGGCTTGTGGAAACAAATCCTTAATCGCCGCTTCGTGTTCAGTCTTAATATAGTCCGACAGGCTGCCCTTCACAAAGAGCACAGGCTTGTTGAAGCTCCTGCTCGCCGAAAGCTCTGCTCGAAGCGCGGGATAATTTGCCCTGATCGCCTCCTTGTTTAGCCGCCAATTGAATGCACCTTCCTCATTACGCACGAGATTGGTGAGTACGAACTTCCGGATCTCTTCCTCTTCTATGAATTGCTTGAGGGTCTGTTCGGCCTCGGTTCTGTTTTTAATTTCCTCGAGCTTAACAGCATCCATCGCCGCGAGTACGTTCATATGCCCATCTGCATCCTCGCCATAGCCAAGCGGCGCGATATCGACAACCACCAGCCGCTGAACGAGGTCGGGGTGACTGAGAGCAAGTTGCATGGCCACCTTCCCACCCATGGAATGACCGATCAGGCTGCAGGATCTCAAACCCAGACTACTAATCAGCTGCCCTACATCTTCCGCCATCGCCTGATAATTCAACTCGTCCGCATGCGGTGAGTCACCATGATTACGCAGATCGACGCCATACACGGCAAAATGCTCGGCCAGTTGTTTGCTGTGCCAGCCCCAATTACCGAGGCTGCCGAACAAACCATGAAGGATTAGTAGAGGGTTGCCAGTATCGGAGTACTGTCGGTAGTTTAATTCCATAGCAGTTCGGTCTAGGGAAGCTCTTTGAGCAGTTCCATCACGTCCTCATGGTGAGTCTTGGTTTTGACTTTGTCCATGATGTGCGCCAGGCGGCCCTTCTTGTCGATGATAAAAGTCGTACGCACGATACCCATGTATTCACGGCCCATGAACTTCTTGAGGTCCCAAACGCCATACTTTTCTGCAACGCTGTGATCCTCATCCGCCAACAAGTCGAAGTTGAGGCTCTCTTTCTCTTCGAACTTCTGTAAACGCTTCACTGAGTCGGGGCTGAGACCCAGGGCGATTGCATCCAGCTTTGCCAGCTTCTTGCTGGAGTCGCGAAGACCGCAGGCTTGTACTGTGCAACCGGGCGTCATGGCTTTGGGATAGAAGTAGAGGACGACATTGGCGTTGCCGCGGTAGTCTTTCAAGCTTACCTTCGCTCCAGCTTGATTTAACAGTGTAAACGTTGGCGCCAAATTGCCCAATTTCAAAGCGGTCATTGCATGCTCTCCGTTGATTTGTTGATCGTCTCTGGCACGAGATGAGTGGTCGGCCATTATACCTGCTGAAGTGCCAGACACTAGCCTGTCTAAATTTCATTCTGAAAAAAAACCTCTGCTTTTTTATTATCGCTCTAGCCAGCCTTCAAATTCTCCGTGCTACACTGCATGCATGAATTCCAGAGCTGAATCTATTGTCGTACTTACCGGGGCCGGTATTTCTGCAGAATCTGGTATCAAGACCTTTCGCGCCTGGGACGGTCTCTGGGAAAATCACCCTGTCGATGATGTCGCGACACCCGAGGGTTTCGACCGCAATCCGCAGTTGGTCTACGAATTTTACAATCAACGCCGACGTCAATTGGTCTCCGACGCGATCAAGCCCAATGCCGCGCACAGTTACCTGGCAAAATTCGAGCATGACTTCCCCGGAAATTTTCTCCTGGTGACCCAGAACGTCGACAATCTCCACGAACGCGCTGGTTCGAAAAACATCCTGCACATGCACGGCGAGCTGCTTAAGATGCGCTGCCTCAACTCACAACTGGTATTTGATATTCGGGAAAATCTTGACTTCGACACGCACTGCCGTTGCTGTCGCTCTGCCGGTAATTTGCGGCCGCACATCGTGTGGTTTGGAGAAATGCCCTTCTTTATGAACAAGATAAACCTGGCACTCGAAAGTTGTGATTTATTCGTGGCAATTGGTACCTCCGGAAATGTCTATCCAGCCTCTGGCTTCTATCAGACTGCCAAGATTCGACGCGCCCACACGGTTGAACTCAATCTGGAAAAAACCACCTCAGGATTCGATGAGCAGATCACTGGCAAGGCTTCCGAGATAGTGCCCGCCTATTTCGCTAAGCTGCTGAATATTTGTTGAAGTAGAAGACTCGGGAGCATTTCCCGATTAGAGAAGAAGAGATCACTATGATTCGCAAGATTGCGTTAGGTTTGAGCGGGCTTGTCGGCCTGTTGCTGCTACTTGCCTTAGTTGCTTATTACTTCACCATGCCTGAGGCGCTGCCCGCGAGATCGGAGAGCGAGGCATGGTTGCGCCCGGGTCCTTTCGAGGTAGGGATAACCGACCTGGTGTTCGTCGATGAGACACGGGCAACCTCAGCCAACGGCGATGCCCCTAGGCTAGCGAACAGAACTTTCCCGACCAGCATCTGGTATCCCGAAGGCGACACGGGTCAGCATCCACTGGTGATACACAGTCATGGCTTCATCTCGCAGCGCACCGACCTGGGCTACATTGCCGAACTACTCGCCAGCCACGGCTATGTCGTCGCCGCCGCGAATTTCCCCCTCACCTCTGGAACAGCAGTGGGTGGTCCAAATGCCAACGACTTGGTCAATCAACCTGCCGATCTCAGTTTTCTGATCGATTCTGTTTTAGCACTTAGCGGTAACGACAAGCCATTTGCCGGCGAAGTGGACAGCTCGCGCATAGCACTGATGGGTTACTCACTCGGCGGCATTACCACTAGCCTGGCCACCTATCACCCAAGACTTCGAGATACCAGAATCGGCGCGGCCATATCCATCGCAGGACCATCGGCAGGACTCGTTGAAAAATTCTACGAAAGCAGCGCTGTGCCGTTCATGATGATCGCCGGAACTCTGGACGCGCTAATTGATTTCGATTACAACGCGGCGGTCATACCCGCACGAGTACGCAACAGTGTTCTGATCGCAATAGAAGGAGGGACGCACCTGGGATTCGGCTCCATTGCAGAGCCTTGGTTGCGACTAATGCGTCATCCCGATGGTCTTGGCTGTTCTGCCGTGTTGGCTAATCTCGATGAAGACCCAAATGCGGCGTTCATTCCACTAGGGGATGAGACCGACGGCATCGTTCTTGACCCGACTATCCCACGCGTCTGTCAGAATATGTCCAGCGAGAAGGCACTGCATCCCGCACGACAGCAGATGGTAACGCGCATCGCCGTGCTAGCCTTCTTCGAGTCAGAATTCGGTGAGAATCGGGCGCGACGAGAAGCGGCTTCCCATCAATTGAATACCACGCTGGAGGCGGAGCTACCCGAGGCGAGCTTCACGTCAAGCGCAGACTCAGCCCGCCTCATGCTGCAAGAGCCGTGACTAGACTCGCAATTTTAGCGTCTGCGGAAGAAGACAGCTGGTCTCGCTACACAACTGCAGCGTAAGCTGTAGTTCCGTCGACGCACTAAGCCTATCCTGGGGCACCGAGCTGCGGCGAATCACAACGGCGAATCTGATGCTGCCCTCGTAGATTGTCACACTCTGCGTATCGCCCACGGTCAACTCCCGACACGGCGCGGGCAGCACGCACTCATGAACGGTCCAGTGACATTCACTTGCCGCCAAGGCAACCTTGAGAGGGTGAAAATTGTCTCCGCCCTCACCCGCGGCGGTAATGTGCCAACCTTCCTGTAACAAAACATCGACTTCCACTCTCGCGCTGTCAGCGGCAACAGATTCTCTGCGGCAACTAATCTTAGCCTTGCCTCCATCAATCCATTGCACTCGGTCTCTGGCCCCCATCTCTCGTTCCGAGAAAAGCCTAAGCAGGCTTGGATGACTGAGGGGATTCTCATTGATATGAGCGCTCAACGCAGCAAGTCCAGCATCGATCCTCTGGCGCAGGCTTTGCTCACCCTCCCCAGCGTCTGATTCCAGTTGTCCGCTCCTATTGTACAATTGCTGCAAGCATTGAAACGCTGTCGCTACCGGTGAGAGTATCGCGCCATCGCCAGCATTGCGTGAACGCGTTAGTTGCGGACCCGCCTGCTGAGCAGGGCTAAGGAAAAACCCCGAATGCTTTTCGTCCCAAAATTCAGCGAGCGCCTTGCTCATGAGTTTGGATGCCTGTTCCAGATAGCGTAGCTCATTGGTAGCGTCGAACAGCGCGATCAAAGCTTCAGCAAAATTCGCATAGTCCTCCAATTGGCCTGTTATAGAGACGGTTCCCTCGAGGTAGATGCGCTTCAGGTTTCCAGCTTCATCAACATTATTTTTCCAGACAAATTCGGCGGCTTTGCGCGCTACAGACAGGTATTCCTCATTAGCAAAAAGCGACGCTGCTTTAACAAAGGCCGTCATCATCGCAGCCGTCCAGGCAGTGATCAATTTATCGTCACGTAGCGGATGAATGCGTTCTTCCCGTGCGTGATAGAGTTTTTCCAGCACGGCATCGAGGTCTTTGTAGAAATTAACGTTACCGGAATCGGCTGCGAACTGCGGCAGAGATTTAGACAAGTTGAGGATATTGGAACCTTCGAAATCGCCCGCCTCGCTAGGCGCATACAATAGCCTTACCAACGCCATCTCGGATTCATCGAGCACAGCACGAAGCTCACTGACGGTCCAGGTAAAAAAGGTGCCCTCACTCCCCTCACTATCGGCATCGGTTGCAGAATAAAACCCGCCATCCGCTAACTGCATATCGCGCGCCACATAATCTAGCGTCTGCTCACAGATGCGCCGAAAGAAAGATTTCCCGGTCAGCTCGAAAGCCTGCAGATAGACCAGGGCTAACTGCGACTGGTTATAGAGCATCTTCTCGAAGTGAGGCACTAACCAACGCGCATCGACACTGTAACGATGAAAGCCGCCAGCTACCTGATCATAGATGCCCCCGCGCGCCATGCCCTCAAGCGCTCTGTCAACGAAGGCCATCGCCTTCTCGTCCCGCTCCCTGCGAACCTGGTCGAGCAACAACAGCAGAAGCGGTTCCTGTGGAAATTTCGGTTCGCCTGAGAGACCGCCACAGCTTCTATCCTCGCGCTGCAACAAAGCCTCTACAGTGCCGGCGACGATAGCCGGTTGTAGCGTCGCGGCCTCTTTTCGGTCACTCAAAATTCTATCGATCGCTGCGGCTATCTGAGCCGCACTGGACTCCAGTTCGGCGAACTTGTTATTCCAGGCATCGGTGATCTGATTCAGCAAAGAGATAAATGCGCCAGCAGGAAAATACGTTGCTCCGAAGAAAGGCTTGCCATCGGCCAGAAGAAAGCTCGACATGGGCCAACCACCCTGACCGGACACCAGTTGCACTCCCGTCATATAAATCTCATCGATGTCCGGATACTGCTCCCTATCCATTTTTATTGAGATGAAACCCTCATTCAGCACTCGCGCCACCTCAACGTTATCGAAGCTCTCGACCTCCATGACGTGGCACCAATGACATGTAGAGTAACCAATTGAGAGGAATACAGGTTTGTTCTGCTCACGCGCATGCGCGAACGCCTCTTCTCCCCAAGGATACCAATTGACTGGATTGTGCGCGTGCTGCAGCAAATAGGGAGAGTCTTCCCGCAGCAGACGGTTGATAAACAAAGCACGCCCGGTCTGGTCGAGATGTTCTGTGCGTTTATCGTAGCTGCCTTGCTTGCTCTGTTCTAATGCGCGTAGTTCGGTTTCGAGATCGGTCATAGGAAGTTCAATCTTGCCCTGTGTGTTGTTTCAGTTGTTTGTCGAATTGCAGTCGGCTGACGCTACCAGACTCCTGCCTGTGTAATCACGCAGCCCCCTGGGCCATTTAATTTCAGGCCAATGAAATAAAAATAGCCTGGCGCTGTTCCTGTGTATTGAAGTGCCATGTTTTTGCACATGTAACTCATGCTATCCCTGCTTGCCCTCGTCCCAACGGGGGCTTTTTTTATCGCAGAAATACCCATGGATTGCTAGAACAGCTTCTTCAAGGCCTCGGGAAGATAAGGACGCTTACCCTCGCGCAGAGAGACCGCCGTAATCTTCGCCTCAAGCATTAGCTCATTATCCGCCAGCCGCCGAATCTCCTGCTCGAACTGCACTTTCAGGCGGCCCCGCTGGCTTGCGACAACGCTGACGCTGAAACGCTCGCCCGGCCTCAGCGCCTGCTTGTAGTCTAACTCGGCCCGAATCACGACGATTATCACGCCCAGCGCCGTTAGCTCGCTAAAACTCAGGCCGCGGCTATTGAGGAATTCGTGGCGGGCATGCTCGAGGTAATTTTGGTACACGGCATTGTTAACGATCCCCTGTAGATCGCACTCATAGTCGCGCACCTGAAATTCTGCTGTAAATGGAACATCCATCATTCTTCGCCCTTTAATCGCTGTATCGTTCAGCCCGGCTATAGCCGGTCTACGCAGTAGTCTAGCATCTAGCCCGATATCGTTGGCCTGCCGGAATATTTCATGCAAGAATCAAAAACCTACGCAGGAGACTCGCGCACATCCAGAGTCTTGCAGTCACTTTAGCCCACTTTAATCTGACATCCATTGGGGTACACATGAAATTTTCAAAATACCTACTCACAGCCTCTTTATCGGCCCTCGCCTTGAGCTTTACTCAGTTCTCGCTGGCCGACCATCATGGCGGCGCTTCGGCAAAGCGCCTGGCAGAATGGGCCGACGGCGAGCACCGCAGCACAAGCAATCGAGCGCGGAACGAATTTCGACACCCGGTTGCGACGCTCGAATTCTTCGGGCTGGCAGCAGATATGACGGTAATCGAAATCCTGCCCTCCACTGGCTGGTATACGGAAATCATAGCGCCTTATGTGCGTGATCATGGCAAGTTCTACGCGGCGCATTTCTCGCCCAATGCCTCGCTCTCCTATATGGCCCCGAATCTGCGCAACTTCGAAGAGAAGATCACGGCAGAGCCGGATCTCTATGGCAGGATTACTGTACGTCATTTGAACCCGCCTCACGAAGTGGCTATCGCACCGCCAGAGTCGGCAGATATGGCGCTTACCTTTCGCAATGTGCACAACTGGATCATGGCCGGACAAGAGCATGAATTCTTCGCCGCATTCTATGCGGCGCTAAAGCCGGGTGGCGTGCTTGGAGTTGTCGAACATCGTGCGAAACCCGATGCGGGAATGGAAGTGATGCGCACCTCAGGCTATGTGACCGAGGCCTATGTTAAGGAGGTGGCTGCCGCCGCGGGATTCGAATTTGTCGCCAGTAGCGAGATCAATGCCAATGCCAACGATCCTACCGTTCACCCGGAGGGTGTATGGACGCTTCCACCCAACTACAGGCTCGGCGCTACGGATAGAAATAGATACATGGCCATTGGCGAAAGTGATCGCATGACGTTGAAATTTATAAAGCCATTATAGAAAACAGAAATTGATAGAAAACGGAAATTGCTACGCGAGTCGTAATCTGTAAATCGAATAGGCAAAATTCATCGGTAGAGGTCGTGGCTCACTTGGCGCGGTCGTAGACTCGAGTCAGGTTTATTGCCGCGCGAAATGAATCCGGCTCGATGACCATCTCAACCCGCAGTCGCTGCCCGTCGGCATTGAGCGTGTATCTCTCAAGTGTGAAGCCGCCGTCTCGTGGCCGCGCCTCTACCACCAGAGCCGCTCCATCCCAATTACCAAACGAGAAATCCGCTCCACCCCCAGCATAGAAACTATTGGCGGTCGTGCTGCGGCGGCGCCCGTCGGTGTGAAAAACGCGCTGATACTCGTCGGCGTAGGTAAAGATAAATTCGGGGGCCGTATGTTCTATGTGTAGAACGTCGTCATAGGAAACGCGATCGTAGAGCTCCTGTTCCTCAGGCCCGCCGCGATAATAATCTTCCGAGCGCTTGCTAAACCAACGACGGGAAACTTTGCCTCCGCCTGCCTTGATTGCCTCTTCCACCTGATCGTCGGTATTGTCGCTAAGCTCATCGTTGATGAGCCAACTGCCCACGAACAACTGGCGCAACTCGGTGGCGTCGGCGGTAGCTTCAAACTGCTGCGCGCAGATCAGGGCAGCAGAAAGCGAAACCCCGAGCGCTGCTACAACTTTAACTAAACTGTTTAGACCCATATTGACCCTTCATGCTGTGTATTCAATTCGATGAATCGTTCATTGGTTAAATTTTTCTCAGCCAATCGGCGATGGCCAGTCCAATCTCATGAGGTGAATCTTCCTGCAAAAAATGCGATCCAGCAACGCTGACCTCGGTTTGATTCGGCCAGCTGCGGCAAAATTCTCTCTGTGCACCGATCAATATCGCACCGGGCTCGGCGTTGACAAAAAGTTTCGGAAGCTCTGACTCCGCGAGCCACTTAGCATAGGCCTGCACGATCTCTACCACGTCCGCCGGCTCCGACTCGATCGGTATCTGCCGCGGCCAGCTTAGCGTAGGGCGTCGATCCTCACCGCTTTTCTGAAATGGGCGTCGATAGACCGCCATCTCTTCAGCGCTGAGCTCGCGCAGAATCGAGCTCGGTAACACTCGCTCTACGAAACTGTTTTTCAGCAAAACCATATCTTCGCCAGCCTCAGAGCGGAAGCCCTGAAAGATTCCGCGAGCGGCCTCGGGCCAGTCGGACCAGGATAGCGGTCGTACAATGCCTTCCATATAGGCGATCGCCTTGATCGCATCACGATGCCTGTTGGCCCAATCGAAGCCCAGCGCAGAACCCCAGTCGTGCAGCACCAAGGTGACTTCGTCTTCGACACCCAACGCCGCCAGCGCTGCGTCCAGATATTCCCTGTGCTCTGCGAAGGTGTAGCTGTTGGCATCAGGCTGGTCCAGCTTGTCCGAATCCCCCATACCTATGAGATCGATAGCGATGCAGCGCCCCTGATCCTGAAGATGAGGCATAATATTGCGCCAGAGATAGGAAGACGTGGGGTTACCATGCTGAAAGACGATCGGAGCGCCTTTGCCCATTTCGACATAAGCCATCGACTTCCCGTTTACGCTAATCTTCTTCTTTGCGTGTTCCGTGGTGCTTATCATTGCCTTCTTCCGGATACTGAATTTATTACAAGCGAATTCTCGCCACCAGGCTGAGCTAACTAGAGAATAAACCTCCCGGCAGGGCAATACAATTGAAGGGTGGCCAACGTCGCTATCAAGTGGCCCAAGCCACTATATTGAACAAGCCCCCGTATATCGGCTATGCTCCAAGATCTCACAGAAGAATAATACCGCCGCAGCAACAGGAGAGCGCCAAGATGACAATGCAGAAAACACCCTTATTGATGTCGAGAATACTAGGTCGGGGTGCAATCCTGGATCCTGATATCGAAGTGGTAACCATGCAGGCCGATGGCAGCCACCGACAGACCCTGAAACAGACCTGGGACCGGGCTAGTCAAGTGGCGCATGCCCTGCAGAAACACGGCATCGAAGTGGGTGATAGGGTAGCCAGCTTCATGTGGAACAATTATCGCCACCTGGAGTTATATCAGGCTGTTCCCTCCATGGGCGCCGTGCTGCACACGCTTAACATCCGGCTCTCCCCTACCGATCTCGAATACATCATTAACCACGCCAATGACAGGGTAATCTTCGCCGACGAAGACTTGCTGCCACTATTGGAGCCGCTCTGGGACAAGATTCCCTGTGTCGAGCTGCTGGTCATTTGCCGCCACGGCGAAGGCGGTGAGAGTTCTTTCAAGAATCAAATTGACTACGAAGACTTCATAGCCGGCCACGACACTAGCTACGACTGGCCGGATATCGACGAGAACTCCCCTATGGGCCTGTGCTACACATCCGGCACTACCGGCAAGCCGAAGGGCGTCATGTACACGAACCGCTCCACGTACTTACACACACTCACCGAATGCCTAACAGATTCTATAGGACTTTCCTCTCTTGATTCGCTACTCGGTATAGTACCGATGTTCCACGCGATGGGCTGGGGCCTGCCCTTCTGCGCCTCCATGCTAGGTTGCAAGCAGGTTATGCCTCACCGCTTCATGGTGCCAGATGCTTTTCTAAAGTTAATACACGAGGAAGAGGTCACAATCTCTGCCGGCGTTCCCACGATATGGCAAGGCGTGAGAGCGGCGCTGGAGGCTGAGCCAAAGAGGTACGATCTCAGCAAATTGACTCGCCTTACTTGTGGCGGCTCTGCACCACCGGTATCGATGATGCGCTGGTATTGGGATAGCCACAATATCGAAATGATTCAGGGTTGGGGCATGACCGAGACAAATCCGCTCGGCACTCTATCCAGAAAAGTCGCGAAACGCTCCCACATCAATATATCCGAAGATCAACAATTCGAGAATATCGCCAAGGCGGGTCTGGCTATGCCCGGCTTGGAAATTGAGATCTTCGATGAACAGTGGAACCGACTTCCACACGATGGCGAGGCAGTGGGAGAGCTCTGTATACAAGGACCATGGATCGCATCGGAGTACTTCAATGATCCGCAGCCCGATAAGTTTCACGATGGCTGGCTGGTAACCGGCGACGTGGCGAAGATCGACGCCGAACAATATGTTCTCATCGCCGATCGTTCCAAGGACTTAATCAAGTCGGGTGGAGAATGGATTTCATCGGTAGATTTGGAAAATCACATCGTCGGTATGGCAGAAATCGCCCAAGCTGCAGTGGTTGCACAACCCCATCCGAAATGGGATGAACGGCCAGTCGCGCTGGTGGTCATGGTCGCAGGAAAGTCATTGGATAAGGAGACAGTCATCGAACACTGCAGCAAGATTTTCGCCAAGTGGCAACTGCCGGATGACATCATTGCAACTGAAGCGATACCACTTACATCGACGGGAAAGATAGATAAGAAAACTATCCGCGCGAAATTGGAAACTGACGGCTATCAGCTTCCCGATCTGCGTTAGCTCCGGCACTATTGACCTGGATCAGTAGGAGCGTAGTCGATCCCCTCCACGTCGGATCTTCTCGCTCCTGCCAATATCCCTGGCAAGGCGTAGTTTCCCTCATGACAAGCGTACTCGAATACGCGCTCACCATCCGCTACCATCGGTAGCTCACCGCTCCATGGCTGGCTATAGTTCGCTGGATCATCCACCGTAAATTGATACAGGATCCTGTCATCCGACGTGCGCGTAAAGCGCTCGGTTACCTTCATCTGCTGTGAGCCGTAGAAGCGATGCTCTAACGAGGAACGCATGCCCTGCTGGGCGTGAAAGTTCGTTGTCACCACCACCAGCGAATCGTCTTCGTAGTACCCGATCGAGTCTCCGAGCCAAGGGTAGAGTGGCGGGTCTTGATGTTCCGCATTTATTCGCACTATGCGCGCATCGTGATTCATCTCCGCAAGAAGTACTACATGAGATTCAGTCTGCACGATCTGGGTCAGATTGTTGTACAGGACCGGCAACTTCGGCGGCCCGCCGGAGGATCCGAACCCCACCATGCAGCGTTCGCCCAATGGCCGCACCTCGGGACCATCATAGGATTGCCTTTGCTGCATCGCCGTTGCAAAATTTGTTCGACCCTGTTCACTATAGGGAAGCTGTCCATCTTCCGGCTCGACAATAACCGATGTCCGAATCTCTCCGTTTACGACCGCGAGCCTCTCACCCGGATCCATCCAGAAGGTATTGTAACCACCTACATTCTGCCCCGCCGAAGGGGCTTCTCGATTCGGGTCGCTAGGTCGATTGCTCGCCTCGTTACGCGCCTGCACTCGCGCTTCGATTAAGATGGCCTCCTCCGCCGAGATGACCAACTTGCCTTCGAAGCGCGCCGCTCTTTCCAAGTTAGTTTGAGTGGCGAGAGACCAGGTTCCTTGCAGATCGGGTACGCCAAATTCTGTAAGCGGCGTAATATAACCCGATTCGGCAGCGACCGTATTGCCGAGTGCGAAGACTGTAGTACTTATGAAAATAGTTAGTTTGATTCTTGTTAGGCGATGCATTTGACCATTCACTGAGTAGCTCTCCACAAGTGATTTACGCAATCGGTATGATCGCATACTGTTACCGCTCCTCTTAGAATTATGCCATCGATCTATCGCGGTTTTCTAACTCCCTGTCAGACGCCCGGAACACGCTGTAGTGCAACGCCACGCCCGCTCCGAGCAGACTTAAGAGAGTGAGCAGGCTTAGTTTTAAAGTTTTGTAATTAGTGAACTGGATTCGGTGTATCTGCCGCATAAATCTGTTATAAAAGGGAATATTCGTATCAAACACTGAATTTATGCTCTTTTTTGGTGCAATAAGCAGTAGAAGCAAGGATTAAAAGCAGTCGCAATGACGAACACCAAAAAATTGACGGGCGCTCTGGCGTTCCTTGCCTTGATCGCCGCTATCGACAATTTCCTCATCGTTGAATTAGAACCCGAATTCGAGGAAATGGTCTTCATCGATGCCCCCGCGACACAACCACCGCAAGAGAGCGAACTCAACTCTCAAGAATCTGCACAGAACGACTTTTGGATAGACAAGCTTGAAGTCAACCATTCCGACTTTGCCAAGTTTGTTGAAGCAACCGGCTACGTCCCGCACACTCAGTCAGCCAAGAATGAGCGCCTGACATCAAACACCGATCCGAATCTGTCCGTTAACCTGGTGCAGAACCCGCCAGGCGGGAGCACTCACGCAAACTGGCAGCAGACCATGGAGAGTGAAGCCAGCCCGCCGTTTGTTCAGGTCAATTATGAAGACGCTCTCGCCTACTGCACCTGGTTAGGCAAGAATCTGCCCAGCGCGGCACAAGTTGAGTTTGCGGCCCAAGACGCCCGCCAAGGGAAAAGTTACAGCGACAGACTGCGGTTTCTACACCAGGAAAAAACACTAGCAAGCACATGGATTGAGCAAAACCGCCACGACGCAACCGCTGTTTCGACCGGACCTAGTGCCCGCGAACATGGTGGTAACGAATTTTCAGGGTTTCTCTGCGTAAAGAATATTGAACACAGCAAGGACTGAGCGCAGCAATACAATCAGCGAGTGAAGTCGTATCACAAGCGTTAGATCTCTCTGGCGATTAGCAATTTCATGATTTCATTACTGCCACCGTAGATCTTCTGGATACGGCTATCGGCGTACATCTTGGCGATCGGATACTCCATCATGAAGCCGTAGCCTCCGAAGAATTGCAGACATTCATCCACGATTTCACACTGCTTCTGTGTCGTCCACCATTTCGCCATGGCCGCCGTCGCGTCATCGAGCTTACCGTCGGCGAGTTTCATCGCACAGTCATCTATAAAGACTCTGGCAAGGCGCGCTTCAGTATAACGTTCGGCTAACTTGAACTGGGTATTCTGAAAATCGAGGATACGCTTACCAAAGGCCTTGCGCTCTTTGACATATTCGCTGGTAATCTTCAGCGCCTTTTCGATCGTTGCACAGGCTCCGGCCGCGATTATTAATCGTTCCTGCGGCAGCTGTTGCATTAATTGCACAAAGCCCTTCCCTTCTACTGAACCTAACAAGTTTTCTTTGGGTATTCGCACATCATCAAAAAATATCTCGGCCGTGTCCTGCGCCTTCATGCCGAGCTTCTCTAAGTTCCTGCCTCTGCTAAACCCTCCTTCTCCCTGAACTGATTCAGTTTCAACCATTATTAAGGAAATGCCTTTTCCTGCAGCAGTCGGGTCGGTCTTCGCCACCACACAAATAAGGTTAGCGGTCATGCCGTTGGTGAGAAAAGTCTTCTGTCCATTGAGGACGTATTCGTTGCCGTCGAGTAGCGCGGTGGTGGAAACAGACTGCAGATCGGAGCCGGTGCCGGGTTCGGTCATGGCGATCGCGGAGACGATCTCACCACTTGCCATCTTGGGCAACCACTGCCGCTTCTGCTGCTCGCTGCCGTAGGAGTTTATATAGTGGGCCACGATGCCAGAATGCACACCGTTTCCGAACCCGGTAATATTGGCGTAGCTCAACTCCTCTACCAATACCATCTCGTGTTTGAAATTTCCACCGCCGCCACCGTACTCCTCGGGTATGGATGCACAGAGCAAACCCGCCTTGCCGGCTATACGCCACGCATCCCTGTCAACGAAGCCTTGTTTTTCCCATTTCTCCATCTTTGGCACAAATTCTTTCTGCAAGAATTTGGCGACCGAGTCGCGCATGATGTGCAACTCTTCATCCATCCAGGGAGACTCGTAGGAATCCATCATAGTATTTTCTCTTCGGCTGTAACCGAATTCATGCGTTCGATAATCATGGCGTTTGCGGTTCCGCCACCTTCGCAGATAGCGATCAAACCATAGCGTTTCTCACGCCGTTCCAACTCATGCACCAGTGTCGTCATCAGTTTGGCTCCGGTTCCACCCAGTGGATGACCCAAGGCCTGCGCACCACCATTAACATTTAGTTTGTCCGGGTCCGCCCCCAGAGCCTTGGCCCAGGCTAATGGAACCGAACCGAACGCCTCGTTGACCTCGTACAGGTCGATGTCGTCAATCGTGAGTCCAGCCTTCTCCAAGACTTTTTGCGTTGCAGGAATAGGGCCTTCCAACATGATCACCGGATCCGAACCCACCACCGCGAGTGAGTGAATCTTCGCCCGCACCGGCAGATTGTATTTCGCCACCGCCTTCTCATTAGCGATCATCACCGCTGCAGCGCCATCGCTGATCTGACTCGCCGTGCCCGCGGTAATAACTCCGCCTTCTCTTAGCGTATTTAGCGACTGCATACCTTCTAATGTCGCTTCTGCACGAATGCCCTCATCGACCGAGTGAACATCCGCCGAACCATCTTCCAACTTTATATTTACTGGAACAATTTCCTGCTTGAAGTAACCGCTCTGTGTCGCAGCGGCAGCGCGCTGATGACTGAGCAAACCAAAGGCGTCGAGCTCGGCTCGGCTGATTTGGTATTTCTCCGCCAACAGTTCTGCGCCATCGAATTGGCTAAACTGGATACCTGGATACTGCAGTTCCAGACGCTCGCCTTTTGGGACGCCACGGCCATTAGCCAGACCATCGCGGATGTTGGAACCAATCTCCACCGTGCTCATCGCTTCGACACCGCCGGAGATGATGACATCTTGAGTACCCGACATCACCGCCTGCGCGCCAAACTGAATCGCCTGCAATGAAGAACCACACTGTCGATCGACCGTAGTACCTGGCACCGCCAGATCCAGCTTCGAGGACATGGATACGTTGCGTCCCAGATTGCTCGCCTGAGAGCCAATCTGCATTACCACACCGAAAATTACATCGTCCACCGCATCATTTGGTATTCCCGTGCGATCGAGTAGTTCATCGACCACGATGGCCCCCATGTCAACAGGATGGATATTACTCAACCTGCCCTTCTTCCTTCCAGTTGCAGTTCGTACTGCTCCGACTATATATGCGTCAGCCATTATTCAGCCCCCCGGCTTGTTGTTAGTTGAATCAAATTGTTTCCCATCGCTAGCAATGGACGCCTAAAGCGCCGGCATACGAATACCCGAATCGAGTCGTATGGTTTCTCCGTTAAGGTAAGAACAGCTAACGATATGCGCTACCTGATCGGCAAACTCGTCTGGATTCCCCAGACGCTTCGGAAATTGTGTGATCGCGATGAGAGGATCACGTACTTCATCCGGCGCCGAAGCCAATAGCGGCGTTTCGAATACACCAGGCGCGACCGTCATCACGCGAATACCTCTGTTGGCCAAATCTCTAGCGATGGGCAGGGTCATCGCTACGATTCCGCCCTTCGATGCCGCATAGCCAGCCTGCCCGGTCTGACCGTCGAACGCAGCGATCGAAGCCACGTTGACGATAACCCCGCGCTCGCCGTCCGCGGTAACCGGATCGTTCATCTGCATTACTTCCGCGCACAGGCGCAACACATTAAAGGTACCAATTAAATTGACTCGTATAATGTGTTCAAATTTTTCCAGTGGCATCGGTCCATTCTTACCCACCGTGCGTGCTGCTCCACCAATACCGGCCGAGTTCACATTGATATGGACGGTGCCAAACTTTGCTTTGGTTTTCTCTATCGCTGCCGCCACCGCCGTTTCATCCGCCACATCGCCGGCGTGAAATAGCGCGCTGTCACCGAACTCGGCTGCGGCTTTTATGAGCATCTCCTCATTCAGATCGAACAACATGACGCTGGCACCTGCTGCCACAAAATTTCGTGCAGTTGCCAGACCCAAGCCTGACGCACCACCGGTAATGAATGCTGATTTGCCGCGTAATTCCATGTGACAGGCACCGTAATTCGTTGTGAGGGGACGCGAAAGGATAATGTATCCATTGCAAAAGTGAAACAGCTAATGATTTAGTGGCTACAGCCTGAAACCACGCGTGATTCTATTCATCGGTTTTCTTTTATTAGCACAATCCCCTATGATCCATAGGACTCGGACTTGACTAAAGGATACTGCATGGGACCGCTTAATGGATTGAAGGTACTGGAGATGGCTGGTATTGGTCCGGCACCGTTCTGCGCGATGATGTTGGCGGATATGGGCGCCGAAGTCATCCGCATAGACCGGCTCAATCAGAAAGGCCGCGGTCACAGAGCCAATGTACTCAATAGGGGACGCCGCTCGATCGCACTCGACCTGAAAAATCCGGCCTCCGTGGAAGCCGTTCTGCGCCTTGTGGAGCAGGCCGACGCACTCATAGAAGGCTTTAGACCCGGCGTGATGGAACGACTCGGGCTAGGCCCCGAAGTCTGTCTCGCGTGCAACCCCAAGCTCATCTTCGGTCGAATGACCGGCTGGGGTCAAACTGGCCCTCTAGCTCAGGCTGCCGGGCACGATATAAACTATATATCTCTAGCGGGAGCACTTGGGGCTATGGGCTATTCCGATCGGCCTCCCTCTCCGCCCCTGAATCTGGTAGGAGACTTCGGCGGCGGAGCCATGTACTTGCTTACCGGTATCCTCGCGGCGCTGCATGAGCGAGTGAATTCCGGAAAGGGCCAAGTGATCGATGCGGCGATGACCGACGGTACGGCCAGTCTATTAAGCCCCTTCTTTGGTCTAATGGCTATGAACATGTGGACCACCGATAGGCAGGCCAATAAATTAGATGGCGGCGCACACTATTACGGTAGCTATGCCTGCAGCGACGGTAAATATATTTCAATAGGGTCGATCGAACCGCAGTTCTATGCGCTGCTTCTGGAAAAGTGCGGTCTAGAAGATGAGACGTTTCTCGCGCAGCAGGATCAGAAGCTATGGCCACAGCTAAGAGAGAAGCTGGCCCAGCTGTTTTTAAGCAAGACACGCGCCGAGTGGTGCACAATCATGGAAGGCACGGATATCTGTTTCGCACCGGTGCTCGATCTCGGTGAAGCACCAAGTCACCCCCATAATATCGACAGAGCTACCTATGTCGAATTCGACGGCGTAACACAGCCAGCACCGGCACCCAGATTTAGCAGAACACCATCGGAGATTCAGTCTCCTGCAGCCATGGTTGGCGAGCACAGCGAAGAAATATTGACGGATTGGGGTTTCACTGAAAATGACATTGAATTATTACGCACGGCAAAGGCCATCTAAAAAATCTAACGAATGGATAATCAAACTCTAGCAATTCTCACAGGCCTTGTCGCACTTGTAACAAGTATTGCTCTGGTGGCGAATTGGGCCAGCAACAGACAGATACCCGGCCTGCTCAGGATAGCGATCGGTTTCATTTGCACTTGCATCGGCATTCTGCTGCTTTCGCTTCAGGGCACCTTGTCGCCAATTTTATCGATCTTCCTCGCCAATATCTTGATCATGGGAGGTCGCATTCCCATGCTTTCCGGCCTCGCTAATTTTTGGAATCAAGAGGCTTCAAGACTTCCCTTATTTTGTCTGATCTGGTTTCTGGGAACGGTGGCGGGCTTCTATTATTTTACGTTTATCGAGGAATCGGTAGTTTGGCGTGTACGGATCTTTACAGTGATGATCATCATTTTCTCATTGTCCGTAGTCTATATATTGCTGAACGGTCTCAGGATAGAAAGAAAACTGCGCCCGATTATGGCTATCAATTCCACGATTGGTGCGTATCTCTTGCTCACTCTCTCGGCATTTGACGCGATAGTAGAATTTGGCATCTTATTTTTGCGCGATGGGCAGGCAATAAACTCGCCGTCTGGCGTGACTAGCATTTATCTGTTAGGCGCAGTAGTCAGCATTCTGGTGTTCGCAATTTCCATCCTCATCATGACAATGGAGGAGCTGAAGGTCGAGTATCAGGAGAATGCTATTTTCGACCCGATAACGACTATCCTGAATCACCGCACCTTCATAGAAGTCAGCAACCGCGTACTCGGCGTGGCCTTGCGCTATACCAAGCCGGTATCGATGCTGACCATCGAACTCACCAATCTCGACGATATAGTTAAACAGCACGGAGCCAGAGTGGGCAACAAACTACTGAGGCACTTCGCGTTGATGGCTACCGACAGACGACGCAATGAAGATGTGTTTGCTCGGACCAGCTACAAGCAGTTTAGAATGCTACTCCCTGGGGTCGATGCTGAGGGCGCCCAAGTTGTCGTTAAGAAAATCCAGGATACGATACGTGGCGAAGAATATGTCTACCGAGGCAATATCCTCAGGGCAGAATTTCTGGTTGTCTGTATAACCAAGCGAGAAGAAGACCTTCATCTGCAACAAATGCTGCAGGAAGGCGATGTTGAGCTGTTCAGATTGAAACAGCCGACCGAGAACACGATATAAGTTTCAACTTCACTGTATCCTGGGCCTCTCATCAATCAGTTCATCAATCAGCTCACCAACCAGCTCACCATTCAGCTCACCTATCAGCCCTTGACCTTTGGAGCTCACCCATGGCCTACAATGCAATCCGCTACCAGATCGAAAATAATATTCTTACCATTACCCTGAATCGTCCGGAACGCATGAATGCGTTTACGGTGGAGATGGCACAAGAACTGATCGATGCTATAAATCGCGCCAGCGAAGACGATGAGGTGCGCGCAATTGTCGTTACCGGGGCGGGCAAAGCATTCTGTGCCGGAATGGATCTAAGCGGCGAAGGAAACGTCTTCGGCTTGAATGAGGGTCTACAACCGAGTCTTAGTGATATGAAAACCAGACTGCACGATCCAGAGATCGTTGCCGGTGTTCGTGACACCGGTGGCCAGCTTACCCTGACCATGTACGAATGCAAGAAGCCTATTATCGCAGCGATCAATGGCGCCGCCGTCGGCATCGGAGCAACCATGACCTGCGCCATGGATATCCGGCTGGTCGCGGAGAATGCGCGCGTGGGTTTTGTGTTTAACAAGATCGGCATTACACCGGAGGCTTGCTCCAGTTGGTTTTTACCCAGAATCGTCAACATGGGTACGGCGCTGGAATGGGTATATAGTGCAGATCTAATCGGCGCCGAAGAACTAAAATCCCGCGGCTTTGCCAACTCGGTTGAGTCGCAAGATTCCCTCTTGCACAAAGCTTATGAACTGGCTCGCCGAGTTGCACAGCACAGCCCCGTATCTATCGCGCTAACAAGACAGATGATGTATCGTAATGCGGCACAGAATCACCCACTAGCGGCACATCAGGTAGACTCGCTCGCCATCTACTATGCGAGCCAAACAAGTGGCAAGGAAGGCGTGAAGGCATTTCTGGAGAAGAGAGAACCTGAATATACTGATAAGGCCTCAAACGACATGCCGCCTTTCTACCCCTGGTGGGACGAGTAAGTAACAAGACTAAAAGGAACTCTAATGCGTAAGAATTTCGAACTGCTCTGCTCTACCAGTGGCCGCGTGATATTGGGGCTCTACTTCATTCTTCCTGGTGCGATTCTGAAGATCAGTAACATTCAAGGCACATCCGTCTACATGGCCGAACATGGCATGGTCTTCATCACCTTCTTCCTGGTCCTGACCATTCTTATACAGCTTCTCGGTGGTATCGCGCTGGTCGTGGGGTATCAGGTCAACCCCGTCGCCTTCGTGCTGGCTGGCCTAACTCTGGTAATTAGCCTGGTGATGCATGATTTCTGGAATATTCCCACGGAAACGCAAAACTTCGTGAAAAACATGGGCATCATGGCAGGCCTGCTAGTTGTGGCGGGTCTTGGAGCTGGCGGCTGGAGCATTGATAGCAAACTTGGAAAACAAAAATAATATCAATGAGTTAGCCTGAATTTCGCTCGGCTGAACTGTCACATTTCGAGACCAGGAAACGGCGGGCGGCTGTCTCTTGACTGCCGCGAGCGCCAGCGCAGCTGCATCGTGAGCTGCGCACTTGATAAAACTGCTAACGGCACCACCTTATTAGTAGAACATTATTCTGCTTAGATTCAGCTGAATTTAAGAATCTATTCCGTATAATGCATTCCTATGCAACATTCGTTGAACATCACCCTTAAACAGGATTAGCCAACTAATGATAATGGTGCAATCGACTTTCCATCTAATTGCAGAGTCAAAACCTGAAGCAATCGAATTGATGAAGGACATGGTGCGCCTCTGTCGACAGGAGCACGGCTGCCTGAGCTATGAGTACTTCGAAGGCTTAACCGATAGCAATCATATAGTGCTACTACAGGAATGGGAGAATGCAGACTGTTTGCAGGGCCACTATCAAACTGCACACATGGAAGAATTCCTCGGCAAGCTCGGCAGCTACCTGCAAAGCGAAGTCGTTACGCGCAGCTATGCATCTCAAGACGAGCCCAGAGTCACATCGAGCGTCAGCGAAGAGTTAGCCAAACGCGAGCAGACCATTCACTGAGTTAGCCCAATAGACCACTTACTACTGACCGATCACATCGATAGCGCACTACAGGGATAGGTAAATGTTCTATACGCTGCAAGGTGATCAGAAGACTCCAGTAACATCTGAGGAAAACACCCGACTGCTGCGCTGGCGAACGTCTACGTTCTGGGTCATGCTGCTAGGCTATGTCGGCTATTACATCTGCCGCGGCAATCTCTCCGCCGCCTTCCCTCTGCTAGAACAGGAATTCGGTTATTCCAACACCCAGCTTGGTCTGATTGCTTCGCTATCAGAAATGGCCTATGCCACCGGTAAGTTCATCAATGGCCCCCTGGCAGACAAAATCGGTGGCCGCCGAATCTTTCTAGTCGGCATGGCTGGAGCTATTTTCTTTAATATTATCTTTGCCATTTCAAGCAGTTTAACTGCCTTCATTATAGTGTGGTGCTTCTGCCGTTACTTCCTATCTATGGGCTGGGGTGGACTCACTAAAACAATTGGCAATTGGTATCCGCGAGAACGTAATGGCACGGTGATGGGTTTGATTAGCGTCAATTTTCAATTTGGCGGCGTCGCCGCCACATTGTTTGCAGGGTTCTTAGTGGCGATGGGCGTTCCATGGCAAGGAGTCTTTGTCTACCCAGCTCTAGTCCTCACGCTCATCTTGATCTGGTCTTATTTTGCATCTCGCTCCAGCCCCGCAGACGTCGTAGCGGGCGCAAAACCCATAGAGGGCGCGACCTCAAAGGCTCAGATAGCTAACTACGGTGACGAGGAGCAGCCCCCCGTATCGACTATCTTGAGGACATTACTGCGGCTTCCCATCTATCGACAGTTGTTAGTATTCAGTTTTCTGACAACGCTGCTGCGGTCTGTATTCCTCTTCTGGACTCCGAAGTTTCTCTTCGACATCGGTCTCGGGGCCAGCTCGGCTATTTTACGTTCAGCCGTATTTCCATTGTTAGGTGTCGCGGGCACTCTCTTCATCGGCTGGTATACAGATCATCACGCGCGCAACGGCGACCGTGCGCGCATGATGTGGGTCATGCTCTCCGTGCTCGTTTTCTGCATGATCGCCATTTCTATCTTAAGCGCTGCCAGCGAGCCAAACTTTAATTTGATATTGGTCTTTCTCGGCGCCAGCGGTTTCTTTCTGCTCGGCCCCTATTCCATGAGCAGCGGCTGCCTCACGCTCGATATCGCTGGAGCCAAGGGGGCCGGTTCGTGCACAGGAATTATCGATGGCATGGGATATATCGGCGGGGCTATCGCAGCATTTGCCGCGGGCATACTCTCCGACTATCTCGGCTGGCCACAGGTGTTCTTAGTGCTGTCGGTGTTTGCCGTCATCTCCACATTCAGTGCGTGGATGATGAGTCGCGGTTTTCAGCAGATGGCGAAAGACTCTGCAGCCATGTAGATGAAGCTACTGTTGTGTTTCGTACGCTTTTATTCGATTAGTGATGTCGCGCACCATGCCGTTGGGAATCGGCAACGTGAGGTGATACTGAGAGATCTTCCACCCCGCAGCTGTGCGTATTAGCACACCCGTTCCGCGGCTAGTTCCGTAACTCTGACTTAGAAGCGCCTCATCGAACCAAGCGCTTCTGCCATCTGGAGTAATATTGATATTGCGCTGCCGTGGAGTATAGACCCAGCCGTTGCTGCCACTCGAATACTGCCGGAACTCTGACTTGCTCCAGCGCTCTCGCGCATCGGTACCGATGAAAACCCCATCTTCGCTCATTAAATCGAAATAAGTTCCCCAGTCCGCGGTTGCCGCTGCCGCATGATAGCTGTCTAACACACGATTGATGGAATCGATGTCGGATTGCCCGGGCTGATTGTGCTGTGCGCAGGACAATAAACCGAAAGAGATCAGAGCCAATAGAGAGAGATATCTCATACGTGATTAGTCCTTGCCAAAGCCAGGTGTCGATGCAGTGCTGGCAGACGATTCGTTCTCCTCGAATTCCCCAGCGTCTACTCTCTTAAAATAGGCCGCTGCTACCTGCTTCACCTTCGGCGCCAACACCAGCGTCGAGATCATAGTGGGTATCGCCATCGTCGCATACATGCCGTCCAATAAGTTAATTACCACATCAAGCGAAACGACGGCACCTGCGATGATTAATGCCATGTAAGCATACATATAATATTTCTCTTTCGCAGTACCCAAGAGAAAGCCCATGCACTTGCTGCCGTAATACCAATAGGTGAGTATCGTCGTGGTACTCAAAACAACAACCATGATAAGTAGAAGGTAGGCACCATAGCCAGGAAACACCTGTTCATAAGCCTGAGTCGTCAGGGTTACTCCAACGGCATCGCCCTGCCAGACGCCAGTCACGAGTATCGCCAACGCGGTGCAGGTGCACACTATCAGGGTGTCGGCGATGGGGCCGATCATGGCGACCAGGCCTTCTCGCGTCGGTTCGTTGGTCTTAGCCGCGCCATGCGCTAACGACTCGGTGCCAATTCCGGCCTCGTTAGAGAACGCTCCGCGCTGCACGCCGATCAGAATAACAGCACCCAGAATACCACCCGCCGCTGCCTGCCCGGTGAAGGCGTCGGTGAAGATGAGTAAGAACATCGAGGGTATGTCGCTCAGATGGCTTGCCAGTAGTACACCGGTAATCAGGAAATAGAATATCACCATAGCCGGCACCATCTTCGCCGCTATGGCGGAAACTCTCTTAACCTTACCAATGGCAACCGTAAACATGACCACGGCCAGGAGGAGGCCCGTTAAAAAGTCAAAATTGAAATGGCTCTCTGCCGTGGCCAGTCCAGCTGGAACCGCGATGACGTCACGCAGAATCTGTACCAACTGATTAACCTGAAATATAGGCAGAGTTCCTACCATCCCTGCTATGGCAAACATCCAGGCTAGCGGAAGCCACCTGCGCCCAAGGCCTTCACGAATTACGTACATCGGGCCGCCCTGCAACTTTCCTTCATCGTCTCTGCCGCGAAACATGATCGCGAGAGAGGCGGTGTAAAACTTGGTAGATATCCCGACTATTGCGGTTATCCACATCCAGAAAACGGCACCTGGGCCACCGACGGTAATCGCAACAGCGACACCGGTGATATTTCCCAACCCCATGGTTCCAGCCAAAGCAGTAGCGAGCGCACGGTAATGGCTGATATCCCCTGCCGCCTCATTGGAGTCGGCGTGCTTACCCCTTAGCAGGGCAATGCCATGAGAAAAATAACGAAAGTGGCGCAATCTGGAATGCACCATGAAGAAGAGGCCACCACCCACCAGCAGGATGACCAAGGGCAGGCCCCACATGAAACTTGTATAGGCGGCTATCGCCGCTTCGACCGGGGCCATCACAGACTCTTGTTCTGAGTTATGGCTGGGGTATTTCTTCGCTGTAAAGAGATAAAATTTTCCTGTTTATTGCGTTTGACTTAGCCGGTGGCGCCAGAGCGACAACCAGCGATTGACTCTATTGCTGACTGTTAGCCGCATCCTGCTCGTGGCGACGCGCGCCAGCAAGAATTGCACGCATTGCATAATTGCCCTCGTGGCAAGCGTATTCATACAAGTCCTCGCCGGTGTACATGGGCATCTCGGCGGTCCAGGGTTGCGTGTAGAGATCAGGATCATCGATTGTGAATGAATAGTGTAACTTGTCGCCGGCGACGCGAGTAAAACGTTCCGTCAGTAAGATGTTGTTGGAAACCAGTCTCTCCTTGGCCACTTGCCAGGGATTGAAGTCTTTGGTCTGGACTACTAAGGTATCGCCTTCGTAATAACCGATAGAGTCACCTAACCACTTGTCATAGGGCAAGTCTCGAAATTCCTGATCTATTCTCACAATACGCGCGTTATGCACCATCTCAGCAAGCAGCATGACGTGAGTGGGTGACTGCACGATCTGCATATGGTTATTGTACAGGCTACTCATGAAAGGTGCTGTCGATGCGAAACTCACCAGGCAACGATCCGATAGCGTCCTGCCCTCAGGGCCGTCACTCTCTGCCATGCCCATGGGCAGATCCTCCTGTTGCGAGCGGCGCAGCGCCTGCCCCTCTTCCCTCCAGGGAATCTTGCCATCGGGCGGATCGACGATCAAAGAGGTTCTGAATTTGCCGTTCATCTGCGCCAATGTATCGCCCGGTGTGATCCAGAAGCCGTTATAGCCCCCCACATTCTCCGGGCCCGGAGCCTCCGCACCAGTGGCCTCGAGAAAGGCAATATAGTCCGGAGTAGACACCATCTTCTCCAGCATAGTGGCTTCGTCCACCTCAAGCTCACCCGCATAGACATCGGCGCGTTCCAGCCCGGTCCTCGTCTTGTAGGTCCAGACGCCCTGCACATCGGGCACGCCAAAGGCTGTCTTCGGTGGTGTATAGGCCTGGGCGGCGCATACGGCAGGCATCACCAGCGTAGCAAGCAGCAAGCTAGTCCGGACAGTTAATCGATGGTTAGTTCTCATGGAGTGTCCTTGATCAGTGTTGGAGACTTATAGCCTCATGTCTGAAGCTTAATGCAGGCCTCTACGCGCTTGCAAGGAGGCCGCACTGCATTGCGTCGATCTACCGAATATTTTCGGCGAAGATAAACTCAGGTGGAGGCTGCAGCCCGCGTAGATGCTCCACAAAGTAGTCCCAACGCCGCTTCATAAAATACCGTCGATTACCAAAGCCATGACTGGCATTGGGCAGCACGAGCAGATCGAAGTCCTTGTCAGCCTCGATCAGAGCATCGACTACCAATAGTGTGCTGGAGGGATGTACATTGGTATCGAGCATGCCATGAGCGAGCAACAACTTGCCCTCTAACTGATCAGCCAATAGTTGATTGGCCTGATTGTCATAGTTCGTGGTTACCGCCGGCTCGCCCTCACTGGGATTGCTCTCGGGAAACGTCTGCAGCAAGCCCTGCCACTTCTCACCCCAATCGTCTTCATAGTTGCGATTGTCATGGTTACCGGCTCCGGATACCGCAACCTTATAGAACTCCGGATAGCGTAGAATGCCAGCTGTCGAGGCGAAGCCACCACCGGAGTGCCCCCAGATTCCGACCCGATCGAGATCCATCCAGGAATTCTGAGCCCCTAGCTGTCGAATGCCCGCGATCTGATCCGGCAAGCCGTTGTCGCCCATATCGCCGTAGTAGGCATCGTGAAAAGACTTGGATCGACCCGGCGTACCCATGGCGTCCAGCTCTACCACGACAAATCCCAACTCGGCCAACGCTTGTTTATCGTTGCGAGAAGCACGAAACGATCGCGTGCCAACGCTGCCACTCTGCGGGCCCGGATAGAGGTAGTTGAGAACGGGATAGAATTTTGTCTCGTCGAAGTTCGTTGGCTTGTACAGCAGTCCATAAAGATCGGTGATCTGATCTCTGGCTTTTACAGTAAATGGGACTGGCGGCACCCAGCCGGCGGCGATCAAAGGATTGATGTCAGTTTCTTCGAGTAATAGCCGCTGCTCGCCTACCTTGTCACGCAATACAGACACCGGCGCCGTGTCCGGCGTCGAATATTCATCGGTAAAGAACTCCCCCGACTTGGACCAGCTGATCTGATGGTTAGCGCGCTCGGGTGTCAAATTAGTCAACCCAGTTCCATCAAAATCGATTCGATAGAGATAGTGATAATAGGGATCACCGGGCTCCCGGTTCGATCCGGTAAAATAGATCTGCTCATTAATCAGGTCGATTTGCTGTATGGCTAGAACGGCCCAACTGCCTTCGGTAATTTGCTGCTTCAGTTCTCCCGACTGCAGGTCATGCAGATAGAGATGCCCCCAGTTGTCCTGCTCTGAGAACCAGATAAATTCGTTGCGTTCGGGAAACACGCGCCAATTTTCCGAGCTGTACCCCGATTCATAATAGGTTTCAACCTCCTCGCGATAGACCGGACGCACATCGCCAGTCTGTGTATTGGCAATCTGCAGCTGAGCGATCTTGTGATCCCGTGATGAGGAGACAAACGACAGCAGTTCGCTGTCTTCGCTGAACTGCACATCCAGAAATACTCCACCTCTACCGGCTATATGATCACTGGTAGTCGATCTATGGGGGTCAGGAGGCATATTTAAACGCACGATACGAGGCTGCGGCTCCAGGTGAATCACGATACGCTCGATCATGAAGATGTAGTCGTCGCCGGGTAATGGATACTTCCACGCATCGAGTTCGCTGTGCCCTACCTTCGTGGACCACAGATGCATCTCGCCCACGTTTCTGCCGTCGTGTCGAAACGTTGCTATCTTGGAGGAATCAGGAGACCACAGCAACACCGGGCCATCGTCACGCAGCCAGCCGGCGTTGTTCGTTGCATAACCATAGTCCTGTTCACCATCGAAGGTAAGCTGTGTCAGTTCATTGCTGCCGGTGTCGCGAACCCAGAGATTGTGTTCGTCGATAAAGGCAGCCTTGTTACCATCGGGAGAGAGATATTCGTCGGGCGGTGTCGCGGACAATTGATTAAGCGAATAAGTATTCAGCTCCAGGCTATAGCGTTGACTGGAGTAATCAAAATCGAGCCGACTTCCGTTATCCGACAGCTGAATCTGCGCTAGATTCAGGTCCCTCGCCTCTACCTCCTCTTCGCTATGGCTCGCTAACGCATCCGCCAGCCGCGTCGCATCGAACAGCGCCGACTTCTGGGCCGTCAACGCGTCTACTAATACATAATCCGACCCATCCTGTGTAGAACGGCGATAGATTAACTGCTCGTTATCCTGCCAGTATTGGGCGAGGATGTCGTAATGAACCAGATCTGAGGTATTGACCGCCAGCAAGCTTTCCGCGCGCTCGTAATCCGCTGCGCTGATGCTATCTTGACTCGTCGCCGCCGCTGTTGATTCGTTTGAGGGCGAAGGCGAGCAAGCCTGTACGAGAGTCAGAATACCAAGTGCCAGTAGCTTGCATCTAATGCTTGGGATCATCTTGAGGCCTCTCAATGGCAATTGCTTAGTCAGCCCTTAAAGCAAGGCGTCCAATATTAAGTTCACGGACTCGACGATTCGTTGATCGCGCGGGCGCAGGTCCGGCGCAAACTCGACACCAGTCAAATGCTGCAAGCCGAGAATATAGCGAACCGCTATTTCGTTAGCCTGTTCTTCTGAGAATTGCTGATCCTTCTCCTTCACCATGCCACGGGCGAACTCTTTAGAGAATGAGACCGGTTTGCCGTCTCTGTGCATGACATCGCCATTGTCATCGAGGCGCCAGAAACGCGAGGAATCCATCGTATACAACTCATCAGCCGCGACTATTTTACCCTCGCTGTTGATGCCGTGCTCGGTCTTGGTGTCCACCAGCACCATGCCGCGCTCGGCCAGATATTGAGAGATCATACCGAATGCCATCAGGGATGAGTTTCTTATCTGGTTGTATTGAGCCTGCGTGCATACGCCACTTTCGATCAGCGCTTGTGCATCAGTCGTCTTGTCTACCTTGTCTTTCGTGCTGGGCGTATCCATGACGTAGGGAAGCACGCCGTTCGGAACCAGGCTCTCCACCCTCATCTCGTGTCCGGCGTAGTGCAGTACGGTGTCGCCCGCCTCCTTCGCCTGAAGCCAATGCTGGTACAGCGACGTGGAGGTCGAGCTCTCGGCCATAAACAGACGCAGTACATTCTCCAGACTAACCAAGTCGAGATTCTCCGCCGGTATCACGGTGGAACTCGGCAGCAGCCCGTCTACCTGAAACTGCGATGACCCCAGGACATCCACCACCAGACGCAGCATATGATCATGGTTAAAGGCCAGCACCTGGTCCTTGAAGGGAATCGCGCCGCGATTAACATCGTGAGTTGAGATACGGTTGTTGCGAAACATGAGTCTTAGCGGAACGCCGGAAGTGGTCTTGAGCCCATCTCCAAACACCGAGTCTGAGACCTTGCCTTCTAAAACGGTTGCACCATTTAGGCGCGGAATCTCACCGTCAGCGATGAGCTGCTGAATGGGTCGACCTTCATTTACGGTATTGCCGTGCTCGGCAACCAATTCTCGAATTTGTTTTTCGTCCAACATGGGATATTCACTGCACCCTATAGCAATTAATTGAGCCATGAAGAATAAGTGAATCGGTGCGGGACTACAAGAATGTCGCCACCGGAAGGCGCCAAATCGAGAGAGGACCTGCTGGGTTTAGCTGGGTGGCTGCACTTAGGCTGAATGGTTTGATGAGAGGGAAAGTGGTGCCGCCACCAAGAGTCGCCAACTATGGAGAGTGGACCTGCTGGGGGGAGTGCACTCGGGGTGAATTCGTTAAAGGAAGGGAGAGTGGTGCCGCCACCAAGAGTCGAACTCGGGACCTGCTGATTACAAGTCAGCTGCTCTACCACGGCTGAGCTATAGCGGCATTAATCTCTACTGCACTTTCTATACTACGATACTGCTTACTACGGTTTACTACGGTGCTTCTTTCGCCGCCACCAAGAGTCGCCTCTTCTGGGGACCTGCTGATTACAAGTCAGCTGCTCTACCACGGCTGAGCTATAGCGGCATT
>JBBDIR010000011.1:0-1378 GCA_040880325.1 Pseudohongiellaceae bacterium
CAACAGGATAAGTCGCGGCTGACGCGCGACTTATCCTTGTCCGTTATGTGTTGGTCGTCAAACGTTTCGCGGCTAAGTTTCATTAGGATTCAGTTTTTATTTTCTCAATGACATCGCGAAATAGTTTTGCTTCTGTTTCTGCAACTCTCGCTTCGTTCACGAGTGATTGAAAATCATCATTGAAAAAATAATGCCTACTTTCCCACAATTGGACGACAGCGTCGCTTTTCATGATTTGTTTTAGATGCTCCACATGTCCTTGCCACACTGCATCTTCAAGGTATCCTTTCCTGTAGTAATACTCTCCCTGCTCAAGGACCCTCCACCAGGCAAATACCCATACAGCAAACTGGGCTTTTTCATCATCAGGCAGAGTTTCAAAATCAGACTGGCCAAGAATAAGCACTCTAGCAGTTTGCGGCGTAGAAGCAGCCAGCTGGAGTGCTTCGTTTGCCGAAGAGAGTATAGACTGACCGGCAATGATTTTGGTGGCGTCATTATTCTGACGAATCTGAAGAGCTAGATAAACTAACGTGGCTATAGTCGCGATAGCAGCTATCAATTCGCCGATGTTCCCAAGGTCTTCAAGATTCATCATTTCTCACTTAGCTTTCCAATGGCACTGAAACACATAACGCTTGGCACACGTGCCAGTTTGGAGCTTCCAATTCCTGGCTACCGGCACCAGAACGATGCTGGAATTTAACCACGACCTGCAATCGTGCGACACATTCTGGCCTTATAACGCCGCCAACACGCGCAGCTTTGTAGTGTAGGCGAAGCCGAAACGGAATAGCTGTCGCCGCGCATGGCTTTGTTAGGAGCCCTCAGCGAATATGTGAATTCCCGTTTCATTAGATTACCCCATATGGAGTAAAAGCTCATCGAGGATCTGAGTGGTGAATCACAACTTTTGGAGCTGGAGCAACACCCATTTTATACACATTCCACTGACGATCTGTCGGTGGCAATTCATCTTCACATGTAATTTCGTAGGCTAAATGCCCGTCCAATCGGCAAATTCGCCATGATTTAAATCCAATTGAGTAAGATATCGCCGGACTTCTGGCTGCTTTACCATCAGCACGATCCCAAGCCATCTTGCCGTTCCAATAGCCACGGCTAGACATAACATTTGCCTCTGACCTTGCCGGAGGAGCTTCTGACGGGACATATAGGCCATCGATCTCAGGCATCCCAGAGCCTGACACTTCGATAAATAGAGTGTTCGCTGGGAGCTTATCGATGTCTGTCATATTTTAATCCTTGTAGTTCTAATTCAGTTTGAAGATAGCGCTTGGACTGTACTGCCGATAAAGCTGCTAATCGGGATAGGGCGAGGCCTCACGGCCCCGCTCCTCCCACACCACCGGGCATA
>JBBDIR010000012.1:0-1328 GCA_040880325.1 Pseudohongiellaceae bacterium
GCATCAAGCCCCGCAAGCGGTTGAAACGGGATAAACCCGACGCTTTGGCCGTGCCAGATGCGCCCAATGTGACCTAGTCTATGGATTTCGCTTCGCGGACCTTCGGTTCATGGCCGATAGCCTCGGCGATGGCCGTGCGTTCCGGCTTCTGAACGTTCTGGACGATTTCAACCGCGAAGGGCTGGGGATCGAGGTTGATTTCTCGCTTCCCGCCGAGCGGGTCATCCGAAGCCTGAACCGCATCATCGAATGGCGCGGCAAGCCTGGCACGATCAGGGTCGACAACGTCCTATGCGCGGAATAATTAGCTGGTTTGGCGTCAGGTCATTGTCGTATCAAGGTACCTCGACACGCCTATAAAATGTCTCAGTTTGGCGATTTGGTCAACGACAGTCTCTCCCATAACAAACACAGAGTACGCTATTGCGGCTCTCACCGTCCTTAAGACGAGATCATCGGGTCGCTAACACAGAAGGCCTAAACATTATCTACGAGGTCAGGTGTCTGCCTCCACGGCCCTTACAGAGAAAGGTCCTTCTGCGATCGATCACCCCTCAAAGAAGGGGCGATAGGGTTCACCGCGTTTGATGATCCCGTGAACTGTTCGGGCCATTTTGGCGGCAATTGCGGTATACGCCTTTCGGCGCAAATGGGTGTTGTGGCGGTCCTTCGCGATGTAGCGCTCGAACTTATCCCGGAAGCTGTTGCTCCGCTGCAGAATGGCAACCTGACCGGCCATCCACAGGGTGCGGCGCAAGCGGGCATTCCCGTATTTTGACAGCTTGGTTTGGCCACGGAATGTGCCGGACTGGATGGTTGCCAAGTCCATACCGCAGAACTTCAAGAACTGCCTGTGGTGTCCAAAGCGGCGCAAGTCACCAGCTTCTGCGAGGATAGTCAGGGCGTTGATCGGGCCGACCCCTGGGATTGATGTCAGTAGCTGATAATCGGGGAGGTCTTTGAGCAGCGCTACAGCTCGGTCTTCGATTTGATTGCGTTGCGCGATGAGACTGCGACCTTCCCCAAGAACCAGGCGAAACATACTGATCGCATCAGAATCTGGGGCAACCGGCAACCCCACAGAAGACTTGGCTGTCTCGTAAATATCTGCAAGCAAACGTTCTTTTGCAACCTTACGGCCTACAACGCCCCAAGCGTCAGCGGCAAACGCGTCCTGGCTCATGGCTGAGATGAGGTGTGGTGACGGATAGCGTTCAAGAAATGCAAAGAACCAGTCGCTACGTGAGCTGCGATGAAAGCGGTCGGCTTCGGGAAAACACAGCGGCAGGTAATGGGTCAGCACGCGGTGCCACAGTTCTGTCTTTGAC
>JBBDIR010000013.1:0-43549 GCA_040880325.1 Pseudohongiellaceae bacterium
GCATGAACAACATTATGGATCATTTCGCCACTGCCTACTTCGATCACTATCTGAAGCAGACCGAGGGCCGTATGTCTTATCTGGAATTGGTGCCCGATGGCGCCGAGGCCGTGTATTCGGTTACGGGCGGCCTGCAGAACGACGAGCATAACTACTGGAAAGGTTTCGGTCCCAACACGGCCGTCGGGCTGAAGCTGGAGCATCTGGCTCCCGGCGAATAGACTATTTGATCGCCAGACGAATCGGCAGGACACTAATGTCCTGCCAGACATTACCGGTAACGTAGGGATCGCTTGCCAGCCATTGATCGAGTTCGGCCTTCGACTCGAATTCAACATACATCGTAGACCCTATCATCCTCTCTTTGTCGTCGAGTATCGCGCCGCCAGCGATCAGGTTTCCCGTCGCCTTGAGCTTATTCGCTCCCTCGATGTGCGCCTTGCGTACTGTCATGCGTCTATCCAACGCGTCTTCATCTTTGCCGTCGTAGGCGGTAACCATAAATTGCATAGTGTCTCATCCTCTTTTCAAGTGCAGGGATTATCCATTACTGCGCCGCACCAGGACAAGCCCGCTTCGTTAGGATTATGAACAGCGGGTAGGGAAAATCAGCAACGACATTGGTAGCATGGCATCATGCCGAAACGAGATGAGAAGGTTACAGGGACAAAGGGTGGCTTAGACAGCCTGCCCCGCGGCAAGCTGGTGTCGAAATTAGCCATCAGCCGCATCTGATCCATACTCACGAGGATGGTACGGAGGAATGGATGGCTTTTCTGAAAGACCCCGAAGGAAGAGCATTAGACTTGATGTCTACGGCGAAGAAATCCAGCTAGACTGAAAGCCGACAATCCGGGACCTGTTTTTTCCTAGGCCGTGAGCTGCCAATAGAGGTCGATAAAGACTGGCACCAGCGAGCCCATCAGGAGTAGCGCCATGCTGATGTTGAAGATGCGCACATAGACGGGCGTTTTCATCAACGCCTTCAGGGAGGCGCCACCCCAAAGCCAGAGCAAGATGCAGGGCGCACCGAACAGCATGAAGATGAGGCCGATGGTAAGAACCTGCAACACGTAGCCATCACCCAGCGTCGTGTAGGTGACCGTAGCCCCCACCGCCAGTACCCAGGCCTTCGGATTCACCCACTGAAACGCGGCGGCCTGAACAAAGGTAAACGGTTTGCCCTTGCTCACGGCGGATTCTGACACCGGGGCGCTAGCGATCTTATACGCCAGATAGCTTAGATAGGCTGCACCAACAAGCTTTAAGACCAGGTGCATTACCGGATAGATATCGAACAGCTGCGCAATGCCGAGGCCTACGGCCAATACCATCAACGGAAAGCCTAGAATGATGCCAGCGTAATGCGGCATGCTGCGCCGAATGCCGTAGTTTAATCCCGATGCCATGATCATGGCGTTGTTAGGGCCGGGTGTCACACAAGTAGTGATGGCGAAGGCGATGATTGCTAGATATTCCATAGTGGCGCTTTTTTCTTACAGATTCTCTACGAGGCTTTACATAAATCGAAACGGGGCGAAGAGTCGGAAGAAATGACTTCTTACCGGTCGGCTTGCATTGGTTTGGTTCGGATGTTTTTTGTTGACCTTGGTAGACAGGCCTTTCTTGGACTGGGCGGAAGTATCTCCGAGGCCTCAAATTTTGTCAAGACACTGGCGCTGCAGATAGCTGTGCACAGCGAACGCTGGCATTGACAAGCCGGTAACGCTAGTATGCCGCCATGATTCTGAGTGCACTCACCCCCATCTTCGTCATCATCGTACTGGGTTTTTTAATAAGCCGCACGCCAGTGTCCAGTCAGGCGGTGTGGACCGAACTGGAACGGCTTACCTACTATATTTTCTTTCCCGCCTTGCTCATGCTGCGTCTGTCGAATTCTAACTTTGATTGGCTGGACATAGCCGAGATAAGCAAGGTCATCGGCCTGGCGCTGTTCGCCATCACGGTGCTGATACTATCGCTGCGCAGGTTGGTGAGTGGTGATTCCTCGTCCCTCAGCTCCGTGTACCAGGGCAGTATTCGCTTCAATACCTATATCGGGCTGGCATGCATCGATGTCCTGTATGGCGACAGAGGATTGGTCACTGCCGCACTCTGTCTTGCGGTTTACATCCCACTGGTGAATGTCTTGTGTGTGGTCTCTCTGACCGGTGGTGGGGAAGGCGGTACCAGAAGAATAAGCCGTATCATAAATTCGGTAGCGACTAATCCACTCGTTCTCGCCTGCGTGGCTGGCATCGTCATCAGCTATACTAATTTCAATATTCCGAGGCTAGCCGAATCGGTGCTGGACATTCTGAGCCAGCCGGCACTGCCGATCGGCCTGCTCGCTGTGGGTGCGGGTATTCGATTTGTGGCGCTGGGAGAGCAGAGCTGGCAGTTGCTGGTGGCGGTCGTCAACAAGCTCGCCGTGTTTCCTGCACTGGTATTGGCGGCTTGTCTGTTATTCGAGACGCCGAGTTCTGTGGCGGCCATTCTGTTGCTGCTCACCGCCTTGCCGGCTCCGCCATCGGCCTATATTCTCGCGCGCCAGCTCGGCGGCAACGAGAGCCTGATGGCGAATATTATTACGCTGCAGACCCTCGCGGCTTTCTTCGTGATTCCTCTCTGGATAGAGATCGCCGCTCGCTATCTTTAACCGCGTTATTGTTTCGTATTGCTTTGAAGCTGCATCGGAGGTCGATCCACTACCCAGTTGCTTTGCAAATTTTAGAATCGATAATTGAAGTAGACTCGCAAGGAACGCGGCTCAAACACATGATAGTGATGGTCGGCCACCGGCGCAGGCTCGCCAGCGAGTTGTGATTCGTAGAAGTATTCAATATCGTGATCGCTTGAGTCCAGCAGATTTAGCATGTCAGCGGTAATCGATAGATTGGGAGTCGGTGTGTAGCTGACACGCAAGTTTACCATTGTGCTGCCGTCGGCTTCCTCACCTGCATCCAGTGCATAGTCGCCGAAATGGCGCACTCTCAATGCCGCTTTAAGATTATTTCTAAGGCTCAAAGTTGCGCCGCCACTGAACACATTGCTCAAGGCTCCGGGCACTTCGTCAATGCCGTCAACCTTGCGGTTAAATCTTGACTCTGCCCAGGAATACTCGAGGTCTAACGAGAGCAGTTCATTGAGCTGATAGTAGCTGGTCAGCTCAAGACCTTTGCGGTTGCTGCCCACGCCAGTGTCTTCGGTGTTGCCGGCGTCGCCTACAAAGAGGAGTTCGGAGTCGATATCCAGCTGCCACAAGGCAACGGAGGCGTTGAGTCGATCGCTAATGAATGTGCGCAGACCAATCTCTGATCCCAGTGAGTCCACCAGTGGGTCCACCGCTTCAATGAGATCACCGGTCGCGGGATCCAATTGAATGGTGGTGCCGCGGGCATCGTTGCTGTGAAAGCCTTGTCCGATGCTGGCGTAGATCTCGTAGTTGGGATTCAGTGTGTAGATTAAACTGAATGATGAGGTGATAATATCGTCCGAGGCGTTACCGGAATTAGGAGCCAATGTGCTGAGATCGCCAGCTTCGAGAGCGTCGACCTCGAAATCATAGTAGTCGTAGCGTACACCGAGGACCGAGCGTAGTTGTGAAGTCCAGTGTAATTCGTTCTGCCAATACAGCCCAATGCTCGCTTCGTCAACGGCATCCATGCGGATCGCACCCTGTACCTGACGCTGAGCCGTGCTGCGCAATCCCACTTTGTCTATGTCATCAACGCGCAGTTGTGTGCCGAGTGTATTGACCGAAGGCAATGAGCCGAGTTGTGACTCCTGACTCCATTCGAGTGAGCCACCGTAGATTCTGCGTTGGTCCAATTGCTGAAATTGATCGCCAGCTGCTGTAGTGAAGTAACTAAAGTTGGAATACAACTCCATGTCATAGTCGATACCGTAAAGTGATGCCGCAATGGATCCGGATTCCAATTTTCGATTCCAGTTCGCCGACAGGCTGTAGCGGGAAGAATCTCCTCCTACTGTAGGGTCGATGGAGCCAAATTTTGAGATTTGTCCGCTATCTACAGCGCGCGATGGAATCTGGTCCGCTGAATTCCATCGATTGTCGTAGCCCATAAACATGACTTCTAGGGCATCCGTATCTGTAGCCCAGCGCTGCTTTAGCCAGACATTAGTCTTGCCGACGTCCTCGCTAATCGTCTTCCAGGGGCCATCATACTTCTGGTGTTCTACGCCGTAGATGAATTCTCCCCCCGCGTTATCGGAAGCGCCGCTGACCAACAACCGCGCAAAGCCGAACTCTCCCAGGCCTAAGGCCACAGAGTTTTGCTCTACATCCTGGGCAGTAGTGATGAGAGATGAACCGGCGGCGGAGAAGTCGCCGGAGTCAGCGAAATAGGAGCCTTTCCTGAACTGAATCTCTTCGATAAGTTCGGGAATGATGAAGTTAATGTCAGTGTATCCCTGCCCATGGCCATGACTGCGCATGTTTACAGGCATGCCATCGACCGTGGTGGAGAAGTCGGTACCGTGGTCTAGATTAAACCCGCGCAGAAAGAATTGATTCGCCTTACCGCTGCCGCTGTGCTGAGTCGCCACAAGGCCGGGCACCGTTTCCAGGATTTCGCCGGTGCGAAGAAGGGGCCGACGCTGCAGCTCTTCCTGAGAGATACGCCCCTCGGAGGCTGAGGTGGCCGAACCGATTAGATTTATCTGGCGGCCGCGGACCTCGATCTCTCCGATCTCTTGACCGAGCGTATGGGGGGACGTAACAACGATCGCCATTAATACGGCGTAGTGTTTGTTACTCGACATCAACTCTCTCCATTGCTCCATTGCGAAAACCATTGCTAAAAACTCCTTGCTGCATCCGGCACAGCCGCGCAGGCGTCGCATTGTGGTAAACAGCTCAGACTAGTGCAAGAGAGTAATTTTGCTGGTAGTTAATATATTTATAAAATACAATGCGTTAGCGAAATTCACGTGGCGGGAAATAGCGAGTTAAAACCGATTCCGAATGGATGTTGATCAATGAATAAACCAAGACACTCACATACGACCTTGCCCAATGCTCTGGGCGAGCTAGAGCTGTGTGTCATGGAAACTATCTGGAAGAACCCCGGCATCGACGCCAAGCAAATCATGGCCAAGCTGCCGCAGCAACACCCCAGTAAATTGAGCACTGTTCAGTCGACTCTCGAGCGCCTCGTGCGCAAACAATTTTTGTCGCGTAAAAAACGCGGTCATGCCTTTATGTATTTTCCCCAGACGTCCAGAAGTGAATTGTTAGGGAAACTGATGCGGGATGTCATCGGCCTGCTACACGATGGTAGCACAGACACTATATTGAGCAGCTTCGTTAACGTTGCCGACAATATCGATGAAACGGCTCTCGATGAACTGCAACTATTGATCGATCGAAAACGTCGGCAGAAGGAAGGCTGAGTTTGGCTGATTTTTTACTCATAGGTGGGTCTTTCGCTAGCGCCTGGCTAGTGACGTGGCTTGGCTGTGCCTTGATTTTACTGCTCGTCTATCCTGTTCTGAGGAAGCGTCTGCTGAGTTGGCATCCGGCCGTTTCCAGTCGGATGCTTCTGCTGCTGCTTGCCGTGCCGTTTTTCCTCAGCTTGAGTACAACGACGATGCTGTTTCTTCCAGTCACAGAGAGCAGCCTGGTCAGCGAACATTGTCATGAAAATTGTCAGACACATATGCCGTTGCTCGACTCTATGTGGCTTGGAGCGGCTGGTCTGCTGGTCGTGTTTTTGGTTGCCTGCACCATGTTGGGCAAGCTGTTATTCAATATCAGAACAGCAAAGAAATTGATGCAGCATCTAGTGGGAATTGGCAAGGACACGGGGAACTGGTATCAACTGCCGGATTCGCAGCCGGTTGTGTTCACATTGGGTTGGTGGCGAAATCGAATCTTTGTTACCAAGGGCTTGTTACAGCAATGCGATGCGAAGGATATAGATATTATCCTGCAACACGAATTGGCGCATGGGAAGCGCCTCGATAATCTGCGGCTGCTGCTGGCGAGGATGTTTCTTATGATCTTGCCAGCACGTTTTTCTCAGGGAATCTATGCGGACCTTCATTTGTTCACGGAGTCGGCCTGCGATTTCGCGGCGGCGGAAAAATACGGCGAGCTCGATGTTGCCGAAACTCTCATGCGAGTGCAGAAGTTAGTGCCAAGAGAGTTTAGTTATTTCGACAATGAGCTGGTTTCAGCCTTTACCGGTGCAGAGGTGGAGCAAAGAATCAGAAATCTTGCGGCGGGTAGCGATCAGTTTAGCAATCTACAATACGTGCAGTCTTTATGCCTGATAGCCCTCGTCTCGCTGAGCTTCATCCTTGTCGACCCGATGCATCATGGCATCGAATGGTTATTGCAGTTGTAGAACTCAGCCTCTGGCCGAGTTGCATACAGTTGCATAGTACAGTTGCATAGTACAGTTGCATAGGACACTCATCACCTGACTTGCCATGTGCTGGTTTGCCTGGATTTCGCTAATTTACTGAATTTCTGTAGGAAATCGTGCCTGATGACTAGACTCATTGATCAGGACATATTGACAGGGATTGTTTAATGAGCCTTACTACGTTTGACACTTTGAAATTCGTCCGCCGGCTGGAAAAAGCGGGCGTGCCATCGCATCAGGCTGAAGTACAGGCTGAAGTGCTGACTGAGGCGTTTAACGTGAATCTGGATACCCTGGTCACCAAAGATTATCTGGCGGCGCAGTTCGCCGAAACGAAGGCCTCTGTGGACACCCGGTTCGTCGAGCAGAAGGCATACATAGACACAAGCCTTGCCGAACTTAAGGCTTACATGGACGTCCGCTTCGCCCAAATTGACAACCGCCTGCGCTTTTTCACCTGGACCCAGACGATCGTGATTGCGGCAGTGGTTATTCCCCTGCTGGAGAGGCTGGCGGCACTGTCGGCGTAGTCGCTCACCGGGCTACCAGTTGCCCAACAGGTCGAATGGTTGCATAGGACACTCATTACCACACAGCACTTGGTGGAGTAGCGCCGAGGTGGTGGTTAGCCCAGCATGGGTTTTCTACAAATAGTGGTAGAGCAATATAGGGGGTTACAAGCAACAGAACCTATCGATTGCTCCTGCTCAAATACTTTCCAAAAGAACTTCTTTGAATTCACCGCGCATGCAGTGGTTCGACGCCATTGACGAGGAATAGGCGCCGGCATTGATCAAGATCAGATGATCTTGCTCTGACATATCCGGCAGTAAGGCATCTGCGTACCAGATGTCCAGCGCCTCGTTAATATTTCCTACGACCATGACCTTCTGCAGCGATTCGGCAGGCACCCGTTGCGGATCGATCAGTGACAGCGGCTGGAAGGGCAGCTTGTAATAGGCTGGCTCAGGCGCGATATTGAAGCCGGCATCGACGCCAAGAAACAGAGTCTGGCGCTTCACCTCGAGATAAGTCTTGCTCAATAAGAGTATCCCGGAGTCTTTGGCAATGTATTCGCCCGGCTCCATCTCCAGATGGATAGCACGATGGGCGAAGTGCCTGGTCAGTAGCGTCGCCCATTTATCCAAATCCAGCGACTCGTCGTTCGCGACATGGGGCACGCCAAGACCACCCCCAATATTGACCCGAGTAACGGTGTCGCAGTTGTCCACAAACCACAGGCAGGCTTCGATTACGCTGTCGAGTTGGCTGAGCTGCGCCGTCAGAAAACCACAGCCGGTATGAAAGTGTATCTTCGTTACTCGAAGATCGTATTGCTGCGCCATCTGCAGCGCTTCGAAGAACTGCTCGCGATAGATGCCGAATTTTGTCGTGATGTCGCCGGCGTATTGCAGGCGATCATTGTCTTCTCGGTTAACGCCCAGGCCGGGATTCACGCGGATGCCGATTTCGGTGCCGGGTTTTAATTCACCCCAGGTTTTTATGGCATGAATTGAATCGCAGTCCATGAAGAGGTCATCGAACTGGCTCAGTTGAGAGACATCTTTCTGTGAAAGGCTGCCGGCGGTAAAGGAAATTTGTTCCGGTTTGAAGCCGCTTTCCACAGCGTGCGCTACTTCGTTGGGAGAGCAGGCATCGATACCGACGCCACCTTGCCGCGCTAGAAACCGCAGGACAGGGCCGCAGCGATTGGCCTTCATTGCATACAGAATGGTGTAGCGGTTCTGTAGCGCAGTGGCATCCAGTGCTGTTTTCAGGCGCTGAACATTGGCTGCAATTCTGTCTTGCGAGTAGACAAAGGTCGGTGTGCCATGCTCGGCGATGAGGTCTGTGACCAGATTGCCAGCAAAGTACAATTGACCATCCTGATAGCAAAGATCGGGTCTGTGCCACCAGGAGAAGTAACGCGAAGAATGTGCCACTATGCCGAAAAGCCCGGTTGCTTATACATTCGCTTCTTCGTAATTGGCTATTGAGCCAACTGGCATCTCGAGGCTGCCGGTGATCCAGCCGCGACAGTCATCGCTGCCGCAGGAGCAAGGAAACTGCTTATACAGCACCGCTTCCGTCTGTGCATAGTCCATGGTCAGGAAGGTATTGGCGGGGATGTCCTTCAGCGCAGTCACAGTCATGTTCTGCATGTCTACCGAGATATTCGGTGAGCAGGAGTGCAATAGGTAACCGGTGAAGTGCAGATCGAGCAAATGACTGTCTTGATCGATTTGCAGCGTATGCTGCAAGATTTCTGGCACTACTTCGCCAGTGATTGCGGCTACCAAGTCGCCAGCTTTGAAGTCGCGCAGCGCCAGTACGCCATAACCGGTGGAGTTATCTTTAGTGATAACCTGAAAATCACAAGCCTGCGGGAAAAGCGGGTTTTCGCCATAAGTTTTGGGGTAAAGCATCGTCAATAATCTCCGTGCTCTTCAGAGCAGCCAAACAAAGTAGAAAAGATTGATGATCTGGCTCTCTGGCAGTGAGACCGACTTAAATCAACGCGCGCTTTATACTGCCGTTTACCCCTCATATCAAGAGTTTTTTCATCGATTTGCACCTTGGGAAAGCCCGTAGCATGCCTGTTTCAGCCTGGTCAGCTTTCTCGGGGGCCGTGCATGCCGTGTGTGCCGGCATAGCCAGAGTATTTACGCTCACCCCTGCTGCCAGGATCGCTATAGCCAGAGCCAATGAATTGCTGGTTTGCTGGTTTCGCAGGCCGCTTATGCTGCTGTTATTATGCCGAGTCGGGAACCGGGAATTGAAGGAAATAGCATGGGATTAGATGCCAGATTTTTAACCGATTCGGGCAAGCTGGAAGCTATTGTCAACGCCATCAATAAAGCGCAATTCTAAGAATCGGGGTCGGACCTAGGTAACTCTTAGAGTTGAATTTTTCCGCCTGAAAACAAGTTGTAAGTCGCCTCAGGTTCCCGCAGGAACCAATCTCCTTGATTCTGACCGAGGTTTCTGGCCTGTACCCTGACACCCATCCTGGATTGATAACCTTCTACGAACGCTTTGCTTCCTACCGCAAGGTTTTCGGTCCAGCGGCTATCCCGTTCGAGGCATACCGTTTTAAGCGCTTCCTCCACCCACAGTCGATAGGTTTGCCGGAACTTGTCCGGCTCTTTGTCGCCAAACAATTCCAATAACGCACTCATATCGATGATGCGATAGCGCTGTGGTGCGGTTTGTATCTCCCGATAGCCGCTTACATCCCATTCCAGCGGATCCGTGACAACGCCCGCTCGAGAAGTTGACTGGGTCCGACCCCAACTCCGTATCGAGCTCAGGATCGCAATTGAAGTGGCAGCCCTGAAAGCCTAGTTTATCCCGAGGCTGGTATCGCTAGTGCTTATCGGTTCGACCAACAGGCCCGTGATTGCTCGCGGCAATTGGGAAGCCAGTAGCCTATCGCCGGCTACGATGTCAGCGGAGCGAATCAAAACCCTAAGCTCATTATCAGCGGCGATGTAGTCTCCCACTGTTTCATAGTGTACGGCTTGGAGTCGCTGTTCATCGATTCGATAAATGGTCTGGTTTTCATACAGCGCGTACACCGGCATGGAGAGCACGTCCTGCTCGATAGGAAGGTCTACTGTTATATTCAGCACCCGGCCAATATCCAAAGCCTCATTGCCGCTGCTGCGGAAGAAAACATCGATGCCACTCTGGCCAGTTTTCACATCGCCAGATAGCCGGTCCAGGATGAAGTCCAGCTTGCGGCCATCCACCGTGGCACTAGCGCGTACTTCACGGGTCTGGCGTGCCGCCTGATTCAAGCTGTAGGCAACGTCGGAGGGCACCGAGGCACGGATTTCTAGCCCGCTGTAGTCAGCAATCTCGACCAGGGTAGCGCCGGCCATAACACGATCTCCCCTGGAAACATCGCTGCGTATTACGCGGCCTGCGAATGGCGCGCGAATCTGGGTTTGTAGCAGGTCGAGCTTCGCGCGTTCGAGTCTTGCGGCAGCCTCATCGACCGAAGCCTGTTGTTGTGCAATCTTGTTCGGAAAGTCAGCGACCTTGGACAGATGCTGTTGTAGCGTGATCGTTGACTGACTCGCTTCCTGGCGAGCCTCGTCGAGCAAGGCATCGGCGATCATGCTCTGGGCATTCAGGTCAACCGCACGCCTTAGCTTCGACTGGGCAATATCGTTTAGTTCCTGATACTGGCGCGTTAATGTATTGGCGAGATCAAAATCAGTCTTAACGGACGCTAGCATCGCCACATTACGGTTGTGATTTGCCTGGGACACATTCAGGTTTAGCTCTCCTTCGGCAGCATCTAATTGAATTAATAGCTCGCCCTGTTCAACGCGATCGCCCTCTCGCACCAAGACCTCGCGCACGGGTGCCGCGATAGTGGTGTTGAGACTCGCGACCTGCTTCGCCTCAACTCTGCCAAACGCCAGCAGCGTGGGTGGCAGGGCGACCGGTGTGGCCGTCATCACCGAGATCGGCCATGCCCGCTCAGCCCTCTTCAGAGGCTCGGCACTGGGTCCGGTCGCCACCATGATAAACCCGAAGAAGAGTGACAATATCAGGAAGAGTATCCCGGTAAATTTCTTTCCGAGTTTTCGCAGTGGCGTTGTTACAAATTCGAATCTTTGAATGCTCATTTCCAGGTCCGTTTAGATCGGTTAGACAGGTTTGGTTGCGCCAGCTGAGGTCGAGTCCCTTGCGCTCTTATCGCGGGCAAAGGAAGATAGTTCCTGTAGCCGCACTCTGGCGTTTTCTATCATCACAATAAGCGCCGGAATCACCAACAAGACCAGCAACGTGGAGAAAGCCAGTCCGAAGCAGAGTGTGATGGCGATCGGCACGATATACATGGCTAGACTGAAGGTCTCAAACATCAATGGAGACAAGCCGGCGATAGTTGTCAGTGAGGTAAGGATCACCGCACGGAAGCGAGCTAGCGATGCATCATGTATGGCTTGCTTATAGGGCTTGCCATCGGCTAGTTCGCGTCGGAAGAAGCTGACCAGGATGATCGAGTCGTTAACCACGATGCCAGTCAGGGAGAAGAAGGCGAGTAGTGACATCGCGCCTATGTCTGCTCCCATGATCCAGTGTCCTGCTATTGCGCCAGTCAGTCCTAGCGGAATGGCGGTCATGATCGCCAGCGGCCAAATATAAGAGGAGAACGACCAGGCGAGGATTAAGTAAATGAAGATCACCGTCAGCAGGGCGCCGGTCTTCATCGTATTAAGAAGCTCCTGGTTCTGTCGGGAGACGCCGCCTAGATCGGAAGTTAGGTTGTACTTCTCTCTTATTTCAGTCAATGCATTCGCCGTTATATGAGCTACAACTTGCTCTGTATTGTTCTGTAGCTGATCGACGCTCGCGCTGATGGATACGGACATGAAGCCATTGTTGTGATTAATAAGATCGATGCCGCTGCGATTCTCAATATCGGCTACTAAACCCATCGCGACCAGTTCTCCGCCGGGTGTCTGGATAGGGAATTGCTTGAGCGAGTGCAGGCTGTCGCGCTCATCATCCGGTAGCATCACCGCGACTTCCAGTTCCGCGTCATTTTGATTGAAAATCTGTACCCGTCCACCGTTGTACGCGGCGCGCAGTTGGCGACCCAGCGATTCGGTGGTGATGCCTAGCGACTTGCCCGCGGGATTGATCGAATAGATGATCTGATCTTTGCCATAGGGAAGATCATCATAGACATTGGAGACACCAGGGTAGGCCGCCAACGCTTCCTGCAATTCTTCCGACGCCTGTTTCAGTGTTGGAATATCTCTTCCCTGTAGCAGCAGCGTCAGGTCAGGTCTGCCATTGTTAGCCCCGCCGCGCACTTCGAGGTAGATCTCTTCCACCAGAGGCGAGGGGGGAACCGCCGCTTGCCAGAGATTCACGAAGGCTTGCGGAGGGATGCTGCGTTCCTCTTCCCAACCGTACTCGATGCGGATCGATGAATACTGACTGCCGGTCTTGCGTTCCTGATTGAGTCTTGCGCTATTGGTTTTGGAAATATAACCGTTGATATTGGTGCCGCCGTTCTCGGCGTCTATGCGTTCGAGTTCCCGCTCCACAGAGAGCATATAGGCTTGGCGATCTGACTCACTCGCCTGTGCCGCAAACTTAACGTTTGCCTCCAGCATCTCCGGACTCATACCGGTGACGAGGTTTAAGCCAACTCGGCCGCCTGCGATCAGGCTAATAGACAGAATGACACAGGCGAAGGCGGCACAAAGTGTCGTGCCAGGCGCCTGTAACGATTTATCGAGCAGAGGACGGTAGTATCTGTCTCGAATACCGTAAAACCGTTTGTCGAATCGCAGCCGGAATTCACTTGGCTTGCTCCGGTCCGTCTTCTCGAAGGCTTGCCGCAGGTGCCCTGGGAGCACCAGAAAGCATTCGATGAGCGAGGCAATGATCACGCAAAGCAAGACCAGGGGCATCGTAGTTATGATGGCTCCCATCTCGCCACCGGAGAGGATCAGTGGCACGAAGGCGGCCAGGGTGGTCATGGAAGACGTCAACACCGGTAGCAGCATGCGTTTGGCGCCGTTGGCAGCCGCATCGGCAGGCGACATGCCTTGCTCGAACAGAGTAACCGAGTCCTCGCTTACGACGATGGCATCGTCCACCACGATTCCTAGCGCCATGATAAAGGTGATGAGAGCGACGATATTGATGCTACCGCCAAATACACCATAGAAAATCAGTGTGGCGAAAAGGAAGCTAACGGGAATGCCGATCATTACCCACCAGCCCACCTTGCCATTGAGGAACAGAAACAGTGTAATTAGTACAAGGATTAGACCAGAAGTGCCGTTTTCGAAGATAACCCGCAATTGTTCTTTCAAGAGTAGCCACGCTTCCTGGTACTTATGAATCTCGACACCCCGTGGCAGGTTCGGTTCGACTTCGGCAATCCATTCGTTAACGATGCGCGCGGTGTCGATCGCATCGGAACTGGTAAGTCTATACAACTCCATCTCGATGGCGACCTTTCCATCACGATAGAGCTCCGGCTGCCCAACTTTTGGACGCTTCTCAATGGCGGCGATATCTCTGAGTCGCGCTAGTCTACCATCGGCCTCAACCGCCACCTGCATCTGTTCGAACGCGGATACTTCTCGTTTCTGGTCGAGGCTGCGTAGCTGCATCTCGGCTTGACCACGGCCGACAGTACCGGCGGGTGAGTTGCTGCTTCGCTGGCGAACTTCACTGGCGATCTCCTCGAGATTGGTACCGAGCTCGAGCAGTTTGCTGCTGCTGACTTGAATCGCGATCTCTTCTTCGGGCATGCCGTCAAATCGAATCTCTTCTATGCCGCGTGCATACAGATCGTCTGCCATTTCCCGCACTAGCGGCATGAGTTCCTGCAGAGAACCCTCGGAGCTAACTGAGACTACGGCGATCTCCTCGTAGTCGATCGCCTGTGAAATTTGGATAGGTTCCATGTCGGCGGGGAAGTTGCGAATCTGCGCTACACGATTCTTGACGAAATCCAGGTTCCTGCTGATATCTGAGTCGAAATAGAACCAGGCAATTATCGTGGCGGAGCCATTGCGACTGTAGGACTGGTAGCGCTCCAGGTCTGCCATGTTCGCTATCTGTTGCTCGATGGGTACCACCACTAGCTGTTCGATGTCCTCGGCGGAGGCGCCAGGCCAGGTCGCTTGAATCTCCACAACGGGAAAGTCCACGCTGGGGTCGAGCTGCGTATTGATCCTATCTGCCGCCCACAAGCCCGACAGAACCATCATGATCATGACGAGATTCGATGCCACCTTGTGATTGGCGAACAGGTTGATGATGTTGTTGGATGCGCTCAAGCTTTATGTGCCCTAAGTGGTTCTTATTATCTAGATGTCTGGGTTAGACGAATCGGATGCAGTTATTGTTACAGCTGTTTTCTGTCGCAATACCATAACTGCGCTATCGCTATTCCTGCTTTGAGGCTTTCATGATTCGTGCCATCTCTGTAACCCGCTGATAACTAAAAATAAAATAAGTTATTCGACGAGCCCAAAGAGCCCTGCATGAGAGCAGAGAGACCATTAATTGGGTAATTTCGCCAGCGACTGGCGCAGCACGGGCCTCTTTATAGAAGGGAGCAGTCTAGATAGAAGGAAGCAGTCTAGATAGAAGGAAGCAGTCTAGATAGAAGGGAGCAGTCTAGTAAGCAAGTAGCACGATGCCACCGAGAATCAGCGCGATGATGAGCAGCCGTAGCTTAGAAAAACCTTCCTTTATCAGGAACACGGATATCAACATGGCGAACAGTACGCTGGTTTCGCGCAACACGGCAACTGGCGCGATTCGTTCCTGATTGAAGGCCCAGACGATGAGGGAATAACCGATAGTAGAAAGCACTGAAACCAAAAGAGCCTGCTTCCAAACGACCCTAATGGTGCTCGCCAAGACCTGACCGGGTCGCCTACAGAACGCCACCACGGGGACGAGGCAGCCGTCGAGAAAGAACATCCATAGAATAAAGCTAACGCTGTTGCCAGAAAGTCTAACGCCAGCGCCATCGACGAGTGAGTAGGCGGTTATGCACAGGCCGGTCAGCAGTGAATAGAAGAGTGCAGGGCGCGAGAGTTGTAATATTCCCGCCCTGGTTTCCAATGCCAGTCCGAAAATTCCCGCAACGATGAGCAGCATGCCGAGGATCTCCGAGACTTCCATAGATTCGCCCAACAGCAGAAATCCAAACGTGGCTGTAAGCAGTGGTGCCGAGCCGCGGGCGAGTGGATAGACCTGAGCAAAGTCACCAAGGCCATAGGCTCTAATCAGGACCAGCATATAGAAAGTGTGCACGCAGGCGGAGGCAAGCAGATACGGCCAGCTCTCTACAGCAGGCGCCGGTAAGTAGAAGAGTATTGGAGCAACCAGCAGGGATGTCGTAGCTGTGGTCATGGCCATGACCACGAGGCGGTCACCGCTTACTTTGATTACCGCATTCCAAGTCGCGTGGAGCAGAGCTGCGAAAAGGACGGCAGAGAAAACTAACGGCGACATCGAGAAGTTTCCAACGGGAGAATGCCAGCACTGGTATGCAGCTGGGGTATTCCGGCAAATGTAGCGATAACTATAATCCTCCGTCGCTCTGTGCGCAAAGCAGCTGCGCTCACTCTCTGTTCCTCGGGTTAGCGTAAATCGAGCGGGTTCTCAATGGTGTAAGATGCTCTGCCGAAAAGGTATTATCGAGCCAGCTACTCGAATTGCACAAACAGCAGAGGAAGTACCATGCTAGAGAAATACTCGATGATCGTCATTTACTTCGGAATATTGATTTTTCTGGGGTATCTCGCGTCGAAGCGAGTGAAGAGCATGAGTGACTTCGTCATTGGCGGTAAGTCGCTCAGCTTCTGGGTTGCCGCCTTCTCGGCACAGGCGACAGGCGAGTCTGCCTGGCTCTTGCTAGGCCTCACCGGCATGGGCGCCATGCTGGGTTTTAGCACCTATTGGGTCGTGGTCGGTGAGCTATTCGGTGTGGGTGTCGCCTGGTTCTTCATGGCGAACCGCTTCAAGCGACTCACCGACAAGTATGACTCGATAACAGTGATCGACTATATGGGCAGTCGCTTCAAATCCAGGACCAATGTGCTGCGCCTGGTATCCTCAATTGCGCTTGCTATTTTCGTGTTGATCTACATCTCGGCTCAGATCGATGCCACTGGCTCTGCCTTCGAAACATTTCTCGACTGGGACTATCACAGCGGCGCCATCGTCGGCTTCATCGTTGTGGCTATCTACTGTATCGCCGGTGGCTTTTTAGCTGCAGCCTGGACCGATATGTTCCAGGGCGCGATGATGCTCATTTGCCTCATGCTGTTGCCGGCGGTAGCCTATCTCTCTCTGTCCAACAGCGGCTCTATAGTCGCCGGATTGCACGCGATCGAACCTGGCCTCGTCAGTATTTGGGGCTCCGGCGGTTTTACGCTGATGAATGTCGCCGTAGTGGTCGGGATGATGTTAATCGGACTCGGCTTCATGGGTTCGCCTCAAGTATTCGCGAGGTTCATCGCCATTCGCGATGAGCATCAGATCAATCGTGGCAGGTGGGTAGCGATGTTATTTACGTTTCTCGTCGATTTTTCTGCGGTCAGCATAGGCGTTCTCGGCCGCTTTATCTTCACTTCGCAAGGTGTAGAGCCTGATACAGTATTGGGCAACGGTGCACAGAATGTGCTGTCTGAACTGGTGGAATATACTTTCCCGCCGTTGTTGGTTGGCATCTATGTCGCCGCAGTGTTGTCTGCCATTATGTCTACCGTATCATCATTGTTAGTAATGGCGGCGGGTTCGATTACTCACGATCTCTATGCCAAGCTTATCAATCCGAACTTGACCGACAGACAGGCGGCACGACTCTGTCGTCGCATCACAATTTTATTTGCCGTGCTCGCTCTGGCCTTGGCAATAATCGTTTCAGTCCTCTCGCCAGATAGAACGATTTTCTGGTTCGTCATCTTCGGGTGGGCTGGAATCGCTGCCACTTTCTGCCCTATGATGTTGTTGTCGCTGTTCTGGACGCGTTTTACGGAGCGCGCCGCAATCGCCTCCATGATTACGGGTTTCTCAATGACGCTGATCTGTAAGTTTGTCTTGCAGGACATGGAGTCTGTTGGCCCTTTTTTCGTCGCATTGGAGACGATGCCTCCGTCATTTTTATCGGCATTGATCGTTGGCTATATCGTTGCTGCACTGTGGCCCGATGAAGAGTTGGCGGCACAGTATCAGGCGGACCTGCTTAGCATTGGGCACGGTATCGACGGAGAAGAATTGGCGCAGAGTGAATCTGCAGCCCACACTAATACTTAATTTTACCAAGGAGAGATTCACGTGACTCTGAGTAGAGAGCAGCTCGAAGCCCACTGGATGCCGTTTACCGGCAATCGACAATTTAAGGATAAGCCAAGGTTGATGGCATCTGCCAAGGGTGCCTACTACACAGACGTAGACGGAAGAGAGATATTCGATGGCCTCTCCGGTCTGTGGACCTGTGGTCTGGGCCATGGGCGCGAGGAGATTACGGCGGCAGTGAGCAAGCAGATTGCCACGCTCGATTACGCGCCAGGATTTCAGTACGGTCATGAGCTTTCCTTTACCCTTGCCAACAAAGTGGTAGAGCTGACTCCTCCGAAGTTGGACCATGTGTTCTTTACCGACTCCGGATCCGAGACCGTCGATACGGCGCTGAAGATGGCGCGGGGATATTGGCGCAGCAAAGGGCAACCGGGAAAAACCAGATTTATCGGTAGAATGAAGGGCTATCACGGCGTTAACTTCGGCGGGATAGGCGTGGGCGGCATCGGTTTCAATCGAAAATTATTCGGGCAGACGATCGAAGCAGATCACATGTCGGACACCCTGCTCGAAGAGAACAAGTATAGTCGCGCTATGCCCCCGGTCGGTGCTCATCTCGCCGATGAACTGGAGGATCTGGTGTTGCTTCACGATGCGTCCAATATCGCGGCAGTTATTGTCGAGCCGTTGTCGGGCACTGCCGGAGTCTTGCCTCCTCCCGTGGGCTATCTGAATCGTTTAAGGGAGATTTGTGACAAGCACGACCTGTTATTGATCTTCGACGAAGTAATCACCGGATTCGGCCGTATGGGTTCACTTACCGGCGCCGAGGAATTCGGCGTCACACCGGACATCATGACTCTCGCCAAACAGATTACAAATGGAACCGTGCCCTTGGGTGCCGTAGTAGTTGGTTCTGAGATATATGATGCCTTCATGGATAATGGCGGCCCCGAGTACATGGTTGAGTTTCCACACGGCTACACCTACTCAGCGCATCCGGTTGCCTGCGCTGCGGGCATCGCGGCCCTGGATGTGCTTGTGGATGAGCACTTGATCGATAACGTGCAGGCGATGGCACCGAAATTTGAGGCGGCAGTGCATGCACTGAAGGGCAGCCCTTTCGTGACAGACATTCGCAATTACGGCTTGGCCGGAGGCATCTCTTTGGAACATTACCCTGGCGAGCCACTGCGCAGACCGTTCGAGGTCGGCCTGAAGTGTTTGGAGAAGGGCTTCTATGTACGTTGGGGTGGCGACACTATTCAGCTTGCACCGCCGTTCATCGCAGATGAAAAACAGATCGATGACCTGATCAATGCAGTCGGGGAGTCATTACACGAACTAGTGTGAGTTCTTTGAGTTTAGCGCTTCGATGCTGACGCGACTATTTCGATGCTGACGTCACTATGATCTACCTGCAGCGTTTTCGATCATGCCGCTGATAAGCGTGGGGATCTTGTTGATGTCATAGGGCTTGGCTACCACGCCAATATTTTCAGATTTTGAGGCAGTGTTCACCAGTGCCTCAGCCTTCGCCGAGTAACCGGTGGCGAGCAGAATCAGGGTATGAGGTTTTTTTGCGAGCATCGACTTCACCATCTCGATGCCGCTTGTGCCGCCGGGCATGATGACATCGGTAAAGACTAAATCGATATCCGGGTTCTGATTGAATTGCTCTAAACCGCTCTGCGCGTCGACCGCCTCTATTACTTTGAAGCCGGTAAATTTCAACATTTGTACGGCAACATCGCGCACGCCTGCCTCGTCTTCAACTACTAGAATAGTGCCTGAGTTTTTAGTTTCCATCGGTGAGTGCCTACTTCCTCTATGTATTATTTACAGCGTCAGGAGGTCGCGGGGCAACTATAAATAATTTGGATAACGCCGTGAGATAGAACGGTGGTTAGTCTACCGTGCAATCCAGTCAATGTCTCTTTAAAAATGTGGGGCTTGAAGACAATTCCTACACGTAATTCTATTGCAGTAATCTTTGCGAACTCAGGCCTGTAGCGATTTCCCAGCACACTAACCTGGATTGAATATTTCGGTGCGCTACCCTCCCTACTTAGCTTGTTGAGCTGAGACAGTCTGGATCTTGAAATTGTATTTTTAATAGTTAAAGGCTACTGTTTCACACTTATTGCCTCGTTGCTAATTAACGTCGCACACGGATCACGGAAAAAGATAGGCTAGGGGTAATCATGAGCACTAAATTTCGATTCTTTTTAATGACGGCTACGGGCGCTTCTGTGTTGGCACTGTCTCAGATGTGTCTGGCGCAGGACGCTGAAGACCCGATCGCAGAACTGGTCTCGCGCCTGCAGTTGGAAAGCTACAAGACCACCCTGAAAGGACTCGCGCAATTTGGCGACCGCCGCCAGGGCACCAGCCGCAATCGGGCAGCCGTCGATTGGATAGAGCAGCAGCTGATATCTTATGGTTGCAGCAATGTCGAGCGATTGCACTACAGCTTTACCACGCGTCCAAGAGGGACGACTGCTGGCGGTAGGGCAGTCACAGAGGCTCCCGATCTCACTACTGCGACTGGTGGACTGGTCGGTCGCAATGGCAGTGGTCCTGGCGGTAGTTCGATCTTCGGCTATCGAGCGCCCACTGGTGTGAATCGTGACTTGCAAGCGCAACCGGATGAAAGAATAAGATTACTGAACGCCGAGGAGCCGGTGGATGGTCCGCGGTCTGAGGTGTACTGCACGAAGATTGGAACGACCCACCCCGATGAGATGTATATCGTCAGTGCACACATGGATGGTCACGGTGTGAACGAGGCAGTAAATGATGACGGCTCTGGCACCGCATTAGTGATGGAACTCGCACGCATCATGAGTGCACCAGGCGTTCAGACGGAGCGATCCATACGCTTCGCGCTCTGGAACAACGAGGAAACCGGCCTCAATGGTTCATCTGCCTACGTTGAACAGCGCAAGGATTTGCAGGGTATTGAAGAACCGCCCGGTTCCGGTAACTATCCTGAGCCGACCTGGCTAGGCATGATTCAGCACGACATGATGCTATGGGACCATGGGGCGCCTCGCGCCGATGGCACTGTGAGCTGGGATCAGCGGCCGGAAGCCGATGTCAACATCGAGTTTCAGTCGGCCTCCGATCTGGCCAACGAGTCGATGAAACTGGCCTTCGTATTCAAGGCCGCCGCCGATACCTATAACACAGACTATCCGGCGACTGTTGGGCCGCATATGACGAATACCGACTCGACCCCGTTCATGAACGAGGTGGCGTCGATTAGCCTGCGTGAGAATGAGCGAGGCGCGCACACCGGTGGTGGATGGAATCCCACATGGCACACGCCCCTGGACGTGTGGACCAACTTCACCGACAAGGATTTCAGGCTTGGATTGAATGCCGCCCAGACTACCCTGTCCGCCGTGGCGAAACTTACCGGCGCAACGTTGAGCGACTAAGCCTGGAAGATTGTATTCGCAGTGTTCGAGCCGACTAAGGCTTGCCGACGTAGTCTATCTTGCCTAACTCGACACCATTGTGGCGCAGAATATTGTAGGTAGTCGTGACGTGAAAGTAGAGGTTAGGCAGGGCCCACATTGAAAGATACGTGGCGCCTGTGAAATCTAGCTCGAAAGAACCCGCCTGCATCTTGATGTGCTTATCTTCCGTTCCGTCGATCTTGTCAGCGGGCACCGATTCCAGGAACGTAATCGTCTTGGTGATTCTCTCTTGCAGTTCTTCAAAGCTGGACTCGTTGTCTTCATGGCTGGGGGCCTCAACGCCAGATATTCTTGCGGCAGCTCCCTTGCACACATCACAGGCTATCTGCACCTGGCGCGACAGCGGAAACATGTCGGGGAAGAGTCGACTTGTCACAAATACCGTGGGGTCTATTTCTTTCTCTGCTGCGTGTTCCGCTCCTTTTGTAAGGATTGCAGAAAGATTGTTCAAGGATCGAATAAAGCAAGGGATGGAACTGGAATGCATGGTAAGTGGCATAGTGGATCTCGATGTCAAAAAGTGAATTTCGCTCGCTTGCGGCGATTGAAAAGAGAGTGGATTCTAACGTAGTCTCTATCTATGGGATACTTTGATTGACGCAGAGGGTGCTGTCAATCCGCTAAGTGGAGGAAACGAGTGTGACTCAAGAAGAAAAAAGGAGCAGCGCCGGACGCCGGCGCCAAGACCGTAGAAAGCCGGCAGCGCAAGCCCCGAAATGGCAATCCGAGGAGCGGCGCAGAGCAGAGCGCCGTGTCACTGAACGCCGGGCTCGGGGAGCTCAATCCGCAGCCGAATAGGCGCGATAGCACCATCTGCAGCTATTTCTGGCATGACACGCGCATGAGCAATTCCTTGCTTTTGCGAGCGTAGTTGCTACATTGCGTGCATGCAAAAATCCAGTTCCTCTTCGTCCAGTTCCTCTTCGTCCAGTATCCCTTCGTCTAGTGCTACTTCGTCCAGTACCTCGCTGTTGATCAAAGCCGCGGCATTCTTAAAGCCTTACAAGAAACAGATCGGCATCGCCTCTGTAGCTCTGGTCTTTACCGCCGCGCTCACCTTGGGTCTGGTTCAATACGTCAGGATTATTGTCGATAGCGGCTTCGTCGAGGGCTCGACAGAATCCCTGAATACCGCGATTCTCGGCTTCCTTCTGGTGGCAATACTGCAAGCGATTGGCACCTTCGCAAGATTCTATTGGGTGTCCTGGTTAGGAGAGCGCGTTACTGCCGACATACGCAAAGCCGTTTATTCCCATATTATCGATTTGCATCCTGGCTATTTCGAAGACAACCTCAGCGGCGAGATTCAATCGCGTATCACCACCGACACTACTCTCATTCAATCCGTAATTGGTTCTTCTGCCTCGATCGCGCTGCGCAATTTGTTGATGATGGTAGGTGGAACCATCTTCCTCTTTATAACTAACCCCAAACTCACTAGCGTGGTAATGATCTGCATTCCATTGGTGATAGGGCCTATCTTGTTTTTCGGAAGAAAGGTTCGATTGCTGTCCAGAAGTAGCCAGGACGAGATTGCGAACGTAGGCGCCTATGTTGGCGAGAGTATCCAGCAGATCAAGACGGTGCAGGCCTATAACCATCAGAGTCATGACGACAGACTTTTTTCCGGCCATGTGGAGACAGCCTTTAATGTCGCTCTGCGCCGCATCATGATGCGATCTTTTCTTATTACAATTGTTATGACTCTGGTATTTGCTGCGCTGGCTGTAATGATCTGGGTCGGCGGCCAGGATGTGATAAATGGAACAATGTCGGCCGGCGAGCTGACAGCCTTTGTGGCCTATGCGGTGCTCGTGGCTTCGGCCGTCGGTGCCATCAGTCAGGTGATAAGTGAGCTGCAGCGTGCCGCAGGTGCGATGGAAAGATTGATGGAATTACTGGAGGCCGAGAACGAAATCAAGGCGCCGAAAAATCCTCGACGGCTAGATGGCGGCTTCAAAGGCATGTTGTCTCTATCGAACGTGACCTTCGCCTACTCGTCGCGCATGGAGACTCCGGCGCTGGAGGATGTAACACTGAATATCCTGCCCGGTGAGAGTGTTGCTTTGGTTGGGCCCTCCGGCGCCGGGAAGTCCACCCTATTCGACCTGGTGCTGCGTTTCTACGATCCGCAATCGGGAGTGCTGTCGCTGGATGGCATCGATATCAGAGAGCTGGATCCGCAGGAGCTTAGGAGCCATATCGCCATCGTCTCACAGCAGCCCACCATGTTTACCGGTAATGTCTGGGAAAATATTCGTTATGGCAGGCCCGATGCCAGCGATGATGAAGTCCGAAGCGCCGCCGCAGCCGCCTATGCCAGTGAATTTATAGAGAAACTGCCCGCGGGTTACGACAGCTATCTCGGCGAGTCAGGAATTCGGCTCTCCGGCGGCCAGAAACAGCGCATTGCGATAGCTCGGGCGATCCTAAAAAACCCCGAGATATTGTTGCTGGACGAGGCCACCAGCGCCCTGGATGCCGAGAGCGAGCGCAAGGTGCAGATGGCGTTGGAGAAACTGATGAAGAATCGTACCTCTTTAATTATTGCACATCGTTTGGCGACAGTTATGAACGTGAGCAGGATAGCGGTCCTCGATTCAGGCAAGTTAATCGCACAAGGGTCTCATAAAGAGCTATTGAGAGAGAGCGCACTTTATGCAAATCTCGCGAGCCTGCAGTTTTCTGCGAGCTCGGATGAAGCCGTTCTGCAGAAACAAGCCTGAGGCGTAGCCGCCGTGTATCGAGAAAAAATAGTTGAAAGCGTTCGCCACTGGTTAGAGTCATTCGTCATCGAGCTCAATCTCTGTCCATTCGCGAAACGGGAATTGGCGAAGGGGCGAGTCAGATTCGCCGTGTCCGATACCGAGTCGAGCGAGCGGTTATTGGAGACGTTGCTCGAGGAGCTAGATTTTCTTCAGAGCGAGCCTGATATCGAAACAACCCTGCTGATTCATCCCGAAGTATTGCAAGATTTTTATGAGTACAATCAGTTTCTCGATCTAGTCGATGCACTTCTCGAGCAGGAGGGCTACGCGGGCATCTTTCAGGTAGCGAGTTTTCATCCGCATTACCAGTTCGCTGATACCGCAGAAGGCGATGCGGAGAATTACAGCAATCGTTCTCCCTATCCAATTCTTCACATCTTGCGTGAGGCCAGCGTGGAGCGCGAGGTCGACAGCTACCCCGACATCGACGAGGTTCCCCGACGCAATATAGCGTTGCTGCGCGAGCTAGGCGTCGCTAAGCTGCAAACCCTCCTCGAAAAGGACTGATAAGGGGCTATATTGGTCCGTTGGGGAGATATCGTTGGACATATTGTGCTGCCCTTTATTAGGATGAAGGCATTACTTTCTATGCCATAGATCTGAGGTGACATCATTAAAAATCTCCGCGAACAGAGCATCCGTGAACTAACTGTCGGTTCCATCAACTACAAGTACTTCAGCCTTCAGGCGCTTTCTGCGGCGGGCTTCGACGCCGTAGATACGCTCCCGGTGTCGATCAAGATTCTGTTGGAGAACCTGCTACGACACTGCGATGAAGAGGCAGTGACAACCAGCCATATCGAGAAGTTAGCCGACTGGCACAACACGCAGTACAGCAAGCAAGAAATCATGTTTCTACCGGTTCGGGTATTGATGCAGGATTTCACCGGGGTGCCTGCGGTCGTGGATCTCGCTGCGATGCGCGACGCCGTGGCGAGAGCGGGTAAGGATCCCGCCCTGATTAACCCGATCAACCCGGTTGACCTGGTCATCGATCACTCGGTGATGGTGGACAAGTTCGCTGTCGATTCAGCCTATCGTGACAACGTCAAGATCGAGATGCAGCGTAACCGCGAGCGCTACCAATTTTTGCGCTGGGGGCAGACGGCCTTCGATAACTTTCGTGTCGTGCCTCCGGGCACGGGCATCTGTCATCAGGTAAATCTGGAGTATCTCGCCAAATCAGTCTGGCAGAGCGAGATCGCCGGTGAGCTGTTCGCCTATCCCGATACGCTCGTCGGTACCGACAGCCACACCACCATGATCAATGGCTTGGCGGTGCTCGGCTGGGGTGTGGGTGGAATCGAGGCCGAGGCGGCGATGCTCGGACAGCCGCTGTCTATGAATATTCCTGAGGTAGTAGGTTTTAAGCTGGAAGGAGATCTGGCGGAAGGCATTACTGCAACCGACCTCGTTCTTACCATCACAGAGATGTTGAGAAAGCATGGTGTCGTCGGAAAATTCGTAGAGTTCTACGGTGCTGGCCTGGCTAATCTGAGTCTGGCGGATCGAGCGACCATCGCTAATATGACGCCGGAGTATGGTGCCACATGTAGTTTCTTTTCTGTCGATGAAAAAACTTTAGAATACCTCGCGCTGACTGGAAGAGAGCAGCAAACCATCGATCTGGTGGAGGCCTATAGTAAGGCGCAGGGTCTGTGGCGGCGCGACGACGAGAAGGTCAATTACAGCAGTTCCTTGATGCTCGACATGAATGAGGTTGTGCCCTGTCTCTCCGGGCCGAAACGTCCACAAGACAGAGTTCCGGTCACCGATCTCGCGGCACGCTTTAAGAAAGAGTTTCAGCTAAGCGAATACAAATCGAGTGCTGTCGACGGCGAAGACTACGTATTGGAGGAAGGCGCCGTTGTCATCGCTGCTATCACTTCCTGCACCAACACATCGAACCCTGATGTGATGATGGCCGCCGGGCTCATAGCAAAGAAAGCGCTAGAGAAGGGCCTTAAGAGAAAGCCTTGGGTGAAGACCTCGTTGGCACCTGGCTCGAAGGTCGTCTCTGAGTATCTCGCGCAGGCGGGCCTGCAAGCGCCACTGGATGAATTGGGATTCAACCTCGTTGGTTATGGCTGTACCACCTGCATTGGCAACTCCGGGCCGCTGCCGCCGGCAATCGATGCGGCGATCGCGGGCAGTAACTTGACTGTATGCTCGGTGCTTTCCGGCAATCGAAACTTCGAGGGGCGCATTCATCAGAGCGTCAAGGCTAACTGGCTCGCATCGCCACCGCTGGTGGTTGCCTATGCACTAGCCGGTAGCGTGAACGTGGATATTAGCAAGGAGCCGCTTGGAGAAAATGCGGCGGGCGAATCTATCTACCTGAAAGACATCTGGCCGACTAATGCCGAGATAGAAGAGGCGGTTAAGTTAGTACGTCGACAGATGTTCGACTCGGGTTACAGCAAGGTATTCGATGGCGATGCCGAGTGGAACAGCCTGCCGATCGTGCCCGATAAGACGTATGCCTGGCAGGAAGACTCTACCTATATTCGTAACCCACCATTTTTCGATCCGGCGATTCTTGATGCGAAGGGCGATATTCTGGCGGCGAGAATTCTCGCCGTATTGGGTGACTCGGTCACCACAGATCATATCTCGCCAGCGGGTTCCATCGCCGAAGACAGTCCGGCGGGAGATTATCTGAAATCTCATGGCATCGAGAAACAGGATTTTAATTCCTACGGTTCCAGGCGTGGCAATCACGAAGTCATGATGCGTGGCACGTTCGCCAATATACGCATCAAGAATGAGATGCTGGCGGGCATCGAAGGCGGCTATACCCGTATGGCAGGGCAGAAGCAGGCGCTGCCGATCTATGATGCGGCTATGCAGTACGAAAAGAACAAGACACCATTGGTGGTGGTCGCCGGGAAAGAATACGGCGCCGGTTCCAGTCGCGACTGGGCTGCCAAGGGTACCCGCCTTTTAGGTGTGCGGGCCGTGATAGCCCAGAGCTTTGAGCGCATCCATCGCTCAAACCTCGCTGGCATGGGAGTGCTGCCGCTACAATTCGAAGGAGACGATAGTCGTAAATCGCTAGAGCTCAGCGGCGATGAGGAGATCTCGCTGACAGGGCTCGATCAAATATCGGCAGGCATGAAGGTTACGATGCAGGTGAAATACCCGGACGACTCTACGCAGACATGCCAGTTACTGTGCCGTCTGGATACAGAGTTGGAAGTGCAGTACTTCAAGAGCGGCGGCATCATGCCGTTTGTGGTGAATAAGTTGGTAAACGCCTAGACAATTCCCGGTGCAGCTATGCAATCGAATCGAGATGCGGCCATCATGGTAAACAAGAACAGTCTGTATTGTGTATTGTTAGCGTTCGGTCTAGCCGCTTGTTCCTCTGATGAGAGTGAACGGACAAATAGCGCGGCGCCGAACGCAGCTGAAACCACTGCCGAGCTTCCAACGCAAGCTGATGAGCCTGCCCCGATAACTATCGGTCACATCGATAGCCTGGCATCCGAGATACTCGGGGAGGCCAGAGATATCTGGATCTATGTGCCGGAGTCCGCCAGGCTTCCTGAGAACAGCAATAGTGCCTATCCCGTTGTGTACCTACTCGACGGCAACGGCCACTTCCATTCGGTGTCGGGCATGATACGACAGCTAAGTGCCATCAATGGTAATACTGAAGTGCCGGAGATGGTGGTCGTGGCCATTCCGAATACGGATCGCATGCGCGATCTGACGCCTACCCACACGGAAGGAACAACCGGTGGCGGCAAGAAATTTCTTAGCTTCATCGAGACCGAGTTGCTGCCTTATGTTGAAGAAAATTATCCAGTTACCCAGTACCGTACTTTCATTGGTCATTCCCTCGGTGGGCTGACGGTCATCGATGCGCTGTTTGACATGCCGGAGTTATTTCAGAACTATATAGCCATCGACCCGAGTCTCTGGTGGGACGATCAAGTTCTATTAAAGAAGTCCGAGGCGATGTTGAACGAGCTGGATCTGAGCGGGAAGTCGCTGTTCGTCGGAGTAGCCAACACCACCCGTGGCCGTATTGGCTATGACGAGGTCAGGCAGGACGTCGATCCGTCTACTTTGCATATGCGCTCGATCCTTGAATTTACCAGACTGGCACAAGCCGATACCGATAATGGCCTGTCTTTCGGCTGGGAATACTACGATGACGACAGCCACGGCAGTGTGCCGCTGATCAGCGAGTACGACGCGTTCCGTTTTATTTTTCCCTGGTATTCCCGGACCGATCTTACCAACTCACTCCATATGGATCCGACGACGCCCGTGGATCAATTGTTAGGTTATGTAGGTGCTCATTTCGACACAGTGTCTTCTCACTTCGGCTATCGCGTGCTGCCGCCGGAGAGCTACATCAATTCGCGAGCGCGTGGCCTGGTTGCCAACGACCGCCCGGACGCGGCCTTGGCCTTTCTCAGTCTGAATCTGCAGAACTATCCGCAGAGCGCGAGTGCCCATGAGGCCCTGGGGGATTATTATCTGGAACTCGAGAACACAGACGACGCCCTGCAACACTTCACACATGCCGTCGACCTCGGAGCAGGCGGCGAAATACAGGAGAAGATCAGCGCGTTGCTCAGAGATGATTAATTTTCGAGCCCGCTAAAGAAAGTCGCCATGAGCCTATCCCTGTTACCCGATGAAGAGTCAGTCAATCGTTATCAGCCGCTAGCAGCACGATTGCGGCCGCAGAACCTGCAGGAATTCGTTGGCCAGGATCATCTGTTGAGCCCGGGCAAGTCAATCTACGAGGCGATTCAGAACAAACTCCCCCATTCGATGATCCTATGGGGGCCGCCGGGAGTCGGAAAGACGACTCTGGCGAGGATTATCGCCGCCACCTGTGACTATCACTTCGAATCTCTTTCGGCTGTTCTCGATGGCGTTAAGGAGATTCGTGCCACCATCGAGCGAGCGAAATACCATCAGGCTGGTGGCAGTAGTCAGACTATTCTGTTCGTCGACGAAGTGCATCGATTCAACAAGGCGCAGCAGGATGCCTTCCTTCCCCATATCGAGAATGGCACGGTGTTATTCATCGGTGCTACCACCGAGAACCCCTCCTTCGAATTGAACAATGCCTTGCTATCCCGCGCCCGCGTGTATCTGCTGAAGCCGCTGACCGAGAGCGACCTGCTGGGTGTTATCGATCATGCCTTGCAAGATGAGGTAAGAGGGTTGGCAGCACTTAATCTGGAACTAAGCGATGCCCAGAAACAAGTGTTAGCCAGAGCCGGCGATGGTGATGCGCGGCGCGCCCTGAACTATCTGGAAGTGCTCAGCGACATGGCAGAGCTGGAGGATGGTCGTAGAATAATCGCCGATGCCCACATCGAGCAGGTTCTGCAAGAGGGAAGTCGACGCTTCGACAAGAGCGGTGACAGCTTCTACGAACAGATTTCGGCTCTGCATAAGGCGGTGCGCGGCTCCGCGCCGGATGCGGCACTGTATTGGCTCGCGCGCATGTTGGATGGTGGTTGTGATCCGATCTACCTTGCGCGCCGGCTCGTGCGCATGGCCTCGGAAGACATCGGGCTGGCCGATCCCAGGGCTCTTCCCCTAACGCTCGACTGTTGGGATACCTATAACCGGCTCGGCAGTCCGGAGGGTGACCTGGCACTGGCACAGGCGGCGGTGTATCTGGCGAGTGCGCCTAAGAGCAATGCGGTGTATGCCGCGTTCGATGCGGCGAAGCAGGCGGTAAGTAACAACGGCAGTCTGGAGGTGCCGCTTCATCTGAGGAATGCCAGTACGTCGCTGACCAAGACCATGGGATATGGAGAAGAATACCGCTACGCCCACAACGAAGAGAACCGTTTCGCCGCCGGTGAGAATTATTTGCCCCCCGAATTGAAAGACGAGCGCTTCTATTATCCGGTAGATGCGGGGCTGGAATCCCGGATCAGGGAGAAACTGGAGGCATTCCGTGCCTTGAATGCCGAGTCCAACAACAAACGCTACGAATAGTTCCAGCTCGACCAATACGCAATTGACAGCTTTACGCTCTCTGGCTAAGGTGGCTTATCGAATAGGTAGCGGCAGACTATGAAACCATCCCTTCCACCAGCTTTTTACACTGTGTTCATCTCGCTGATACTGAGCAGTTGTGCAAGCAGCGGCGCGAACAGTCCTGATTTCGATCAGCAGTTTCGGCCACCGCCATTTCGAGATACTGATATAGATGACCAGATCATGGCTAAGTGGTCGCGAAGCTGTGCGCTCTGCCATATTACGGGCGAGGCTGGTGCTCCCATCGTTGGCGATACACTCGAGTGGCAGCGTAGATTGCAGCAGGGCGAGCAGGCGGTCCTGAACAATGTGCTGGATGGGTACAACTCCATGCCACCGTTGGGGTATTGCATGGCCTGTGAGATCTCCGATTTCAGGGCGATGATTGCCTACATGGCCGGGGAAGATCGATGAAACCAATCTCGCGCCGCCGCTTTCTCGCCTCTAGCGTTAGAGCCGCATTATTCGGTGCCTATGCGGCAGGCGCTTCGGCGTTCGCCCAGAGCGCAGCCTGGAGTAACTGGTCTGGGGGGCAGCGTTGCCAGCCGGCAGGGCGTTACGATATAGGCAGCGAAGAAGAGTTAACGAGTCTGTTAAGAAATACTCTGGGCCCGATTCGACCGGTTGGTTCGGGACATTCGTTTAGCCCTCTGGTTCCCACCGATGGCCATCTTGTGATAATCGATCAGTTAAGCGGCATTCTCGATTACGACAGCGAGACCAGCAAGGTGACTCTGGGCGCCGGCTCGCGACTAGGTGATCTCGGCGCGCAATTAGATGGGATTGGGCAAGGCATGATCAATTTGCCAGACATCGATAGACAAACAGTAGCCGGTGCCATCGCGACCGGAACCCACGGGACGGGAGTGACGCTTCAAGCCCTGTCTGCCTTTATAACTTCACTGCGTTTGGTATCGCCTAACGGCAATATTATGGACATCGATTCCAGCGACGAAGATATGTTGCACGCCGTACGCGTCAACGTCGGCGCCCTCGGTATCGTGACGCAGGTGACGATGCAGAACAGAGAATCCTACAAATTAAAGAAGCGAGAGTGGGCCGCACCCACTGAAGACATTCTCGCTAATTTCGATGAGTTGGCGGCCAATCATCGACACTTCGAGATATTCCCGCTGGTCTATTCCGATTACTCACTGGTGCTGTCCATCGATGAGACCGATGAGCCGATCGGTGAGATAGAAATTGAGAATGAACCCAGCGATGACGCATCGATCGCCGAGTCATTGGGCCTAAGCGACAACCCAACACCAGCGCAGCGTCGCCGACAGTCCAACGCCACGGCATCGCGGATTCAGGCAACCGAGTCCGTCGACCTTTCCTACAAGATTCTATCCAATGTGCGTAATAGTCGTTTCAATGAGATGGAATATTCGGTGCCAGTCGAGGTAGGTGCCGAGTGCCTGCGAGAAATTCTAAAGACGATCTACGATCAGCAGATCGAGGTCAACTTCGTATTGGAATACCGCTATGTGGGTGCCGATGATGATTGGTTAAGCATGTCGTATGGGGATCATCCCCATGCGACGATCTCCATACACCGAGCGGCGAGTGAAGACTATCGACCGTACTTCAACACCATTGAGCCAATCTTCTGGAAGTATGGCGGTCGACCGCACTGGGGCAAGTTGCATAGCCTGACCCACAGGGAATTAACACAACTGTATCCGCGCTTTGGAGACTTCATTCAGCTGAGGCGCGAGCTAGACCCACAGGGGCGCATGTTAAACCCCCATCTGCGAGCGCTATTCAACGCCTAGAGTTTAAGTGCTGAACTAAGCTGACATGCCCCGGGCCGAGATCGGCCACACCGCCTCCACCCTGTCATTCCGAATCGCATACATTTGATCGTATAGATTAACCACCGGGTCGCAGTGTGAAACGATAAGCTCGAGTTTGTCGCCGACCTTGTAATTGCGCGATGGGTCGTCGCCGTACAGGATGGTGCCGAATTCATCGGAGCCGGAGCGATAGCTGATATCGGACTCACCCTTGACGATCGGCCAGGGCTGATTGATCGTGCAAGCTTTGGCTCCGGCATCGGATGTTGCCCTGCCTGGGTACTGGTCATTTAGAACGGTGGTCATGACGGTGAGAGAAGTCCCGAAGTCCGAATAGACATCGCTGTCTTGCTCACTACCGATCGCGATATATTGAGCATCCATGAAAATATAGCTGCCCACCTGTACATCCGTCATACCAACCGTTTCGTGGTCTATATTGTAGGTGCCGGTGCCGCCGCCGCTAAAGATTTCAGTATTCAGGCCTGATTGTCGCATGAGATTGAAGGTGTCGGTTGCCTGCACCATGCGCTCTAGAGTCTGCGCCTTTCTAGCTTCGAAGCCGACGACATGTTGAGCCGCGGCGTCGTAGCAGAGCATGCCGCGAAAACGCAAGCCGGGCAGTTGATCCACCAGTTGTGCAAGCTGCAAGGCGGGCTGACCGAACGGGGTGCCCGTGCGCCTGATGCCAGGATCCACATCGACTACCACGTCCGCAATTATCCCCTTCGCCACGGCGGCCTCGGAAAGCATGCGCGCATTCTGTTGAGAATCCGTCGCCTGAATAAAGCCCGGGCACTGGGCGCGAAGATTCATCGCGCGGTTGATCTTGGTTGGGGTCACATTACCGGTGGTGTTGAGTATTTGTTCAATTCCGTTCTGGAACATCACTTCCGCCTCGCTCACCTTGGCGGTACAGATGCCTACCGAACCGCGCTCCATCTGCATCTGAGCGATAGTCGGGCACTTGTGAGTCTTGGCATGTGGTCGGCTCGCGATGCCATTCGCCGCCATAGTCGATGCCATCTTATCGAGGTTCGCTTCCAGTAGATCGAGATCGACACACAGGGCAGGGGTGTCCAAATCCCATTTCGATACATTCACTGACATCTCGCCGCTCGCATAGAACTCGCGCATCTCGGCGGCTGTGTAGCCTCGAGCAAAGGTGGGAAGGCCGATAGCGGCGGCGCCGCTTGCCTGCAGGAATCGACGTCTTGAGATGCCATTATTGTTCATGGGGAGCCTCTTGTTTTCGAAATTCGTCAGTGAACTTGGATAATACTCGAATAAGGAGCATGACAGTAAACAGGTAAAGAAAACTCTGTATCGATTGCACTCTACCCCAGGAAATCAATTGCTGCCAAACTAGACTACTATTGCCACTTACAATACAGGAAAAATATTCGATCTGTCCTTCTTTCCCTACTCTATCTACAATTGCTTAGCTGCAGTAGATTGCCAAGGAGCATACCGTGCGATACAAAATAATAATAATAGCTCTATCGTATTTGATCGGCTCTCATGCCCTGGCGCAAGAGGGAGCTAATGATGAGGGCACAGTTACCTATCCCGCCTCTTTCTTTGCGCAATACAACCCTGTGTCGGTGAATGACATGCTGAATGTTATTCCAGGCATTAGTCTGGCCCTCGAGGGCAATCAGGTACAATCTTTCAATGGTGCAAATCGTGGCCTCGGTGCCAGCGAACAGATACTTATTAATGGCAAGCGAATGGCTGGCAAGGCTAACGAAGCCAGTAGCCAACTCGACAGAATCTCATCCGATCAGGTTCAATACATCGAAATCATACGTGGTACGTCAGGCGATCTCGATGCGCGCAATACGGGGCAGCTGGTCAACATCGTCCTGTTAGAATCCCAGTCTAGCACTAGCGTGGCAACGGAGCTTGGGGCGACGCATTTTCGCGACGGAACAGTTGAACCGTTGGGCACCTTTTCTCTCAGCGGTCAGACCGGGCGGGTTGATTATCTGCTAAGTGCACAAGCGGCGTCGAACTATGAGGCTTTAGAAAGCTATGAGATCAGTGTGCTGCCTCCTTCTCTTGCGTTGAATGATGTGCGCCAGATCGATCGCGTCCGCGATCAGACTACCTATACTTTGAATTCGAATATCGCCTATCAGATATCGCCTGACAGCAGAATAGCCTTCAATGCTCTGTATCGAGAGAATGATCCACCAGCGGAGCTTGTGAGGACAATTACAAACTTCCAGAATACGCCGCCTACAATTCTGGTTGAGAGAGAGGACCTTCCCGCCACGTCAGATAACTGGGAGTTCGGTGGTGACTATGAGATTAATCTTGATAGTGGTGGCAAATACAAATTTCTTTTTATCGTGAATGAAGATAACAACGCCGTTACCCGCGAGCGGTTCGTATCCGCTGCACTCGGTAGTCCGGAAACGAAGAACCTGTTTCTCGATACGAGTACCCGCGAAAGGGAGCGTATAGTGCGCACTTCCTATACTTGGGATCCAGCCGAGGGTCAAAATCTGGAACTCGGCATTGAGCGCGCACAGACCATTCTCGATGCCTCTTTAAAGATCGGCTTGCCAACGCCGGGCACACCCTCGGCCGATCATGGAGGTCTGGTCCCGGGTAATCTGCCGAATGCGATATCAAGCGTCCAGGAGATACGCTATGAAGGTTTTGCCATACACAACTGGCAGATCAATCAACGCATGTCGCTAGAGAGCAGTATGTTTTATGAAGATTCAGAGATTTCGCAATCCGGAGACGTGAATAAGAGCCGGAGTTTTGACTTCTTGAAACCGAAAGTCGACTTCCGGTTTAACATGAGTAGCAGTTTTCAACTTCGTATGTCTGCCGAATTGGATGTGTCACAGCTGAGATTTTCCGATTTCTCGGCAACGGCCAACGACAGGGATGAGACCCAGGATACCATTGCTGGCAACCCGGAACTGGAGCCAGAAGAAGTATGGCGCTACAACGTCAATCTTGATTACCGGCTTCCCAATGATGGCGGCGTGTTGAATTCCAGGCTGTTCTACTATGATGTGGGTAACTCGATAGATCGCATCGATATTTCACCCAGCCCTGACAATCTCGCGACTACCAACGGCAATGTGGGCGATGGCAAGGTGTTAGGTTTGAACCTGAATGCCAGTATTCGCTTGGGCTTTCTGAATCTGCCTCAGACCGTAGTCACAGCAGGTTTATTGGTGCAGGATTCCTCGATCAAGGATCCGATGCTACAGGATGAAAGAAAGGTAGTTCCCTTCGACAGAGGCAATGTGCGATTCGGTTTTCGACACGATGTGCCTTCGCAGAACCTGAACTTCGGATTAAACTATCGTGACGGCATCGATGGTAATCGACCCTTTTACGACATCAACAACGTTATCTATATCGGCTCAAACAGTAACCTGAATCTGTTCGCACAGAAGGTTGGTTTCGCGGGCCTCGTTTATCGCATCGAGGCAGACAATCTTCTCAATCATGACAATTGTCGAGAGCGCAGACGATTCAATGGCTACCTGCGCGATGGAGATATAAGGGAGATCGAGCGGTTCTGCACAAATACCGGTGTTCAGTATACTTTCAAGGTGCGGGCTACGTTCTAAAGTTGGTGGCGGCCTGGAAAGAAATGGGGCCAAAGTACAAGCACTAAGGGAGCCGAAGTTTGGATTTTGAAACACTAGTCAAGAGCAGGCGCTGCCTTCGGCAGCACTCGTGGCCTTCTTTTTACCGGCGGATTTTTCTTGCAATGCGCGTTCCTCTCGATGCCAAGAGGAACTCTTCATCTCATTCAGTTGTTTCGTTGTTCGCGGAAGCACTGAATGCACCGGGAGCAGGTAAGAACCGATGCAGTAACATGCCTGCAACCATCGCTCCAAGGAATGCCAACACGGATTCATCGAGCGCTACGGCTGCAGCCAGGGCTGGTCCCGGGCAAAGCCCAGCCAGCCCCCAGCCGATGCCGAATAAGGTCGCGCCGCTGATAAGTTTTAAGTCGATGTCGGTTTTCTCAGGCAGGAAGAACTTACTATCGAAAAGCGGCCGCTCTTGTTTCAGTATCCAGCGAAAAGCAGGGATAGTTACTGCTAGGCCAGCGGCCATCACAAGAGCAAGGCTTGGGTCCCAATTCCCTGCCAAGTCGAGGAAACCAATGACTTTTTGCGGATTGATCATGCCCGATATAGTCAGGCCGAGCCCGAAGAGAAAGCCTGATAGTAACATCCAGCCTAACACCGCCCAATTTTTAGTGTTCACTAGCTCGCCCCCAGAATATGTCTCGTCACGTATACAGTGACGATGGCAGAAACCATGAATACCGCAGTCGCCAGAAACGACCTTGCTGAAAACCGGGCGATACCGCAGATCCCATGACCACTGGTGCACCCGCTGCCTAGACGCGTGCCGAAGCCGACGGCAAGGCCGGCAACTATTGAAACCATTGGTGATGCTTGGCTAACAATATCGAGAGCGTTGCCCGATACGAGCATATAGCTTAGGGGGCCCCCTATGAGTCCAACCAGAAAGCATACTCTCCAGGCAGTATCTGAGTTCACGGGAGCCAATAGTCCGCCGAGAATGCCGCTAATGCCAGCGATTCGGCCGCTGGTCCAGAGCATCAAGGTGGCTGCAAGGCCAATGAGACAGCCGCCGATTAGCGCGGATAACGGTGTGAAATTTTCCATCTATCACCTCTTTTCGAGTGGGGTTCTCGTTACAAATTAGCTTGCTGTTCCTGTTACGCGACTCAGGGAGCTTTGCCTTTATTTAACTTGGCCTCACGCTTCGCTTCTCTTGCCTGTTCCTGTGCGATTTTCTGTGCGGCGCTGCCCTTGCCGCCTACCCATTTTTCCATTAACGCACAGGTGACCAGGTCGCCGGTAACATTGATCGCGGTTCTGCTCATGTCCAGGATTCGATCCACGCCCATAATCAAGGCGATTCCAGATGGTGGTATGCCAACGGTTCCCAAGACCATCGAGAGGATCACGATGCCCACACCGGGCGTGGCGGGAGAGCCGATTGAGGCGCCGACGGCCATGGCGACGATTAGTGCCATGCTGCCCATGCCCAGTTCGATGCCGTAGACCTGTGCAAGAAACATCGTAGCCACACTTTGGTACAGCGCGGTGCCGTTCATATTGATGGTGGCACCCAGCGGTATCACGAACTGAGAGATGGACGGGCGCACATTGAATTCTCGCTCTGCTGTTTTAATCGACAGCGGCATGACGGTTGCTGAACTCGAGGTTGAGAATGCCAGTAGCAAGACGTCGCGGCTGCCGCGCAGAAAATCCAGTGGCTTCTTGCCGATGACGATGCGCATCAAGATCATATAAAAACAGAGCATGATGAACAGACCCAACAAGACTGTGAACACGTAGTAGCCCATGGCCAACAAGGCTGACAGGCCGATCTTGGTTGTCAGCTGCGCCATCAGGCCGAACACGGCGACAGGCGCCAGGCGCATCGCCCAGCGCACAATTGTCATGCAGATTTCCTGTAATGAGCCTAATAACTCGAGCATGGGCTTGGATTGGCTTGGTGCCATGGATACCAGCGCGATGCCAAAGATTACCGAGAAGATGACTATCTGCAACATCTCCCCTTGTACCATGGCATCCAGTGGATTTCCGGGTAACAGACCCAGTAAGGTATCGGGCAGTTCGACGATGCTGGGCCGTGAAGCCGCGACACCGGAGATGCCATCGGAATTGGCTTCGGCTGCCATGCTGGGCATCGAGAGACCGGGTTTCAAGGCGCTGCCTATCCACAATCCAATGGCGGCGGCGAGGGCTGTGGTCACGGTGAAAAAGAGAGTCACGCGTACACCGAGCTGTTTTAGCTGCTCGAGGTTTTCGCTCGCCGCTAGCCCGCGAATGACCGAGGCAACCACCAGAGGGATGACGATCATTTGAATAGTCGCAAGAAACAGGCGGCCGGGAAACGCCAGCCAGTTACCCACGCTTACACCCAGCGAGGGTTCGACCAACCCTACCGAAGGGCCTAGCACGACACCGACAACAAGCCCCAAACCCATACCGATGAGCACCTGAAGCCATAGGCGCCCCTGCACCAGGCTGGATAGATAGCCACTTAGATGACCCAGTGAGCGTGGGTTGAGGTAGCCGAGGGCTGCCAGAGGGCTATTGTTCATAGTTTCAGTGTTGGCTCCAACGAGAGTGTTTGATTGAATTGAAGCTTTTTATGCCCTCGAGTACGCGCCCCATCTAAACGCGAAAGATAGCTGAACTCTATAGTCATAGTTCACAACGGTGCGGGTTGAGACTATTGCTTAGCCGATGCCGCTGCTGCCGGGTCCGGCTTGATCACCAGTACGTCCGTCCCCAGAAAATCAAGCACCTTCTCGGCAGTACTGCCCACTAACATCTCGGATAGTCGGGAACGCGATATTGCCCCCATTACCAGAATGTCTGTCTGCAGCTCGCGCGTCTTCTGCTGTAGGGCAGCGATCGCGGTTTCATCCATAAAGTGAAGCTGCTCGGGCGAAATTGAATAGCTAGACAGCAGCTCATCCAACGCCTCGCGGTGTCCGGTTCTGATGACGCCTGCGGGGGCAAACGGACGCGCCGCTTCCGCATAGGCATGCACTACGTTTAGCTCGCCGGAGAGGCGCTCTTGCATCACAAGAGCGGCATCCAGTATCAGATTGTCCAATGCCAGAGGCTTGTGATGGCTATGGACGGGATCTACCGCCGCGATCAGTCTCGGTTTCGCGTGCCAGGGATTGTTCTTAACCAGCAGTAGGGGAATCGCACAGTGTTTCACCAACTGCCAGCTATCGTTGGTAAGATGATGCAGTTCCAGTTTGCCATAGCTGCGCGTGTGCTGAACAATGATGTCCGCGTTTATCTCGTTGGCTTTGGCGATGACCGCTTCGTAGCGGGGATAGGCCCAGACCACGTCACTTGAACTTTTGTAACCCGCTTTGCGCAGAGCAGTCGCGAGATGTGCCACGTTTTCTGTTAATTGCGCACAATACTCTACTCGTCGTTGATCCTGATCGAAATCCCAACTCAGGGTGTCGTGATTCAGGTGCTCTTGAAACGCCGCACAGAATAGATGCAGCTCAGTCGCGTCTTTGTCTTTAACCAGACGTAGCGCCTTCTGCAATTCAATCGGCATCTCGCTACCTGCTTGTGAGTAGTCATCGTCCGAATCCAGAACGACCAGTATTCGCTGAATCTGTTTCATAGCTTATCTCCTTTAGTGCAGGTTTCTTGGCTCCAACTCTACCGGCTTTGATACACACCGAAATGTACGTAGGGCGATGGGGCTTTCTGGCCACGAGGCACATTGCTGGGAACTTGATGGCTAACAGGAGGTAGGCTCTTCAAGTAGGCGGCAATTGCAAAGGCGTCGTCCTCGGTGATGTTCACGAAGGCAGGCCACGGCATAACCGGCAGGCTGCGTGAGCTATGATCGGTAGTGCCAACTCGAACCATCTGCACCAATCTATTCATGGTCCAGCTACCGAGGCCCGTTTCCAGGTCTGGTGTCAGGTTAGGTGGATAGACAACCCCCGGGAAGTCGTCGACGAAGGGGCTCGAATAAGCGATACCGGTGCTGGAGCCAGCCAGCAAACGATTCTGATTTACATTTCCGACCAGTGCGCCATCGGTGTGACAGCTACCACAGCCTAATAGACCCACCATGTACCTGCCGCGCTGCAATTGCTCTGGAGAGTAGTTGCTCGTCATAATGGGCTCAGGCATGGCGAAGATAGTGGTAGGGTCCAGCTGCTCGAAATCATCCAAGGGATTATAAGCCACTTGGTTCGTAGCGCAAGCTGCGATGAATATCGATAAAAAAGCTAACCTTAAGCACTTGGTATAATCTTTCATGATCTTCCTCTTAGGCGATTGTTTAGGCGACTGTTTAGGCGACTGTTTAGGCGACTGTACCTTGTTCTATCATTCAAGCATGAACCCAAGTGATTGAAGTTGATCTGAAACAAAATTAGTTTGCAGACAATCCGAGTAGAGCAAAGCAAAGTAAAGGCTGCACACTATTTTTACTCTGGGCTCATTTACTGCAAATTGTAATCACTAAGGACTCAGCTTGAGTCACAACCTTGCTCAAAGCGGCTCAACCGCATTATAAGGGCCTTGTTCTCATCCCTCAGTTGTTCCAGCTCCTCCAGCAGACTTATCGAGAACGCGATACCAGACCAATCGATCTCGAGGTCACGATGGAGCCGCAGGGCCTTGCGCGTTTTAACTAGCATGCGCGTGTCGAATCGCCAGCTCTCGGGTTCATCGCCGATGGGTTCGACTATCCCATGTTCGACGATTTCGATGATGGTGTTCTTCGACATCACAGTGATTTCACACATTTCGTTCAGGCTTAGAATTTCCATGCGGTTGTCGCTCATTGCTATTTCCTCCACTCGGCGCGGGGATCAAATTTATTGGCGGCAGCGAGCTCTTTCCAGAGTGCCTCGGTACCTGTGTCTCCTGCGGGTGGCACGACGACGTTGATTACTGCGTAGAGGTCGCCATGCTTACCCTGTTTGTTAGGCAAGCCCTTGCCCTTTATGCGCAGCCTCTGTCCGTTTTGACTGTTTGGCTGAATAGTAAGCCGCAGGTTGCCCGACAGCGTCGGTACTTCAATTTTTGTGCCCAGCACTGCTTCCCATGGGGCCAAGGGAAGTACGACTACCAGATTGTGCCCTTCGACATCGAAAAGCTCGTGGGGAACAAGTCGAACGCGAAGGTATAAATCGCCATTGCTGGCACCGCCAGGGCCCGGCGCCCCCTGTCCCTTTAGACGAATACGCTCACCGTTTCCAGTGCCCGCAGGCACCTTTACTTTCAGTGTTTTCTTTTTACTGCCAATCTGGAATGAAATGGAATGGGTGCTTTCCTTTAGCGTGTCTTCGAGAAAGACGGGCAGGTCTGATTCGATATCCTGGCCTCGCTGCGGTCTCGCTTCGCCCCACTCACCGAATCCACCTTGGCGCCTCGCGACATCATCGAACTCAGCTTGTTGATTCGCATTCCTGAACAGTGAGGAGAAGAAATCGGAGAAGTCCTCGGTAGAGGCCGATTGCCGGCCTGCGTTGCCGCTCGATTGCCACCCGGGCGGCGGCCTAAAGGATTGCCCTTGAGCCCCATACTTGCGTATTTCGTCGAATTCTGCCCGCGTCTCTTTGTTCTTCAAAACCTCGTAGGCTTCCGCGATCTCCTTGAATTTGTTGCCGGCGTCTTTGTGCGCGCTGACATCAGGGTGGTATTTTCGTGCCAGTTTTCTGTAGGCAGTCTTAATCTCCTTGTCGCTAGCCTCCGGGTCGATATCAAGAATTTTGTAATAGTCTTTGAATTCCACTCGCCTTTAGCCTCTTTATGTCTATAGATCGTGTAACTGTATTGTAAATTCTTTGCCGCAAGTTGATTTGGATCATCTGGGTTAAGCAAGCAATAGCTTGTTATACTCCTAAATTCGCCCCGCGTGTTGGATTGATTGGTCTTGAGTCTCGATAAGCAGCTCGCCAACGGGTGTTAATAGTTTGGATAACGCTATGACAAAAAACCAGCAAGATAAAAACAAGTTACTACCCACATGCGAAGATTTTGATCGTGATGACCTGCTGCCTGATACTCCGCAAACTCGTTCACCGTCATTTAAACCTGCCTACAAAGATACAGCTTTCTTGCTGCGAGACGAGTTACGTCCGCTGCGTGTTCAGCTGGAGCTTTTAAAACCCGAACTATTACAGCAGGAAGCTGGCATTATTTCCACCTTGGCCGTATTTGGAAGTTCCCGCATTCCAGAAAGAGACACGGCTATCGAGAACCTCGAGGCAGAGAAACAGAAGTTGGCGGCGAATCCCTCCGACGCCAGGCTCTCGAGGAATGTTGAAATTGCTGAGCGAATTCTGCAGAAGTCGCACTATTACGATATGGCGCGTGAGCTAGGCCGGCTCGTGACCGCCGCCGCAGGGGATGACGGGCAGCTGCAACCGGTAATCATTACCGGCAGTGGCGACGGCATCATGGAGGCTGCGAATCGAGGAGCGCATGACGCGGGTGGCAGAAGCATTGGTCTGAATATCGTACTGCCGCGGGAGCAAGCTCCTAATGTCTACGTTACGCCAGAGCTTAGCTTTCAGTTTCAGTATTTCGCGCTGCGCAAGATGCATTTTTTGATGCGCGCGATTGCGCTTGTCGTTTTTCCCGGGGGCTATGGCACCCTGGATGAGCTGTTTGAAACGCTTACACTTATCCAGACCAAGAAAGTCGACAAGATGCCGGTGCTACTCTTTGGTGAACAATACTGGCAGGGCATCGTGAATTTCGAGCGGCTAGTCGATGAGGGGATGATCGATCAGGAGCACTTCGAACTCTTTCGATTCGTAGAAACTCCAAGTCAGGCATGGGACATCATTCTTAAGCACTACGCGCAGAAGTCAGCCCTGAACTAGAATAGGAGCGTTAGCTTAGCCGCCGCCAGGAACATTGGGAATCATTTCCGCCGTGACTAGCGGATCCAGAGTAAGCGATAGTTCCATGGCGCTAATCATTGTGGTGAGAGCCTACTTGATCTCTCGGTTGCTATTCAGCTGAATCGAGTTGTTAGCGCCGTCAACAACTGTGGTGGGGGCACTTTCCAACAGCTTAGTTGATTGAGAGTTGTAACGGGAAAACACCAGCTCTATCCAGCTGGCAAAATAGCGCAACAACGGGATGAAAACGATCACTCCGATAATGTTTATCAGGCTGTGGAAAGCAACCAGCGAATAGATCGGGTCCGCAAGATTAACCAGACCTAATAGCAGCGGCAGCATGCCGGCGCTGGCAAAAGCCATAACCAGAAGGCTGACCATCGAGCTGCTTTACAGCAGGGCGGTAGCGACGGTGCCGGTAGTAATGCTAGCTAGCGGTGTACTGGTGCCCGATCGCAGCCAATGGCGCAGCCGAGTCTCGCCCAGCTTGCTGCTGCCGTACTCGAGCTGTGACATGCCGAACAGGAATATACCCAGCCCGAAGATGAAGTTTATTGGATGCCAAGTCTGCTACTTTCCATGTTGAGGTGAAAGAACCAGCTAGTGAACAGGTCCGATAACAGTGTATCCCAATAGTGGTTGAGGAGCTTGATGTTGCTCAATGCATCTGGCTGCCACGAAATTCTTACAAAAATTCAAGCTGGCTCTAGCTTCCCCAATTCAAGTACTGTAAAAAGGCGCCATGAAAATTCCTAAACGCATCCAACCCCTGATCGATGAAGGCCTCATCGACGAGGTAATCAGCAGGCTTATGAGCGGCAAAGAAGCCGATGTCTATGTGATTCGCTGCAACTGTGAGATTCGCTGTGCCAAAGTCTATAAAGCGGCGGACAAACGCGGCTTCAAGCAGGCTGTGTTGTATCGGGAGGGCCGCAAGTCACGCAATAGCCGTCGCAATCGGGCGATGGACAAGGGCTCCAGGTTTGGCCGTGAACAGCAGGAGCAGACCTGGCACAACGCCGAGGTGGATGCACTGCGTAAACTCGCTGCCGCCGATGTGCGTGTGCCGCAGCCCTATAGCTGTGTAGACGGCGTCTTGATTATGGAACTGGTTACCGACAGTGATGGCTTGGTGGCGCCGCGACTTAGCGATCTACAGTTGACAGCGGAACAGGCTCTGCAGGGCCATTCCCAGGTCATGCGTTTCGTTGTGCGAATGCTCTGTGCCGGCTTGATTCATGGTGACTTGTCTGAGTTCAATATCCTGCAGGACGTAGACGGTCCGGTAATTATCGACCTGCCGCAGGCAGTGGATGCCGCGGCGAATACTAACGCCGAGCTTATGCTCGAACGCGACGTGAACAAGATGCGCAGTTACTATGGCCAATTCGCTCCGCAATTGCTGCAGACCAGGTATGCCAAGGAGATCTGGAAGCTGTATGAGGACGGTGATCTGCAGCCAGAGTCCAAGCTGACCGGTCTGTTTGCAGAAAGTTCTCAGGCGGCGGATGTGGATGGGGTGATGTTGGAGATCGAATCGGCTATCGAGGAAGACAGGCAGAGCAAGGAACGGAAACTCGAGGCCGAGAGATTGTCTTGAGTTTAGAGAATTATAAATTAAAGGGGCGGCCATTAGCCGATCCCGCTCAACAGGGCGCTGAGATACCTGTCATTTCACAGGTCGGAATTGGATTCTACAGCCGCTTGCAGGAGTGTTGGCTCGAGGTCCGCGTCCTGTGAATCGGCAAAGTCCGATGTCAGTTGCGAGCAGGCACTCAATGCGAGAGCGGGAGGTGAGGTGTAGATCGCAAAGGGAGCTGCC
>JBBDIR010000014.1:0-43478 GCA_040880325.1 Pseudohongiellaceae bacterium
CGCGGGACATGGCCGCCTTCACCGTCGCCGGGCAGGTGGCGCAGGTCATATTAGATACATTGAAACTGGCAGTACTCAGTGCCAGATTTGTCTGCCGGTCAATGCCGTCGTCCTGGGCGGAGGAATTCAACAAGGCAATCCCACCTCCTGTAGCCAATACTGCAACCGTCAACACGGCAATCAAGATTTTGCTATTCATGTCAATCTCCCAATAGGTGAATTAATAAAGTAGAGGACCCCAATAATCGATGCTGGCAGCCCCGAGAGCCAACAGGGTTACCAACCACAAGGCAGTTTTGGTTAAGCGCGTAGCCCATGGATTCGCGCAGTAAGTGCCTGGCATACACTGTGTCGCGGGGCGCCGGTACACCTGCCAGAATCCGGCGGCGAGCAATGGAAACGTCACTGCCAAGACAAAGGGCTTGTACGGTTCCAGCACAGTTAAACTTCCAATCCAGGTTCCTGAGGCGCCGAGGGTCACCAACAACAATGGCAGAATGCAACATGACGATGCAATCAAGGCTCCGATTGCACTGGCGGCAACCAGGCCCTGCCCGCTGTTGGGTTTTGGCAGGTCAGCTGCGTCTCCTGACAATTTCTGTGGCACAGACTGGCTCATTAACATTTCTCATTCGATTCCAGGCTGCTATAGTAATACCTGTAGCAACTACAGGATCAAGCCCAAATGAAAAAAAGTTTTCCAGACAGGCCGCAGTCCGACCAGCTAAGCATCGGGCGCCTCGCCTCGGGTTCGGGGGTAAAGATCGAGACGATCCGCTATTACGAGAAAATCGGCATGATGCCGGTGCCCAAGCGCAGTACAGGTGGTCAGCGCATCTACTCCCAGGCCGCTTTGAATCGGCTGCACTTCATCAGGCGCTGCCGCGAATTGGGCTTTACGCTGAAAGAGATCCTGCTGCTACTGACTCTGGATGCTACTGCAGACCGCAGTTGCAACGAAGTGCGGGATGTCACGCTGACGCATCTCGCCCAGATCAAGCGCAAGATTGCCGACCTTAAACGTATGCAATCAGTATTAAGTAAGCTGGTTGTGCAATGTGACTCGGGAAGCGCACCGGCCTGCCCGATTCTCGAGGCGCTGCAGCCAGCCAATGCGTGAATGTGCTGCCTGCTGAAATGTAAAACCAGAGTGTCCGGCAGGCCTCATTACTCGCGGAACAGCGGAACCTGCGTTAATCGATTGGCAAGCAAATCCAGAAAGTTTCTTAGCTGGACGCATTGGGGCCTTCGCGGTACACAATGTGCACAGGCAGTGGGCGCAATTGGTATTCGGTCAACAACGTCTGCAATTGGCCTGCACGCAGTTCATTCTCCACTTCGTAGGAAATGACGCGGCAGATGCCCAAATCTTGTTTGCACGCGTTGATGGCTGCCTGATTCGTATTCACCAGGAGCCTTGGGTTTATGTGCATGGTAGACGTCCGACCGGCAATCTCGCAATGCCAGTCATGGGCCAGATCGCCGGAACTGGCTGCAATGACTGTGTGCTCTCCGAAATCCTCGGGTGTTTGCGGTAAACCATGGCGCTCAAAGTATTCAGGTGTGGCAACCAGCTGCAGTGAGACATGTCCAACACGCCGGGAATGCAGGTTGGAGTCGGGTAGATGGCCGATTCGCAGGACAAAGTCTGTTATGAATTCCTGACAGCGAAATCATCATCTTCAGCATGCGTATCTATTTGCACAGTGTAACGAGCCACTTCTCACTGGCGGGATTTCAGAAAAATCTGGCGCAAATCCTGTCGCGGCCGCCACCGCAGCAGATGGCCTACAAGGGGTTGCTAAACAAGGCGGCAGTGAACCTGCACATAACTCCGGAACTATTTTGACCTGATTGCCGGTCCATTTGACCTGATTGCCGGTCCAATAGTTTAGAATGCGGCCTGACTCTGTATCCTGAAAGCGCATTATTCACTCCTGAACTCACTCAATCGCATAAACGAGAATTACCAATGACGTTATTGAATTCACTTCTGCCACGGAATTATTCGAAATTGCTCCTCCTCCTGCTGTTCTGTGCCAGCTAACAATGGATAAACCCAAGCTGTATACCACAGTATGAAAAAGGAGTACTTGATGACGTATCGGCAGTTATTTTTCGGGATTGGCTTGATTGTCATCACAATGACGGTTTTGTTGGCGCAAAGGTGGCCGGTCGCTAACTGGATCTGGCTGGTGTCAGTCCCATTGTTGGCCGTGGGTCTGCATGATTTGTTGCAGCGCAAGCATACAATATTACGCATCTATCCCGTCATTGGACATCTGCGCTACTTGCTGGAATCTGTACGCAGCCCTATGCAGCAGTATTTTGTCGAATCGGAACTGGACGGCACACCGATCAATCGAGAGTTTCGCAGCCTGGCGTATCAGAGGGCAAAAAAAGCGAATGACACACGCGCCTTCGGCACTATGTTTGATGTTTACCGGGATGGTTATGAATGGTTGAATCACTCACTGGCTCCCACCGATTGCAATGAGGGTGATTTGCGCGTGGCATTCGGCGGTAGTGCGTGCACGAAGCCCTATTCGGCAGCGCCGCTGAATATCTCGGCCATGAGTTTTGGTGCGCTCAGTCGCCACGCGGTGCTGGCGTTAAATCGCGGAGCAAAGCTGGGTAATTTTGCCCAGAACACCGGTGAAGGCGGCATCAGCCCGTGGCACCTGCAGCATGGCGGCGATCTGATCTGGCAGATTGGCACCGGCTATTTTGGCTGTCGGGATCAACATGGTGGATTCGACGCTGAGCTGTTCCGTGCAAATGCACAACGTGATGCGGTAAAAATGATTGAGATCAAGTTGTCTCAGGGTGCAAAACCGGGTCACGGCGGTGTATTACCTGCAGCAAAAGTCACACAGGAACTTGCTGATATTCGTCTGGTGCCAGTAGGTGAAGATGTCATTTCCCCGCCCGCCCATTCAGCATTCAACTCGCCTCAAGGTCTGCTGGAGTTTGTTGCCCGGCTACGCGAGCTGTCCGGAGGCAAACCGACTGGCTTCAAATTGTGCGTTGGAAGCAGACGAGAGTTTCTCAGTATCTGCAAAGCGATGACAGAGTCGGGCATTGTTCCTGATTTTATAACTGTTGATGGCGGTGAGGGCGGCACTGGCGCAGCACCCGTGGAGTTGACCAACTCAGTGGGTACACCGCTGCGAGACGGCCTGCATTTTGTACACAATGCACTAATTGGTATTGGTGTTCGGGATCAGCTGCGGATCATCGCCTCTGGCAAGGTGTTCTCTGCTTTTCATATGCTGCGCCTGATGGCGTTGGGCGCAGACACGGTGAACTCGGCGCGAGGCATGATGCTGGCGCTGGGCTGCATTCAGTCGCAAAGTTGCAATACTGATAAGTGTCCGACTGGCATAACCACGCAGAACCCGAGCCGCTACAGGCAACTTGATGTCAGCGACAAAGGCGTGCGTGTGGCAAACTACCAGCATGCGACTGTTCATGCGCTGGCAGCGCTTCTTAATATTCTCGGGCTGCATGGTTTGCACGAGGTCAGTCTGCGTCATGTCAATCGACGTATTAATCAGGGCATGGTAATGACCTATGAGGATATCTACCGTTGTATTCCCAAGGACTGTTTACGCGATAACAACAATATTCCTGAGTCCTGGCTGCTTGACTGGCAACAAGCCAGTGCCGGCAGCTGGCGTTGAAACTGTCCGTGGCCTTGTTTTGTTGATACCGCTGGCCGGCAAATCTAATCTAGCCAGACAAAAGGATTGTGAGTATGAAGGCATCTGACCTGTTGGTAAAAGCGCTTGAAAACGAAGGCGTCAAAATGGTTTTTGCGGTGCCTGGCGAGGAGAATCTTGACTTCCTCGACTCGCTGAAAGACTCATCTATCCGGCTGGTGCTGACGCGCCATGAGCAGGGAGCAGGTTTTATGGCCGCCACCTACGGGCGGCTGACAGGAGAGCCGGGGGTTTGTATGGCGACATTGGGGCCGGGTGCCACCAATCTGATCACACCCGCTGCATTTGCGCAGTTGGGTGCCATGCCGATGGTGATGATCACCGGGCAGAAACCTATCAAGACCAGCAAACAGGCCCGGTTCCAGATTCTCGATGTGGTGGAATTGATGCGGCCGGTCACCAAGTTCACTCGACAGCTCGTCAATGGCAATACGATCGCGCCGCTGGTACGCGAGGCCTTTCGCCTGGCGATTGAGGAGCGCCCTGGTGCCGTTCATCTGGAGCTGCCCGAAGATATTGCGCGCGAAGATTGTGACGATATCGTTTTCTCTGCCGTGGGTCACCGTCGGCCCGATGCTACAGAAGATTCTATTGCCCAGGCAGTGCAGATGATTGAGGCGGCCAGCAGTCCATTGCTGTTGGTAGGTGCCGGGGCCAACCGTAAGCGCGTCAGTGCCGCACTGACGGAGTTTGTAGATGCCACCGGCATTCCTTTTTTCACTACGCAAATGGGCAAGGGTGTTATTGATGAACGTCATCCACTGTACCTGGGCACGGCTGCACTTTCAGAGAAGGACTTTCTGCATTGCGCCATAGACAAAGCCGATCTGATCATCAATGTGGGTCATGATGTGGTAGAGAAGCCCCCGTTTTTTATGCACCACGATGACCAGCAGGTGATTCATGTAAATTTTTCCCCGGCAGAGGTCGATGCCGTATACTTTCCGCAACTGAATGTGGTTGGTGATATTGCTTATTCGGTGCAGCAGCTGGCAGAAAAGATTCATCAAAAGTCGCACTGGGATCTGGCGTATTTCAAGAACATAAAAACTGAAATAGAAACGCATTTGGGCAAGTACTTTCTCGACAGCCGATTTCCAATGTTGCCACAACGTCTGGTGCATTTGCTGCGGGATACACTGGCAGACGATGCCATCATCAGTCTTGACAACGGTATCTATAAAATATGGTTTGCCCGTAATTATAAGTGCTACGCTACCAACACCCTGCTGCTGGATAACGCACTGGCTACGATGGGCGCGGGCCTCTCAGGTGCCATGATGGCTAAAATGTTATACCCGGATACACAGGTTGTTGCGGTTTGTGGTGATGGTGGATTCATGATGAATTCACAGGAACTGGAAACTGCTGTCCGGTTGAAACTTAACTTGCTGGTGATTATTCTCAATGACAATGCCTACGGCATGATCAAGTGGAAACAACAGGGCATGGGCTTTGAGAGCTTTGGACTTGACTATGCTAATCCTGATTTCATTGCTTATGCGGCGAGCTATGGTGCCAACGGGTACCGCATCCGCAGTGATGAGCATTTTCAGGAGATACTGTCGAAGTGCTTGAGTACCGACGGTGTTCACGTGATAGAGCTGCCAGTGGATTATTCTTTGAATCATGAAATTCTAAATGTTTTGTTGAAGGAGAAGGCGTGTCTGATATGACTGCTACACAAAAATTGAAAGTAGTTCGTCCTTTTGATCAGTCACTGATCAAAGAAATTGACATGGATTCCTCAGCATCGGTAATGGCAGCGCTGGAGAGGGCGCATCAGTTGTTTCAGGATTTATCGCGATGGCTGGAGCCCTGGCAGCGAGTGGAAATACTGGAGCGGGTAGCCACCTTGATGCAGGATCAGGTCGAGTCGTTGACGCAAATTGCACTGGAGGAAGGGGGTAAACCTTACCGCGACTCACGTGTTGAGGTACTGCGTGCCATTGATGGTGTAAAAATCGCCGCCAGAGAAATTGCGCAACTGGGTGGCAAACAAATACCCATGGGCTTAACCGAGGCGACCGGTCAGCGTCTGGCGTTTACGATGCGGGAGCCGATTGGTGTGGTGGTGTCTCTGAGCGCCTTTAATCATCCTCTGAATCTGATCATTCACCAGACCGTGACAGCTTTTGCTGCGGGCTGTCCTGTGGTTATCAAGCCAGCCACCACCACGCCGCTGTCATGCCTGAATTTCATGTCGTTACTTCAACAGGCTGGTCTGCCTGATGACTGGTGTCAGGCAGTGGTGTGTGACAACAAAGCGGCGGAACAGCTGGCGACTGATCCCCGGGTAGGGTTTCTGTCTTTTATAGGGTCATCTTCCGTCGGCTGGTACTTGCGTTCACAACTGGCCGCTGGCACCCGATGTGCCCTGGAGCACGGTGGTGTTGCGCCGGTTATCATGGACAAGGGCGCGGATATGGATACTGCGCTGCCATTGTTGGTAAAGGGCAGTTTTTACCACGCTGGACAAGTTTGCGTGTCCGTACAAAAGATTTTTGTGCATGAAGACGACTGCCAGCAGTTGGCGAGCGCCTTGGTGAAATATGCCAACGATCTGAAAGTGGGAGACCCGGCCAGTAGTGAAACTGATGTGGGCCCGTTGATATTGCCAAAAGAGGTTGACCGGGTAGAGACCTGGGTAGGGGAGGCTGTGGCAGAAGGTGCGAAACTATTGTGCGGTGGCAAGCGGCTGTCTGACAGTTGTTATATGCCGACGATCCTGATGAACCCAGCGACCAAATCCAAAGTATCCTGCGAGGAGATATTCGGTCCGGTGGCCTGCCTGTATTCCTACACTGACCGGAATGATGCCATCCGCTTGGCCAATTCTCTTGATGTGCACTTCCAGGCAGCTGTGTTTACCCGCGATCTGGATGTGGCGATGGACACCGTGCGCAAGTTGAATGCAACGGCAGTCATGATCAATGATCACACAGCATTCCGGGCTGACTGGATGCCCTTTGGGGGACGTGACAGTTCAGGTATGGGTATGGGTGGTATTCCCTATTCCATTCACGAGATGACACGGGAAAAACTGATGGTGATCAAAAGTTCTGCGTTGTAGCATGTGTATAGAAGATTCGTGGCACACGCACTGGGACAATATCAACACTCTCTTCAACTATCCAGAAGATACACGCAAAGCCATTTACACTACCAATGCGATTGAATCGTCGAACAGCGTCATCCGTAAGGCTATCAAAAAACGGAAGCTATTCCCGACTGATGATTCAGCCAAGAAGGTCGCCTACCTGGCCATACAGGAAGCCTCGAAAAAATGGAGTATGCCCATTAGAAATTGGAAAGCGGCGCTGAACGATTTATGATTGAGTTTGAGGATCGCTTGGTAGATTATGTTTAACTGCCAGGTTAAGACATCCCCCAGTTCCTCTGCCTTAATAATTCGCTTGTCCCTGTTTCGAATACAGGGGTCCCGCAATTTTTACTTCTAATTTTTATGTTTACGAATTAGCATAGCGTTCTATGGATTCTGAGAGTCCGCTACCCTCCTATTGCCAAACCAGCCCGCGATGAAACTACTACTAAACAGATTGTGGGAAAACAAAATGATCGCCATCACGGCGCTCATGGCCTTCATACTTACACCCATGCTAATACTCCTTTGGTGGTATATGTCCACGCTATAGGACATCGGGGAGCATGCGCATCTAAAGCAATCTATAGTCCGGTGAGATGATTTGCATTTGGTGATCCATTTCACCCATATAGGAAGATGGAGGCTTGGCATTATCGCCAAATGAAAAATAGAAACTGCCCCTGGCGAGTTTGCCACTGGCATCGAGTGCTGCCCATTCAACCTTGTAGTAGTCGGCGGCTAGCAGTGGCGGCAGAGATTGGGTGTAGTGTCTGCCGCTAGTTGGATCGAATCGAAAATTGATCAATATCTCACCCTGAGTCTTTTCTTTCAGCGCTAGCTTCACAAGCCGAACCTCAGAATCAAAGTCCAATATGATCTTTTGAGGAGCCATGGCAATAACCTCATTGTTAGCAGGCATAGTCGATACATGCAGACCACCATGCTTGGTCATGCTATGCATATCACCCTGCGCCAATACCGCCGAACTGTCCAACAATACACACAGAAAGCCCGTGGACAGCAATACGGCTGCGATAGCTTTTCGCCAGCAGCTTGCTAAATCATGATCCTTTTCTTTTCCTCCCACTATCACATCACTCTCCTGCTACTCAACCGCAAAGCACCAGAGGAAATGGCTTCTCCTCTGGTTCTGACTATGGCTGCACAATTCAATCCAAAGCTTCTTTACAAGGCCGCCTGTGTAAAATTCATCTGGTAACATTTACTGTCAAGAATTGATCCTGATATAGACCTCCATCATCTGCGCGCCCCCAGAGCAGGTAAGTTCCGGGCTGATCGAAGGTGACAGACACTTCATGGATCCCATCCTCGGGTAGCTCCGGTGGTATCCACAGCCAGCTCCAGGGCGAATTGGCGCTAGGGCGCGTGTCTTCCCATGGCTTTATCTGCGGAGGATCGAAGTGCACTACGTCCTGCGCCACTGCCACGGATTCTGGAGCTCGGTAGACATTCCAGGATAGGTACAATCCATTGTTCTTGGCTACAGTCGGCTTCGGCGGAGGCATCATCATCATTCGCTCTCGTAGCATCTCTTCTGTAGTAACCGCCGCCGCCAAGCCACCAAGCTGCCGGATGCGTCGCATGGGATCGAAAGGCTCAGGAACCCCGTCATCGCTAACACGGGTCTGGAATGTCAGAGCCTTACCTACCTTAACTGTACGAATATTATCGCCTATTAATTCGGAAACGGGTGGTGTATTGGCCCTGATCGTTGCGTCAGATGAGCCAGCTCCCAGAGATCCGGTTTCCGACATAATGATTACGTTGTCTATCTTGTAGTCTTCCCTGAGAGTGGCATAGGCCTTTCGAGTCACTCCATTAGGAGAAGTCACCTCCCACACCAGTTCATCGTCCCCATCGAAGTCTGCAGGCGCTATCACATCAAAAGTGAAGCGATTACGACGCGGAAGGAAATGAGTAGGCTGACCACGATCCGGATCACCTGTTGTGAATCGATTGTTCACTCCTATTGGAATATCGAGCTCTTGCGCCCAGTTATGGTTGAAGTAACCAAACGTCAGCGTAATTTCTCCGCTTTCGGTTTCTCGCCAACCCTCATAGGCGACTTCAGTGTGCTGGCCACTAGCATAACTACGCTTGGTGTATTCATAATCCTGCTCCGCCGTCGCCATCGCAGGCATAAGAGCCAGATTGCCAGCGAGGAGCACGAGGGCGGACCTTAACAAACTTTTGGATTCTAATTTCATAGTAAGACTCTCTCCTTTTCAGGAAGACCTCCATCTGTAAATGTTTCTCTGTCGGTAAATGGCAAAGTCCGTTTTCGAACTTCGCCTTACAAGCAGTTTAAGAGTATGACCATATTGAGAATGCACTTTGCTTTCTCTGTGGCCAGGGACAACTATCCGTTAGTCTTCGCCTCCTGAAGATTCCTCGATCGGCCACACTAAAGGTGCAAGGCACAGCGGGCAGCCGATTACGTGATCATTAGGTCCAAGGTTTAAATTCCTGCGGCGTTTCTCCATTTCCTCCATGAATTGCTCATCGGTCATGGCTACCCTGCTACCTAAATCGATGAACATATTGGTTACCGAGCGGTTACCAGAACCCTGCCAGTTACGCGCATCTGGCACGTTGGCGTTGTCATTGGTGTTGTCGAAATAGCCTGTAATGTGAAGGATGGTGCCCTTGGGCAATAGCGGCGTGTAATCATCCGCAAAGGGGTAGCCTCTCACCCAATTGTGGTCATAGCCCACACAAGAGAGCGTTTCAACTGCATATCCCCAGATTGCTTCAAGACACATGCGCTCACCTGGCGCGTGAAGATGGGGCTCAAAGGTGATGACCTTGGTGTTTTCCGTGAGTACTTGATAAGCGTGCAACTCTTGATCCTTACCGTTGCCCTCGACACTGATATCAACACCATTTCCCATGATGCTGATCCCAGTCTTGTACTTGGGTTCGTAATCTTTCGGATGGAAGGTGAAGCCTATCTGCAGTCGACCTGTGGTGTCTCTACCGTTTGAGTGCATGTGCACCGAATCGGTGAAGAACGCTGAATTGGCTTTAAGCAAGGGGCCCGCGTCTGGGTCAAAGATGTCGCCATTTCGTCCAACTTCGTGTACTGGCCAACTAACAGCCTCACCCTGTATCACTCGGCCTTGCTCGTCTAGAACCTCAGTACGCCAGATCATATGGTGAAAAATATACAGGCCACCTACGGTATCGGATGCATCGGCGCCGGTGCCTACATCATTCACCTCAACGATTTCAACGGATTTCACGTAACGGTCTTCTTTCAGGCCCGTTGAGACTCTGGGAATCTCGCCCCACCAGTCTGGCCGGCCACCGGCCATGAAGAAATCTTCCGTGTTCACGATCAGGTCGGGTTCACCCAGGCGCCACTTGATGCTGTCATTGAACACCAGAGGTTCCGGTGCATCAGCTTCATTTCCTTTGGGCGTTCCGCTTCGGGCCCAGGTCGAAATAGCCTCTATTTCAGCATCGCTAAGCGATGGGTCATTCTTGAAATGTTGGATGCCGACGTCTTTCTCCGCATACCAGGGCGGCATGGCGCCAGCACGGTCTCGCAACCCCGTCTTGTATTCTACGAGCCCTGCGTAGGGCGCAACCTGGTCATACTCGACCAGAGGCATAGGCGCCACACCACCTGGGCGATGACAATTCTGACAGCTACGTTGCAGAATTGGCTCGATGTCTTTATGGAATGTGATTTCCTGAGCCAGCAGGGTCGGCGTCGGAACTACCATTGAGACTAGTGTCAGTAATACGCCCTGGTTCATGATTGACAAAATTCGCATGTCTATCTCCTCAATTAACGCGGAATTAACCCTGACAGTAACGCTTGGGAATGGATGTCAGAATCATTTGTTATCTTGGCTGAGCTTAACCATTTCCCTATCAGGGTTCCTTCGAATATCAAATAAACACTGATGGAAATCTATATTTCCACTGAAACATTGATTTAGAACAAGCAATCCAAGGAGGCGACAGACGGAAAGGCGTTTCCTGTAAGCGTAGGAACAAAGGCCATATTCTATGACACTGAAAACTGCACCATCTATGAAGTTAGAGATACCCAACCGGAGTCTTCGATTTGGTTTTTGAGATAGACCGAAGCTGCGCAATATGACTGGGTATTAGCGATGCATAAAATCTGTCTGAAAAGCAGCATGTACAATCGACTTATTGATGGTTTCAGGCTGATTCGTGATTGAGTGTTACCGACTCTGCACAATCCGGGATTTCGCGGTGCCGCCAAGGATACAGCGTCCAAGCGCTTTAGCTTGGACGCTGTATCGGTAAGGCTTAGGTGGTGCCCGGAGAGCTCTAGACTAGCTTCCAGCACCCGTTTTTAGCAGGGTAGGGTTGTATCGAAATAACGTGCTCAATAGTAAAGGAGAACTGCCCCCTCGTTTCAAGGCGCTGCCCTCTATTATATGTGGCCTTCACCAGTGCCCTTATAGTTAAAATAAGCAGCCGTAGCCTCATATTAAGTCAAGAGAAGGGGAGCAATCTGGAAACTGAAACTCCATGAGGCAATTTCGACTTCTGTATCGCCCGAAGTCTATGAAGACCAGTTTAAGCCTATCAGCACATTGCCGTACCGATAAACCTGTTCCGCAGTGTTTCTCAGCCCTGCGAAGATACAGACTACATCATTTATTAACGCAGGTAGGTGTAGCCCCCGAGCGTGGCCTCATAAAAATCGGCGAGTTTCACGCCCTCACGCGACCCTATTGTGCCAGCAGCTACCTCGACGTCTATCATCGCTTTAACAGTAGAGGCCATGGCCTGAGGGTTGTATTGCATAACGCTTAACACCTGTGATGCCGATGAACCAGGAACGTATTCTTCTATATAGAATCCACTGGGATCTTGGGTGTCGCAAAAGATATGCACCTCGTTAACACGACCGAAAAGATTGTGCGTGTCGCCCATTACGTCTTGATAGGCACCAGTCAGAAACATGCCAATGAAATAATCTTCGCCATCGATTAAATCGTGTAACGGTAGCGTTGCGGTTTTTTCTTGTGCCCCGATGAATTCAATGATTCGACCATCGCTGTCGCAGGTGATGTCGGCGAGCGTGCAATTCTGTTTAGGTTCCTCATTCAGCCGTGAGATCGGCACCAGCGGCAGAACCTGTTGAATTGCCCAGACGTCTGCCGCTGATTGAAACAGGGAGAAATTGCACAGGTATTGCGAAGTCGTTAGGGTATGTAACTGGAGAAGGTCCTCCGACACATGTTCTGAAGAGTCTATCTCGCGCGCGATGGTATTCATTAAGCGCCAATACAGAGTTTCAGATCGCGCCAGCTCTTCCAGGCCAAGGATACCGAGCCTGAATGCGCTCAGGATATCGGCTATCAACAGAGATGCGTCGTTGTAGATATCCTGATGATTCTTTTTATCGCTCAGGCTCGCCAGAAGACTATGAAGATTGGTTACCAGGATGTGCTCATCTTCGACTGGTTCTGTAGAAACCGGAATGGAGTTGTTTGAGACTTGACCCATGACCTGCATAACCACACAGGAGTGATGAGCCGTGATCGCGCGCCCACTCTCGCTAACCAGCGTTGGGTGCGGTACTCCTTCCACATCACAGATTTGCTTGATCTCAAACACCACGCCGTTGGCATAGTCGGCCATCGTATAGTTCATAGAGGAATGATTGTTTGATTGGCTGCCGTCATAGTCGACCGCCAGGCCGCCACCGATATCCAGATACCGTAAAGGGACATCGCGCTTGACCAACCGAGCATAGATACGTGAAGCCTCCTGCACCGCTTCCTTGACGTAACGAATATCCGAAAGTTGACTGCCTACGTGAAAGTGTAAAAGACAAATGTCATCGCCGTAGCCAAGCTCCCGAATTAATTTGATGGCATTGAGGATGCCGGATATCGGCAGACCAAACTTCGCTCGATCACCACCCGACTCACTCCAGCGTCCCTCGGCCTTTACCCGCATCTTGATCCGCAGACCGATAAGCGGCCGAACATTCATCTCTGTGGCCAGACGCAGCAGGGTTTCTATCTCGCTGAATTCCTCGATGACGACGACTACCTTGCGCTTGAGTTTGCGCCCAAGCAGGGCCAGGCGCATATAATCCTCGTCTTTAAAACCATTGCATACGATGAGCGATTCCGCCGTAGTATTGCAGGACAACACCGCCATGAGTTCCGGCTTCGAGCCGGCTTCCAAACCGTAGTGGTAGGGTCGGCCCGCTTCCACAACCTCGTCGACGACCTCGCGCATCTGATTGACTTTAATCGGGAAAACACCGCGGTAAGGCGCGCTATATTCATACTCAGCAATAGCATCCTTGAAGGCTTCGTTGAGTTGACGAACACGGTTACGCAATATGTCATGAAACCGCATAACCACTGGAAACCGCACGTTCTGTTCCTGTAATTCCGCAACAACATCTTGCACAGCGATAGGAAATTCGTGCTTGCCGACTTCTGGCAAAACGCGCAGCTTGCCGTCTTCGCTCACCCCGAAATAGCCATCGCCCCAGTAAGGAATGCCGTACATCTCCTGCGCATCCTGAACTGTCCATTTAGCCATGCCCCGGACCTCTGTTCCGATGTGCCGCGGCTAGCAGATACAGAAATTCCAGTGTCAGTGTCGCACCAGCAAGGGCCGTGACTTCGGCTACATCATAAGACGGCGCAACTTCTACCAGATCAAAGCCGCAGATCGAAAGCCCGGTCAAGCCCCGTACAATCTGTAATGCACGATCGGAGCTCAGACCTCCGACTACGGGTGTACCGGTAGCGGGCGCATGAGCGGGATCCAGGCAGTCGATATCGAAGCTCAGATAAGCCTTTGCCTCGCCTACACGTTCGATGATTCGAGCCACACATTGTGCTGCCGAATGCTCATTCACCCATGCCGCATCCATAACTTCGAAGGGATGGTTCTGATAATCATAGGCCGTGCGTATACCGATCTGGATCGAACGGTCTGCCTGCAGCAGCCCCTCGTTGAGCGCCTGAATGAACATTGTGCCGTGGTCGAACTCCCCGCCGTCGCCGTATGTATCGGTGTGCGCATCAAAATGAATGAGAGCGAGCGGACCATGCTTCTTTACGTGGGCGCGCAGCAACGGCAAAGAGATGTAGTGATCACCCCCTAGCGTAATCAGGCTCTTGCCGGCGGCTATTACTTCGGCAGCCTTTCCCTCTAAAGCCTCGACGAAGGCACGCGGATTACCGACGACGGGGTTTACATCGCCAACATCTACTACACTCAGGCACTCTGCTGCATCGAAATCCCAGGGCCAGCGCGTCTCTTCCCAGACCAGATTCGCTGACGCCTGACGAATCGCTGCGGGGCCGGAGCGGGCACCTGCGCGCCCGGTGGTGGCCAGATCAAATGGCGCACCGAGGATCATCGCCTGAGCCTCTGACAGCGCAATACCCTCGCAGGCTGGCCGGCGCAAAAATGTCGCGCTGCCGGTAAATAGAGGAAGATCAGAAGCCATGGGTAATTCCCGACATGAAAATCTACGAGCGTAAAAAACAGCGGCAAGAATATAGCATTTTCTGGCTAATTCAAGGTGTTACCGGCGCTTTTCGTACATATATGCAGCCACATATTCTGTACGGAAACAGGGGCTTTTAGCCTTCCAGACTGAGTTCAGTACCGCAAGAAAAGCTTCTTGGCTGTTTGGTCACAGGGTCAACGAATCGCAGCCGTTGTGCCAATAGCTGCAACGGTCTGTCGAACTCATTGTGTGCTTGCGGCCCAAGTAAATGTGGATAGTATGTATCGTTTAGTATGGGCCAACCAAGGCTCTGCATATGCAGACGCAGCTGGTGGGTCCTGCCTGTTATTGGTTTTAGTTCGAATAGTGCCTTGTCAGTTGAACACTGTAGACATCGAATACGAGAATGGCTGTTGGCTGGACCCTCGACACGATGCATTAGAAACCTCGTTCCGCTTTTTTCTAAACGATTCCTGATTTCCCATTGCTGGTTAATCAACGGAGAATGGCTATTCGTGTTTGCGATGGCCTGATAGGTTTTGTCGATCTGCTGAGTTTCAAACAGCTGATGATAATGTCGACGTGAACCGGGATTCACTGAAAACAGTACCAATCCGGCAGTGGCCCTATCGATTCGGTGCAGTGCTTGCAGATGTTGGTTCCCGGTCTTTTTTCGCAGCCGATTCTGCAGACATTCCTCAACGTATCTGCCGCCAGGGTTGACAGGCAAAAAATGTGGCTTATACGCCACCAGGATAAGTTCGTCCTGAAAAATAACTTCCTCAGCAAACGGGATTACAGGTTCACTGCCAACCTCGCGATAGTAGTAAACACGTTGCTGCGCCACAAAAGGAGAATCGGCACTAATTATACTCCCATCATGCCAATGAACTTTCTCATCGGCCATGCGCTGTATCCACACGTCTTTTGTTATCGCAGGGAACTTAAGTGTTAGATATTCTAGAACAGTCGTTACACCTGGGTTCTTCTGAGGCAGGCTGAGTTTGGACGGAGTGCTAGCTATAGCCATGATTGCATTCGGAGTTGATTTTATAAACATCCCTTGGAGTGCTGTCGAGGTGACCTCAATCTAGCAGAACCTCGGCATGAATTCTACAAACAGGGTTCGCAAGCACATGCGCTGCCCACCTTAAGTCACCTGGTTAATCTCTGGATAGATGGCCAAGCAAGGCATGGAGACTACGTACAAGCCAGACAGCAAGATGGCTTTAAATGCTCGGCCAGGGAAATAAATCTGCCTCAGGCACATCAAGGTTCACTTCATTCCCGCGCGCCATAACAAAAGTGGGTCGCATCATCACTGAAATATCTTCGAGCGGATTGCCGCGGGCTGCTATGATATCTGCATCTTTTCCGGCCTCGATTGTCCCGGTGATGTCGGTGAGATCCATGAGATCGGCCGCGTTGATCGTTGCAGAGATCAGAATATCGCGCTCCTGCATGCCGGCCTCCTTCATCAACATCAACTCGTAGGCGTTCGTTCCGTGATCGTTGACGCCAGCATCCGTGCCGAATGCAATCTTGACTCCTTTCTCGTAAGCGATTCGCAGCGCATTTCTCATGACGGGCCCTACTTCGAGGGCCTTCTGCCGCACTTCGGGTGCGAAAAAGTCAGGTGTTTCGGTAGCGATTCGCTCCACTGTGTGACCGGCAATCAAAGTTGGGACTAAATAGGCACCTGTCGCGACAAAAAGGTCGGCAGTCTCTGCATCGAGATAGGAACCATGCTCTATCGAATCCACTCCGGCACGAAGCGCCGCCTCCATACCTGCTTTACCATGCGCATGTGCCGCCACCTTCCGACCCATGGCGTGAGCGGCCTGAACTATTGCAATCTGTTCCTCATCGGTAAATTGCTGCCCTGTTCCTGTGGCAGTTCGGCTAAGCACACCGCCAGTCGCCACATACTTTATATGGTCCGCTCCGAACTTTACCTGGGTACGAACCGCCTTGCGGCATTCGCTTACACCATCGCAAACCCCAGAATGCGGATGCGGGAATATGTCGTCGCGAAACCCACCTCCGTCGCCGTGCCCACCTGTGGGTGTTATCCCCTGTCCCGCCGCCTTGATTCGTGGCCCCATGACTATGCCTTGATTGATGCCATCTCTAAGAGCAAAGATTGCATTTCGATCTCCGCCGACATTCCTGATCGTGGTGAAGCCTGCACGCAATGTCCGCATACCGAATTCAACCCCCATCAAGGTGCTGAGCTCGGATGAGCGCGTTACCCGAATCTCACGGCCATTCGGTTCTTGCTGACTCAGTATATGAGTGTGAGAATCAATGAGCCCGGCCATGACGAAATGATCCTTGAGGTCGATCACCTTGGCGTTCGCCGTTCCACTCACCTCGCCCGCGGAGACATAACCATCGCGCACTTCTATAATTACATTATCCCTGACGATGATGCTTTGTTCGGTTCGAACCTCGTATCGTGCATCGGCCAGCAAGGTTCCAGCATGGATTATTTTCCACTCGTTCGGCACTTGCGCGCACAGCGATGCGCTGAAAACCATTGAAATCAGGAATACATATTTTCTCACCATGACAACCTCATCTAGTTAAATGTTCGCTAACAGCCTGGCAGCAACTACAAACAACGCATTGAATTCATCCTTGAATGTGGCGAGCGAATTCTCTCTGTTATTCCGGACGCCACATTACATAAGTATCAGAACGCTTGGCATGCTGCAGCAGTGCTTTCAGCGGTGCCGCACGCACAGAAATATTGACATACTCCTGCTCCTGCTCCTCATCTTCGGGCGCAGATTCGATATCGGCCTGCCTGGATAGTGCCGCTTCGAGATTGCTAATAGCCTCATCGACGGCAGCGCCGCTAATCGAGCCTTCGAGTTTTCCACCCTGCCCCATCATCGACAGTAACTGCTGTGCAATTTGGCTCTGCATATGAAAGGAGGCGGCTCGTTTACTTTCGAATTTGATTAAAATGATCCTATCCTTCTAGTTGCTATAGTTAATTACTGAACTGGCTGCTACCTTCTAGCGCTACTATAAAGTTAATTGTCGACAAGCCTTCTCTTAACTTCACTGCTGCCTGATAACCATCGGAATACCAGAAATCCCCGATCGCCTGCATCGAAGAATAACGCTCAATAGCCACATTACCGCAAGATCGCAAGACCGGCTACCTTTCAACACCTCGGGTGTTTGCGAAGCGGCTATCATGCGTAGCCCAGCAGCCTGATAAGTCACAGGTTGCCCCGATCGCGCCAGCATTGCAGTCGGCGCTGACTATTATATAGGCTGGCGCTGGTCTACCTTCTGCAGCACCAGCGCCGGATAGCGCCGGCCGCCAAGGATGAGGACATCGAGGTAGGTAACTAGTGCTGTAATGTTACGCTGAATAGTACGATTCTCGTTTCTGTTAGAATTTCTAGAGGGTCTGAACACATTGTACTCCCGGAATTTGACGGTATCAGCCTGTTCGCAACACGCGATTAGTAAAATTTCCCTATAGAGGGTGCGCTTCCCCTGTGTGTCAACCTGATCCCATACAGCTACCGTTTGGGATAACATAGATTTCAGGGTTCTTATGCGAGTCATTGAAATGCCAAAGCCACAATCAACGTTGCCAGTCACTCAGGTTACACCGAATCCGGCCCTGGAGAAACGCACACGTCGCCAGTTCACGGCCGAGTACAAGTTACGCATCCTTGCCCAGGCCGATGCCTGCAAGCATGGTGAGCTGGGGGCACTGCTTCGTCAGGAGAAGCTGTACAGCAATCAGCTCTCCGAGTGGCGCCGAGAGTTCGCCCAAAACGGTGTCAAAGGTCTAAGCAAAAGCGCGCCAGGTCCGGCGCCCACTAAAACCACCGATCAGCGCCGCATTGAGCAGCTGGAGAAACAGAACAGTAAGTTAACCCGTCAGCTTGAAACCGCCAATGATTGTCTGGATCTGCAAAAAAAAGCCTTATCGATGCTCGATCGACTGCGCAGTGGGAGCGATCAGTGACACTGGTTCTTGAACAACGTCCTGAGCGGCTGCCTTTTGCAACAGCATGCCACGCCTTGAAGCTGAACCGTGGCAGCTTCAATCACTGCTTTCCAATAGCAAAATTGCCCCGGGTTGTAGCTCATAGGCTGGTATCTCTGATGGATTTTGGAGGTTTCCACAATCCGTAAGCATTCATTACCTTCGCTCGCCTATTGCCCTCCCCCTTGTTGTTACGGATATACTCAGCTCCGGAAATAAGTAGAGAAATGTCTGTTCCAGTATTGACAAAAATGGGAATTCTGGTATCAAGTGCGGCTGCTTCGGTACAGATTTATTTAACTCAAGCATCGGTATATGAATAGTTGGATGGTCAATTATAAGTATGCTATACCTCCTTTAACCTTTAACGCTATTTTAGGAGAGACAGCGCGAAGAAATGAAGAAATAAAGTGTGAAATAGAAAATCGCCCTATTAAAAATATAATAACTCGATGGAGAAAGTAGAATGATAAGTGCCCACAAGAAAAATAGATTCAAGCGCAACACCCTCTACACCAGCGTCGCCTTAAGCCTTCTAGCCACACCTTTCTATGTATCCGCTCAAGATTCGACTGTGGAAGAAGTCGTTGTCACCGGTTCCTACATCCGTCGCAGCGAGGGCATTATCGCGGCATCGCCCATAACCTCACTAACCGCCGATGATATTACCGATCAGGGTACTCTCAATATGGCGCAGATCGTTCAGAACATGACGTTCAACAACGGCTCAGGTGTTACCAACTCTATTCAGGCAAGCGGCGCCTCAAGCAATAGCGCGGCCTTCAATCTGCGTGGGCTTGGCGAGAGAGCAACGCTGCAGTTGATCGATGGCAAGCGGGTCACCAATCCCAATGTGCAGTGGCTACTGCCGGCCATTGCTATTCAGCAACTCGATATTGTGACCGATGGCGCGGCAGCCCTCTACGGCACAGACGCGGTGGCGGGTGTGGTCAACATCCTTCCTTACAAATCCTACGAAGGACTAAAAATCGAACACTTCAATGAGCATGATTCCCGCGGAGACTTTAGAGACCAGACCACCTCATTCCTATGGGGCAAAGCTCTGGGCGCGGATGTCGATCTCGTGGTAGCCGGTTCATTTCGCCACAACGGCACGCTCGAGTGGACTGACCGTCGCAAGCTAGCGCTGGCGGGCCTGACCGATAACAGTGGTGCTAACCCCGCCAACTGGAACGTACCACAGCGTGACGATAACGGTGCATTGACGGGTGACTCAGCGAGCACACCAGACCCGATCTGCGGCACAGACCCGGTCACCGACCCCCTGGTACAAGGTGGCAATAAATTTGGAACACTCGCCTTAGGGCGTTGCTGGTTCCCATTCGCAGACACCAGAGACTTCGTAGAGCAGAAGACGCAATCCTCGCTCTATTCCAACATCAACTGGGAAGTGAATGACGATCTCGCATTAAGCGGACAGGTTCTCTGGGGAAGATGGTTAGGTCACGGTCGCCAGAACCAAGGAAATCCAGGTACGCGATTCGCCGATCTTCCGACGATACGCGGCGAGCTGCCCGGCAACCCGTTTAGGGCTGTAAGCGGAGATGGCCGCGAGCTATTTGCTCAACCTCTCCTGGACGGTAGCGGCATGATCCTCAGCGACCCCTACGGCAATCAGCAGCCGCTGCGTGGTGCTGACGGTAATGTAGTGTTGGCATCTAACCAATTTACCAATATCGCCAACGACCCCAATGGCGGCGTACCGTTCAATGAAGACGTGCCTTTCAGTAGTGCATGGCTTCCGTTTGGTCTCGCTAATACGAACCCGCAAATTTTCGGCGGGCCGGGCAGCGACCAGATCAGCCGCAAAGAAAATGACGAGAGAGATATTCGACTATCATTCACCGCAGACTTTACCCTGCCTTTCCTCGAGGGCTGGGAAGGAACGTCGACTTATCTGTATGGAGTGCACAATGTTGTCAGCGCTAACACGCAAGCCTTTAGCTTCAGCGCTGTTGAACAAGGCCTGAATTGCGACCAGGTAAATGACGCAGGCGCTTGTTTTAATCCGTTCGGTGCCGCTGATGATTCTCCGATGCGCACACCACAGGCGGTAGCCGATGCGATCTACACGCGCGATCGTGTGGATCACAAAGACGTTCTTCAAACTTTTGAAGTTGTCGTCAATGGCACCATCTCTCCAGGCGGGTTCGAACTGCCTGGCGGCCCAATTGGTGCCGCTTTCGGTTACCAGCGCCGCGACGAGACCGATGAAAACGTGCCCACCCTCCATGAGATAAGAGACGATCGCCTGAACAGCATTGGCGTACAACCGACGAAGTTTAGTCGCACCAGTGACTCCTACTTTGGCGAATTCTCGTTCCCTGTTCTGAGCAACCTCGAACTCAGCGCCTCGGTTCGCGACGAGCAGTTCAGTAGCGGCCAAGGAAAAGTCGTGAGCAAATTCGGCGTCACCTATGCCCCTGCAGATTGGGTAACGCTACGAGCAACTTCCGGCGAGGCCTTCATCGTGCCGACTCTAAATCAGTTGAACGCACCCGATTCATGCGGCTTGAGTAACGTGGATGATCTATTCACTTCTTTCTCCGGCTTCATTACCTCTTGTAGAACAGGCAACCCGAACCTGTTCTCCGAGACCTCGGATAGCGTGTCAGTGGGTATAGACTTGATGCCTATCGATGGTCTAGACATACATCTAACATACAGCGAGACTGACTTCGCAGATCGTATCGTCGACACAACCACGCAGGATATCGTGAGAGCGGATTTCGCAAGATTTCAGACGGCTACTGGTTTCTCGCCTACTGATGCAAATCCATTTCCGTCTATTCAGCAGCTGACCGACTGGGTGGCTAACCCGCTATCCGATAAGCGTATCCAGCGTGATCCCCTCGATATTGAGACCACTACGCGCATCAACCGCAGTGAAACCAATGCTTCGACCATGTTGGTGAAGGCCATTGATATTCAGGCGAATTATAATTTTGACCTTGGAGCCTTCGGTCTTAACAACTTAGGTGACTTCCGCGTTGGCCTGAATGCGACTTACGTGGATACCTACACGTGGCAGGAATCTTCCCTAACGCCTGTGCGAGAAGCAAAGGGCCAGCAGAATAACACCTTCGGCGCGGTGCCAATCATTCCTGAATGGCGTGCCAATGCTACTTTTGGCTGGAGTCTGGCGAACCACAGCGTTAGTGCCACGGTCCGCTACATCGACGAAGTGATATTTGATGCCAACGAATTCAGCTTCCAGCGCTTTCTGCGTCCTCAACACCTGTGGAGACACACAGAAGTTATCCGCGCTTGGACGCAGACGGATATGTTCTACACCTACAGTGATTTAGAACTGTTTGGCGGTAACGCAACGATGAGCCTCGGTGCGCGAAACCTGTTCGATCGTGAGGCACAGAAGACAGGCATGATCGCCGGTGCGGTTTCGCAGATACAGAGCCCATTGGGACGCATGATTTACATACGCGCCAACTATGAGTTCTAAGGAGGTGCAGTTGTAAATCGATAGGACGAAGCGCTCGTAATTTGAACGCAACGTTGCGATAAAAGAGCCCAGCCGTAAAACGCTGGGCTTTTTATTGCCCAAGACTCACGTCTATACATACGAGCATCAAATTCACAGCATTTGCGTTGCAATCAAGACCTATTCCCCCTGCCCTCCCTCTAATCTCAGCAATACGGCTCAAAGCCCTATCGTTACTCAGCGCCAAAGATCATCCAAACTGGCGATTCCATCACAACGACCAGACAATAAGATGGTCCTCGCATGATCATGCATTAGATTTTTTGATGCGCCAGAGGTAGCGATTCGACAAGTTGCTGCACGCAGGCACCGAGCACCGAGCACCGAGCACCGAGCACCGAGCACAGCAGGATAATAATGAGTCGGGCCTTCCGAATCAATTGAATCAACGAGCTGATTAATCAGTTTGAAATAATACAACAACAGAGGTGACTAGAATGAAGAACCCACCTTACAAGATTATATTTGCACTACTTTTGGCTGTGCCGTTTTCTTCAGCACAGGCGCAGATCTTGCCTGCACTATCAAATTTCGATGCGAATACAGGCAATCTGAAGATGCCCAGTCTCATCTTTGATGGCCGTCTGTACTATCTAGAAATGAACGTCGCCGACGCGGGTGCGCTCACCCTGCAGATCGATGAAGGATCGGTAGTGGATATTACGCCCGATGGAAGCCTCGTCGGTAACGTCTCAACTAATCTTGTAGGTACATGGAATGTTGATGGCGAAGATACACAATTTACATTCAATGCCGATGGCACTTGGTCGATGTTATAGGCCGCCGGCGTCGATGACGAAGTCTGTCCTGATGGCGGAGGCGAATCTGGTACATTCCGCTATACAGCATCGACAGGCGTATTCTTTCCGGTGTTTCTGTCGGATGAGAATGGTGAATGTGGCCTCTCTAACGCTGGCGATGGCGTGATGCGTTTCTATCCAGATGGTAACGAACTGACAATTCGGTTTTCCGACGATACTACTGCGCTATTGATTCTCGACGAATAGAAGCTGAGACGGCTCTGCCGGAATAGAGCGATCGGCGAGGACTTGATTTATACTCCTCATGAGCGATCTGAACCTAATCCCCAGGCAGAGCTGACTCACTGCGCAATAACTGATATACGCCCTCCCCTATAAAAACCTGTAATCGTAGCCCTTGCTTCGAAACGGCAAGACACCACTTGAAAGTAAATCGAAGCATGCCTTCGCCCTCCTTTCCCTCGAAAAAAATAACAGATCAGATTGTTTAAAGAAGCTAGCTGCTCTCTCAACTCAAATTGATGAGATGAGAACACGAACTGGCACCTGAACACGATACCTAAGCCAACAATCTGAACGATGTTTTTCTGAGCTTGATGTCATCGATGCTTGCGAGTCATTGATCGATTTCCCAATAATTTCTTATACTATTCGATCGATATACCCTACCATTCACTGCCATGACCCTGACTCTTAAAGACATCGAAGACGCAGCCGCTCGAATATCATCGGCGACGATCAATACCCGCTTTGAGAAATCTCACACCCTGTCAGCAATGACCGGTGCCGAGCTTTACCTGAAGTTTGAGAATTTTCAGTTCACTGCATCCTTCAAAGATAGAGGCGCGCTGAACAAGCTTCTGCTGTTGCAGCAGCAAGGGGAAGTAAAAGGCGTGATTGCCATGTCGGCAGGAAATCACGCCAAGGCCGTCGCCTACCATGCGCAGCGGCTGGGGATTCCCGCGACCATCGTCATGCCCCAAAATACACCGAATGTAAAAGTGGAGGATACGAAGAATTTTGCAGCGCGCGTCATCCTTAACGGCAGTACGCTAGACGAAGCGGCGAGTCATGCGCGACAGATAGCCGAGGCCGAGAACTTGATCTTCGTCCATCCCTATGACGATCTGGATATCATGGCAGGCCAGGGCACGGTCGCCCTGGAGATGCTGAAAGCAGTGCCAGATCTCGACTGTATAGTCGTGCCGATAGGTGGGGGAGGTCTGATAGCAGGGGTTGCCACCGCAGCAAAGGCGATTAATCCAAAGATCAAGATTATTGGTGTCGAGGTCGAGGCCTACCCCAGCGTGCACAATGCCCTGAATGGTATCCAACTGGCCAAGGGCGGCTCCACCATCGCCGAAGGTATAGCCGTTAAGCAGCCTGGCGAGAACAATCTCGAAGTCATACGGCGGCTGGTAGATAACATTCTTCTGGTGAGTGAGGACTCTATAGAGGAGGCGATCAACCTCTTCCTCAGCATTGAAAAGACAGTTACCGAGGGAGCGGGTGCGGCACCTCTTGCTGCGGTACTGCTGAATCCGGAGCTTTTCCGCGGTATGAAAACGGCTCTGATTCTCAGCGGCGCGAACATCGACTCACGTATACTCGCCTCCGTTCTTATGAGACGTCTGGTGAGCAAGGGGCGAATTGTACGATTCCTCGTAGAGATCGATGACTCACCCGGCAGTCTCTCAGATGTCGCCGAAGCCATCGGCGAATTCGGCGGCAATATTCTAGACGTATCCCATCAGAGAATGTTTGCTAGCGTTCCTATCAAAAAGGCCGACCTCTATTTAACTGTCGAGACTCGCGATGCCACACAGAATAAAGAGATACTCGCCAGATTAAAAGAGTTAGGCTATGACGCCGAATTATTAAAGGAATAAATCTCGGCTCGGTTTTACGTTATGTTGCTACGAGCAACAAAATAACACTGAGCGCTACCAGCATGATACCGACATATTCGCGCAACGAGATGCGCTCACCAAAATACAAATAGGTAATAAGCAGCGTAACAATAAATTCTGCCTGGCCCAGGGTCTTGACCACCGCGGCTTCTTGCAGGCTCATAGCAGTGAACCAGCCTATCGAACCTGCCAGGCTGCTGAACCCGATAAATAGGCATGAGCGCCACCGCAGTAGAATCAAAGCGATCTGGTTTCTTTCTCGCAGCAGCGTATACAGCAGGCAGATAACGGTTTGCACAACTACCATAAAGAGCAATACGATGGACGCGCTCAGCAGCAGCGGCAATTCTAGCGACAGAGATGCCTCCCTGATCCAGAGCGATGCCAAGGCGAAGCCCAAGCCTGCTCCGATGCCAAACTTGATGCTCTCGTTCTCAAGCAGATCTCGCAGACTAATCTTCCAATTGCTTGCTACGAGCACCCCAACCACCCCAATGACGATAGCGAGATAGGCAGCCGGGCTGAGTAGAGCCGAGAAAAACACCGCGCCTATTATCGCGGTGAGCAATGCCTCGGTCTTTGCCAGCGCCGTTGCGACTGCAAAATTGCGCAGCGTAAGAGCCTTGATCAGGAACACCGTCGCGAGTATTTGCGCCAAGGAAGCAAGCAGTGCAGCCCTATAGAAGACGGCATTGCCCACTATCACTTCATCTTGATAGAGCGAGCGCATCAGATAATAGTAGGCGAGCGCAAACGGCAGACCAAACAGGTAGCGCACAAGAGTTGCTGCCGAGGCCGTTATGCTCCGTGCTATGTATTTCTGTGCAGCCGTGCGCATGGACTGCATGACTACCGCCAGCAGCGTAAAGAGTATCCAAATTTCCATGGTGGCACTATACACATCCGAAGCCGAAATACTGAGCGCTGTTTTCCAGCTCCTTCTCAGACTATCGCTCCAAACCGCCTATAGCGGCGGTGAACAAACCGCAATAGTGCGCTAAACTGGCAGCCCATTGTGAGCGAAGGGATGTCGATTCACGCTGGTTTTCGGGTAGGGTGGTTTTCCGGTAGAAAAGGGGCCTAACATTGTCAGTAGTACCGTTTCAAAAACCAGGTAAAACGCCTTCTGCGGCGCAATCACGGCGCAGCTGGATTCGCTTCGTCACCGCCGCGAGCCTTTTCGATGGCCATGATGCCGCGATCAACATCATGCGCCGCATTCTCCAATCCAGCGGCGCCGAGGTCATTCATCTAGCCCATAATCGCTCTGTTCAGGAGATCGTAGAGGCGGCCATTGAGGAAGACGTTGATGCTATAGCCATCAGTTCCTATCAGGGCGGTCATATCGAGTACTTCAAGTATTTGGTAGATCGCCTTAGAGAGCTGGACGCATCTCATATCAAGATCTTCGGCGGCGGTGGCGGCGTTATTATTCCTGCGGAGATCGAAGAGCTACATGCCTACGGCGTGAGCCGCATCTATTCGCCGAGCGATGGCCAAACCATTGGCCTGCAAGGCATGATTGATGACATGTTACAGCGCTGTAGCGAAGGACAACGCCGCCCTGCCGCCCCCGATCTGGCACAGCTGATGGCGGGCGACAGACTCGTACTGACTCGAGTAATTACTGGCATCGAGAACGCTGCCTATAGTGCCAAAAGTCTAGCCGCACTGCGCGATACCGCCGAGACCACAGGCGACACGCCAATCCTGGGAATCACCGGAACCGGTGGTGCCGGCAAGTCATCATCAACCGACGAGATCGTAAGGCGCTTTAGGCAGGACAGCGGGGACGAACTTAAGATCGCTGTTCTCGCAATCGACCCTACCAGAAAGAAGACCGGGGGAGCCTTACTCGGCGATCGTATTCGAATGAATGCAATCGGTCACCCTAATATCTTCATGCGCTCACTCGCTACGCGCAATGCGGCCGTAGAAATTCCAGAGGGGCTCAGTGAGATCATCGCCGCGATTAAAGTATCCGGTTTCGATCTAATTATTATCGAAACTCCCGGCATCGGTCAGGGCGATGCCGGCATCGTTCCCTTCGTAGACACTTCTCTCTACGTCATGACACCCGAATTCGGCGCGGCCAGTCAGTTAGAGAAGATCGACATGCTGGACTTTGCCGACATTTTCGCAATCAATAAGTTCGACCGCAAGGGTGCCGAAGATGCGCTGCGAGATGTCTGCAAGCAGGTACAGCGCAATCGCGAAGCCTTTACTCAATTGCCGGAAGAGATGCCTGTATTCGGTACAATCGCGTCGAAGTTCAATGATGACGGCATCACGGCACTGTATCAGGCCTTAGTACCTTTGCTGCGAGAACATGGGCTACCGAGCTACACCCCGACTATGGAAACTCTCAGCACCAGGAAGTCTACACAGACGACGCTAATCATCCCGGCGGCCCAACAGCGCTATCTGGCAGAGATTGCCGAGGCCGTGCGCGACTACCACGATCAGGTAGAATCGCAGTCGCAGCTAGCGCGCGAACGACAGCAGCTCACCGCCAGCAAAGCTATGCTAGATGATGCGTCCCGCGACAGCTCGTTGCTGGATGACTTGATCGAAACTAAAAACAACGCCATGGACGAAAAAGCAAAACGGCTATTGGACGCCTGGCCACAGCTTAAGAAGGACTACAGCGGCGAACACTATATAGAATTGATTCGGGACAGAGAACTTCGCACAACGATGTCACGCACATCGCTGTCGGGCACAAGAATTTCCCGCGTCGCCCTACCGGACTATGCAGATCATGGCCAATTATTGAAGTGGCTGCTGCTGGAGAATGTACCGGGTCGGTTCCCTTTCACCGCTGGTACCTTTCGGTTCAAGCGAGAAGCGGAGGATCCCACTCGCATGTTTGCCGGAGAAGGCGATGCGTTTCGTACCAATCGGCGGTTCAAACAACTCTCGGAACATTCAGAGGCAAAGAGACTCTCTACCGCCTTCGATTCGGTAACTCTGTACGGGTTTGATCCGGCCGTGCAGCCCGACATCTATGGCAAGGTGGGCAATTCAGGCGTATCCATCGCCACGCTGGATGACATGAAAGAACTCTATAGGGGTTTCGATCTGTGCAGCCCGACAACATCCGTGTCCATGACGATAAACGGGCCTGCCCCAACGATACTCGCGATGTATATGAATGCGGCCATCGACCAACAGCTAGAAAAATTCACGTTAGCAAATAGTGCTCCACCGAATGCTGACGAGTATGAAGTGATTAAGGCGACAGCATTAGAAAATGTACGTGGCACCGTTCAGGCCGATATACTAAAAGAAGATCAGGGACAGAACACCTGTATTTTTTCTACCGAGTTTAGCCTGAAAGTTATGGGCGATATTCAGGAATATTTCACAGCGAACAAGATCCGTAATTTCTATTCCGTTTCGATATCCGGTTATCACATAGCCGAAGCCGGGGCGAATCCAATCTCGCAACTTGCCTTCACCCTCTCGAATGGCTTCACCTTCGTCGAAGCCTATATCGCCCGTGGCATGAAGGTTGATGATTTCGCTCACAATCTTTCCTTCTTCTTCTCCAACGGCATGGACCCGGAGTACACAGTGCTGGGTCGGGTAGCCAGACGCATCTGGTCTACGGCGATGCGTTTCCGCTACGGCGCGAACGAACGCAGCCAGAAGCTCAAGTACCATATACAGACTTCAGGAAGATCGTTACATGCACAGGAAATGTCGTTTAACGATATTCGCACCACGCTACAGGCCCTGATCGCTGTCTATGACAACTGCAATAGCCTTCACACGAATGCCTATGATGAGGCAGTCACTACGCCTACCGAGGAGTCAGTACGCAGGGCAATGGCGATTCAGCTGATCATCAACAAGGAATGGGGCCTGGCGATGAACGAGAATTCGAATCAGGGCTCCTTCATTATTGAGGAGCTAACAGCCCTTGTTGAGGAAGCGGTACTACAGGAATTCGATAGAATCTCGGAGCGTGGCGGAGTACTCGGTGCGATGGAAACCGGTTATCAGCGGGGTAAGATTCAGGATGAGTCCATGCACTATGAACACCGCAAGCACGATGGTAGCCTGCCACTGATTGGCGTGAATACCTTCTTGAATCCCGAGCCAGAATCGAATCTCGAAATTGAACTGGCGCGCTCCACTGAGAAGGAGAAACAAAGCCAAATCAAAAGGTTGGAAGCATTCAAAACAAGGAATGCGCAGCACTGCGCGGCTGCCCTGGAACGACTACGACACGCCGCCATCAATAATCAGAACGTCTTCGAGGAATTGATGAACGCCGTGCGCTATTGCAGCCTGGGTCAGATTACAGATACGTTCTTTGAAGTCGGGGGGCAATACCGCAGAAACATGTAGCTGGATAAACCCTGAGCCGCTGCAACCTTCAAACCCGATCGTGGCTGACTTTCTGGACGCCCTCTCATCTAGTAAGTTGGCATTTAGTAAGTTGGCTTTCTAAATTTCATCACCACTCTATCGGTCTTGCCACGAACGCTCGGATCACTCATCGGTATATTGCGGTCGTCTTCCCGATTTCTCAACACATCCGACTCAGCGACGAACTCGAAACCGGCAGAGCTTAGCTCACTTCTTATGATTCCAGGATCGATTCTATGTAGGGTATTCGCAACCGCGACACTTACCCCGGGCTCGGCAGCGTGATCGATAATGCCGAGGATACCACCGAGTTTTATAATAGCGTAGAGCCTTTCAATGAAATTGCTGGCATCAATCGCCGGCCAGCTTGGTTCATCTACATAATACAGATCATGAAAACCCAGAACGAACACCGCCGCATCGTAATAGTCCTGCTCCAGACTCAACTCGTTTGCTTCGATAACAATGCTCTGCACATTGGGCAATCGACCTTGAGCGAGTCGTTCCTCAACCCCGGCACCTACGAATCCATCCCAACCGCCGTTGTTATACAGCGCTACTTCACCTTCCGCTCCAACAACATAGCTCAGTATCTCAGCGTAATAGCCGCCGCCGGCAAAAACATCGATAACCTTCATGCCGGGTTCTATCTCGAAGAACTCCAACACCTGAGCCGGCTTCCGGTCTGGATCTCTCTGCCGGTCCTCATCGGGTCTGGCAGTATTGGCTACGGCTCTGTCCACTGCGGTGTGCCCGTCTGCCATGGCAGAGAGTGCGAATAGCGAAGTCGCGACAAGCACTGCCAGCGAACCAGCAAACTTACTTGAATAGATCTTCATAAAGACTCTCCCGCTGTTGTTTCGTTCCAGAGTGTAGCTAATCGGCTACGCAAAATACCAGCGATATTAGTATAAAGCGACGCCATTTATGCAAATCGCTGCCGTCAGATACTTACTCACAACACTCGCATCTACCGATAACTGGCTGGTTGCAGGGGTTGGCGATAGAGACTCAAGCCTGCCGCAAGCAATCCATTCAGATAATAATATCGTGCCACTGCTGTCCCATAAATCTATGAAGACATGAATCCGGTTTAAGCTGCTGAGACCGTCACCAGCAGGGATACTGGTGCCGAGCCCCCACGGTGTATAGACCGGATGGGTTCACGGCGTGTCTCGGCGGCTTAAACCGGATTCATGTCCGGCACTGCACTGATCGGCTGTGAAACTCTATGTCTACTGGATTTAATAAAAGCATTGCTGAGATTTGTGGGACAGTAGTGATCGTGTACAAAAAAAGCCGGTTACTTGCGGTAACCGGCTCGGATTAAAGTCTCGATGTATCCAGGGACGGGACACATCGATTAGAATTTCGCGTGCTTACTACTCTGTAACATTTACCGTGATATAGGCATCGTGGTAAAGGCCACCATCATCTGCTCGGCCCCATAGAACGTATGTTCCAGGCTCGTCGAACGTCACTTCCACATCGTACATGCCATCTTCAGGAATTGGCGGCGGCATCCACAGCGATCCCCACGGAGAGTTTGACCCGGCGCGAGTGTCTTCCCAAGGCTTTGGTTGCTGAGGACTAAACGTCACGTCGCCTTCTCCGCGGTAGACATTCCAGGACATAAACAGACCGTTGATCTTGTTTACTGTTACTTTTGTCGGAGGAGTCAGCAACAGGCGCTGCCTAACGTTCTCTTCTGTCACCAGAGCCGCCGCTAGCGGGCCGCCAGCAAACTCGGCAAACTCTCTAGCCTGCGCAACCGGGTCAGTAGGAGTAGGAAGGCCGTCATCGGCTACGTTCGTAAGCAGGCTCAGCGGCTGCCCTACTCTTACAGTACGGATATCATCACCCTGTACGGTTACTACCGGAGGGGTATTAGCGCGCGACTCCGGGCTACTGGTACCTGCGCCGAGTGAGCCAGTCTCAGAGGCGATTACCATATTATCTACCAGATAATCGGCCTTCAACGTTCCGTAGGCTTTGCGCTCTACGCCATTCACATTGAGCGTCCAAACTAATTCGCGATCTCCCCAGTCGGAGGGAACCTGCACTTCAAACGTGAAACGATTGCGACGCGGGAGAAAATGAGTTGGTTGGCCTCGATCCGCGGCACCAGGAGAAAACATATTGTTCTCCCCGACTGGCACATTCGGCTCTTCTTCCCAATTCTCATTCATATAACCAAACATCAGATTAAAACCGCCATCGGCGTTTGGCCTCCAGCCTTCGAATGCAGGCTCGATGTGCTGACCACTGCGATAGGTATCTGCCGACACTAGCGGCGATAAAAGCACAGCACCAAGTGCGATCACAAACAATCTAAAAGCCTTACTCGCACTTTTTACGTTTAAACTTTGCATATCTAATTTGTCTCCTGCAAGGCAACTTCATTACTCATTTCTTCCGAGGAATCTACTGGCGCAACCAGTGGCGCCAAGCATAATGGACAACCGATCACATGATCGTTTGGCCCAAGATTAAGAGTCTGACGGCGATTCTCCATTTCTTCGAAGAATTGCTCGTCGCTCATTTTAACCCGCATACCCAAGTCTATGAACATATTGGTTACGGAGCGGTTACCGGAACCCTGCCAGTTTCTTGGATCAGGTACGTTCGGGTTGGTTTCTGTATTGTTCATGTAACCGACGATGTGCAGTATGGTTCCCTTCGGAAGCAAGGGCTGTGCATCGTTATCGTAGGCGTAGCCGCGTACCCAGTTATGGTCGTAACCAACACAGGAAAGAGTCTCTACCGTATAGCCCCATATCGCCTCGAGGCACATTCTCTCGCCTGGTGCGTGTAGATGGGGTTCGAAGGTAATAATCTTAATATGCTCGTCGAGTACCGTATAGGCGTGTAATTCTTGAGCATCCTCATTACCTGCGATGCTGATATCTACGCCATTACCGAGCCCCAGAGATACTCTTTCATACTTCGGCTCATAGCCTACAGGATGAAAACGAAAGCCCACTTCCAGGTGTGCAGTCGTATCCTTACCGTTAGAGTGCATGTGAACGGAATCAGAAACGAGATAGGTGCCAGCTTTCAGTAGACGGCCACCGTCCTCATCAAAGATGTCGGGGTTGCGGCCGACTTCGTGTACCGGCCAGCCTGTTTCTGTGCCCTCGATGCGTTGGCCGTTTTCGTCTATCTGGGCAGTTGACCAGATCATGTGGTGAAAAATATACCTGCCGCCCACTGTATCGCGGCCGGTTCCCGCCGAGTTATTGACGTCATTCACTTCGACAATCTCTACGGACTTTACATAGCGATCTTCCTCTAGCGGAATAGCTATCCTATCGATCTCTCCCCACCAATCCGGTGTGCCCGCTAATTTGGTTACATCATTTGTGGTGACGATGAGGTCCGGTTGACCTGCGGTCCATTTCAGATCGTCGCTAAACACTAGCGATTCAGGGGCATCTACCGGATCGCCCTTTGGCGTGCCGCTGCGCGCCCAGGTTGAGATGGCCGCCAGTTCTTCATCGCTCAGCGATGGGTCAAATTTGTAGTCCTGAATGCCGATGTCTTTCTCCATGTACCAGGGAGGCATCGCTCCTGCTCTGTCACGTAGTCCAGTCTTGTATTCGATCAGCCCCGCAAACGGCGCTACTTCGTCATAGGACACCAGCGCCATAGGACCCACACCGCCGGGACGGTGGCAGTTTTGGCAGCTGCGCTGCAAGATTGGTTCGATGTCTTTGTGAAAGGTAACTTGGTCAGATTGCGCATTGGCAAACATTGACAGGGACATCAGGGATAAAACTGCGAAAGCCTGTGGCAGGCTCATTAGAGTGCGAAACATTGATCGGTTGCTTGTAGATAACACCGGCGAACCCTCCGTTTTGGTTGTTCTTCTGCCCACCCTACCGAAGTCGGCGGGCAGGTCTCGTAGCTGAAACGGCCAATCATAGCCGTTTAGTAGCTAGAGAATTGAAACAAAATTCGCTGAACCTGTCTTGTGAATTCTGAACTAATCTTGGCGAATTCCGGAATAGTATAGTCATTGCAGAAATCAGCAAATCGATAATTACTCTGAAACCTCGCATTTATTCTTATTTTTAAGATTTTATCTACAATTACTGAATTTTAGAGGCATTTTCTTGTTCAAGCGTCTATCCCGTAAAAGCAGCAGATCAGCGTAAACAGGCCCTAGGCTGCATGATTCTCGCCGCCTATGCGCGGTTCATGCGCAGCCCAATGGCTGGTAGTAGCCAGGGACCGTAACGAGGGGTGATCTTGCCGCCTGAGAAGGCCTCAGCAAGGCTATCTCCTAAGGACTCAATCTATTTGCATTGCCCAGCCCTGTACTCTATCTTCTCCCCGAATGAGCCAATTACATGATCTAGTAGCCATTTTAGCCTTCTTCCAGCTTACTTTTATCGCTGTCTTTTTCCTTGTTCACAACAAGGGCACGCCCACACGGCTTATCTCAATGTATTGCGCTTCTGCCTGAGCACCTGCACCTTGACGGGAATCCCCTTCTCTTCGAGCAACCTACTTTCCTATTACATACTGTTTAGGCTTGCGACGCTCGCGCCGTTTATTCTCTGGATCATCGCTTTTATGCTTTTCGTGGACAACGGCAAGGTTCACCCCGGAGCCTGGCTAGCGATTGTCTTCTTTGAACTCTCGCGGGGAGTTGGGATAGGCATTTTCTATCTGTATCCTCAGACCATCAATGACATTAGTTTTGTCGTCGTACAGATCATTGGGCAACTGATCATGCTGGTGTTCGCCGCGCATACTTTGTACCTGGCCTACCAAGGCTACGCAGCCGACCTGCTGGAACAACGTCGCCGCCTGCGCCTGACCTTCCTGCTCATTATGGGTATCTTGTTGCTTATCGTGGTTGGCTCTGACTTCATCAGCCAGTTTAGTCGTTATCTGCTCGATCCAGGTCAGAATCTTTTGCCGGCCGTGCCAAGCAATTTGGTATCCCTGTATATCCTGATCGTGACATTCCTGTTCTGCCAACGCATATTTCAGCTGAGCGAAGAGGCGACTAGTCTAATCTCTTCTGATACGAACGCAGAAGGGAAAACAATAAACAATGGCACAGCACAGCCGAGTATCGACCCTGCTCTCCTAAAAAAAATAGAGCAGACCATGGAACAGGAGAGACTCTACGCACAAACCGGTCTGACAATATCCGACTTGGCAGAAACCCTGTCGATCCAAGAGTACAGGCTAAGAAAGGTCATCAATCAACAATTGAATTTTCGCAATTTCAATCAATTTCTGAATAATTATCGGATAGAGGAGGCTTGTAAACTGCTACGGGAATCGAGCTCATCTATCTCCAGCATCGCCCTGGAAGTAGGCTATGCCTCCCTGTCAGTCTTCAACAAGGCATTCAAAGAATGCTATAAGGTGACACCGACAGTATTCCGAAGTATTGAGTCCAGGCAAAGCCAGGGCACTAAAATCCCGTGAATCTGTCTAGCCCAGGATCTTTAGGCCCCTAACGAAAAAGCCCGAGCATTGCTCGGGCTTTTTCGCGTGCACGGGATACTAAACTACGTGTGCCGCTCTTTCCTCTTCGCTAATTTCCTTGATGCTTAGCTTGATACGACCTCTGGCATCGGTATCCAGAACTTTCACTAATACGTCCTGACCCTCTTCTAGATACTCGTTCACGTTCTCAACACGCTCTTGCGAAATCTGCGAAATATGAACCAGACCATCTTTGCCGGGCAGGATTGTTACGAAGGCACCGAAGTCTACAATTCTGGCAACCTTGCCATTATAGATCCTACCGACTTCCGCCTCGGCGGTAATGGCGTTAACCATTTCCAGGGCTGCATCGCGAGAGGTGGCGTCTTCGCCGTAGATACGCACGTTGCCGTCGTCATCTATATCAACAGAGGCGCCCGTTTCTTCGGTAATGCCGCGGATAACCGCACCACCTTTACCAATAACATCGCGAATCTTGTCTGGGTCGATCTTGATCATAGCCATCGCAGGCGCATTCTCGGACACCGATTCTCTTGCTGTTGCGAGAACTTTATTCATCTCGCCCAAGATATGGTTTCTGGCAGCGTGGGCCTGCTCCAAGGCGATCTCCATGATCTCTTCGGTGATGCCCTGAATCTTGATATCCATCTGCAGTGCCGTTATACCGGCTGCCGTTCCCGCGACCTTGAAATCCATGTCGCCGAGGTGATCTTCATCACCCAGGATATCTGTCAGAACCGCGAAGCGCTCGCCTTCCTTGATAAGACCCATAGCAATACCGGCGACAGGAGCAGAGATAGGAACACCTGCATCCATCATCGCAAGGCTGCTGCCGCAGACACTCGCCATTGAGCTCGAGCCGTTGGATTCAGTAATCTCGGAAACCACACGAATGGCGTATGGAAATTCTTCTTCGGGTGGCATAACCGCGGCAACGCCACGTCGAGCAAGACGGCCATGGCCAATCTCACGCCGTTTCGGGCCACTCATGAAACCCGTCTCGCCTACTGAGTAAGGAGGGAAGTTATAGTGCAGCATGAAGGGGTCTTTTCTGGAACCCTGCAGGTCTTCGATAAGCTGCGAATCTCGCAACGCACCCAGAGTAGTTACAACCAGAGCTTGGGTTTCACCGCGTGTGAATAACGCCGAACCATGCGCCCTGGGAAGCACACCAGTTTCGACTTCGATTGCGCGAACAGTTTTCGTGTCACGACCATCGATACGTGGACTACCATCCAAAATGCGATTTCTTACTGTGCTTTTCTCAAGTTTCGCAAAAACTTCTTTTACGTCACTCGCGCTAATACCTGATTCTTCGTTGGCTAACTGATCCACAGCCTGTGCCTGCAAAGCGCCGATAGCATCGTAGCGCGCCATCTTGTCAGAAATTTGATAGGCCTCAGTAATTCCTGCTCCAAACTGATTGGCAAGCGCTGAAGTTAATGCTTCATCGACGGCCTCTGGCTGCCAATCCCAAGCTGGCTTGCCGGTCTCAGCTTTCAGTTCTTTGATAGCGTTGATTACTCCCTGCATCTCCTGATGCGCGTAAAGTACTCCACCCAGCATTTGATCTTCGCTCAATTGCTTCGCTTCTGACTCAACCATTATTACAGCCGACTGAGTTCCAGCAACAACCATATCCAACAGTGAAGACTCCAGCTGAGTATTGGTTGGGTTGAGCATATAGCCTGTTTGAGCATCATAACCTACACGTGCCGCAGCGATCGGCTCAGCAAAGGGAATGCCCGAAATAGACAGCGCTGCTGATGCACCTATCAAACCTGCAATGTCTGCCTGCTCGTCTTTGTCGGCCGATACTACGGTACAGATAACCTGCACTTCATTCATGAAACCCTTTGGGAATAGTGGGCGAATCGGGCGATCGATCAGGCGCGATGTCAGAGTTTCGTTCTCAGTTGGCCTGCCTTCACGCTTGAAGAAACCGCCAGGGATCTTGCCTACTGCGTAGGTCTTTTCCTGATAATTGACAGTGAGCGGGAAAAAAGCCGCACCAGGATTGGCCTGCTTGCGGGCAACTACTGTCGCAAGCACCTGGGTATTTCCGATAGTTACCATTACAGCACCGGTTGCCTGCCGAGCTACCTTTCCTGTTTCCAAGGTGACTGTCTGGCTACCGAATTGAAACGTCTTAGTTACTGGGTTAAACATAATATATTCCTAATTATTTATATAGGCGCAGTGCCAACTCATCAGGCACTGCGCAGGTCATTTTCGAATGATTGATATCGAGGTGGCTATCTAGAGAAATGTCTAAACAGTTATCGACGCAATCCAAGTCGCTTGATCAATGTCGCATACCGCTCGAGGTTCTTACGTTTTAAGTAATCAAGCAATTTTCTTCGGCTGTTCACCATGCGGATCAACCCGCGGCGGGAGTGATGATCGTGAATGTGCTCTTTGAAATGAGACTGCAGTTCATTGATGTTTGCTGTCAACAAAGCTACTTGCACTTCGGGTGATCCGGTATCACCTTCGCCTTGCGCGTAGTCTTTGATGATTGTGTCTTTCTTCTCAGCTGATAAAGCCATTTTCTTTCTCCTAATATGCAATTGATAAAGTCGCGTTAGTTATGCGACTACAACTTCCTTTTAAAATCAGCATAACCACGCATATTAGTAGTTACCTGATACCTTCCCTGTGTAAACCTTGTTTCGTTAGCTATCGCAATATGTCCTGGATCAATGCGCGACAATTAACCTTCTTGGAGCCACTTTCCCATCGTCATCAATACAACCGATGCCAATGAACTGCTCCTCTTCGTACAATCTTACTAAGCCTTCCTCTGGCAAGTGTCTTACCAATACCGGCTGCCCATTCTTGATGAAGCTCGCCGTGATGCTTGGCAGTACCACCTCAGGCAAGTCCGCTACGGCCTTGTCCATTGGAATGAGATGTTCATCGATGACACTCAAGCCACCGCTCTCAAATTCTTCCTTCAGCGTCTGCGTTGTCACGCAATCTGCTTCGGTAAATGCACCTGCTTGAGTACGCCTCAAGGCAATTATATGCGCCCCGCATCCCAGGACCTGACCCAGGTCATCGGCGATAGTTCTTATATAGGTGCCTTTAGAACAGGCAATTTCCAGTTCGATCTCGTCGCCTTCGTAGTGCGAAAGCTCGATACTGTATACCGTGACCCGACGCGATTGTCGCTCGATTGTCTCACCGCGGCGAGCCATCTTATATAGCGGCACTCCATTCACCTTCAGAGCGGAGTGCATCGGCGGCACCTGGTCTATCTCACCCTGAAACTGTTTCAGCGCTTCTTTAATCTGTTTCTCCAAGATCTGAAATTCGGCACACCTCTCTATTTCGGACCCCTCGCAATCGCCGCTATCGGTTCTAACACCCAGCTTTATCCTGGTTCGGTATTTTTTATCCGAGTCCAGCAAGAACTGCGACACCTTGGTCGCCTCGCCCAGGCACAGCGGTAGTACACCTGTAGCTAAAGGATCCAGGCTGCCAGTATGCCCTGCCTTGCTCGCATCAAAGATCCTCTTTACTTCTTGCAGGGCCCTGTTCGAACTAACACCTATGGCCTTGTCCAATATGACGATACCGTCAATACTCCTGCCCTTGTTACGTTTAGCCAATCTGCACCCTCAGCACGAACTTCACTTTGATCTCAATAGCGCTCTACCAACAACGCGTTCAGGAATGCGATTCTTGATCCGCCGCTAGCGCGCTATCTATCAGGCTGGAAAGCTGCTGCCCTCTAGCGATACTGCCGTCATAGTAGAAACGGAGCTTCGGCACAGAGCGTGTACTCAATCGCTTCGCTAATAGAGACCGCAGATATCCGGCAGCCTTATTGAGCGCATCTATGTTTTCTTTGATCTCTAACTTGTCCAGAGCTCCGGGCTTGGCCAGTGTTGAGTCGTTTAGCTCTGAGTCGTCGGTCAGAGTATTCAATACCGTTACGTATACCTTCGCGTGAGCCAGGTCTCTGCTCACACTCACCGCAGTGACTGAGACCATCCCCACTCGAGGATCGTTAACCTCCATCTGGATTAGCGACGCAAGTTCACGCTGAATCTGATCAGCGACTCGTTGCAGTCTTGAAGACATCTCTGCCACAGCTATTTAGGCCCCATCAGTTATTATCAAAGACTCCTGGCCACTTCCGTAGTCTCGTAGACCTCAATCTTGTCGCCGACTTTCACATCAGTATAGTTGCGAACACCGATGCCGCATTCCATACCATTACGCACTTCGTTAGCGTCGTCTTTAAATCGTCTAAGCGATTCCAGCTCACCCTCGTAGATCACGACATTATCTCTTAGCACGCGAATCGGCTTGCTGCGATAGACTGTACCCTCAATAACCATGCTTCCGGCGATCTGACCAAACTTCGGCGAATTGAACACGTCGCGTACTTCCGCAACACCAACAATCTCTTCACGAATTTCTGGTGAAAGCATGCCACCCATGATCGCCTTCGTGTCATCGATCACGTCATAGATCACATTGTAATAACGCAGTTGCAGACCTTCGCTCTCGACGATGTCACGCGAAGATTTATCAGCGCGCACATTAAACCCAATAATCATCGCCTTCGATGTAGCGGCGAGGTGTGCATCCGTTTCTGAGATACCGCCAACTCCAGAGGCGACGATGTTCACTTCGACCTCTTCTGTATTGAGCTTCTGCAGAGAGCCTACGATTGCTTCGAGCGAACCGCGCACATCGGTCTTCAGGATTATATTAAAGACACTGAGATTTTCTTTGCCGATGCCAGCAAACATGTTTTCGATAAGGTTCGACTGCTGCGATGCCTGCAAGGAGTCCTTGTGTCGGGTACGTCTGAATTCTGCGATGTCGCGAGCCTTCTTCTCATCCGCGACCACAACGAATTCGTCGCCCGCCTCAGGAACACCATTGAGACCTAGAATCTCAACCGGAATCGATGGACCGGCGGTCTTAACGTTCTTACCCGTCTCGTCCACAAGTGCGCGCACTCGTCCATATTCGTGTCCGACCAACACGGTGTCACCAGTTCTCAGCGTGCCGTTCTGTACTAACACGGAGGCAACCGGGCCACGACCCTTGTCCAGTCGAGATTCTACAACCACGCCCTGGCCGGGCACGTCGGTATAGGCTTTAAGTTCAAGCAACTCGGCCTGCAATAGAATGGCTTCTAATAATTGATCGATACCCTGGCCCGTTATGGCAGAGACTTCGATGAACTGCGTATCACCGCCCCAGTCTTCGGGAACAACTTCCATCGCAGACAGTTCGCTCTTAACGCGATCTACATCGCCACCTTCTTTGTCGATCTTGTTGATCGCAACTACCATGGGTACGCCAGAAGCTTTGGCGTGTTGAACCGCTTCCTCGGTCTGTGGTTTAACGCCATCGTCGGCAGCGACCACCAGAACTACTACATCGGTAGCCTTCGCGCCGCGCGAACGCATCGCCGTAAAGGCTGCGTGACCGGGTGTGTCGAGAAAACTAATCATGCCGTGATCGGTGTTCACGTGGTATGCACCGATGTGCTGCGTAATGCCGCCCGCCTCGTGAGAGGCGACCGTCGACTTACGAATATAGTCTAACAATGAAGTCTTGCCGTGATCGACGTGGCCCATCACTGTGACAACCGGCGCACGAGTAATCTCGTCTTTGCCTACATCAGCTGTAATAGATTCGGCCAACTGCTCCTCAATCGCATCTGCAGATACAAATTTGGCCTCATGGCCCATCTCTTCGATGAGCAGAGTCGCCGTGTCTTGATCGAGAATTTGATTGATCGTAGCCATGACACCCATATTGAACAGGGTCTTAACCAATGCCGCGCCTTTAACCGACATCTGCTGCGCTAACTCTTGCAGCGTATTGGTTTCACCAATTTTAATTTCGCGCTTGATAAAATCAGTCGGCTTCTCAAAAGCATGCCGCGTGGCGGATAAACGTGCCTTCCCCTTTCTGCCTCCGCCCCTGCGACCGTGGCCGCCCATATCATCGACGTCACCGCCCTCGAGCACGAAGTCGTCATTTACATGGATTGGCTTCGCCTGTCGCTTGGCGGCCTTGCTCTTGTTCTTAAGATGCTGCGACTTTTTCTTGTCATCAGCTTCTTCGGTCTCTTTCTTGCCCTGCACTTTGCGCTTCGCACCCGGCTTGTCTGCACGAGCCGCGGCTGCTTCCTCCGCCGGCACATCCGGCACAACCGGCTGATCTTTAGTTGCGGGCTCACTCGCCTGTTCTGACTCCTCAGTTGCTGGAGCCTCTACAGCCTCGGTTTCAGCTGCGCCTTTCGCCTCGGCGCTACTCTCTGCAACGGCTTCTGCCGCGTTATCTGCTGCCGCTACCTCTTCTTCAATTTCAATCTCTTCCGGTATTTCTTCCTCTACCGCACTGCGCTTGACGTAGGTACGTTTCTTGCGAACTTCTACGTTAACTGTTTTGCCGCGGCCGTGGGTTGACGCCGATTTTAGCGTGCCAACTGTCTTTCGTTTTAAGGTGATCTTCTTGGGCGCAGCGACGCTGGCCTCAGAGTCGCCGTGGCTACGGCGCAGAAATTGCAATAAAGTGTTCTTGTCGTCATTAGAGATCGACTCGTTAGCCTTGGTATGCGATAGGCCCGCCTCTTTTATTTGAGACAGCAGCTTATCTACCGAGACTCCGACAACTTCGGCGAGCTCACTTATTGTTACATCTGCCATTCAAATACTCCCATTCACCAACGTACAGAGTTTCTGCTACTCAAACCATGGAGCGCGTGCTGTCATAATTAACTTGCCAGCGCGTTCTTCATCCATGCCTTCGATATCTATCAGTTCATCGATAGACTGCTCTGCCAATTCTTCCATATTGAGAATTCCCTTCTTGGCCAGCTCCAGTGCCAACTTTCCATCCATGCCTTCCATACTCAGAAGATCTTCTGCGATATTTGCCGAGGAAAGGTCTTCTTCGGAAGCGATAGCCAAAGTTAGCAAGGCATCTTTAGCTCGGTTCCTCAATTCATTTGCGATTTCTTCATCGAAGCCATCGATGGCCAAAATCTCATCGAGTGGCACATAGGCAATTTCTTCGAGTGATGTGAAACCTTCTTGTACCAGCACCTCTGCCGACTCTTCGTCGACATCCAGTTTCTGCACAAACATATCGATGAAGCTGCTCGCCTCCTGCTGCTGCTTCTCGGCGGCTTCTTCTTCGCTCATTACGTTAATAGTCCAACCAGTCAACTCACTAGAGAGACGAACGTTCTGACCGTTTCTGCCGATTGCCTGCGCGAGATTATCCTCTTCAACCGCGATATCCATAGTGTGGCTGTCCTCATCGACGATGATCGATGCTACTTCGGCCGGGGACATCGAATTGATCACGAGCTGCGCAGGGTTGTCATCCCAGAGGATTATGTCTATGCGCTCGTTCGCTAACTCATTGGAAACAACCTGCACACGCGATCCACGCATACCCACACAGGCACCCACTGGATCTATACGGCCATCATTCGTGCTCACGACAATCTTTGCTCTCGAGCCCGGATCACGGGCTGCTGCTCTGATTACGATGACTTCCTCAGCGATCTCAGGCACTTCAATCTTAAACAACTCGATCAGCATGGCAGGGGAGGTGCGGCTCAGGAACAATTGCGGTCCACGCTGCTCGGATCGAACATCCGTCAACAGTGCCCGCATACGATCTCCCATGCGGAAAGTTTCCCTGGGGATCATCTGATCACGGGGTAGCAGCGCCTCGGCGTTGCCGCCCAGGTCCACGATAATGTTGTCACGCGTAACTTTCTTTACAGTGCCGGCTACGAGTTCGCCTATGCGATCCTTGTAATCGCCGATAACAATTTCTCTTTCTGCCTCGCGCACTTTCTGTACGATAACTTGTTTAGCCGTCTGCGCTGCAATTCGACCGAATTCTACATTGTCGATCTTCTCTTCGAAGGTATCTCCGATAGCAAGACCTTTTTTCTTCTCTTGCGCTTGCTCGACGGTAAATTGAGAAGCCTCGTCGAGATACTCGTCGTCTTCAACAACAGTCCATACCCTGAAGGATTCGTACTCACCAGTCTCGCGATCGACAGCAACGCGACAGTCAATCTCATCATGGTCATTGAGCTTCCTGGTGGCCGTTGCAAGCGCCGACTCGATTGCCTCAAAAATCACTTCACGCGAAACACCCTTCTCATTCGAGACGGCATCCGCAACCATTAAAATCTCTTTACTCATCATAACAATGTCACCTTACTCAAAGCTTAGATCTGGATTTAGTCCAGAGCATGGAGTAAAAATAATCTAGAAAACAATACTGGCCTTCTCAATATCCGAGTACTCCAAGTCATGCTCAGTACCCTCTACCAACAAACCAATCGTGTCCGCTGAAACCTTTGTAATTTGTCCTTTAAACTTACGTCTGCCATCTAATGGCCGCCGCAATTTTAAATTCACTTCGCTTCCAACATATTGCTCATACTGTCCAATAGTGAACAACGGTCTGTCGGCACCAGGAGAAGACACCTCCAGGGTATACTCCCCAGCTATTGGATCTTCGACATCCAATAGCGCGCTTACTTGCCGACTGACTTTTTCGCAATCTTCGATCGTGACACCTGCTTCACGTTCGATATAAATCCTCAACAGAGAGAACTTTCCCTGCTGAAGCAGTTCGACTCCCCACAACTCCAAACCCAGGGCCTGGACTGTGGTGCCGATCAAATCTGTTACTAGAGCTACGCTACTTTTCACAGTACTCATCGAGCATCCTTCGGTCATCGTGCCCGGGGCTGCATCCGGCACGAACCCCCTAGATACAAAAAATGGGCCAAAGGCCCACTCTAAAATCTTCATCGCTGTCTCAATCAGAGCAAGCGAGAAGCTTGGTGTTTGGTAGCTTTTTCAGGGCTACTTGGTACTACCATACAAACTTACAATATTGGTAGCGGCGTCAGAATTTGAACCTACGACCTTCAGCGGCTGCGCCGAACTGAGAATCGAGCCCGATTGTCGGGCTTCCAAATACTACACTGCACTACAACACTACAAATTGGTAGCGGGGGCAGGATTTGAACCTACGACCTTCGGGTTATGAGCCCGACGAGCTACCAGGCTGCTCCACCCCGCATCAA
>JBBDIR010000015.1:0-41869 GCA_040880325.1 Pseudohongiellaceae bacterium
TTTGAATATGGAATGGAATATGGAATTCTGCCGCGTAGCGGCTTCGTTCAACAAAGCCTTTATGAGCGACCAAAGTATGTCGTCATGCCTTTTGCAAACGGCGCAAAAGTCAGGCCAACATATTTTCACGCCAGAACATGGGCGTTATAGGCTTAACATACACTTCAACAACAAGATTGGAGGGTAACATGACACAATATATCGACGGATTTGTATTTCCGCTTCCACGAATTCACCTGAACGAATACAAGAGTGTGGCTGGAAAAGTAGCAGAAATCTGGAAAGATCATGGCGCACTTGCTTACTTTGAATATGTCGGAGAAGATTTGAAGTTGGAAGGCACACGCTCTTTCATAGAAGTCGTGGATCTGAAAGGCGATGAAGTAATAATATTTGGATGGGTTTTATTTCCTTCGAAGGAGACTCGTGATTTAGCAAACAAACAAGTTCCCAACGACCAAAGAATGGCAGAATTAATTGCCCCGTTGACCGACCCTAAAAGATTAATTTTTAATGCCAACCGGATGGTTTATGGAGGCTTCGAGTCTCTCGTTGAATGATCCGAATCATTCAGCCAGAGCGCCGTATAAGCGTTTCTTGGCGGACGCAGGTAGGATCCTTCGGGCCCGCAAACTCGCTTCGCTCGTGGCGTTGTGCGCCGCGTTATGTGCCTACAAAAATCGGTTACTAATCATGACACTAAGTGAATTTGAAATTAGAAAGTGCGAGAAGGAAGTCGAGGCGTTTATGAAGGTCCAGCGTCCTCCAGCACACATCAGAAACGAGCTGGATCTTGGCTATAGGATTAAAGACCAGAGTATCGAAATATTTGAGATAGGGCCCAATTGGCCAGATCCAGCACAGAAGATGGAAACCCCTGTGGCGAAAGCCACATTTGTGAAAACTCAAGGCTGCTGGAAGATATTCTGGCAACAAGCCGATTTAAAGTGGCACGGGTATGAGCCGGCTCCAACAGTTAAGGCGCTCGTTGAATTTCTCAACATCGTAGCTGAAGACAAGCACGCATGCTTTTTCGGATAGCACATAACAAAGCGCTGATTAGAGAATGGGGCGAAATCACTGAATGCCCAGTCGGTCGCTCTCGCCGGCCTAGCTGTTAGAGAGGCCGAAGGGAAAGACATGCCTTGAAGTTTCTCAAGTAGTGCACGAACCTTACTAAAACACGGCGAAGCTTAAATCGCATTGCCGTACTCACACTGGAGTTAAACATGAAAAACATCTACCCCTTTGGCGCTTCACTGATTCTATTCGCTGCTCTCTCCTTCGCCTTCTCCCTCGCCGTCGCCCAATCACCAGTCCCGCCTGCGTCCTACTTTAAGGCCGAAGACATACAGCAAGCCCTGCAACGATCGGCGGCCGAAAGACCCGGGATGGCGGTTGGAAATATTCAGAATGGCGACGACTTCAGAATAAATCTTATTAGGCGAACCGAGGCGGCGGGGGCAATCGTTCACGAGGTCGGCACAGAGCTTCACTATATTACCGAGGGCGCGGGAATACTTGTGACGGGGGGCGTGATCAATCGACCCGCAGATGGTGGCCGCGCCACAATCATTGGTGGCCATTCCCAGAGAGTGACGGTAGGGGATGCAGTGTTAGTGCCGGTAGGTACCCCGCACTGGTATACTTCCGTCGAAACTTCTATTACCTATCTGGAGGTGCGGTTCTGAAACGCAATCTTGTAATTTGAGAATGAAACCACGAGGAACCCGCAGCGGTCTCCTTTAACTTGGGCATGAGACGTTCGGCCAGCGAGAGAAACTATGGATTGGAGAGTATTTGCAGCGATTTTTGTAACCGTTTTTGTGGCTGAGCTAGGCGACAAGACGCAACTGGCGACTATGCTATTTGCCGCCGACAAGGAGGTGAGCAAGACGATGGTATTCCTGGCCGCCTCTGCCGCGCTTATTGTTGCATCGGCGATCGGCGTATTGGCTGGCAGCCTGCTGTCGGACTTTATCAGCGAGAAGGTCTTAACTTACATTGCCGGGGTGGGTTTCATGGCGATTGGGGCTTTTACTCTATACTCCGCCTAAGGCCTTGAGCCAACTACACAACAGCGATCTATCGCCGCTGCTATGAACGAAGAAGATTGAAATCACCAGACGCGTCACTCAGTCGAGGGCATCTTGCAACCGGTATTTACCATGCGTTTCGACAATGCGCTCTTTGTATTTTCCAATACAGCACAACATCTGCCGCAAATAGATGAGTGGCTTTGCGGCGACCCGCACGAACTCTTCGCGATCGCGCGCCAGTGGTTTTCGGAATTTAGACAGTGTGGTGCCGATGTCGGGGAATTACTGCACGATGTCTGCCCTACCATCTGCAGTCCTACCATCTGCAGTCCTACCATCTGCAGTCCTACCATCTGCATAGACGGTGCTGCTTTTGCTTACGTCAACGTGTACCAGAACCCTGTTAATATTGGGTTCTTTACCGGCGTATTCCTCAATGACCCGTGATCCTTGCTACAAGGCAGCGGTAAACATAGGCGTAACGTAAAGCTGAGGCCAGAAGATGCGGTCGATTCTCAAGCGCTTCGCCAGTTAATAAAAGATGCTTATCTAGACGTAAAGGCTAGATTGTACAGTTAGGAGCAACGACATGGTTGAAACGGCTGAATTCTGGGACAAGATGGCGGAAAAGTATTCGAAGTCGCCGATCAGAGATGAGAAAACCTACAACGAGAAACTTGAAGTAACGCGTCGTTACTTTAATCCCGACTCGAAGGTTTTCGAGTTTGGCTGCGGCACGGGCACTACCGCGATCAACCACGCTCCCTATGTGCAATACATTCTCGCCACTGACATCTCTACCAATATGATCGCGATCGCCAGAGAGAAAGCGAGCAGCGCTAACATCGGCAATGTCGAGTTCCGGGCCGAGACTCTGAACGAGTGTGCACAAGCTAAGGGTTCATTCGATGTAGTCATGGCTCATAATATTTTACACCTGATACAAGACCCTCAAACTGCAATCAATACTGCTTATGAACTATTGAAGCCAGGCGGTGCTTTCGTTACCTCCACAGCTTGCCTCGGCGAAGGGCTCCCGCACTGGCGAATTTTATTATTCCTCGGAAAGATTTTCGGTAAAGTACCCTTTGTGAATGTGCTGAAAAGAAAACAGCTGGAACAATACTTTAGCAACGCAGGTTTCGAGCTTGATCTCGAGTGGCACCGGCATAAGGTCAGCGCCTTCATTATACTGAAGAAGCCGATCGCCTGATGTCGAGCCAGGCGGCGGTTCAAGCTCCGGGATCGATAGGCAGCTATTCAACTTTCCTCCCACCCAGGCTGTTTATTGAGCTAGCATCACCGCTATCAGCTGCATTGAACTAGTTACACGCTGCGGACGTTCTATACTGTGATAACCAGAACACTTCTTCCAACTAATAACAGGAAATACTATGAAAACAATCAAGCCTAGCCTAGCCCTTGCGGCCATCGCGCTGCTTTCACCTGCACTGCTCAGTGCACAGAGTCTGACTCCGCTACAACAGAAGGTGCAATCCGTTATGGCGATGGATCATCGAACTGCTGTGGAACTCGCTCGCGATGCAGATCGGGATCCGGTAGCTGCCCTGAATTTTATCGGCCTTGAAGACGACATGACGGTTATCGAGTTTCTGCCTGCCGGTCAGGCCTACTACACTAAAATCCTCGGCCCTGTGCTGGTAGACAACGGTCACCTGATGGTTGTGGATTCACAGGCCACATTCGATAGCTGGGGTAGCTGGACTGAGATGGACATGTTCGCGATGACTCATCAGGTACCGATCGAGAACAACTACAGCCGCGCAGAGGGGCGCTATATACCTGGCGAGATTGATTTTGGTGTAGAAAGCGCGGATCTGTTTCTGCACTTTCGCGAATATCATAACTTCAGTGTTCAAGACAACGCTCGCGTCAACGCCAAGGTGTTTGACACCTTGAAGTCTGGTGGCAGCTATGTGGTTGTCGATCATACGCGACGTCATATGCAAGAAGAGACAGGCGCTCTGTCGCGTCGTGAAGATCCGGTCGACGTCATATTGCAAGTTCAGGCAGCCGGCTTCGTACTCGACAGAGCATCGGATATGTTTTTCGAGGAGAGCGACGACCTGACACTCGAAGTAGGTCAGATACCGAACATGACAGATCGCTTCTTCCTGGTATTCAAGAAGCCCTAGTCACTTCGCCAGTCCCGAAAGACCAAGCCTCCGATCGCTGTGTGATTATTAACACAGAGATCGGAGGCTTTTTTCTCTCTGCACAAATGCGCAGGCCCAGTGTCGTGGCAGATCAAGCCCTGTGGTATAAAGAGTGCGTTATATCTGCTCATCTAATAATACCAAGGAGCTTTATATGAAACCCCAGGATACGAAACCTCTCGTAAAACGCCTATTTCTTCTCGCCCTCATTGCATCCGGTTTCGGCATTCCGATTCCGACTCTGGCTCAGGATTCTGGTGCGCCACCGGCTATCTTCAAACCCGGCGCGGAGATAGAAGCCGAACTGGATAGGGCGGCAGCTTCTTCCGCTTCGGCCGGCGGCTGGTCGGTGACCATCTCCCCCGGTGTTTCCGTGCGCCGACGCAGCAGCTCGGTAGAGCAATACGCCATCATTCATCCGTGGAGCATGGAGATTTATCGAATACTGGAAGGCAGTGGCACATTCGTGACCGGTGGCGTGCTTGAGTTACCCCTGGCAGAGTCTCCCGACCCGAATATTGTTCGCACACAGCATGGCATTCGTGGTGGTCTTGCACGGCAGGTTACGGCGGGCGATGTGTTGGTGCTACAGCCCGGCACGCCGCACTGGTTCAGCAGCATTGATGGCGCGAGCATTACCTATATGGAGAGTCGCATCATGATTACCACGCACCCGGTACAGTACCAATAGATCAAATGCTATAGTCTCAAAGCAAGGGGGCGATGCGACATGCTTCGCATCGCCCCCTTAAGCTCGTCCCTAGACCCTGCCCCGTAGCATTCGCTCAGGACTGATTTTCGACCAGGCGCCCCTCACTGTAGTCACGTATCGCTTGATGAATCTCATCCATGGTATTCATTACGAACGGCCCACGGTGCGCTATGGGCTCGCCGATGGGCTTACCGCTAATCAGCAGTAATCTGCTGCCCGACTGCGCATTAAGAACCAGCCTGCCGCTGCGTGATAGCCGCGCCATCTTGCCTTCGGTTAGTTGGTAGTCACTATCACCGATCTCTGCAGTGCCTGAGTAAACATAGACTAGTGCCGTGTAGTCTTCGGGCACATCGACGGTAAGCTCACGTGCTGCGGAGAAGCTTATGTCCAGGTAAGCCGGGTCGGTACTCAATCCCGTTACCGCGCCACGAACTGGCGTCTGATTGACACGCAAATCGCCGGCTATCGACTTGATCGCGACGCCGTCCAATTGATAGTGCGGAATCGAGTCTGCCGCCACTTCATTGTAGGTGGCAGGTGTCATCTTTTCATCCGCGGGAAGATTCACCCAGAGCTGAAAGCCGTGCATCTTGCCTTCTTCCTGCTTGGGCATCTCCGAATGTATGACTCCCGAACCCGCTTTCATCCATTGCACATCGCCTGGACCGAGCCTGCCGACATTGCCCATATGATCTCGATGTTCCATCTGGCCAGCTAGCATATAGGTGACAGTCTCGAAGCCCCGATGTGGGTGGGGCGGGAATCCACCGATGTAATCTGCCGCCTTCTCGGAACCAAATTCGTCCAGCATCAGGAACGGGTCGAAGCGAGCCAGATCGTTACCGCCGAATACGCGCTTCAATTGTACGCCATCGCCATCGCTGGCGGACTGCGCAACCAGCACTTCCTCTAGTTCACGTATCTCTGTTTTGCTGTTCATGCAGCTACCTCCTTATCTTGGGTGCTCACTCGATGGCGGCTTACCAGGTTTTCTATCTCGTTTCTCGCGGCTGCCAAGCCCTTCTCCCTGCGCTCAGGACTTATGTTCAAGCCAGCGGCAGTGACGAACTGAACATCGTTCAATCCCAGGAATGACAGTATTTGGCGCATATAGGGTCGAAGGAAATCGGTACCGCCCTCTTCGTGAAGTCCGCCCATTGCCGTGACCAGGTACACTTTCTTTTCATGCAGCAATCCAACGGAGCCACTGTCGGTGTACTTGAATGTCACGCCTGCTCGAGCGACATGATCGATCCATGCCTTTAACATGGAGGGCACCGAGAAGTTGTACATGGGTAGCCCAATGATGACAGTATCGGCCGCCTGCAATTCAGCAATCAAACTGTTCGAATAGTCGACCTTCTGTTGTTGCTCCTCGTTGCGCTCGGCCGCAGCCGTCGACAATGCCGTTAGCCAGGCATTATCGAAATGCGGTATAGGCTGACTCGCAAAGTCTCGCTCAGTCAGTTTGATATCCTCTGCATCGGCGAGTGCTGCCAGTAACTCCTCCATCAATTGGGCGCTAACGCTTGTCTCGCCCAGTATGCTGGTGGTGATTCGTAGTACGTTTCTCATCTGTAAGCTCCAATCTGAACCGTTGTTCTCTTGATTGAGGCCATCATAGAGCATATTATTCGATGTATTATCGCTATTTTTGGCGATATTACATCGGATTATTAGATATATAACGTCAGGCTATGGCGCAGCATTATGAGACCTCCACGCATCTCCCTGGAACAGTGGCTAACGTTCAAGACCGTGGTGGATAGCGGCTCCTACGCGATGGCGGCCGAGGCACTCAACAAGAGCCAGTCCTCGATCAGCTACGCGATTAGCCGCCTCAATGAGCAACTACCGCAACCGGTCTTGTCGCTGCACGGACGCAAGGCGGTGTTGACTGACGCTGGCCAGATTCTCTATCACCATGCGCAGCAGTTGTTGAAGCAAGCTAGCGAGACGGAAGCGGTTGCCAGCTCGCTTGCCCTTGGGTTCGAATCTGAAGTCGCGATCGCAGTAGATGTGCTGGTAGAAATAGGCGCTCTAATCTGTGCTTTCGAAGAATTTTCACAGGAGTTTCCCCATAGCAGAATTCGCGTATTGGAGACGAGTCTTTCCGGCACTACCGAGGCCCTCATCGAAAAGACGGCAGACCTGGTTATCGGCTCTAAAACACCGGTAGGTTTTCGTAGCACCGCTTTACTGCAAGTAACGATGATCCCGGTGGCCGCCCCGAGTCATCCTTTGGTTAAAGACAGAGATTCTGTATCGGAGGTGGAACTGCGCACTATGCGCCAGGTCGTACTGCGAGATACCGGAACCCACCGCGAGCACGACGCGGGATGGCTGCAATCGGAGCAGCGCTGGACCGTTAGTCACTTCTCCACCAGCATCAAGCTGCTGCGCTCCGGCCTGGTGTTCGCATTCGTCCCGCAGAACTGGATTGAAGAAGACCTGGCCAGGGGAAGCCTGCGCCGAATTCCTCTGCAACCGAGTATGGATAGATTGATTCAAATGTATGTGATGCTGGCTGACAATCAGGCGGCAGGGCCCGCAACACGGGCACTACACGACACCATCCTGGAAAAACTTGCCACTTCTTAGGCGCAACTCTGGCCCGTTCAGCTTGTATTCATTAGCTTGGGGTATGCTCAACACAGACTTGTTGTTTTACTCGTCGCTGTCCAAGAAGAAAAGTAGGTGAATGTTATGGGATTAAAAAACGTACTCTTAAGCCTGTCGATAATTGGCGCCCTGGTAATCAGTCAGGCCGCGTCTGCGGATAATCGAAACCATCGCCGCGGTTACAATGATCACAGTTGGGGTAGTCATAACTATCGCAACAACTATCGCAATAATTATCGTAACAACTACCGCAACAGTTACCGCAACAGTTACCGCGGGAATCGCCGAGTAAATTCCTATCACTACGGCGCGCGCAATAGATATTACAGCAGCGGCTTCAACTTCTCTTACAGCAATCGCTATTCCCGCCATAGACACAGAAATTCCAATAGCTTCGTGGGGGGCTTGGTACTCGGCTCGCTTTTAAGCTATCCCAGCTATGCGTCCAGCAACTATCAAACGGTGGTGTATTCAGCTGCGCCTGTCACACGGACGCGGGAGATTGTCTATGTGGACAGCCCCCGCTCTGGCAGTCGCGCCCCTGTCGCCAGTGGACGGCGGCTATTGCGAGACCTGGAAGGGAATTGCTTCGAGCGCATCGTCGACGAGTCCGGTGATGAGATCCGCGTTCAGCTAGAGCCGCAGGAATGTAATTTCTAGACTGATCGAACGCGCTGTGCGCTATACTCTTCGTTCCGACATTGCTTCAACGAATGAGAGTAGTTTCTTGGATATGAGAAAAATTTTCGCGGCGGGAATCCTTCCTCTTGCTCTGCTTGCTTGCACGAGTTCGCCACTGGACAGACGTCAGGTCGTCCTTTATTCAGAGGCCGATATGGCCGCTCAGGGTATTGAGGCCTACCGCGACATGCAGGCGGAAATACCCGCGACCGAAAATATTGGAGAAACCCGGTTCGTCCAATGCGTCGCAAACCATGTCGTCGGGGCGCTGTCCAATCAAGACCAAACACGCTTCAACTGGGAAGTGACAGTATTCGACAATGAGCAGGCCAATGCCTTCGCGCTGCCTGGCGGCAAGATTGGTGTGTACAACGGATTACTTGAGGTCGCTGTCAATCAACACCAACTCGCCGCGGTGATGTCTCATGAGGTGGGCCATGTACTCGCCAATCACAGCAACGAACGCGCCAGCCAATCTGCCCTGCGCAATGTCGGTGTGGCGGCGGCGCAGATTCTCGGCGCTTCCAACACGGCACTGCAGGTGTTGGATGTAGCCTCACGCTACGGCATCTTCATGCCGTTTAATCGAACCCAGGAGAGTGAGGCCGATGCCCTTGGCTTGATTCTGATGGCGGAAGCTGGCTTCAACCCCGAAGAAAGCATCAATCTGTGGATGAACATGAGCGCCGGCGGCGGCCCCAGACCACCCGAATTACTGTCAACCCATCCCTCACCGGAATCGCGCATGTCCGATCTGCGACGACTCATGCCGGCCGCCAATGATTTGCGCGACACGGCGCACAGTCGCGGTCTGAACCCCGATTGCGTGCTCAACTAGAGCGCGTTGGCAGGGTTTTACAGGCAGCAAGCGCGGCGCAACTCTCATATAGTAAAGTTATTACTTTAGTATTAAAAGCTCGAGCGATGCCATGATTGGAAATCAGCAGATGCTGGCGCGGCTTGGCCATTGAACTACTCGTCAAATCTGTTGAGATCAACTAGATATGGTGTTATCTTCTGCGCCGCAACACAAGATGATGTATTCTTCGTGTTTTGCAATCACCACGGCACCGTCGCCTCAGCTCGATGTGTCGCAGTGGCTCCTTAGGGCAGTGCCCCCAAAATGTCATGATTTTGGGGGCAGGAATGCTTTCAGAGCCATCCCAAGCCCAACACCTGGCTCCTCCTCCTTGCTCGACAGCTGCTGGCCACCTACGCTAACTCCCGCCCAAGAAAGAGCAAGCGCGAGCACTTGGGCATGGGGCATAATATCCGCCCATGGATGACTACCCGATACACGCTCAATACGCCGAGGCTTGCCTCAATTGCGGACAGCCCTTGCAGGGAAGGTATTGTGGGAATTGCGGGCAGGAAGTGAAGGAACTGCGACGCCCCTTCTTCAGACTAAGCGCCGAGGCGCTGCGCTCACTCGTTGAGCTAGACGGTCGCGCCTATCGAACACTGTTCATCTTACTGAGCAAGCCAGCGTACTTGAGCCGTGAATATTTCAGCGGCAAGCGCATGAGCTACACACCACCGCTACGTTTATTTCTGGTACTCAGTGTTTCGTTTTTCCTGCTGGTCAGCCTCTATACTTCGATTCAATCATTGGAGGCTGCGTTCAACCCAGAGGAAGAGATTGGCTCAGCGCCGCCAGCAGCCGAGGCGGGGCAAGACGCAATCGATTCCGACAATGGGCTGCAAGACATCCTCGCCTTCGTGGACCAGATACGACTGCCCTTCATCGACGATCGCAGCAATGAGAACTTGAGAGCCGTCATGCGTGCTCAGGCAGAAGTGAATTTCGCGTCCTTGATTGAAGACCCCGCTGATTTCGCACGCGGCTATCTGGAGTATGTCACGCTCTTCATGCTGATAATGATTCCGCTATTGGCACTAATTCAAAAAATATTTTACTTCAGAACCGGGCACTACTATTGCGAACACCTTGTGCTCACACTGCACAACCACAGCTTCATTATCATAGTGTTATTCGTTACCAGCCTGACTGACATGATAAAGGAGAGCGAGGTGCCGATTGTCAGCGCTCTGTTCGGCTATCTGGGGACGGCAATCTATTTATGGATGTGGATCTATCTGTACCTGAGTTTGAAGAACTATTTTCAGCAGGGCTATGGGATAACCCTGCTGAAATTTCTAGCCACTTCCATGCTGTATGGTTTGACTCTAGCTTTCGGCCTGTTCGTGTTCTCTGCAGTCCTATTCTTCCTATTCTAAATAGTGCTGCCGATTACGCTTCCTTGCTTAGATGGACATCCACCTGCGGGAATGGGAAGGTCAAGCCTGCGTCGCTAAATGTCTTATAGACTTCTTCATTCATCTTGAAGAACACGGGCCAATAATCGGCTGAATTGACCCAGACCCTAACCACGATAATGACCGAACTATCCGCCAGCGTCTTCAGCGCCATGAATGGCTCAGGATCTCTCAATATACGCTCGTCGGCATCGATCAATTTAGTCAACTGGGCATAGGCTTTATCGACATCATCACCGTAGGAGATGCCGAATTCCCAGTCGACTCGACGCGTAGCCTGCGTGCTGTAATTGATCATGGACCCAGTTGCGAGTGGTCCGTTGGGGATTAGTACAGTCTTATTATCAAAGGTCGTGAGAATCGTTACGAAGATTTGAATCTCTTTTACCGAACCGGTATAGCCTTGAGCTTCTATTACATCACCAACCTTATATGGCTTGAAGAACAGGATCATGACACCGCCCGCAAAGTTCTGCAGAGTTCCCGATAGAGCGAGACCTACGGCCAAGCCGGCAGCACCGAGTATGGCAATGAAGGAAGTCATCTCGACGCCCAGCATGCTTAGTGCGGTGATATACACCATCACCTTTAATAACATGGCTACCATGCTGCTCAGGAAACTTGTTAGCGAAGGGTCGACCGCGCTCTTGTTTAATAGCTTCTTCGTGAACGAGACGAGCATATTGACGATGAACAGCCCGATGACCAGCGCCACTAAAGCTGAGAGTAGTTTTATACCGTAGGGAATGGCCAAGGCAGTTAATGTCGCAGTATCGAAATCCATAGTGTTACCTTTACGTTTTTCTAAAAAAGAAACGGGAAAGACCGCTTGATCTTCCCCGATAATTTAACTGAATACTAAAAATTCCGCAGACTCTCGCCCTATAAGGACTTTAAAAAAGCCAGCAGTTGTTGCTGCTGATCTGCGCCAAGATTCGCAAAAGTATCTGGCATTAGCGATTCCTCAGAGTCACTAACCGAGCTCACTCGCTCCTTAAAGTAAGTTACCCAGCGGCGTCCATCTTCGCTCTGAATTTGCACGGCGAGCTCGGAGTCATTGCGGTAGCGTCCACGGATAACTGTGCCGTCATCTTGCGTGACGACCTTCGCCGCGTAGCCGTCGACGATCGTCGCCGATGGAATCATCAACGCTTGCATCAAGGCATCGTCGTTCAAACGGTTGCCAATGCCATCCAATGCTGGCCCAACACTACCTCCCTGATCATCGTAAGAGTGGCAACTGGCACAATCGGCCGAGCCATTAAACAAATCTGCGCCAGCAATAATCAATGGATCATCGCTTGGCCCAGCGTCATCCTCACCCAAATTCAGAGCAGGCTTCCCCTGTAGATTGCGGATGTAGCTCGCAATATCGAATATTTCGACCTCGCTTAGAGAGCCCTCCCAGGCAACCATGCCGGTGCCCGCACGGCCGTCACTGATGACATCGATGAGCCCCTGATCCGTCAGACGGTTGGCGGGGCCGTCGGTTAGCGGTTTGCCCATGGTCTGACCTTCGCCCAATACTCCGTGACAGATCTGGCAGTAGGCATTGTAGAGTTCTTGCCCCTCGCCAATACCCGCAACAGCAGAAGCAGAAAGCAGGCTAAGCAGCAACGCACACGCCAAGCCTTGCAGGCTGCGTATTGGGACCAATGCTGAAATCATTTTCACTATTTTCGCCTATCGATTAATTAGCGCTCAAAAAAATTCTATAAACTCGGTTGTCACAGACTAAACAAAATATAGTTGCCAGTGGCGATGCCCGTGGCCACGCCTTCTCGGGTAACCGGATTGCGGGTGCCGGAGGCAACACCGATGTATTGCTTGCCATCGATGGTGAAGCTAGTCGGCGGAGCATAGATGCCGCTTCCGGTCTGGAACTTCCATAACACCTCGCCAGTTTCATCATTCATGGCATAAACATAGCCATCGGGTGCGCCGGAGAAGACCAGGCCGCCGCCGGTGGATAGCGTGCCCGCCCAGTTAAAGTTACCCGGCATTTCTTTCTGCCAGGCGATCTCGCCGCTTAACATATCGAAGGCTACAACCCATCCGGTACCGGTGACATCGAACTGCGGGATGCCGCCGAGATCCATAGTGCCCGCTCGGGCTTCCCCTTCACGGCGAATGAAGCGAGTACCCCATTCCGTGGTCGGGATATAGAGCATGTGGGTGTCTGGGCTATAGGACGCCGGTGGCCAGTTCTTGCCTCCATACAGGCCCGGGAATACCATCGTGTCGGCTGGCTCATACATCGATTCTTTCAACACGGGCTTGCCGCGCTCGTCTCTCTCTGCCCAATTCACTCGCGTGTATTCGCCGGCGTAGAGAAATTCACCGTCCATGCGATCAAGCGCGTACACGTGGCCATTGCGAGAAACCTGCACGATCATTTTGCGCAACTCACCGTTGAACATTTCGTCGATGATCATCGGCTCAGAGGTGGAATCGTGATCGAACTCGTCCCGTGGCGAGGTCTGAAAGTACCAGCGCAGCTCACCGGTATCGGCATCTAATGCGACGACTGAGTTTGAGTAGAGATTGTCGCCGGCACGCACCTGATTATTGATGTCCGGCCAGGGGTTACCCGTGCCCCAGAACACCATGTCAGTTTCAGTATCGTAGGTGCCAGTAACCCAGGTTGGCGCACCACCGGTCTTCCAGGAGTCGCCTAACCAGGTTTCGTTTCCTGGCTCGCCCTCGGCAGGGGTAGTGTAGAAGCGCCAGCGGCGCTCACCCGTGTTGACATCGTAGGCGTCAATATAGCCGCGAATGCCGTACTCGCCGCCGCCTACCCCGATCAACACCATGTCTTTAACGACTAGAGGAGCACCTGTAACAGAGAACGACTCGCGATGGTCGCCAACCTCGGCGTCCCACAATTGAATACCCGTGGCCGCATCGAAGGCTAACAGGTGTGCATCCAGCGTGCCCCAGAAAACCTTGTCTTCGTAAAGCGCTACCCCGCGGTTATGCGGCCCGCAGCACAGATCAACATTCTCGAAGTCGTGGTCGTAGCGCCACAGCTCATCGCCGCTTAGCGGATCGACGACGATCAGGTGGCTATTCGCCGTAGTGAGGTACATGCGGCCATCGTTTACCAGTGCGGTTACCTCATAGGCACCCCCGGTGACGCCATTCTGCTTGATCCAGACAGGCCGCAGGTCCTGCACCGTGTCGCGGTTAATCTGGGCATCCGGCATATAGCGCCAGGCCCCGTAGTTTTTGCCATAGGTAACCCAGCGATCGGAATAGTCCTGGGCGTTCTCGAGAATATCGGTAGTCACGTTCTGGGCCTGTGATATTGATGAAAATAGCCCAATACCAAGAAGTACCAACAATGACTTTGCAAATTTACTCATTTGAATAACCTTATAAGCGATAAATGGCTGATTTTGTAGATGAATTCTGACTTGCAACAGTGCGTGAATAATACCCGCAAGACACCAGCAAACCGGGGCACAATTAAGCTACAAACCCCCTACGACTGTCAATTCAGTTGCCCCGAAATGGCCACTATTTCGGGATGTATGCCCGCAAACAGGGTCAATTGCTGCAAGAACTGGCAAATTGCACAAAAACCGAGTGCGTCATATCATCAGGCTCCTAGTGGAACGCCTACTGCGGCCCGCAGATAAAAATAAGGATAAAAAATGATTGTCTACGGTGTAGCACTGCTTTCTGCCTGCTTGATTCTGGGAATGCTAATCGGAGAGGTTCTGGGGGTGGCCCTTGGTGTCGAGGCCAATGTCGGAGGTGTAGGCATTGCGATGCTATTCCTCGTGCTGGCCAGCAATTCTCAGAGCTTTAGGGCGCTCGTCGATGGCGCGTCTGGAGCTGGCATCCAATTCTGGTCCGCCATGTATATCCCTATTGTGGTTGCCATGGCGGCGAGACAAAACGTTGTCGCCGCCTTCGAGGGTGGCATGTTGGCGGTGGTGGCAGGCGTCGCGGCGGTAGTGGTGAGCTTCGCCCTGGTTCCGGTTATTAGCAAGATTGGCCGCACAGACATCGCCAGCGAGGACATACGCTAATGGAAGTCCTCGAAACTGTCTTCGTTCGCAACTCGCTTATCGTCGCCTTCGCCGTAATCGGCGTTTCCATCTGGATTTCTTATTTCGTCGCTGACAAGCTGACGAATGGCCGTATTCACGGGTCCGCGATTGCTATCGCCCTGGGTCTGGTGGCCGCCTACTTCGCAGGCAAGGCAACTGGCGGCAATACCGGCGTTGCAGACATCACCTTGCTCGGCGGCATCGGCCTGATGGGCGGCGGCATGATGCGTGACTTTGCCATCGTAGCGACCGCATTTGGTGTGAAGCTAGGCGAACTAAAGAAGGCGGGCTTAGCCGGTGTTGTTTCGATCTTCGCCGGCGTTATCGTCTCTTTCGTCGTCGGTGCGCTCGTCGCTGTGCTGTATGGCTACACCGATCCAGTGGCGATAACCACTATTGGGGCTGGAGCTGTAACCTATATCGTAGGCCCGGTTACCGGTTCGGCATTGGGCGCCAGTTCGGATATCATCGCTCTCAGCGTCGCCGCCGGTCTTATCAAATCGATTCTTGTTATGATCGGCACGCCAATGGTTGCCAAGGCTATCGGCCTGGATAATCCACAATCTGCCATGGTGTTCGGCGGGCTCATGGGCACCACCTCAGGCGTAGCCGCAGGACTGGCAGCAACCGACCCCAAGCTCGTGCCCTATGGTGCAATGACAGCCACCTTCTACACAGGCGTAGGTTGTCTGTTAGGGCCATCGATCTTGTTCATCATTGTTAACGCGATCATGTAGCCACTGTAGCCACTATAGAAGTCACATCTGAAGAAACAACTCGGTTGATTCTTCTGCCGAGTTCAGCAGCTCAAAGGAATACAACGCATGTCAGAACAGAATTTCCCGCACCTGAATAACGACAATAGCAAAATCGCACTAGTCGAAGGAGAGAGCTCCTTTAGCTATGCGGATCTCAATCAACGTATTGATAGATTTGCGACCGGACTACTTGGAGCGAACAGCGATTTGGAAGAAGAGCGCATCGCCTTCTTCATTCCGGCGAGCGTGGACTATGTCACAACCCTGCACGGAATATGGCGAGCAGGTGGCATCGCTATTCCGTTGAACGTCGCCTCGGCCGTCGCCGAGCTCGAACACTATCTGAGCTGTGCGAGTGTGACTCGCATGATAGCGAACGGTGAGTATCAGGAATCACTACGTGAGCTGTGCGCCGAGATGAAGATCGAATTGATGTCAGTCGAAGACGTGATGGCGGCAGAGGCAGGGGCATTGCCGACAGTACTCCCCGATCGCCGCGCGATGATGCTATTCACCAGCGGTACAACGAACAAACCAAAGGGGGTAGTAAGCACACACAAGACGATTCGCGCACAGATTACTACGCTTATCGAGGCCTGGAGTTGGACCGACCAGGATACGATACCGCTATTCCTGCCTCTGCATCACATTCACGGCATCATCAATATTTTAAGTTGCGGGCTTTGGGCCGGCGCTACGGTGCATCTATTCGCCAAGTTCGATATACCGAAGATAACAGCCGAGATTGTTGCCGGCACTTATAACGTCTTCATGGCAGTGCCCACTATCTACGTGAAACTGATTCAGTATTTCGACACCATCGACGACGGCGAGGTCAGCAAGATTTGTGATGGCTTCAGGCCCATGCGCCTGAATATTTCCGGTTCAGCCGCCTGCCCGGTCAAGCTGTTTAAGCAATGGAAGGAATTAACCGGCCAAGTCCTGCTGGAGCGTTATGGCATGACTGAAATCGGAATGGGTATTTCCAATCCTTATAAGGGTGAGCGACGCGCCGGCCACGTTGGTCAGCCGCTGCCGGGTGTAGAGGCGCAGCTCTTCGACGAGGACAACAAGCCAATCACCACGGAAAACACACCCGGAGAGATACGCATCAAGGGCGATAATGTTTTTCTGGAGTACTGGGCGAACGAGAAAGCGACGAAAGAGAGCTTTCATGATGGCTGGTTCTGCACCGGCGACGTTGCCGTTATCGATGAAGGTTATTATCGCATCATGGGTCGGTCCTCTATCGACATCATTAAGTCCGGCGGCTACAAGCTGTCTGCACTGGAGATTGAAGGCACGCTACTCACCCATGAAGATATTGCTGAATGCGCTGTGATTGGGGTCGAGGACGAGACTTGGGGTGAATCGGTAATGGCCTTCATCGGCCTGAAGCCCGGAGCATCGATGGAGTATGCAGAGCTCAAGGCGTGGTGCGATGGCAAGATGTCATCCTACAAGATTCCTAAAGCGATCAAGATTATTGATGCACTGCCACGCAATGCAATGGGCAAGGTGACGAAACCAGATTTGAAGAAACTGCTGTAACGATGATTATCGATTGTTGCAGCGTGAACTGACGGCTTGTTTGGATGCCAGCCGCAGCAGGCTTTTATTCGAGGTACGACAATGATTAAACTATTGAGATCATTAAAGACAATTTTATATTCGGTAGTCGTGCTTACACTACTTCCAACACTTTCTCAGGCGGCTGATGCCATGCAAGAAGTGAAGCAAAGGTTTTTGGGGGATTTTGAACTAGTCAGCTATATCCAGTTTCCCGAGCAGGGTGAACCGATCGACATGAATTACGTGGGCCGGCTTAGCTACGATGAATTCGGCAATATGGCCGGGCTGGGAATGCCACGCGACTTGCCCGAGCGTAATCGGAATTCTGCCGAAAGAATTAGCGGCGGCTTCGCCTATTGGGGGCGGGTCTCTTACGATCTGGATAACGGCCTGGTGATCCACCATGTTGAAGGCTCCCCCATGGTGCCGGAGTGGGTAGGTGGTGAGAACGTGCGACACTTCGAATTCAGTGACGGGCTGTTGAAACTCTCGCTAAAGAACGGCGAGGGCCGAACCACGGCAACGCTGAGTTGGAGAAAATTGCGCTAAAGAACTTACCTTGCAGGTAATGGTTCGTCAGCTGGCGCTGGGCTACGGTACTTACCTGCCGAATACCTGTGTCGAACATGCGCTATTTTATTGTCACCACCTACCTGCTTGCCGCTGCAATCAATCTGGCTCCTGCTATTGGCGTTTTCTCCAACGCCGTGCTGACACGGCTATATAGCGTCGAGATATCCTCGCCTGAAATTTCCCTGCTGCTTCGTCACCGAGCCGTTCTGTTTGCGATCGTCGGCAGCCTGCTTCTCGCCGCCGCTTTCATCGAAAGCCTGAGAACCCAGGCAGGGATCGCAGGCCTGGTTAGCATGTGCGCCTTTATATTGCTGTACCTGCTAAGCGGCGCAGACGATGAGAAGCTTTTGAAAGTCGCCCTGGTGGATGCTGTGGTTGTCCTGCTGTTTGTTGTCGGCTTTGTGCAGCATCTTCGAGCAGCCAACTCTCCACGAAAATAGGCGTGGACTTTTCTAAGCTCGACCATTAGATTCATTCAATAAGACACTGACTCAGGAAATAGCTTCCTGGCTCTATCTCCTGAAAGTTATACTGCCCGCACGGGTCTAGTACGATGACTGAGACTGCTTCTAGCGACTTAAGCAGCGCATTCTATTTAAGAAGGACATCCGATGGAATCAATATATTACGTGCTCTGTTGGCATTGTCATCGACGTTGCAAGCATTGCTATGAGACGCGTTTTCGTCCTTATATCAGAGACGAGCTCGAAGAAGTCGTGCGCGAGGCCGAATTAAATTTCCCTCGCATAATCGCAAATCTACCCGAGCGTATGACCTATCTTGAACCCCACGGAGATGCCTATACCGAAAAGACCGGCAAGATTATTCTCTCCGGTGGCGATGTGCTGACCGAGCCCGTACGCGAGCGAATTCTCTATCCAGTGCTCGAGGCGTTGCAGGAAAAATACCGAGACAACGGCGGAATCAAAGTCGTGGTGCAAACCACAGGCGATCTGCTCACTCCAAAAATAATTGATGAATTGTTGAGCCGAAACGTCTGGTCTATCTCTGTGTCGGGCATGGACGATTTTCATGTCGGCATGGAGGGCGATAAGAAAGACGCCCTAGCCGAGAAAATCACCCAGATGTTAGTCGATGCTGGAGTCAAGCACGCCGATGGCGAACGCGACGAACGGGCGCTGGAATCGGGCCCAATCTTCAGTATGTTTGGCGCTAGCGAAGATTCCTGGATCGGCAAACTGTGGCCGCGTGGCCGTGCTTGGGAGAACGGGCTCTCTCAGGCAACTCTCGATGACAATTTCTGCGACGCCTGGTCTGGCGGACTGAACTTCCTGCAACATGGCTACGCCGGCTCGGAGGTTTCGATCGATCCCAGTGGCGATGTCTATCCATGCTGCATCAAGACAGCCCACCCGCTTGGTAATCTGAGCGAGGAAGCCCTGATTGATATTCTCGACGATCTTGCCGGGATTCCGGCAATAGAGGCTATCAATGCTGGCAGACCCGAACGCATGGGCCTAAGCCACGGATGGAGTGAGGAGAAGTTTATTGCCGGATCGAAAACGAAGACTCCCAAAGGGGATGACTATAGCAACCTGTGCATCGGCTGTGACAAATTTCACGTCGAGGTATTGGGTACGGTGTTGGACGAGAGGCGACGCGGCCGGCGCGCCCAGCGCATGGGCGTCCTTGCGAGCAATGGTTAATCCCATCTTTGAACTGCACTGTTGAGAACTCGATGACTCTACTGAGAAGGGTATTTCGCCTGTCACCAAAATACTGCCTGACGTTGCTCTTGGCGACGGCGTCATTCGCTGCCGCACAGCCGAACGAGCTTTCGGATTGGTCGACTCTCGAACATCAGGCGCGCGGGCAAACGGTTTACTTCAACGCCTGGGGCGGTGAGCCTCGAGTAAACAGCTACATCAATTGGGCGGCTGAACAACTGAAGCAACGTTATGACATTAATCTACAACATGTAAAGGTTGCCGACACCGCCGAGGCGGTTGCGAAAATAGTCGCCCAGCGACAGGCTGGCAATGACACGAATGGCAGCGTCGATCTTCTCTGGATCAATGGCGAGAATTTCGCCGCGCTCAAACAGAATGACTTGCTGTTCGGGCCCTGGGCAGAGCAGCAACCCAACTTTGCCTTAGTGAATGCCGATCGTTATCCCGAAATGCGCGAAGACTTTACGGTGGCCACAGATGGGTTTGAGTCCCCGTGGACCCGATCACAACTGATTTTTTACTACGACAGTCAGTGGCTGGATGAGCCGCCCCGAACTGTGCAAGAGATTTTGCTTTGGGCGATTAATAATCCTGGCCAATTTACCTACCCGCGACCTCCCGCGTTCCTGGGAACGACGTTTCTAAAGCAGGCATTGCTCGAGCTGTCTAACTATGATGCCGCCCTGTATGCACCGGTATCAGACTCGGCTTTCGAAAGGGTGACCGAATCGTTGTGGGAATACCTCGATGCCTTACACCCAAACCTGTTGCGTTCAGGCCGATATTTCCCGGCTTCGGCGGCGGACCTGCGCCGACTAATGGGAGACGGCGAGACCTCGCTCGCACTGGCCTTCAATCCAAACGAGGCGCTGCTCTCAGTGCGCAGCGGTGAGCTGCCTGCCAGTGTTCGATCTTATGTGTTACAGGGCGGCACTATCGGAAACGTGAGCTTTCTCGCAATACCTTACAATGCACAACACAAAGCTGCTGCGATGCTGACCTCCAATTTCCTGCTCTCGGTTGAAGCCCAAGCCAAAGCAAGCGACCCAGACTCTATGGGAAGTACGACGGTTATTGCCGTCGAGGACCTAACTTTGAATGACAGGTCTCGATTTAGCGACAGCGTGAACGATCCGGCCGCATTAAGCGCAAAAGAACTCGGCCACAAGCTGCAGGAACCTCATCCCTCTTGGACATCCTCGCTAGAGCGTGCCTGGATCCTGCGCTACAGCGCGAGATAGCTCGTGTTACGCTGGGCCAGTTACATTTTCATTATGCTACTCGCGGCACCTATTCTGTTAGGCACACTGCTTGCCAGCCTTCCCGCTTTCGGCTATTTCCCTCCCCTGGATAGTTATCGTTTCTCCCTCGATGCCTGGCGCCAACTCATAGAGGTGCCCGGTATAACGCAAAGTGTGCTCATCAGTTTGCTCTGTGGCGTTCTAACGCCGTTGATCGCTCTAACTCTTGTATTCCTCTATCTTGCCAGCGCAAGCGGCAGTAGATTGGATAACTGGATTCGAAGGCTGATATCGCCTCTATTGTCATTCCCCCACGCCGCCGCCGCATTCGGGCTCGCTTTTCTTATAGCGCCATCTGGCTTGTTGAGTCGCGCTCTGTCTCCCGGGCTTAGCGGCTGGGAGCGACCGCCCGATCTATTGATTGTGAACGATACATGGGGCCTTAGCCTAATGCTCGGCCTCGTTGTCAAGGAAGTGCCCTTCTTGTTGTTAATGTCATTAGCGGCGTTACCGCAACTTCAGCCAGTGCCGCGAATCGCAGTCGCTCGCTCTCTCGGCTATCGGCCAACGATCGCCTGGTTGAAGGTAATCGCGCCTAGTCTCTACCCTCTGGTCAGACTGCCTGTATTTGCCGTTATCGTCTTCGCCTCTGCGACTGTCGATGTGGCTCTGATTCTGGGCCCTACACTTCCTCCTACATTAAGTGTTAGGGTGCTAGCATGGTTCAATGACCCCAATATGGGTCTGCGTTTCCTCGCCGCAGCTGGCGCCTTGGCACAGCTTGCTACGAGCCTGCTCGCAGTGACAATTTGGCTGGCCCTGGAGAGAATTTGCCGGCTGCTATGGCGGCTCTATTTAGCCGCAGGAGATCGCAATACAGGAGAACGTGTGGCCTACATACTAGGCCGGACCGCGATGCCTGCTGTACTATTGATAATTTCTGGCAGTCTATTGGCCTTGTTGATGAACGCGTTTGCTGGCCCCTGGCGTTATCCTTCAATATTACCCTCTACCTGGACACTGCAGCACTGGGCAAACAGCTATCAGGATCTTCTGACGCCGTTATTTAATACACTAACAGTTAGTATTTGCTCGACTCTCATCGCGCTGATGTTGGTAATCGCTACGTTAGAATCCGAAGGTCAGCCGGCAAAGAGAAACCTCACGCCAGTTTGGATATTATATCTTCCGCTGTTGATACCACAGGTGGTTTTCTTATTTGGCATCATAGTGCTTACCGAATTTGGCAGATGGCAGGCCAGCATGAGTCTGGTAGTCTTCGGCCACCTTCTCTTTGTGATTCCCTATGTGTTCCTGTCACTCTCCGCCGCCTATCGACAATTGGACCCGCGCTGGTCGCAAGTTGCTGCAACGCTTGGGGCGAGCCAATCTAAAACGTTCTGGCGAGTTCGAGTTCCGCTCTTACTCGCGCCCTGCCTGACAGCTGTAGCTATTGGAATGGCAATCAGCATCAGCCTGTACTTGCCCACACAACTGTTAGGCGCCGGGCGCATTACCACCATAACCTCGGAGGCGGTCGCACTGACTTCCGGTGCGAGTAGAAATCTGATCTCGGTGTGGGCGATAGTACAACTGGGTTTACCGATGTTAGGCTTCGTGGCGGCACTTTCGATTCCGAGGCTGGTCTGGCGTAATCGTATTGGGATGCAAGAGATTCGATGAGCAAATCTATTCTTCAATTAAGAGATGTAATTATTTCCCTGCAAGGAAAACGATTGGTTGATATCAATCAGCGCGTGGCTGCGGGTGAAATTCTAACGGTCATGGGGCCCTCCGGTTCTGGCAAGTCTACGCTGCTCGCCTATATAGCAGGGTTTATATCGCCAGCTTTCCAAGCCAGTGGCGCGGTGTTAATCGATGGCGCCGACATCACCACACGGCCTGCGGAGCTCCGCCAAATAGGGCTCTTGCTGCAGGACCCTTTGCTCTTCCCTCATCTTTCGATCGGGGGCAATCTGCGCTTTGCTCTGCCCAAGGAGAGCAGCAACAAGAGTGAACTGATCCAACAAGGGCTGGACGAGATCGGGCTGTCAGGGTTTGAGGAACGCGACCCTGGAACGCTCTCTGGCGGACAACAGTCCCGCGTTGCCTTGTTAAGACTCCTGCTATCGGCCCCCAGGGCAGTGCTTCTGGACGAGCCATTCGCCAAGCTGGACACCGAGTTACGTCAGGTGATTCGGAATCTGGTCTTTGATAAACTACGCAGTTCTGGTCTACCGACAATTCTGGTCACTCACGACCAAGCCGATGCCGAAGCTGCCGGTGGCGTAATTCACACCCTCGCTTAGCACTTGAACGACCACCACCAAACCCTATTTTCAATGTGCCTTCAGCAGTAGGGCGTGAAAGGCCTCTTCAGTAAATACTGGTATTTCGTGTAGGACTTCGTCGAGGCCGGTATTTTCTTTATTTCCTACTCCTCACTTAAGTGCAAGGCAGCAGAGCTTATCTTCATTTTAGTTCAGCTAATCCTGTTGACAAAGATAGACTCTATATTCCCGCTCTCCTTCTGTGATCGGCCCGATAGGTACTATGGTATCGCCGTTCAACACCGCAGCGCGGTTTCTAGCCAGTGTCTCAAGTTCCAGCCGTACTTTCTCAGGATTTCTTTTTATTCTCCAAATCCTGTCCCTGAGAGCGACAACTGTCGTGCCCATTACCCGGCAAGTAGCCACTTCATTTAAAGTAGCAACAGTCATTCCTTCGCCTTCTTTCGAAACTTTGACCCATGTGCATGAAATCAGGCCTGACAATGTCAGAATTAATACAGTATTTTTCATCATGTTGACCACCTTTTAACTAGGTAACAAGTTCAACTTTGATTGACAGCAGTATAGAGGTAGCTCCGGACGATCTGACGCTTAACCCATAAAAGCTAAGAAAGATCAAATCACTCGATTTCTTTCGGTTTAATCTGAGGGTTGGCTTTAGGGCCATATTCCCCTTTGCAAAGTTACACGTGCAACCCGTTCGATGGCCGCAACCAGTGCGGCCGTACGAAGGTCGATCGGTTTTGTTCCATCCGCTTCTGCTAGCTTCTGAAGCCTTTGCCACTGATCAACCACCCGATCAACAGCACTGAATATTACCTCTTGCAGCTGCAGGTTAATTCGTTCAATCCGCCAGTGTTCATTCGACAAGTTCTGAACCCATTCAATATAGCTAACGCTAACGCCCCCGGCATTAACCAGTATGTCTGGAAGCACCAGAATACCCTTGGAATTCAGGATAGTATCGGCCTCTGGAGTCACCGGCTCATTCGCAGCCTCTACTACTAATCTCGCCTTGATCTGGCCTGCGTTCCCTGCATTGATTACTTCACCGAGTGCGGCGGGTATCAAGATATCACAATCTAACAGAAGTAAATCTTCGTTACTTATCGTACGGGTGTCGGGCGTACCGACGACCGTGCCTTCGATGGCCTTGTGAAGAGACACAGCGTCCAGATCCAGCCCTTCTTCCCGCACGACGCCGCCACTAGAATCACTCACGCCGATAACGCAGGCTCCCGCCTCTTGAAATAATTTCGCGGACACAGCCCCAACCTGACCGAATCCTTGTATGACCACGCGTTTTCCAGCTACGGATAGAAAATCAGCTATCTGCATTCGCTCAAGAAAATGCTGAACAGAAAACAGACAACCTTTTGCTGTCGCCTCAAACCGGCCCAATGAACCACCGAGCTCAAGTGGTTTTCCGGTGACAACAGCAAGATTGTTTTTACCGGGATGAAACACATGATACGTGTCATAAACCCAAGCCATGGTCTGTTCATTGGTGTACATGTCGGGTGCGGGAATGTCGGTATGAGGACCTATATTGTCGCCGAGTTCCGTAACATAGCGCCGGGTGATGCGCCGTAACTCGCCTTCACTGAGCTCCTTGGGATTGCATGCGATGCCGCCCTTTGCTCCTCCAAAAGGCAAGTTTGCCAATGCACACTTCCAAGTCATCAGCGCTGCAAGTGACATTACCTCATGGCGAGTCACGTCCGGATGATAGCGGATGCCACCTTTTCCAGGGCCCAGGATATTGCTGTGCAGCACTCGATACCCATGAAACGTTCTTACGGAACCATCATCCATCTCTACCGGGAAGCAACAACTTATAGTTCTTTTCGGGGCTTTAAAAAATTCGACGAGCCCGGTTTTCAGACCGGGAATGAAACCAACCGCTACGTCAATGCGGTCGCGGACGATGATCAGGGGATCTAATTCTTCCATAATTGGCTCGTGATCTGTTCGTAATACTTAGCAATCTTTCGGCACACATTGTAAAGTAAATCTGCCAATCTTATCAGTCCACTTGAAGAGCTTCTGTTCTTGATACTTCAAGAACAGGATTAGCCAACCTGCGCATCTCGGCTAACCCACAAGTCGAAACAGATATTATTTTAATGAGAAGCAAGCGATAGTTATTGATCAACGTCAATTCGCCAGAGTGCCGATCTGTGTAGTTTTCGCTAAGCAATCAACTTTAAGCTTATTCCTGATAACGAATGTAACAAGAAGGTGTCATGAGCAAAGATCAATTGAGAATTCTCTGGCTGGATGAATTGAATCGCAGTGATGTCGCTCGGGTGGGGGGTAAGAATGCCTCACTTGGAGAAATGCTGAAAAATATGCAGGCTGAGGGAATTCCGGTGCCTTTGGGGTTTGCAACGACCGCAAGTGCCTATTGGGAGTATGTTGACGCAAATGGACTGCGGCAAACGATAGCCGATACTATGGGCGAGCTTGGCAACGGCAGTCTGCAATTGGCAGAGGCGGGCGACCTGCTACGCAAAGCCTTCCTTAAGGGCAGTTGGCCAGCATCCATGGCAGTACAAATTACAGCAGCTTATAAGAAACTGAGCAAACTAAGTGGACACGAGGAAGTTTCGGTAGCCGTCCGCTCGAGCGCAACTGCGGAAGACCTACCAGATGCCAGCTTCGCAGGCCAACAAGAGAGCTATCTGAATATCTGCGGAGAGCAAAATCTGCTGGATGCCTGTCAACGTTGCTATGCGTCACTATTTACTAACAGGGCTATTGCCTACAGACAAGCGAAAGGATTCGACCATTCCTCGATAGCTTTATCGATTGGCATTCAGATTATGGTGCGCTCGGATAAGGCTAGTTCCGGCGTGATGTTCTCGATCGATACGGAAACCGGATTTGACCAGGTGGTGGTAATCAACTCCGCCTGGGGGTTGGGAGAGAACGTTGTTCAAGGCCTAATAGACCCGGATGAATACCAGGTATTTAAACCGCTTTTAACAGAATCTTCCTACTCACCAATTATAGATAAGAAATTAGGAAGCAAACAAAAGAAGCTCATCTATGGCACGACTATGGAGGCATCGACTGTCAACGTCGAAGTTCCGTTAGCAGATAGAGAATCTTTTGCATTAGATGATCAGGAAGTCCTGACTTTGGCTCGCTGGGCTTGTTCGATCGAACAACACTACAAATGCCCGATGGACATCGAATGGGCAAAAGACGGAGAAAGCGGGAGTCTATTCATAGTTCAGGCGCGTCCAGAAACAGTCCAATCCAAGAAGCTCGGTAGCGTTCTCGATTCTTACAAACTGCTTGGCGCTGGGAAAAAAATACTCTCGGGTTTAGCTATCGGCCAATCGATAGTAGCCGGGACAGTCTGTGTCATTTCCAACGTCTCCGAAATTACCGATTTCATTGATGGCAGTATCCTGGTCACAGAAAATACCAACCCGGATTGGGTGCCGATCATGAAACGTGCGGCCGCCATCATCACCAATCATGGTGGACGAACTTCCCATGCGGCGATCGTTAGCAGAGAATTGGGAGTCCCCGCGCTCATTGGCACGGGTAATGCTACTGAATTACTGAGCGAGCTATCGGAGATTACAGTTTCTTGCGCTGAAGGTGATATGGGTTCGGTTTACGCGGGGCGACTTGAGTTTTCTCGAGAGGAAATCGATTTTAGCGACTTACCCCAGACGCAAACAAAAATCATGGTAAACCTGGCAAACCCTGGCTCGGCAATGCGCTGGTGGAAATTACCTGCCGATGGTGTCGGTTTAGCACGCATGGAATTTATTATTAGCGACCATGTTAAAATACATCCCATGGCGCTGGCATGTTTCAATTCGATAAAAGACGAGGCGGTGCGTAAGGAAATTGAGGATCTGACTAAGTCCTATACTGATAAAACAGAATATTTTATCGATCGGCTGGCAAGTGGGCTCGCTCGAATTGCGGCTGTGTTTCATCCCCATCCTTGCATTATCCGCTTAAGCGATTTCAAGACAAACGAATACGCTAATCTCATTGGCGGCTTGCAGTTTGAGGAAAAAGAAGAGAATCCGATGCTTGGTTTTAGAGGAGCATCACGTTATTACTCACCGAACTACCAGGACGGCTTCGCGCTAGAGTGCAAAGCCATTGTCAGATTACGAGAACAACTGGGATTCAAAAATACCATCGTTATGATTCCCTTCTGTCGTACGGTTTTAGAAGCTGAGAAAGTAATACAAACTCTTGCCAGCCACGGTCTGGAAAGAGGCAAAGACGGCCTGCAGCTGTACATGATGTGCGAAGTTCCCTCAAACGTGATTTTAGCCAAACAATTCGCCAAACATTTTGATGGTTTCTCAATCGGTAGCAACGACCTAACGCAACTAACATTGGGCGTGGACAGAGACTCAGCAATGCTCGCTTCTTTGTTTGATGAAACAAATGAGGCGGTGAAGTGGATGATACAAAAAGCGATCAAGGAAGCACATGGAGGCAATGTGAAGATTGGCCTATGCGGGCAAGCTCCGTCCGACCATCCAGATTTTGCCAGATTTCTAGTTCAACAGGGTATCGATTCTATCTCTGTCACTCCCGACAGCTTCTCGGCAGTTACAACACAAGTTGCCGAGGCCGAGCGACTTCTTGCAGAGGGCGGCGGCACGACCTAGCCCGAATTATCGCAGCACAATGGTAATATCTACTGGTAACAGTTTCGACTAGATTCGATATGGCGCTTAAGGCAGAAATACCGTCATGAAATCTTCAGCTACATTCTAACCTTGTCCTTACTTTGCTAGTAAGTGGTTGTGCTGACACAATAGAGCCGTGAAGTCTGGAGAATATATTTTTTAACTGGGGTTTGCAGATTGGCAAAGGAGGATCAAGAATTTCGCGTTACCGCGTTATTGGCTGGTCCCACATCGACGACTACAATCTCTTTGTCACCGCTGGCATGAATGGCAAATAATCGATACAGCTTATTATGCCCTGTCGGGGGCTATATTCCCTGATTGAGAGGCAGCGATGTTCTAAACCTACTGCCCATCGAATTTCAAGGCGTCAGTTCGAAGTCCGTGTTTGGGCAAACGGCCGCCCCTACTGCGCTTTCAGAATCTCCGCGTGCTGGCCAGACAAATTGCGCCTTGAAGAGTCAATGGAGCTTATGCCACACTGCAGGCCATAGTGTGCCATCACCCTGATCAGTAGCTACGCGCTATTGCTTCGCAGCTCGATTGGGTAGAGGCTTGAATAATCTCTTTTTCACATTCCGCCTAGTTTGTTGATTTGTGTCAAACGTTCTATCTGCGGCTTGATTAGCCTGAGGTCAAGCATTTAACCTAATTGTTACGGGAGCATTCACAATGCAAGTTCAGAAGTTTGTTTCAATTGGGGCAAGTCTTTTTCTACTCGGTTTCTTGGTTTTTGTTATTACTCTGCTGGGCATTTTCGAACCAACAGCTGTAGCGCAGACTCAAACCATTGATGAGCAGCAGTCCGCCACACAGGCAATGAACAGCTGCTTGGTTTGTCATAATAATACTGCAGTTAACTCAATTTTCGAGTCGCCCCACGGTAATAGTTCCATCCCCGGCTCGCCCGCTGCGACGCAAGGTTGTGCAAGTTGCCACGGTGCCAGTACTGAGCATGCTAGCGCGATGCAGTCGCCTGCAGTCGTGTTTGGTGGGGGCGGAGGCCGTTTCGAGCCTAGTGAGGTGGCGGTGCAGAACGACAGCTGCCTTAACTGCCACCAGTCACGCGAAACCGTGCACTGGACTGCTAGTGTGCACGAGTCTGCTGATCTGAGTTGTGCAAGCTGCCATACCATTCACGCCAGCCATAGCGTAGCCTTAAATGAATTGAATAGTGCTAGTCTGTGTTTTAGCTGTCACCTGGAGAAGCGATCACAATTAAATCGGCGCACACATCATCCTGTGAATGAGGGGCTAATGAGCTGCAACGACTGTCATAATCCCCATGGCTCAGATGCAGAGGCACTGCTGGCAAGGAGCACTGTGAATGAAACTTGTACCAACTGCCACGCAGAGAAACGCGGCCCCTTCCTGTGGGAGCATCAACCGGTAAGTGAAGACTGTACTACCTGCCACAACCCTCATGGATCAACTCAAACTAGCCTGTTGACGGCACGAATGCCGTTTTTGTGTCAAACCTGCCACTCCGATGCCTTCCATCCAAGTAGCTTATACAGCGGCACTGGCATTCCACCAAGCGGGGCGCAACAAAATTTATTGGGTAGCTCCTGTACCAGTTGCCACTCAACAGTGCACGGCTCTAATCATCCATCCGGATCACGTTTTACTCGGTAGGAAGAACCAAAATGTCGAGGATGTGGAATAAGTTATTGAGTCTTTCTTGGCCTCGTGTATGTGCCGCCATCTGTGCTTCGATGCTAGTGCAGACCTGGGCTTCGACTGCAGCGGCACAAAACTCTTCTGTAGAAATCGGCCTGGGCTATAACAGCGAAGACTCTTATCAACTGGGTCAGTATTCGGGATTGACCCAAAGCGGTGAATTCGCGGTAGGTGGTTTTTCCTTCAGCAGCGCGAATGCCAACACCGGCGATCCAGCTTGGAGTCTGAGTGCTAAAAACCTCGGGCTGGAGTCGAGAAGCCTTGAGGCCATTTACCAACGTAGCGGCAGCTTCTCTGTGTCTTTGAACTATGATCAATTGCCTCACTATCAATATAACGATGGCCGCACACCATTTAATGGCAGTGGCTCACAGTTACAGTCCTTGCCCTCAGACTGGACAGGCGCGGGCTCAACATCAGGTTTCTCGACGCTGTCTTCCAGTCTCAAACAAGTGAATATTGATACGCGACGGGATCGATTCACCGGTGCCTTTGATTGGCAATTGAGTCCGTTGTGGGAATTAATGGGTGAGGTTCGTCACGAAATAAAAGAGGGTAGCGAAACCCTGGGGGCCATCTTTGGTAGTAGCGGCGGAAATCCTCGTGGTTCGATTTTGGCTCGCCCCATCGACTACCAAATTGACGAAGCAACAGTCGGACTGAGTTTTGCCAGGCAAAATACTCAGTATGCCGTCAGCTACACTGCCATGCAGTTTAGTAACAAGGATAAGGCGCTGCGCTTTCAAAACCCCTTTAACAATGCCGGCTGGTCGGCCGGCGCGAACTTTAGCGATGGGGCGATTGGACAAATCGGCCTCGAGCCCGATAACAGCTCTTCTCAAGTATCGCTATCGGGAGTACATCGCTTCGGTAAAAGCACGCGACTGAGCGCCAGCGTGGTTAGCACAAGGCTTGAGCAGGACGACAGTTATCTGCCTTATAGCAGCGTGTTCGCTGCCACAACACCATTGCCGAGAGCGGACCTCGGCGCTCGGGTAGACATGCTGGTTGCGAATTTAAACCTTTCTACCCGTCTCAATCGTCGCAGTACCTTGCGTTTGCGGTATAACTATCGTGATAGAGACAACAAGACTTCACAGGAAGTTTATCAGCGCATTGCCGGTGATTCGGCCCCGCAGAGCGGTCTGCTTAGCAGTCAAACCAGAATCAATAGGCTCTACGATACTGAACGTGGGAAATTTAGTGCCGATTTGAATTATAGGCTGAGTAGCAAGGCCAAGTTTTTTGCAGGTTACGAGAATGTGGAAACAGACCGTAGCATGGTGGACGTGGCAACCACCGAAGAAGACACGGGCTTTATCAAGTTGAGTTTCACGCCGTTTCCAACTTCCAGTGGCTGGATTAAATTAACTCGCTCAGAAAGAGATGCTTCTCAATATGACAGTACGGTCCCATTTGTGTCAGGACATAACCCGGATTACGTGGCCACGCTAGTGGGCAACCAGTTGTTTGAGAACGATCCCTTACTGCGACGATTTCATTTGAGCGATAGAGAACGTGACGAATTGAGTGCCAGTTTAAACTTTTATCCATCTGATGGTCTGTCTTTAAGTCTTCTGGCATTGCTCGCCGATGATGCCTATCCCGATGCAAAAGTAGGTTTGCAGAAATCAGAAAAACGTAGCTTCTCGACGGACATGTCCTATGCCCCTGCTGCTAACTGGAGCAGCAGCATCTACTACAGCTACGATGAGTACAGTAATCAGCAAGCCGGTTTTGGGCGTCGTGGCGGTGGAAATCCAACCCCTTTCTATCCCGAATCGCTTAGAGATCCTGGCAACAATTGGAGTATGAAAAGTGAAGACCTTGTGCACACCATTGGTGCTGGTGTTGATTGGGAAATCATGGCTGGAAAACTGGATTTATCGCTGGATGCCAATTACACCGATGCGAAAAGCAAAACAACACCATTCAGTTCCGGTGTGGCGTACCTGCCATTGCCTGACCTTAACACTGAAATCACCAGCATCTCATTAAGTAGTAAGTACCAGTTACAACCGGGCAGGGCCTTGTCTGTAGGCTACACTTATGGCCGCTTTAAATCCGATGACTGGGCTCTGGATGGTGCAGGGGTAAATACCTTGAGTAACATCCTGCTGCTGGGCAATCAGAGCCCCGAGTATTCGGCGCATATCGTTCAGGTTTCACTACTAATTGATTTGCACTGATGGGGCCATGCAGCTTTCTTCTTGCGAGTCACTCACTTCCCTAGCGAAGCTCTTCCAGGGCTCGCAGAATATCCCTGCGGCTCAGGTGGCCGACTAGCCGACCATTTTCCATCACCGGATAACGATGAAAGCGTTGCCCGCAAAACAGTTTTGCCGCGTTTACTATGCTTTCTTCTGCCTCGATGGTTGCAACATCCCGGCTCATATAGTCGGCTACCTGGCCGCCGTATTCTGAATGGTAACCAGCGTTTAAAACCACGCGAATACAATCCCGCTCAGTGAGCAGCCCGATGAGCCTTCCGCCCTCATCGACTACGGGCGCTGAGGCTATGTCATGTTCTAACAGGGTATGTACGGCTCGAATAATCTCTGTTTCCGGTCTCAATGTCACCGGCTCAGTAGCCATATAATCCCGGACCTTAACGGTTTTCGACATTAGCTGCTCCGTTTGCAAGCGCCATTACATAGTGTTTCAGATTCGCAGTTCGACTCCCCTGGCATACTGCGGCAACCGGCGTGCATAGGCCTGCCTCTGAACAGGATGCCGATCGCCATCGCCACTGCTGCCAACACAAACACAATAAAACTGCCTATAAATAATGCCATCGAGGTTCTCCCCTTGTCCTCAAGAAATACTCAAAATATTTTCCAGTGCTCATCAAGCACTCCTCAGTCCCCGAAGTCATCGAAGAAAATACTCTCTTCTTCCACGCCTAATTCGTCGAACATGTCTATCAGAGCCGCCATCATCATCGGCGGACCACAGAGATAATATTCACAGTCTTCCGGTGCCGGGTGTTGTTTGAGATAGTGTTCATATAAGACTTCATGTATGAACCCGGAAAGCCCTGTCCATTGGTCCTCAGGAAGTGGTTCCGACAGCGCCAGATGCCAACTAAAATTGTCATGCTCAGCAGCAAGCTGCTCGAATTGTTCAATATAGAAAGCTTCCCGCAGACTGCGAGCACCATACCAGAAGCTGATCTTGCGCTTACTGTGCATGCGTAATAACTGATCGAAAATATGAGACCGAAGAGGAGCCATTCCCGCACCACCGCCTACAAGAACTATCTCCGCGTCGCCCTCTTTTACGAAAAATTCTCCGAATGGGCCTAAAATAGTCAGCGGATCTCCGGGTTTCAAAGCAAACAGGTAAGAAGAGACAATGCCCGGCGGGGTGCCTTCCGGAGCAGACGGCGGTGGCGTCGCGATCCTGATATTCAAAATAATCCTGTCGCTCTCCTGCGGATAGTTTGCCATGGAATAGGCGCGTACCACCGGCTCCCTTACATCCGATTCGAGCCCAAGCAGTCCATTACGCCTCCAGTCGTCGCGGTATTCGGCAGCAATATCGAAGTCCGTGTAGTGCAGCTTGTGTGGTGGGCATTCAACCTGAATATAACCGCCGGCACGAAAATTGAGAATTTCACCGATCGGTAATTCAAGCACTAACTCTCTTATGTAGGTTGCCACGTTGTGGCTGGAGCGCACCGTGCATTGCCAGCGTTTGGCGGTGAACACCGTTTCCGGCAAGCTAATACGTAAAGGAGTCTGCTCGTAGATCGAAACCTGGCAGGCCAGACGTTGGCCTTTAGCTGCTTCGCGCTTGTTGATAAAGGACGACTCGATCGGTGACAGCACACCGCCGCCTTCAAGTACGGTGACACGGCACTGGCCACAACTGCCAATACCGCCACAGGCTACGGGGATAAAGATGTTGTTGTCAGACAGGGCCTTGTGGAGTTTGCTTCCTATCGCTGCCTGAATATCTCGCTCGTCGTTGATAGTAATAAGGACATTGCCATCGGGTATCAGGCGAGAACGGGCAAAGAGAACCAGCAACGCCAGCACCAGCACGATGCTGGTAAACAATGCAATGCCAAGAAAGATTTCTTGCATAGCTAAATCTCAATTCCGGCAATGGAGATGAAAGCCATAGACATCAACCCTGCAGTAATAAAGACGATACCGAGCCCCTGTAAGCCATCGGGAATGTCACTGTATTTCATTTTCTCCCGCAAGCCTGCCAAAGTAACGAGAGCCAGTGCCCAGCCCACACCCACACCAAAGCCAAACGCCGCACTTTCCGTAAAGTTGTAATCGCGCTGCACCATAAACAAGGAGGCACCAAGAATTGCACAGTTCACGGTCAACAAGGGTAGGTAGATCCCCAGAGCATTGTAAAGAGCAGGGAAAAACCGATTCAGGACCATCTCCAGTATCTGTACCATTGCCGCGATGACGCCTATGTAACTGATCAGTCCTAAATAACTAAAATCCAGATGGCCTAATCCTGCCCAGGCGAGTGCGCCATCGCGCAAGAGATAGGTATAGAGCAGATTGTTAATCGGCACGGTGATGCCTTCCACCAAAATGACCGCTGCGCCAAGACCGATAGCAGTTTTGATCTGTTTGGAAACCGCGAGAAAGGTACACATTCCCAAGAAGAAGGCGAGGGCGAGATTCTCTACAAAGATTGAACGGACAAAAATGTCAATCAGCTGTTCCATCACTTACCTTCAGATTCATCGATCGCGATCGGCTGAAAATCTGCGCGTTCCACCTGTTGGGGGCGCCAGCTACGAATGCCCCAGATAATGCAGCCAATAATAAAAAACGCACTAGGTGGTAGCAAAAGCATCATGTTGGGTTCGAACCAACCGCCGTCGCTAACAGGTTTGAGGATTACCACTTCCATTAATGCCCCGGTGCCGAACAGTTCGCGAATGAACGCGACCGTGATCAAGATTAGGCTGAAGCCGATGCCATTGCCGATCGCGTCGAGCAAGCTGAGACCTACCTTGTTGTGGGCGGCAAATGCTTCGGCTCGGCCCAAGACGATGCAATTGGTAATAATCAGCCCGACGAAAACACTCAGGGTCTGCGCAGTCTCTGGAGCGAAGGTTTGCAATAATTCGTCCGCTACAATAACCCCCGACGCGATCACCGTCATCTGCACGATGATGCGCACGGAACTGGGTAGGTGTCGGCGCATCATGCTGATAACTATATTGGAGTAGGCGAGGACTGAGGTTAACATCAAGCTCATGATCAAGGCTGAATGCAGCGAGTTAGTGATAGCAACTGCAGAGCAAATTCCCAATATATGAAGAGTGACCGGATTTTCGTCAATAAGTGGAGCTAAGAGTGCCCGTCGCGCCCGCATCATTGCGTGTCACCTGCGGAGGAGACAGTAGAAAAATTATTTAGAAATGTTTCAAAGCCATGGGGGCCGAACCAGTAACGCACCATATTCATTACACCATTGGTGGTCATGGTGGCGCCGGTCAGCCCATCCACCTCGTAGATTGAGCCCGCAGAGCTGCGGTCGACGGCACCTCGAATGATTCTGAATCGTAGCGTGCCGTCCTCATCATACAACTTGCGCCCCTGCCATCTAGTCTGCCATTCACGGCTCTGAATGGGATCGCCTATTCCTGGGGTTTCACCCTGCTCGTAGATAGTCATGTCGGCAATGGTGTTGAGATCATTCTCGATGGCGACGAAGCCATAGATTGTTGACCACATTCCTTGCCCGTAGACCGGCAGTATAATTCTTACCAGCTCGTCATTTTCCCTGACCAGGTAGATGGTTGCCAGGCGGGATCGCTGGCCTAATCGTGCCAAATCCTCTGCAGTAGGAATAGTGACACTGAACTCGGGGGCGGTAGCAACTTCTCGGGTATCAAAGGTACGGGGGTTATAAGTCTCGTCAAATGTACCTCGCTCAAGGTCGACGATGCGGGGCTCGAGATCCTGAAAAGCAGCTATAATTTCCAGTTCGGACAACTCTTCCACCGGCTCCGCAATGCCGCTTATCCCCACAATATAGCCGATGCGTTCCAGATCCTGGTAGGCATTCTGGATTGGTTGCAGGCTTACGGCGGCGACAGTCACCAGAACCGAGCACACCAGGGCGGTTGACACGACTACGATAATTGCTTTTAGGGGGCTCTCGTTATCCATTGTCCAGTTCCGCTAAACGCTGACGACGTCGACGAATATTAAGCTCGACGACAACAAAATCCAGGATCGGGGAGAACAAGCTAGCCAGTAAAACCGCCGACAAGATGGCTCCCTCGTGTGCGGGGTTCAGCATTCGAATGATGATTACCAGCGCCCCCACGAAGGCACCGAACAACCATCGCCCACTATTAGTCGTTGCACCTGCTACCGGATCGGTCGCGAAAAAGATCGTGCCGAAAGCTAAACCTCCAAGCAACAGATGCCAGCTCCAGGAAAGCCCAAACAGCGGTATTACATCGTCCGCCAGACTATTGAATATGGCCACGGTGGCCAGACTGCCTAGCAGTGCAGCACAAATAATTCGCCAGGAGACCGTGCCCGTAACAATCATATAGGATGCTCCTAACAGGCAGCCCAACACGGAAGTCGTGCCAAGTGCTCCTGGTTTGGCGCCGAGAAACAAATCCCACCAACTCAACCCGGATGCTATAAGTGATTCACTACCTCCCATCGTCGCGAGCTGCAGCGCGGAAGTTGGCTGAAAACCAGGCACCGGCACCCAATTGCCTGGCCCGAATACCAGTTCTGGGTAAGCCAGCCACAGGAACGTCAGTCCTAACACCGCTGGATTAACCAGGTAGTGGCCGGAGCCCCCATAAACCTGTTTGCCCATAATCATACCGAATGTCACGCCGAGGATCACCGGAACCAGAGACGCCCCTGCGGGCAGAAACAAGGTAAACAGCCAGGCGAATGCCAGCAGGCCTTCATCGACAGGGCGGCGGCGGATGAGCGAAAAAATCGAGCTCCATAATGCCGCTGTCAATAACACGACAAGGAAGATGGGCAGAAAATACAGAAATCCGTGAATAAAGCAGGCAATAATATTGCTTGGGTCGTAGCCAATGCTCAGGCCGCCCAGAATAAAATCCCGCCAGCCCGGTAGCTCGGTCAACTCGAGCTGGGCCATGGCTGAGTTGGATTGATAGCCGACATTCCATAAGCCGAGTAGCCAGCAAGGAATGCTGGCAATGACGAAGTTATTGAATACGCTTTGCACATTGCCTGCGTCTCTAATATAGGGTGCTGAATTGTTTTTGCCACTAGAGGAACGCAGAAATTGCTGCAGCATGACCATCCAGGGTGCAGACCATCTGCGGAGCCGGTCATTAACAGGCTTTGACATTTTCCCTCCGAGCAAGTGAGGCATCAGCCCTCCTTCTCTATCTGATCAAGATTTGCACGCAATACGGCGCCATAATCCTGCTTGGCCGGACAGACAAAAGAGATGAGGGCAAGGTCTTCTTCTGCCAACTCCATACAGCCCAGTGCTCGACCGACATCGGTATCCCTGACCAACAAGGCGCGTAATAGTGGCACTGGAAGAATATCCAATGGCATTACCCGCTCAAAGGCGTCCGTGGGAATCATGGCGACCCGCCGCCCGTTTCTGGCGGTGCTGAGTTCATATCGTTGGTGCTGAGTTAAATTCAATAGCTTGCTGAATTGAACCTTGTCAGCGCCGACCCGCAGCCAGTCGAACCAACGCGGTGTCGTTTGATCCGCAAGGAGAGATACCTGATTGTCATAGCGTCGAAGAAAGGGAGTATCTTGCTGCGTCAACGAGCCGTCGAGCACTGAGCCAGATATAATCTGGTAGCTATGAGCTGGATCGATCTCGTTTTTTAGGAGCTCATCAAGATTGGCCCCCAGTCGTGTCCGCAGTAGTCTTGGGTTCAACGCACCGGGTCCGCCAACAGAGACGATTCGCTCGGTCAGTATACGACCCGTTTCGAACAGGTGGCCAATGGCAATCACATCCTGATAGTTAATATGCCAGACCGTGCGTTCGGCTCCTGCGGGATTTAGAAAATGGATATGAGTGCCTGGCAATCCTGCCGGATGAGGGCCGCTAAACTCAACCCTCTTCACTCCCTGTAGCGAAGGCTCTGGCGCCGGCCAGTCTGCGCCAGTGCACAGGAAAACCGGCCTCTGACCAAATTGCGCAATAATTTCCATTCCCTTCTCGAATTGCTGCAGACCTTGCGCAATGACAAGGTTGGGATCCGCTGCCAGAGGGCGAGTATCCACGGCGGTGATGAATATTGCACAGGGGTTGGAAGTGGCCTTGGGTACGCGATTGAAGGGCCGAGTTCTGAAGCTGGTCCAGGCCCCCGATTGCAATAGTAGTTTTCGGATGACCGCTGGGTCATTAGATAATACTGGCTCAAAGCTATGTTCTACGGCTGCTGTTTCATCCAGCTCAATCACGATTGACTGCAGCGCACGACGCCTGCCTCGGTTCACTGCCACCACGCGGCCTGTCCCGGGCGCGGAGTAGTTAACTTCAGGGTTATGCTTATCCAAAAATAAGGGTTCACCGGCAGCAACAACTTGACCTGGCTGCACAAGCACCTTTGGCTTGAGTCCAAGGTAGTCGGTACCCAGCATAGCTAATGTGCTCAAGGATGGCCCCGGATCAATGACTTGCTCCGGCAAGTTAGCGATCGGAACATCGAAGCCTTTGTCTAATTTTATCTTCAAGGACATAATTCACCGGAAACCATCATAAACAGCACTCCATCACGGGATTGAATGCGTCACCGAACCCACACAGGTTTATGTACACATCAATCAGCACAACCTTGGCTGAACCTTTATCCTAGCGAGAGAATTTGCTCAGGATATTGTCCTTGATCAAGCAGTAAGGCGCTCTTTTACCTTAGCCTGATGCACAGGAAAAATAGATTCCCTTACCGCGCGCGGGAAATTTTTTGACTCACTTACCATCTGCGTCAATAGTAGCATCTCTAAAAAATAGGTACTCTTAAGAAATGGTTAAAAAGGAAAAGTCAGTTTGGTGCTCGCTTTCAGTTGACGCTGCGCTTCTTGCTCTGAAGGCTACGGGAGCTGGCCTGAATGAAAATGAAGCGCAGCAGAGGCGCGCGGTACAGGGGCCTAATTGCTTGCCGGGGCCTGCGAAACGCAGTGCAGTGGCCCAATTTTTTGTTCACTTTCACAACATACTGATCTACGTGCTATTGGCTTGTGCTGCCCTTACCACCATGCTGGGGCACTTGGTTGATACCGTCGTCATTCTGGCAGTGGTCGTAGTCAATGCAGTAATTGGTTATCTTCAGGAAGGCAAGGCGGAAAAAGCAATGGAAGCCATCAGTCATATGCTTGCCCTTCGTGCTAATGTCCTGCGCGATGGAGAGCGCCTCAGTGTCGATGGGAATTCGCTGGTGACGGGAGATATTGTACTGCTTGAGCCGGGAGATAAAGTACCCGCCGACCTGCGGCTGTTACAAACCCATGGACTGCAGATTCAGGAAGCGATTCTCACCGGGGAGTCCATTCCAGTGGAGAAACAGGTTCAGCCGAATGAGCCGAATACTGAGCTTGGAGATCAGAAGTGCATGGCATTCAGCGGCACCCTGGTGACTAGCGGCTCAGGCAGGGGCGTAGTGGTTACCATTGGGACGGAAACAGAGATTGGGCGCATTAGTGGCATGCTTGAAAAGGTTCAGCTACTGACCACGCCTTTAATTGAGCAGATGAATACTTTTGCAAAGTGGCTGACTCTGCTGATTCTACTTATAGCGACAGCGCTACTCTTATTTGGATATTTCGTTAGACACTTCGAGTTTGCTGAGATGTTCATGGTGGTGGTTGGGCTGTCGGTGGCAGCCATACCGGAGGGCTTGCCTGCCGTGCTGACCATTACCCTGGCCGTAGGCGTGCAGGCCATGGCTCGTCGTAACGCAGTAGTGCGCCGCTTACCAGCTATAGAAACGCTTGGCTCAGTATCGGTGATTTGCACTGATAAAACCGGGACTCTGACCCGGAACGAAATGACAGTAGTGTCGGTTGTTAACGCTGCTCAGGAATTTTCTCTGGAGGGCAGTGGCTACGAGCCGAAGGGTGCTATCAAGCTTGGCGATGACGTGGTAGATGGCGTTGAGCATGAGATTTTAAGTGAGCTGAGTCGAACAGCGAAGCTGTGTAATGACGCTTCACTTTCCTGCAGGGAAGGTGTTTGGAGTGTAGAGGGCGATCCAATGGAGGGGGCCCTGCTGGCCATGGCGGGCAAGGTGTCTGGGCAAAATCGTCAAGAAGCACATTCGTGGACGCGTACCGATACAATTCCGTTTGATGCCAGTTACCGCTACATGGCTACTCTGCATCACGATCATGATAACCATGCCTTTATCTCCGTTAAGGGCGCGCCGGAACAAATTCTCTCGATGTGCTCAGGGCAGCGTGCTCTGGGCAGCGCTTCAGAACCACTCGACTTGGACTATTGGCATGGGATGGCTGAAAGTATTGCCGCAAGAGGCCAGCGGGTTTTGGCATTTGCGCTGCGAGCGGTAGCACCGGAGCACACGATACTGAAATTTGACGATGTCGACGGTAAGCTTCTCTTTCTTGGTCTGGTTGGCCTGATCGATCCGCCGCGCCCGGAAGCGATAGCTGCGGTGCAGGAGTGTCATGGCGCCGGCATTAGAGTGAAGATGATCACAGGAGACCATCGGGGAACTGCCGTCGCCATCGCTAAACAGATCGGTTTGCAAAACGCCCAGCAAGTGCTTACCGGCTCTGAGCTAGACGCGATGAATGATGCGAGTCTGGCTGTCGCGGTATTGGAAACTGATGTCTTCGCCCGTACCAGTCCAGAACATAAACTGCGTCTGGTCATGGCGCTGCAATCTCATGGTATGACTGTTGCGATGACCGGTGATGGAGTTAATGACGCCCCGGCGCTAAAGCGTGCCGATGCAGGTATTGCCATGGGGATGAAGGGGAGTGAGGCGGCGAAGGAAGCTGCAGAGCTGGTGCTGGTAGATGATAATTTTGCCTCCATTGCCGCCGCCGTACGGGAAGGGCGTACCGTCTACGACAACCTGAAGAAAGTTATCAGTTGGACGTTGCCAACCAATGCGGGTGAAGCGATGACGATTATCGTTGCTTTATTGTTCGGTCTGACTCTACCGATTACGCCGATTCAAATTCTTTGGATAAATCTAATAACAGCTGTCACACTGGGAATCGCCCTGGCTTTTGAGCCAACAGAGGAAAATACCATGCGCAGACCTCCACGACCGCGTGCCGAGCCGCTGCTGTCTGGAGAACTTGTTTGGCATATCGTGCTGGTATCCACCCTGTTTCTGTTTGGTGTCTTTGGAATGTATGCCTATGCCGTTGATCAAGGTTATTCAATCGAGTTGGCACGCACCATCGCGCTCAACACGCTGGTCGTGATGGAGATATTCCATCTGTTTTTCATACGAAACTCTTATGGGACATCGCTGACCTGGAAAGCTGTCAGGGGCACGAAGGTGGTCTGGGCGACGGTCATCGCTGTGACTCTCGCCCAATTCGCCATCACCTACTTACCGCCGCTGCAAACGCTCTTCGCTACTGTCGCCGTGTCGGTCCAGGATGGTGCGATTATTGTCGGCGTCGGAGTCCTGCTTTTCGCAATCATTGAAACAGAAAAACAACTTCGACTGCGCTTGAGACAATTTCGCTCATCGTGAAGCACGGGATTCGTTTTTTATTAAAGGACCTGGCTTATGCGTAACTTCACCAACATCCTCTACGTCAGCCGCGGAACAACGGAAGAAGCCGAAGGCTTGAAACAGGCGTTAAGTCTTGCAAGAAACAACAAGGCTTCGCTGAAGGTCTTAGTCGCGTGCCCTGAACTTCCCAAAAAGATGATCGATTTTACAGCGAAATATGAAGAGTCGCTTCTGCAACAGATTAACGCGTCAATTGAGGCAACGCGTAGCGCGCTCGACGTCAGTCGCGAAGATGTCGACATTGTTGTAGAGCTTGTCACCGACGATAAACCCTCAGTACGCATTGTGCAGGAAGTTCTAAGGGGCGGTCATGACCTGCTCGTAAAGGAAGCGGAGACGCAGGGCCGGGTCAGTGGCTTCAGGGCAATTGACATGGCGATACTGCGCAAATGCCCGAGCCCCGTCTGGCTGTGCAGGCCGATCAAGCGGTCCCGAAAAGATATCCGTGTAGCTGTCGCGATCGACCCCGAGAGTGAGCAGGAAGCGGCCCGCGCGCTATCGAGACAGATGCTACAACTGTCCCGATCGCTTGCAGACAGTTGCAGCAGCAAACTCCACATCGTTTCTTGTTGGGATTTCAAATACGAGTCGTTCCTTCGACATAGTCCCTGGTCGAGAATAAGCGAAAGGCAGATAGCCGATTCTGTGACCGACGCCCGCGATCAGCACCGGCAGAAACTGGACGTTTTGATTGACGAGGGCAAGCTGACTGGCGCGCAAGAAATCCACTATTTACGCGGAAGTGCTGAAGAACAAATTCCAGCCTTCATCGAAGACAAGAGCATCGACATTTTGGTTATGGGGACGGTGGCAAGGACTGGCATAGCCAGTTTTTCAATCGGCAACACGGCCGAGAATATATTGCAGAAACTGACCTGCTCGCTGATTGCACTTAAACCGAAGGGGTTCGTGTCAACGGTGAAGGCATATGACTGAATTTCGCTTAGAGATAGAGCACGCTATGAATAGCGGGGAGAGAATGTCCCAATAACTGTGTAAATCCCGCGTTTCTGTTAAAGATGATCGGTTACCCGTTCACCAAATTCGATACTAAACCGATTTAATGCCGGTTTCCAATTTC